>JWKY01000020.1 GCA_000806015.1 archaeon GW2011_AR19 | reverse complement strand
TGCGCTAAAAAAATGCTTAAAAACAAAGTTGGAGCTTTGTTAATTGTTGACAAAAATAAAAAATTAGTAGGATATATTGCTCAAAAAGAAATACTTTGGGCAATAGTAAAAAAATCAAAAAATCTCGGCGGCATTAAGGCAATAGACATTTCTGCAAGAAAATTAACAACAATTCCCCCAAAATTAACAATAAAAGAAGCTATGAAAAGAATGAAAAAATATAAAAGACTTCCGGTAGTGCAAAAAGGAGAACTTGTTGGACTGCTTTCAGCAAAAGATATTTTAAATTTTAATCCATATTTTTATCCAGAGTTTGAAGAGATGACAAAAATAAGAGAAGAATCTGAAAAATTAAAAAGATTAAAAAAAGTTGGATACAAAACTTCACAGGGCTACTGCGAAGAATGCGGAAATTACGGGGCGATATACAGTTCTGAAGGAAGATCAATTTGCGGAGAGTGTAGAGCAGAATAAAAAATTGTTAATAATTTAAAACAAATAATAATTAATTAATCACAAAAAATTTATGCAGAAGAAATTTGTTCATTAGAAGAAAGCGGAGGTTTTGGAGGAGCATATTTTTCAGTTAATCCCAATACAAAATCATCTAATTCTTTAAAAGAAATTTTATATGTGTCTTTTATTTTTAAAGCAAAAGAAATAAGAGCTGCAATATTTTCACGAGAGGTTGATTTTTTAGAAAAATCTTCTAATGATTTGACTAAATTATAATCGCCTGTTACAGTGTCTGATTTGGCATCTATTTGCGTTAATAAACCTTGAACTTTAGATAATAACTCCTTGAATTTATTAAAAATAGCTTCTTCTTCAGTGCGAGATTTTAACATTTCTCTTATCTGCTTGCTTGAATGAGTTCCTGGGTAATATTGAGGAAAGCGTATTAATTTTGGCATATAGCCTAAAAAGTCTTCTAATTCTTTTCTCTCTTCTTTTGTCCAAGGCCAGGACTGCACCATATAATCCGGTTTAATAATTGAAGCAAGTTTCCAGGCAGGACTTGATTTTTCTTCAGGATGAACAGTAACATAATTTACTGTCTCAAAGTTTGAAACTACCATCGCTCGATTATAAGATTTATTTACTGGTTTGTGCGCGCCCTTACGATATTTTACCCTTGCGTCATTAGCAATATTTACAAATAAAATTCCTGGATAGTTTTCTTTAATTTTCTTAAAAAAAGTAACATGCCCTGGATGAATTACATCAAAAACTCCGGAAGTCAGCGAAAGCTTATTCCCTTTCTCTCTTTCTTTTGTTGCAATATCTTCTAAACTTCCTACATAATCCTTCATACTGCCATACTTCTCATATTGTATATATTCTCCCATGCTTTTTTAACTCATCAAGTATATAAAAGTCTTTCTATTATTAACTTTAAAGTTACTAAAGCAAAAACATACCCTAAGGAAGGGCATAAAGGAAATTTTTTCATTCATTTATTTGGCTCTTCAGAGGCTAATAAGTTAAAGACTTTGTCCTTTGTCTCGCTAAATAGGAAATTTATGGATGAACCATACAGGAATATCAAATGAAAGCAAATTTAAAATAAATAAATATTTTCCCACACAATAATTTTACATCTTAAAAAATGCAAATTATTAAATTAAAAAAATTACTGATTAAGAAATTTTTGTCTTAAACTTTGAAGTCTTTTTATGTATTCTTTATAGGCTGTATCATGAACTCCGATTGTAAGAAACCAAATCATATTTTTTTCAACATAATAAATCAATCTTATATTTCTGGTTATTTCTTCTCTATAGCAGTTTTCTCCGCCGCTTAAATGTTTTAATCTTAGTGGATTTTGTTTGATTTTTTCTTATAAAATATCTCTAAATGTTTTTTATCAAGTCTGTCTAATTAAGCTCTTCTTCAGAAAGAGCAATGGATGGATTTTTTTTAATTTCTATTAAACGCTTTTTTGCAATTTCATCTTGATTTAAAAGGGATGCTACATCTCCTATTAAAACTTCTACATCAACCAATACTTTATTTAAAGTATCTTTAGGTATATTAATTAATTTCATAATTTAAAATAGGAATATTGATTTAAATAATTTGTTATTTCCCTTTCTCATCAATCAATTTCTTTGGAATTTCAATCCAAACCTCTCCAGGACCTGCTTTTTTCCAAGACAATCCAAGTTTTTTAGTTTCTTCTTTAGTCAAAATTATTATACAATTTCTTCAGGAACAGGGCAGACAGTTGTCATATATAATTCTCCGCCATCATAATCAGCTTCCCAATAACACTGTTGATTAGGGATTGGAATAAGATATTTATTTCCTTCTTTTAATTGGGTGGAGAAAGTTTCATCAATTGTCAATACTTCATCCTCGTCAAAGTCAATAAAAATCAAGCGGAATAGATTTCACCTCACATTTAGGACATTTATTTCCTCCGCAATCTACACCTGTTTCATCTTGATTTTTAACACCGTCTTTGCAAGTAGGAAAAACCGATTTCACCTCACATTTAGGACATTTATTTCCTCCGCAATCTACACCTGTTTCATCTTGATTTTTAACACCGTCTTTGCAAGTAGGAAAAATATTACAAAGAAAACATTTTTTCACCTCCTGGCTCTGTTGAAAATCCTGGGTTATGGCGCTTCCACTTGTTTTTGCTTTTCCGGAAAACAACTCACTAAACCACGATGCCGAAACAAAACTTATACTAATTAATAATATTAAAGAAATACTTAAAATCACCAAACTTTTTTTCATCTATTAAATAGAGGAATATGCTTTTTAAATATTTTTGTTTTAGTGTAATATTAAAATTCAAAAAAGAAACAAAGGCGACTTCACGGAGGACAAATTATTTTATCCCAATGCTGGGTCGGAGCAGGAGCAAACAACTCCGCGAGAAAAACTTAAAAAATGAATAAAGTCAATATTTAGTTAAATATTTAAAACATAAATCATAAACGTTATTAGGGATAAAATGACAGAGAAACAACAAATATTTTCAAGCAAAGTAAAATACGATGGAATATTTTCTTTTTCAAGTTTTTACAAATTCTGCTATGACCATTTAACAGAGGAATTTGGTTTTTATATAGCTGAATTAAAATATGCAGAAAAGATAATGGGAGATGCAAAGGAAATTAAAATAGAATGGGAAGGAGATAAAAAAATCACAGACTATTTCAAATATATAATTAAAATAGATTTTAATATTATAGGATTAAAAAATGTTGAAGTTCAAAGAGAAGGGAAAAAAATACAAACTAACAAAGGTTCAGTTGAGATAAATATGAAAGGAATTCTTGTAAGCGACTACGAAGGCAAATACGACACAAGTCCGACTTTAAGATTCTTCAGAGGAGTTTATGAAAAATGGATAATCCCTTCAACAATAGAACAAATTGAAGAGAAATTAATTTCGCATTGCGACGGATTTTTAGGAGAAGCAAAAGCATATCTTGATTTAGAAGGGAAAAGATGATTTTAGGCAGCTGCAAATGAAATAAATATTTATTTGCTCTGATTTGAAAAGGGTGTCCTACTAATTTAACTTTTTCATTAATTCGGCTTTAATTAAATCTTTTTTTTCTTTTGATATTGAAAATAAAAACTTCTTAACCATTTTTTCAGAAATTGTAAAAATATAATTTAATTTTATTATGCTGTTTTCTATTGCGCCTTCTTTTTTTGTTAATGGAATCCCCTTCATATTTGGATTAGTTGTAACTCCCATTACTATTACATTGTCATACTCCTCAAAAAGAACTAATGCCGGACGTGTTTTTATTTCAAAAGTATCTGCATACTGAACCTCAGCAAGTATTATATCGCCAAAATTAAACATTTTCCCAAACTTCATCATATTTATTATCCCAAATTTCTTTCATTTTTGGTTGTTGTATCTTATGAAGAAACTCATCATACTGATTTCTTTCTTTTAATTTTATCATTATTTTTGCCATCTTTTCTAAAAGCTCATTATAAGTTTGTCTAGGATACTCTTTAGTTTTTTTAAGCAATTCAATTATTTTTTTATCTAACAAAATTGTTGTTTTCTCAACCATATATATCTCCTTATATATTAATGTATAATCAATATATAAACTTTTAGTTTTACAAATCCTCTCCCCTTTTACATTTCCTCAACAATTCAGCAAGTTTTGCATTATTTGGATTTATTGAAAGACTTTTTTCAAATGCAGTAATTGCTTCTTTTATTCTGCCTTGCGCAAGATAACAACTTCCAATTCCCTGATAACCTTGCCAGAATTTACCTTCGTTCTCAACGCATCTTTCAAATTCTTTTAGCGCATTTTCATAATCTCTGTGATAATACAACCAAGCCCCGCTAGTGTATCTTTCCCTTATCTCTGCTGATAAAATTTCGGGAGCAGGTAATTTTTTTAATTCTCTGACTTTAGATTCAAGCGCTTTTTCTGATAAATAAATTGTTCCTTTATCAACAATTTTCTCAAAGAAATTACTTTCCTTTTTTAATAAATTTCTTTTAAGTCTTTCAACTGCTTCAAATTTTTCCTCCCTGGTTTTATATCCCTGAAGCTGATCTTGTAATTTAATAAATTTTCTAACTGCAAGATAAATTATAAGAAGCAATAATAAAAATATCCATAAAGAAATCACAGTTACTCCTTTAACTAATGTCTCAGCTATTTTTGACTGTTCGCCTGGAATATCAACGGGCAAAACCCCGATTGGATCACCAGGAAGAAAACCTATAATACCAATTGGCAGGACTTTAATTGGATCGCCTGGAAGGAAACCTACAATGCCGACGGGCAAGACCCAAATTGGATCGCCTGGAAGGAAACCTACAATTCCCACAGGTAAAACTCCGGAAGAAATATTAGTTACATTAGTCATATTAGAAATAGTTGCATTAATAAGTTCAAGATTAATATACACTTTTTTATTTATGAAACTTTTAATCAGAACCCCGCCGCCGGTATAATTTCCCAGAGCATCAGATAATTTAGAACTAATATCAGCGCAAACTGATTTAGAATTTCCTGGATTTAAATTAAAACCAGAATCACTTAGTGAAGTGAATGGAGCAACACTTCCTGAAGTTCC
>JWKY01000019.1 GCA_000806015.1 archaeon GW2011_AR19 | reverse complement strand
TTTTCACCTCTTCTAATTAAAAGGATTCAAGTTTAAAAAACTCTCTTTTTTCATTTACTTTTTTTAAAATATTAAAAATAATTATAATTAAAAGTGAAGCCCCAATTGCTATTGCCCAATCAATAAATCCTAACGGGACAGTTTCAAAAATTTTATTTAAAGGAGAATAAATAATCAATAAAGTCGCTGCAATAGAAATCATTGAAGCATAGAAAAGATATTTATTGACTCTTAATGATTCAAAACTTACTTTATGCCTAAAAGATATAAAATTATAAGCATTAGCAATTTCTAAAAGAATTAAAGTCAGCAAAGCTGTTGTTCTGGCATATGTAAATTCCTGATTAAGAAAATTAAATACAATATAAAATACAGCAAGAGTTATTATCGCCATCGATAATCCCGCGATTGCAAACCAGATGATTAATGATTTATTTAATATTTCTTTTTTCTTTCTTGGTTTTTCTTCCATTACATCTTTAGATTGAGGCGTAAATGACAGAGTTATTGCAGGCAAGTCATCTGTAACAAGATTCATAAAAAGTATTTGTATCGCTAAAAGAAGAGGAATCTGCCATCCTAAAAATGGAGAAAGCAATACTCCTATGAACAAAATTATTAACTCTGAAAAATTACATGAAAGCTGGTAGCTTACAAATTTTCTAATATTTTTAAAAATTGTTCTTCCTTCCTTGATTGCATAAACTATTGTCGCAAAATTATCGTCTCTTATAGTTAAATCAGCAACGGAACGGGAAACATCTGTTCCATTTTTTCCCATTGCAACGCCAATATGCGCTTCTTTTAACGCAGGGGCATCATTTACTCCGTCGCCGGTCATTGTAACTATCTCGCCATTCATTTTTAATGCCTTAACGATTTTTAATTTATGTTCCGGTTTTACTCTGGCGAAAATTGAAATTTGAGAAACAATTTTAGATAATTCTTCTTCTGAAATTTTATCCAGTTCTTCCCCTTCCATAACTTTTCCATACAGCCCTATTCTTTTTGAAATAGATAAAGCGGTTTCTTTGTTATCGCCAGTAATCATTTTAACTTTTATTCCGGATCTTAAACATAATTGAATTGATTCCTTTACTTCCTCTCTTGGCGGGTCTTCAATTCCTGCAAAACCAATAAAAATTAAATTTTCTTCAAAATGATCTTTTGAAAATGTTTTAACTTGCTTATATGCAAAAGCCAGAGTTCTTAAAGAATCTGAGGTCATTTCTTTATTATATTCTAATATTTTTTTTCTATCTCTTTCAGTAAGTGTAAAAACGCCGTTATTTCTTTGCGCATGACTGCATTTTTTTAGTAATAATTCTAAAGCGCCTTTGGAATAAACAAATTTTTTATTATCTAATTCACATAAAACACTCATTATTTTTCTTTCAGAATTAAAAGGCATTTCTTCTACTCTCTCAGATTTTAAATCTTCCCTATAAACATTAGCTTTTGCAGCCATTACAAGCAAAGAAGCTTCTGTTGGAGTTCCGATTATAGAAAATAATTTGTCCTCGCCGGTTCTTTTAATCTTAGAATCATTGCATAGCACCGCGCATTTTAAAAGATTATTCAAAACATTTTCTTTTTTTAAATCAATTTTTTTATTATGGATTAAAAAATCTCCATCACCGCCATAACCTGCCCCGGAAACATCTGCGATTTGATTATTTTGAAATATTTTTTTAACAGTCATCTCCCCTTTCGTAATTGTTCCGGTTTTATCAGAACAAATAACCGTTGTTTCTCCAAGAGTTTCTATTATGGACATTCTATTAACTATTGCATTATGCTTGGCCATCCTGTATGCCCCTGCTGACAAGGTCGTTGTTAAAACTACCGGGAAACCCTCGGGAAAAGCTGAAACTGCTAATGCAATCATTAAAATTAAAGTATCAAAAAATAAATTCTCTGAAAAAGGTTTTCCAAAAAGAATGACAATTCCCGTGAGTAAAGAAAAAACAATTGCAACAACAATCATGAATTTTGAAATCTTATTTACTTTATTAAGACATTTTCCATTGACGATAAAACACCCCATAAAAATCATATTTTCATCAGAATATTTTTTTTCAGAAGTTGCTGGTTTTTTCTTAACTTCTTTTGCCTCTCCTGTTAAAATAGCTTCATTAACCAGCAAATCTTTTTCTTCAATGATTATGCAATCCGCAGGAATTTTCTCGCCATTTCTTAGAACAAGTATATCTCCCGGGACAATTTCTTTTGAAGAAATTTCTATTTCTTGAGGCTCACCAGAGTCATCCCCTGGGGATCCGTCTCTTATAACTATAGAAATTGGGACTAACATATTTTTTAAAGAATTTATTGTTTTTTCAGCCCTATATTCCTGAACAAATCCCGTCGTGATTACAATGGTTATAACCGCTAAAATAACATATGCAGTTATAGGTTCGCCGACAAAAAAAGAAATAATAACTGCTATGGCTAACATATAGATTACTAAATTATTCTTAACTTGTCTAAGAAATATTTTTAATGGCGATATGATTGAAACATCCTTAATCTCATTAAATCCATATTGCTCCAGTTTCTTTTTAGCTTCCTTTTCAGTTAATCCTCTTTTTTTCATTTTAATTTCCCATTAAAATGGAAAACTTGAAAAATTTCCTGTTTTTCTTTTTTCCATATGCTTATTTAAAATAAAACAATATGCTATAAAAATGTTTTTAGAGAATAAAAATCTTTAAATATTATAATTTTAATTAAAGGTTATGAAATCGGTAGAAACAATAACTGCAAAAATTTATCTTGGACTAAAGGAAGGATATACCAACAGAATTCATACAATCAATGAAGTTAAGAATTTTATGCAAGATTATGTAAATAAAACAAGTTTTTGTGTGACAATTACGCCTACAACTTTTATTTATAAAGGCGGAAGAGAAAATGGAGTAATAATCGGCTTAATTAATTATCCAAGATTTCCTTCAAACAGGAAAGAAATAAAAAGAAAAGCAAAAGAAATTGCATCTCTTTGCAAAAAAGAATATGCTCAAAAAAGAGTTTCTATTGAATATCAGGATAGAACAATAATGCTGGAATAAAAATTTAAGTTTCTTTACAAAGGTTTTTAAATTAATTTCAGATAGTCTTTTCATGCCTAAACTAAAATCAAAGATTTCAGATAAGTCATTTTTAGGAAATAAAAATGCCTAAAGTCAGAATAAAATTAAACAGCATAGACATAGAAATGCTTAATTCTATTTGCGAATCTATTAAAGACATGGCTAAAAAATCCGGAATTTTAATAAGCGGACCTGTTCCATTGCCGACTAAAAGGTTAAAAATTACAACGAGAAAATCTCCATGCGGAAGCGGAACTGCGACATTCGATAATTTTGAAATGAGAATTCATAAAAGATTAATTGACTTGCCTGCAAATGAAAAAATCTTAAGGCAAATCATGAAAATGCAAATTCCGAAATCTATAAATGTTAAAATAGAAGTGAGAGATTAAAAATATGTTCCTCTTTACCACAAATTAAAATTTGTTGAAAGATTAATCCATTAAACATTAAATTTATATAAACGAAATTCTTTATTTTTTTATGGTTAATCTGCAAACAATGGGCTTTGAAGTTCTCACTGAAAAAACTAAAAACGAATTTCAGAAGCTTTGGGAAGAATATTCTAAAAAAATTGAACGCAAATTAAAAAATGTGGAGTCTATAAAAATTCATTTAAAAGAACACAATCATGGCGGAAAAACAAAATTCAGCATTCATGCGGTGGTTAACTATTCTGGAAAATCAATTAAAGCAGAAGCTGTTGACTGGGATTTAAAGAGAACTTTTCACAAAGTTTTCAACAAAATAGAAAATGAAATTGAACATATTTTTCATGTAAGTGAACAGAATAAACGAGCGACTTAGTGGTAGGGAGAAATTTAAATTAGATAATAACCCGTGCGAGGTCGGGAGTAGAGCGACTTAATCGCAATTGCTATTTATTCTTAATCTCTATATTTTGCTAATAGAAACATTTAAATATGTAGTTACCTATTGAGTAACTATGTATAATGAGATACCAAATTACGGATTAAGAGCTTATGCTTTGTTTTTCTCAAGGCACAGCTTAAGTGAAGAATTTAGCCAATCAGACTTAGATTGGATAGTCGGAGAAAGCATGAAAAAAAAGATTTTCTCTTTATTGTTAAATAATGGATGGATAAAAAAAATTTCCCATAATTCTTACAAATGCGTGAACCCAGAAATAATCTTAAAAGGATTGTTGGAATTTAAAGTCCCTGAAATAATCAAAAAATCAAAGAAACCTTATGCTTTTACCGGATTATCTGCAGTTGAAGTATGGTCTGATTATTCTTATATACAAAGAGGGAAAGAAAAATCCCCGTATTATATTAAAATTTTAAAAAAGGATTTAAACTATTGGAAAAAATTTTTTAATGCTTACAGAATTCCAAATTATATAAAAATAGGCTCAACAATTGGAGAGTTTGTAATATTAGAACCGGTTGAAAAATTAAATTCTGCTGAAAAAAATGAAATAAAAGTTGAAACCTTAAAAGAAACCGAAAAAATAGCAAAAGCAAATAGTTTTTATGCCTACCCTTATAATTATATGAAGGAAAAATATGGAACAATTACAGCTTAGAGAAAAAGAAATATTTGAAACACTGAAAAAAATAAAGAAAAGTAAATTTGTCGTCATTGGGGGATATGCGATTAATTCATATACTTTGCCAAGATTCTCAGTTGACTGCGATATTGTAATAAAAAATCGTAAAGAACTAAATAAAATTGAGAAATCTCTTCTTGAAATAGGATATCATAAGGAAAAGAATTATTCTGATAAAATTTCATACAAAGGTAATTTTCAAAGATACGAGAAAGAGTTAGAAAATAATTTTAAAGTAAGCATAGATATACTTATAGAAGAAATTCTTGACAGGCAGACAAATGCTAAATTCTCTGCAAAATGGGTTTTTGATAATTCTGCTTTACGAAATTTACAAGGCAAAACTATAAACGAACAGCTCAAACTTAAAATTATCAACGCTGATGCTTTATTCACAATGAAATTAATCAGTTGCAGGCAGACAGATATTAGGGATATCTTTTTATTAGTTAATTCTATAAAAGATAAGGAATGGATAAAGAAAGAAGTCTTGCAAAGATATAATTTAAAAGATAGATTAGCAAAAGTATTAAGTAAAATTGGTCCTAAACAATTTAAAGACGAGTTACAGGGAGTTTTTGGAATGGTTGATAATAAACTCTTTGAAAAAAATAAGAAATTTATAAGCAAATTATAAAAATGAAAAAATCAGTAATCACAATCTTTATAATCCTTTTAATTATTTTAATAGCAGGAACAATGCTCATGGTTAAAAAAACAGAAACGACAAGAGTAAAACTTGAAACAAATTATGGAAACATTACAATCAATTTATATTCCGATATGCTGATAACATCTGGAAATTTCAAGAAATTAGTTGAACAGGATTTTTATAACGGAGTTATTTTTCACAGAGTAATTGATGGATTCATGATTCAGGGAGGAGACCCTCAAGGAACTGGAATGGGCGGTCCGGGTTACACAATCAAAGATGAATTCATTCATGCTGGCGGAAATAAAAATCTTAGAGGAACAATCTCAATGGCAAATTCAGGACCAAACACCGGCGGAAGTCAATTTTTTATAAATCTTGTAGACAATAATTTTTTAGACGATAAACATCCCGCATTCGGAAAAGTTATTGAAGGAATGGATGTTATAGACAAAATTGCAAAAGCTGAAACAGACAGCGAGGACAAACCTTTAGAAAATGTTGTGATAGTGAAAGCTTATGTTGTGAAATGATAATTAATAATTAAAGAAGGTTATAACTGATTTATAAATAAATTCAATAAACAATTCTAAAAAAATTATTTATTTCTTAAATAACAAAATTACTGCAAGAATAAGCGAAATTAAAAACAAAACACTAACTATCCCATAAGGCATGAAAACTTTAGAAGATGCGACTTGCCAAATGGAAAGAATAAATCCTAATAATCCAACAATGCCTAAAATCCAAAAACTTGCAATTTTGTTAAATTCTCTTGTCGGTGCTGTAATTTGCTGAACTGGCTGAGGCTGGATTTCAACAGCAGGTTTATTTTTTAAAGATTCTATTTCGCTTAATTTGGCTTTTCCAAGTTTAGTTAAAAAAATTTTATGCTCGCTCTTTTCAGCATAGCCTTTTTGAAGAACAGATTTAATCAAAAGATTTCCGGGGTTGTAGCCAAATTTATCTAAAACAGCATAAATTTCTTTAGGCGCATAAATGAATCTCAGAAAATCTTCGGCTCTTGACATGTGAATCATAAAAAATTACATTATAAAAAGATTTATGTCCTTAAAACTCTCTGTCGCAATAACAGGTGAGCAACTTGTTGTTGAGAAGTTGAAGGAGATTATGAAATAAGAATATTCGGTAATAACACGGCAGGCATCTCACCTTTGCAATGTCTCCCTTATTAACTCTATAAATTCTTTTGCTCTGCTTAATGAAGTTTTGGCTTTGCTTTCTTTTATTTCCTCTGTTGTCTGATATTGAAAACTTGCCCTCTTAGCTTTTTCTCTTTCATAATCATCCAAATAATTATCTACAATTATCAATGCTTTTTCTTTCTCTTCATCATAATTTTCCAAAAGATGATTTTTGATTTTATTTCTTCCTTGAACAATCAAAGATTCATTTACAACCTGATGAACAATTTCATCTCCAGGTTTGTAGCCCAATTTGTAA
>JWKY01000018.1 GCA_000806015.1 archaeon GW2011_AR19 | reverse complement strand
AATATCTGTCTCGTCTATTATCAAAACTTCTTCTTGGCGGTCTTTCTTCCATTGGTCTTGCTTCTGTAACTTTGAGTTCACGGCCTTCAATATCTTTGCCATTCATCTCTGTAACTGCTTTCTGAGCTTCTGCATCATCTGCAATTGTTACAAATCCAAATCCTTTAGATCTTCCTGAGTACTTGTCCTTGATTAACGTGATTTCATCGGTTTTATAGCCTGCAAAAAGCTTTTTCAAACCTTCTTCATCAACAGTCCAAGGCAAATTCCCTACGTATAGCTTCATTTTTTCCTCCTTACATTCATTTAAGAATTATTTTAACTCCGTGTAATTTTCTATTTCCTGACATTCTTTTATTTAATTAAATAGCCTTTTAAACTTTTCGTTAGAGAAGTTTAGGCGAAAATCTTTGATTTTTAGCTTCAATTAAGCGGGCATTAAACTTTTCGTTAGGAACGTTTAGGCGAAAATCTTTGGTTTCGCCCGCCAAATTTTTAATAACTATCAAAATACTCTCTCTAATCAACAATTTTTGCCTGTTGAGAACTCCATTCTTTATTTGACTTTTTTTTAATCCATTCAGCATATAATTTAATAAACTCCAATCTCTCTTTAAGATTTATTTTCTTCTGCTCTTCAAGCTCTTTTAAATCAATATTGGGAATTTTTACCTGCATATTTTAGTAAATATCTGTTTAGTTTTAAGCTTTTCGTTGAATTCATTTAATAGATTATTGTCTATTTTTTCCTTGAATATCTCATAAAGAAATTTAGCGTCTTCAAAATCCTTATCACTTCCAAGAAAAAGTTTAAATGGAATTTGGAGTTCAATTTTTGAAATAAAAATTAGATTGTTATTCAAAAATGTTTTCACTGAATTCTTTAAACTCCACAAATCAAGTTCAGTCTTAGGGAATTTAACCTCCATATTAGGAACAAATTTCCCTTTTTCAGAAAATCGAATAGAATGGTTATTTAAGAGATATTCTTCATAAGCGTTCTTTTTATCTTCAGTAATTATGCATTCAAATTTTTTTACAAGCTCATTCCACAAAGCTGAAAATTTTTGCAAATCTATTTTTTCAATAATCAGGTCTATATCTTCTGAGCTTCTATTTCTTCCAAAGATTATAGAAACATAACCGGAAACAAAAACATACTTAATATTCAACTTGTTTAAAATCTCTGAAAAATCAATTACAAATCTATCTAATGAATTTAATTGTTTGTCTATCTTTATACATTCTTGTTCGATTTCAATTTCCATATAAATTTAACTAATAGGAATTATAAAAACTTATTGTCTGCTAAAAATTTCTTCTTTAATCATCTTCACAAATTTATCAACTTTAATGCTTTCAATTTTTCCATTATTTCTTACAGCAATTTTGCCTGATTTTTCTTCTTTGTCACCAACAACAAGGATATATGGAATTTTCATAATCTCGGCATCTTTTACTTTTGAAGGAATTGTCTCTGAAGCAAAATCAGAATCAACTCTTAAGGTTGGAATTTCTTCTTCTAATTGTTTAAGAATTTTTTCAGAATATTTTTTATTTCTGTCTGTAAAATTTAAAATTCTGACTTGTATCGGAGCAAGCCAGAGAGGAAGTCTGCCGTTAGTATGCTCTAATAAAATTCCAATAAATCTTTCCAAAGAACCATAAACCGCCCTGTGAACCATGATTGGTCTTTTCTTTTCGTTATTTTTGTCAGCATATTCCAGTTCAAATCTTTCCGGCATTGAAAAATCAACCTGAATTGTTCCGCACTGCCAAGTTCGTCCTAAAGAATCTTTTAAATGAAAATCTATTTTTGGTCCGTAAAAAGCTCCTTCGCCTTTGTTAGTTTTGTATTTTATTTTTCTTTTGTCTAAAACATTTTTCAGGGATTTTTCTGCTTTATCCCAAATTTCGTCTGAACCAATTCTTTTTTCGGGACGGGTGGAAAGCTCAATTGAATATTCAAATTTAAATTTTGAATAAATTAAATCAACTAAATCAATTACTTTTGAAATTTCTTCTTCCAATTGTTTTTCAGCGCAAAAAATATGGGCATCGTCCTGAGTGAATTGCATTACTCTGAATAATCCTCCCAAAACTCCTGATAATTCCTGACGATGAACAACCCCGAATTCTCCTGCTTTCAACGGCAAATCTTTATAGCTTTTTGGGGAATTTTTATAGACGAGCAATCCGCCGGGGCAATTCATGGGCTTCACAGCAAAATCTCTTTTTTCATATTCGCTTAAAAAAATATTTTCCTTGTATTTTTCCCAGTGTCCTGAAATCTGCCATAATTTTTTATCTAAAATTTGCGGAGTTGCTATTTCCTGATATCCTGATTTTTTCATTAATTCTCTTTCAAAATTAATTAATTCATTTCTAATCACAAAACCATTACTATGCCAAAAAACCATCCCTGGCGCAACTTCATTGAAGCTGAATAAATTCATCTGTTTTCCAAGAATTCTGTGGTCGTTTTCTTTTAATTTTGAAGTGTCTAGTTTTGATTTTGAAATTTCTCTAAGAAGCTGTTTTGGTTCATATTTTTCTTCTGTTTTAGTTCCAACTGTTTCAATTTTTATTTCCCTTGACAATTCAGACAACGGATGCCCCTTGACTTTTAATTCAAATTCTTTGTAGTATCCAAATGGCGCGTGGATAACTTTGAATTTTAATTTTTTTAATTCTTCCTCGGCTTTTATTAAAATTTTTTGGGCGATTTCCGGAGAGCCAAGCTCTTTAGACAAATGAGCATATGGATAAAGAACAATATTTTTTGCATTTACTTGCTTTGCAATATCTTTAATATTTTCAATATATTTTTCAACAACAGCTTTGACATCTGTGTCTGATTTTTCAACAGCAGTCAACACGACCAACGCCTCTTTTATTTCCTGTTCCTGCATTTCTTTTTCAGGCAAATCTGGAATATTTTTCAGAGCTTTTTTTAGAGGCTTGAATTTTATATAATCAACATGCAGGTTTAAGGTTTTCATTTTAAAAAATTTTCTCAACTTCCCTTTTTGCTTTCTCCAGCTTTTTCTGATGCCCTTTTAAGAAAGCATTTATTTTTTCAATCAAATATTTTTTTAATTCGCTTGTTAGCATTTTTCCAGAGCGATAATCTTTTTCTATTTGCGCTAATTTTTTATCGTCTTGTTCAAAAAAGAATTTTAAATATTGAAACGAAACATCAATGTCAGGATTTCCACCGAGTTTTCTGTGCTCTTCAAGAGTGTCTCTTCCGCCGGAAAAAGCATATTTATTAATTTTATTTTTGATTTCTTCCGGGCTGTCTGAAAGAGAAATAAAAGAATTTGGAGCTGATGAGGACATTTTTCCCCCGTTTAATCCCGGGATAAACAAATTATAAATTGAACTGAGCTGAGTGAATTTAGGAATTTTTATTCTCTGTGAAATATCTCTTGCTAATCTTATATGCGGGTCTTGGTCAATGCCTACTGGAATTACAACCGGGCAATCGCCCTCAAATTCAGGAAGCTGTGGATGTAACATATCTGAAGCCTGCAACAATGAAGCCATCATTTTTCCGGGGCTAATTTCTCCATAAACTGCTTTAAATTCATTAAAAGTTAAATGTCTTGCTAAAATATTTTGAAGCCGATAATAAGCATTTGATTTTTCCGCTTCCATGTTTCTTTCAGACTGAAAATAAAAATCGCATTTTTTTAAATCCAATCCTCCTGCAATATAATTTAATAAATATTCTTTAGCAATTTTTTTTGATTCTTCCAAACTCTGGCCTCGGGCATTGTATGCCTCTAAATCAGCAACAGCGATATAAATTTTTGCTCCAAATTTCTGAAAGAAAACCATTTGGTTAATAATCATTAAATGTCCAAGATGACATTTTCCTGTCGGCATTAATCCGGTCATCATAACAAACTTTTTCTTATTTTTAATAGCCTCAAGAATTCTTTGAATATCTCTATGCGCAAAAATAATTTTCCGCCTGTATGCAACTTCTTCATTAAAAATTTTTGGAAGTTCTTTTAAAGGAGAGAGCCCAAATTCTTTAATTAATTTTTCATAATTAATCTCCCCAGAAACTTCCCAAGGATTAAACACCTGTTTTTTCATATATAAAATAAGAAAATCTCTTTTTTAAATCTTAATAAAATCAGATTTTTCATTTCAAGAACAATTAGAAAATTTTTTTAGATAACTTTTTATAGATAATTATTTTTATTTGAACGCATGAAAAAGAAAGTGATTATATTCAGTGTTTTGTTGGTGATTTTACTTCTTTTAGCTGCAGGATACTTTGTTTTTAAAAAATCTGAAGAAAAAGATCAGCCATTAAATAATAATTTAAATCTTCCTGAGCCGTTAGCTCAATATCTCTTTGCTCGGGAGTGCGGAAATGCTCAATGTGAATTTCAGGAGGACAGCGTTAACTGTCCTGTTGATTGCTTAAAAGCCGAGCTTAGCGTTGACAAATGGACACAGGTTAATGGACCTTATGGCGGCTTGATAACTGATTTGGAAAAAGTGGGCAATACTTTATGGGCAGCTACATCATTTACATACGAGCTAGGGGGAAATGGTATTTTTGAAATTACAAACAAAGGTTTAGAATGGAAAGATTTGGGAGGCACAAACAAAAGAGTATTAGATGTTGCCGTGGATCCAAACGACACTAAAAATATTGCATTCGTCGCTGATGCGCCATTTATTAGCTGGAATGGAGGCAAGAGCTGGCAAAGAATTGATCTTGAAGCTGATTCATATACTTCAGTTGCTATGAGCGCAGCAAATCCCTCTCTTATTTTTGCAGGCGCTGTTTTGAATGGAAAAGAATTAGTTTTTGTATCATTAGATGATGGAAAGAATTGGACGAAAACATCCTTTTTGCCTGAAACTGAATGGAGTGTAAAGCCTATTTGGGCAAGCATTACCGACGAGTCAAAAAATTTCATAAAAGTTATTGAGCCCCACCCTGCAAATGAAAACATTTTATTTGTCGGCACAAATTCAGCATTATTTAAAAGCGACGATAAGGGTTTAAATTGGAAAAGAGTTGACGCTGCTTTTCATAGAACGGATATACTTGGCATTAAAATAAATCCGCAAAATCCTGATGAAGTATATGTAAGAGTTGGAGTTTTTGAGGATCTTATATGTATGGAAGCAGCCGGCAAAGAAGAAAATTCAGATAATTTGGAAAAAGAAAAATGCGCTGGCGTATACAAGAGCAATGATTTGGGAAAAACCTGGCAGCAGCTTGATGCTTACTATTTTGACCCTTCAGAAGGCGGTGTTTTTATAGACGATAATAATCCAGATATTGCTTATGCTATTTTCTCCAGAAAAATTTTTAAAACAGAAGACGGCGGAAAAACCTGGAAAGATTTTTTCTTCACCCACGATGAGCCATTCATCCCAAATACCGGCATAGAAAGATTAGCAGCAGGCGAGAACAGCGACGAAGTATTTATTGCAGGCAGACAAGGCCTTTTCTACACTGAAGACGCTGGCGAGCATTGGCGCGAAAGAAATAATGGATTTATAGGAAGTGAAGTAGTTGATATTATTAAAGCCAGCGACGGGACTTTGTATGCAGGCACGTATTCGTTGGGCATGTTCAAAAGCACAGATCAAGGACAAAGCTGGACGTTTTCATCCTATAATTTAGAGAACTCGTATATAATGCTTATCGCAGCGCATTCAATAGAACCTCAGACAATTTTTGTTACAACAAATGGCGGAGTGTATGTCAGTTTTAACAGCGGATTGACTTGGGAGCGTGTTGCAAAAGATTTTTTTAGCGACTCTGAACTGCTTCCCGGAATTTCACATTTTCATGGCATT
>JWKY01000017.1 GCA_000806015.1 archaeon GW2011_AR19 | reverse complement strand
ATGGAATTTAGATTTAATAATAGAAACAACAATGTTTTTAATCTATTATTTGAGATATGTGTAAGGAGGTTAGTTTAGTGCGGAATATACCTAATCACCAAATTTTTTAATTTAAAATGCCATTTGACTCCTTCCTCAGACGAAAAACTTCAGTTCTTTCAAAAATTGACAAATCTTTTATTGGCAAATGGGACGAAAAAATTATTCCTTTATGTAATAAAATAAACAGCTCACCAAATTATTATACAACCTCATCTTGCGCTGGAAGAATTGTTTTAATGATTTCTCAAAATAAAAAATCTCATAATTTGTTTTTAAAAATTTCCCATGAGTTAATTTCTTTTAATTGGCTGAAAAATAATTTAAATAAAATTAAAAATAAATTAATTAAATTTAAATGCGAACCCCCAATTCTTCATGTTGTTTGCAGAAATTTGGAAAGCGCTTCCTTGCTTTTAGAAAAAGCAAAAAGTTCAGGAATGAAACATTCCGGAATCCATTGCCTTAGAAGAAATATAACTCTTGAAATACACGGAGATGACAGGCTGGAATTTCCAATTTTTAACAAAAATAAAGTTTTAGTCGACGATGATTTTTTAAAATTAGCTACAAAAGAATCAAATGAAAAACTGAAAAAATCCTGGAAAATGATTAAAAAACTTTCAGAAAAGTTTTGAGTTCGTAACTTCTTTGGAAATTCATTGTAAAAATAAAGGGCGGGTCTCGTCTGAAAGACGAGGTTGAGTGGGAATTTGAACTCAAAACCATTAAAAAACTTGAAAATTTTTTAAAATGATATATTTTCTAAATATCCGAAATTTTTATAAAGAGGAGCGCACTAATTATAATGAATCTGCTTAGCAGAAAAAAAATATAATCAAAAGGAGGTTAAAAAGATGGCATTAGATTTTGCAAAAGAAGCAATACAAAACGCAAGCACACATAGTATTAATTTTGATGAATTAAAAGCTGGTAAAGCAAATATTAAAGTTATTGGTTGTGGCGGTTGCGGTTCTAACATGGTTACTTGGCTTTTTAATAAAGGAATCAACGGTGCGACAATTTATGCATGTAATACAGATGCGCTTCATCTTAGTGTAACTAAATCCGACGAGAAAATTCTTATTGGTAAAGAGTTAACAAGAGGACTTGGCGCTGGAGGAGCTCCAGGCAGAGGAAGAGAAGCTGCTAAAGAAGCATTAGTTGAACTTAAAAAAGCTGCTGGAAATGCAGACATGGTTTTCGTTCTTGCAGGAGAAGGCGGTGGAACAGGAACAGGCGCAGCGCCAGTTGTAGCTCAAATTGCTAAAGAATCTGGGGCAGTAGTTATTGGAGTTGTTACCATGCCTTTTGAATCTGAAAAAGCAAGAATTGATAAAGCTGAATTTGGGTTGCAGGAGTTAAGAGATGTTACAGACACTTGTATTGTTCTTGATAATAATAGACTTGTAGATATTGCTGGTCAGTTGTGGTGTTTCAGTAATAGGTATCGGTGAAGCAGACTCACAGGACAGAGTTAATGAAGCTGTTCGACAAGCCCTTACTCATCCTCTACTTGATGTGGATTATAAAGGCGCTAGTGGAGCATTGATTCATGTAACTTGCGGTCCGGATTTAAAACTTGAAGAGTTTGACATTATCGGTAGAACTGTTTCAGAAAATCTTAGCCCAGACGCGCAAGTTATAATTGGCGCAAGAATCAGTAAAGATTTTGTTGGTAAAGTTAGAGTTATTACAATTATGACTGGAGTTAAATCTCCGTATGTTTTAGGGAAAGATTCAGGAATGAACAAAGAACAAACTCATAGAGAGATGTCTGAGTTAGGAATAGAATATTTATAATTTAAAATTTAATTTGCCCTCGATTTGAGGGCTTTTTCTTTTTTGTTTCTTTTTTTAATTTAATAAAAAACTGCTAACCAAATAGTTTTTTTAGATGTTTTATCATTATGCAAAATTTCCTGTTTTGTATCGTTATGCAAAATTTCCTGTTTTGTATCATTAGGGTATTTTTTATCGGGAAAGAATAATAATTCAGCTGAACCTTTTAATATCATCACAAATTCATTTTTATTTTGATTATACCATTTTCCCTTTGGTGTTTTGTGCCCCATGGAAATTATCCTCTCTATCTTACAATTATTTTTTAAGACAATTGTATTAAATAATTCTTTAGATAACTTTTTTGGTATTTTTTCATAAAGATTTCCTTTTTTTATCTCATTTCGTGATCTCGCTCGGATTTTTAAATTTGCCTTCGGGATAATATCTCGCGAAATCATTCACCAATCCTGCTTTTTCCATATTCTTCAAAAAACAAAACTCTGTCCAACTCTATTTTTCTTTTTTGTTTTGTCTTTGCAGCTTTAGATTCATATCCAATTGGAAAAAATGCTTCAACATTAACATCTTTTGGTATTTTTAAAATATTTTTTACTTTATCATCTACGAAATGTCCAATCCAACATGTAGCTAATCCGAAATCTTCTAATTTTAATAAAAAATTCTGAATTGCTGCTCCTGTTTGCTGCCTTAAATAATTTTCCCCGCGTTCTTCATAAGCATTTAAAGTTCTTGAAGGATTTGAGCAAACCACAACTGCATATTGGACATCTGCAATAAATTCCTGCTCACTTGCTTTTGAAAGCTGTTGTATCTTTTCTTTATCGGAGACGAGAATAAATTTCAAGCTAAAAATATTCCCTGCCATTGGAGAATATCTTGCGCTGTCAATTGCTTCAATTATTTTTCTCCAGTCCGGTTTTTTCTTTGAAAATTTTTTTACAGATTTTCGCGATTGTATTGCTTTATCTAATTCCATTCTTTCCTCCTGAATTTGATAATGAAAATCTTTGATTTGCTTTGTCAAGTTCCATTCTTTAAGAAAGAAATGAGGGTATAAAAATATTAGTAAGATAGTTTTTATTTAGCTAATCTTTTTCTTCTGTCTGATTTGGAAGGTCTTTCTGCTAAATTCCAGAAATAGTTAAAAGTTTCCATAGTATTTTTAGCTACTTCTTCGTTTTCGATTAGGATTGCGAAATAAGGTTCAGACCAAATAAATATTGCAACTTTATTTCCCGAGATTAAAGTTGAAGTTGAAGAAATTATGCTGTCTGGAACAAATCTATAATCTTCATTTTTTCCTATGAAAAAATTGTCTTTTTTTCGTGCAATTATTTTGCCTTTTGATTTTAGATTTTTTGCTATTTGGACATAAAGATGAGCATCATTTTCAAATTTTGTACAAATTTCCTGCAAACCCCCTATAAAAAAGTAATCTTTTCCTATTGAAGCCATTAATTTTAATATATTGCTAACTCCTTTTTTACTCTGAAATATTTCTACTTTTGTTTTTGATTTGATTAATTTTTGTTTTGCTTTTAGTTCGGGCAAGATGTTTTTTAGTTGCTCTCTTTTTTCTTCGAGATTTTTTAGAAGCACCCCTGGATCTACGGCAGAGAAATATTTTATATTGTTTTTTATTACATAAGACGCAAGTCCTTTTTCGATTAATTTATTTAATAATTCATATATAAAAGTTCTATCTATGCTTGTAAGCTTTGAGATTTTTGTTGCTGTTGATTCTGGTTCTCCGAGAAGCGCAAGATAAATTTTTATTTCTTTATTTTCTAAACCTATACTTTGTAATACTTCTTCAATTTCCATAGTTTATATTATGTTTTGGAGTTTATAAAGATGTTGTTGTATTTACCACAACAAATATTTAAGTAGTTTAAAATTTATAGAATATTAACAAGTTGTTACAACTTGAAACATAAATAAATAAACTAGGAGGAAAAAATGAAAAATTTAAAAAAATTGATTGAATATACAAAAACTAAAGAAGTAAAAGATTTATTTAGAGAATCTGTTAGAAGCCAAACTAAAGAGCTTTATAACGGTGTACTGGGTGTACTCCTAGTAGGAGCAAGTGTTTTTAGTTTATATGCGGGACTTAGTTATATAGACAGCATAGGAAAGAATGGAACATATACTCCGTCTGGGTTCTCTTCTTTAAACAAAGAAGGACAATGTATAAAATATATTCCAAGAGCCGGATATTTTTATTGTAATACAAATAAAATGGTTAATTAATTGGGATATTTAAGTTTAGTGATTATTCAAAACCCAATCTCCCCGCCCCCCAAACATTTTTCTCCCAGATATAGAACAATTGCCTGACCTTTAAAATAAAGACAATAATTATTTAGACAGATTTAATCAAATTCTCCACTAAAAATTCTTTTAACAAGTTCGGGTTTTGTTCGCTTATAAAAAGTAATTCAATTCCAACAAGATGCCCTTCTTCATTATAATCGAGAATAGTGTAATCGTCTACTTTTTTAGTTTCAGCAATTTCTTCATCCCTTAGTTTAATGTAAATTGCATCCGCTTCTGAATCATAGCTTATTTTCATTATACAGGATAAACAGTAATAACCTTTATATAATTTTCTCTGATGTAAACAACTTCAATAGAAAATCCATTAACTTTTTTACAGACATAATATTTATTTTTTCCTGCTTTTCTGGTTTTGTCAGCATATTTTATTGTTTCTTCAATAAGTCTTTTTTCAATTTTACGTTCTCTGATTTGTTTTTCAGCATGTTCTGTAAAAATTATTTTCATAATTAATAGAAAGATATTACATTAATAAAACTTTTTAATTAAAAGAAATCTCCCCGCCACCAAGACATTTTTCTCCCTGATATAAAACAATTGCCTGACCTTGAGAAACTCCCGTAATTGCTTTTTTTAAAATAATTTTTATTTTATTTTTTTCATATTTTAATGCGCTTGGAAGCAATTCCCCAACCTGCCGTATTCTTGATAAAACTTTTGAATTGTTTTTTGGCTTTTCATTTATCCAATGCGGATTTTTGATAATTATTTCTTTTCTGAAATTTAAAGGATGATTTTCAGGCGCTGCGATAATTATATTTTTATTTGGAAATTTTCTTGCAACATACCATTTTTTTTGCATTTTTTCTGATTTTTCAACTTCTATCCCGAATCTTGAACCAATTCTCTGGCCAATTGTATAATAATAAATTCCATCGTGCTCCCCGATTTTATCTCCATTCGGGTTTAAAATAATTCCTTTTTTTGGTTTTATTCTTTTTTTAAGAAATTCTTTTAAATTTATCTTTCCAATAAAACAAATTCCAACTGTTCCTTTTTTATTATAGTTTGGAAATTTATTTTTCTTGGCAATTTCTCTGATTTCTTTTTTTGTATAATTTCCCATTGGAAATAAAATATTCTTTAATTCATTTTGTTTTATTCTGTATAAAAAATAAGATTGGTCTTTTAATTCATCTTTTGCTCTTAATAGATTATATTTTCCTTTATTATTTTTTATCCTTGCATAATGCCCTGTTGCAACAAAATCACATCCAAGTTCTTTTGCTTTTTTTATTAAGAGAGGAAATTTTATTTTTTGATTGCAGTCAATATCGGGGTTTGGAGTAATTCCTTTTTGATAATTTTTAAACATAACATCAACAACTTCTTTTTTGTATAGCTTCTCAAAATTTAGTGTAATAAATTTAATTTCTAATTTTGATGCAATTTTCATAGCAATTCTTTTTTCTTCTCTCCAGGAACATTCGCCGGTTATTTTATTTTTTGTATCGCTCCAATTTACCATGAACGCTCCAATTACTTCGTAACCTTGTTTTTTTAATAAAAGCACAGCCACACTGCTGTCAACACCGCCCGACATTGCAAGGAGAACTTTAATTTTTTTATTTTTTTTCATATTATTTTCCTGCGTTTAAATCCAAGATATTCTAAAAACATTAATGTGCTATCGGACAAATAAGGAATTTTCTTTATTTTTTCTATATTTAAAAATTCTTGTTTTTTATGTTTCTCTGGTTCTTTATTTTTTAATTTTCCAGAATATTTTGTTATTTCAAATAAATGTAAATTGACTTTGACATCTTTATCATCCCTTCTGTAACAATTCTTTTTTTGTTTTAGTTCTTTCAAATCTTTTACAATTAAACCAGTTTCTTCAAAAATTTCTTTTTTTAATCCTTCAACTAAATTTTTATTCAAATTTACTTTTCCGATGGGAATTGTCCAAAAACCAAATTTTGAATGCTCTTGCATGAGGATTTCTTCTTTATCATTTTTTATAACTGCGGAAACCCCATAGTAATCTGACAAGTCTTCTTTATTATAAATTACTTTTTTCATAATTTTATATAATAAGTTTAGTTTAAAAAGAAAACGCCCAGGGAAGGATTCGAACCTTCGACCTCGCGGTTGCTGCAAAATCGCAATTTATTGCGATGTCAAAATCATATATTGTTTTGACCTAACAGCCGTGCGCTCTAACCAACTGAGCTACCCGGGCATTACATAAGAAAAATAAAGAAAAGCGCTATTTAAAATTATTTATTAATTTTATTTTTAACTTCCCTCAATTTGGCTTTTTCCTAAAGACAAATTTCTCAAAAAATTTCCTATTTTTTGTTTTCTCGTAATCCAAAATCTAAAATCGGCTCTGGATGACTTCTTTCTAAAAAAGAATAAACATTCGCGTGTTTAGAGCCTTTTATTAACATAATGATTGCATTTTGCGCGTTCTCTATATTTTCGGGATCTCCAATGATTCCAACCTGATTTCCTTTTATTTCAAAATAGCAATCTGAAAGTTGAGAAAGAGTTTGCAGCGCTCTTCCTGATTCCCCGACAATTCTGCCTTTTACTCTCGCAACATTTTTACCGCGCATATAATCTTTAATATTTAAAATTTCAAAAATTAAATCCTGTTTTTTTATTAAGAGAGCCCTTTTAATTAAGAATCCAAAGTTTATTGCATCTATAACTTTTTCTGCAATATATTCGTCTTCTGGCAGACCGTCAATATAAATTTCACTTGCGCCCTTTATGCAAAATTTCCTGTTTTGTATCATTAGGGTATTATCTCTGCTTGAAATTTTTACGCTAAGTTCTTTTTCAAGAATTTTCTTTTCTTTAAGGATTATTTTAAAATTTTCAGAGATTATTGTTTTCATGATTTAAGAAGAAATCTATCCATTAAATATTTTTTGATGCAATTTTTAAAATTCTCTTTCTTCTGTTTTTATATAGCCTTGTCTTTTTAACCATTCAATCTGGCTTGAATGATATTTTAAAAGAACATCTCCTTTGGTGTCATCAAGCTCCCAGGGTTCAATAATCACGACGTCGTTTGGTCTTAACCAAAGTTTTCTTTTTAATCTCCCAGGAACTCTGCAATTTCTTTCTTTTCCATCAAGACAATTTACTTTCATTTTATTTCCCCCGTATCTCTGCTCTATAGTTCCAATCACTTCTCTGCCTTTTGGAAGAGGCGCGCGGGTTATTTGCAATTCCCCTTCTTGATTTTTTGGGTGTTTATTTTGGTCCATGATAATATAGAAATAGAAAAAGGGTTTATAAAATTTACATCAACACTAATACAAAAGGTATTCCCTGAATTTTTCTTACAGAATCTTCTGAAATCAGCTCTGCTTTAATTGCGGCATTTATTGATTTTTCCCCGACAATATTAAAGGTTGCATCTTCCATTTTCATATCTTTTATTATTTCAATTATCTCTTGCTCTGTTTTTTTCTCGCCTTTATAAAAACTTTCTTTAATGTCTAATTGAAAATCACCCTCTTCAAAATATTTTCCTAATAATTCATAATCGCAAATTGTTACAATCTCCCTGTAGGATTTAATAATATTTATTAACATAAATAAAAATAAAAAAAGCGGATTATAAATTTTTAGTTATTTAAGTCCGCCCATTCTACAAACAGTTGTTCCACAAGCAGGGCATTTTCCCTTGGCAATTGTTGTACCTTTTTTGGTTTTACTTTCTTTTCCGTCTTTCATTTGAACTTTTTTCTTGCATTTCACACAATAAGCTTCTGTCATTTTTTAATCTCCGTTTATTTAATCAGAAATTCTATGAATTTCTTAATTATTCTAAGAAAATTTCTTTTATAAATCTTCTGAAATTGATGTTTTCGTTGAAAATGTTTTGAATTCGTAACTTTCTTTGGAAATCCATTATAAAAATAAAGGGTGGGTGCTTGCCTTTAGGCAAGCTTTAGTGGGCGAGCGACTTCACGGAAGGTAACTTATCTTTTATTAATCGCTGAGTGAGGTCGGGAGTTATTTGAATTCAAAACGAAATATAAAAAAAAGATTTTCAACAGAGCCAAAATTGCTTTTTAACAGATAAATTCTTAAATTTTACTCCGTATACTATGCTTTGCCCCGCAAGCTAAACAATGAACAAACGAAAGCCTGTCTTCTTTTAATATTTCTGTATCTGGTTTTTTACATTCTTTGCATAATACAAATTCATTGAGATATTCTTCTATTTTTTGATTTATTTTTATGCTTGGAATTTTATTATTTAGAATTAATCTCTCTCCTTCCATCTGCCCTTGTGTAGCCAGTTCTTTGAGCAAAAATTTCTGAAAATGCTCGGCAGGTCTTCGTAAATGAGAGGTTATTTGCAGGAAGTTAGTTAAAACTGTTTTTTTTCCCTCGATGTGGCCTTCTATTTTTGGAATTTCAAATCTTTCTCCGGTTCCTTCAATTTGTTTTACTTTTTTGTAAGCTTCATCTAATAGAGATTCGTAAGATTCCATGGAAATCTAAAAAGCAGGGGGTTTATATTAATTTTGCTCCCAAGCTCACTCGCACTCCTGCTCGGAATTGGTAAAATAATAAAAAAAATTTTGCCTCCGCAGAAATGCTCGCCGGTAATTGATAAAAATAATTTACCCTCCGTGAACTTGCTCTTGCTCGCAACCTCACTCGGTAATTGATAAAAATAATTTACCCTCCGTGAACTTGCTCGGCTCCCAAGTTGATTAATATTTTTAGCATTATTAATTAAAGATTTATTTTTACAAATACTTAAGTAAGAATGTAATTTCCTTTTAATGAATTATTTTTAACAACCAGCCCTTTTCCTTTTTCAATATTGCATTCAACTATTTTCCTATCAATTTCAGCTCCCCTCATTTTTACAACCTCAAATCCTCTTTTCCTTATTCCGTGAGAATAATAAATGCTATATAACGCAACAATCCCGTCTGCTAAAAAAGAAACCGCCTCTGCTTTCTCAACAAAATTAGTCCCAATATGGGTGGGAGAAGAAACTTCCCTAATTAAAAAAGAAGTGATTTCATGTTTCTCCAGATACCTAAATAATTGCTCCATATAAATTCTGAATCTGGAAGGGTCGCCTGAAAAAGCGGAAGAAATAGAAGTCAGAGAATCCATTATAACTATATCCGGCTTAAATTCTGTAGGTATCAAAATCGGCTGAACCTCAATTAATAATTCTTTTTTAGCCTCGCTTAATAAAGCTTCAACGCTTCTTGCAATATCCAGAGCATTAAATCTTTTAACATACAATAATCCTTTTTTTTCATATTCATCCGGATTGGCTCCAAAATTTTTCAGATGTATTTTTAATCTTTCTTCCCTCTCTTCAAAACTCATATACAAAACTTTCTTGCCTCTTTTACAAGCCTCTTTTAATAAAGTCAAACACAAAATAGTTTTTCCGCTTCCCGGCCCTCCTTCAATAAGAACTGCATTACCGACGGGAATTCCCTCCGGGCATAATTTATCAAACCCATTTATGTATGTTTTGGAATGCTGCAATCCTTCAGGAGATTTTTTAGCCCTGGATTTCCCATCAAAAGAATGTATCGTTTTACTCATTTTCACCTCTCAATAAAACAAATGAAATATCCTTTAAAAGCTTTTTTTATTTAATGGCTCTGTTGAAAAAGTCTAAGTTATCCAATTTTTATAAGACTAATTTTTACAGACGTCAAAACAAAAGCATTTTGGGGTGGGCAGGTGGGTTCCTTATAAAAATTGCTAAAAATAAAAAAGATTTTCAACAGAGCTTTGCCTAATGCTTAGGAAAAATAATATTATCAATAACTCTAATATGCTCCCGATATTTCATTTTCCTTTTCAATCTTACAAGGAAACCAATAACTAAACCAATAATAAAAATAATAAACACCGAAGCAAAAAGAAGATTAATCTTAACCGCAGAATCCGGGAAATTTTCTTGAACAGTATTTCCAATTGAACTGAAATTAAAAAAACCTAAAACTAAAATCAAACCTAATAAAATCGCTGAAACAAAAATTTCCTTTTTTCCTTTATTTTTTAAGTATTCATCAAATTTTTTCTTTTCTTCTTTATTCATGTGCTGATAGTATTCTGTTTTATTGTAAGGAATAAGCCTGCCAAATTTTGTAGAAACTCTTTGTTCAACTCTTATAATTCTCTCGCTCAAATCATTAGAAAGAAAATTCTTTTTTTGCTTTTTGCTCATCTCTTGGAATTTTTTCCGGTCCTCAGAAGCAGAACCTCCGTCTGAACTTTCATTTTTTTGATTTTTAGTTTTTTCTACCATTGTAGTTTCTTTTTTTCTAAAAAAGAAACCCATTTTCCAGAAAAACAGATGATTAACAAATTTTCTTATTTTTGATTTCATTTTAATTTTTTTCTCAATTTTTTAAAAAGATTAATAAATGAAAATTTTTTCCTATTTTGCTTTCGTTTTAATTTCTTATTAAAGTGAATTAAAAATTTCTTGCTTTCATTTGACCACGCTTGGGCGAATGATTGAAAAAATTTCCTATTTTTGCTTTTCTTTCGTCCAACGTTTTCGGAGGAAGATTGAAAACTTCTTGTTTTATTTTTCTCAAATCTAGCCAGCCTCTCCAGAAGCATAGGAATCTGTCTGTCAATATCTCTTATTAACTCGGCAAGTTTTTTAGTTTTTATGTTATATATTCCTTCAGAAAGTTTCCCGTCTTGAAAATACTCTCTCTGAGCGCCCCTTATAATTTCCAGAATTTTTTCCTTTCTAAATTCTAATCCCCGGATTTTTCTCTTAATAATCCATACAGAAACAGTCCTCATATATATTAAAAACAAAATAAAAGCAACTCCAATAGAAATAAGAATAGAAACCCAATTTCTTTCAAAAAATCTTTTCAGCCCTTTTGTAGTGCCTTCATAAAAAGCTCTTAAAGCTGTCTGCTCTGCCTGAACTTCTGATATTTTTTCGTAAGTTTGCTCGACTAAAGGAGAAACTTTTTCATATCTCTCTGTTTCAATTTCATTTTCAATTTCATCAATCATTTCATCAATAACAGAAACATTTTCCTCAAAAGCTTCATTGTAAAATTTAACCAGGGCGTCAAATTCGTCTCTTGTAATAAAAGCTGCCTCTCTTGTCTCTTTAATTTCATCACAATAATTTAAAACAAAAGAAAAATCAGAATCTTTTACTCTTAGTTTTGATGATTGCGCTTCGTATAATTCAGAAGCAACCGCCAGCGTATCATTCACCTTATTTATATTAAAACCAGCTTCAATTAATTCTTCCATTATCTTTCCTGAATCATCCAAACATCCTTCAGCCTGTTCTTTTAATGTCAAATTTTCCTCTGCAGATGCAATTGCAGATAAAAAAACAATTCCAAATAATAAAAATATTAAAAGTTTTAGGTTTTTATTTTTCATTTTTTAACCGCCAAAAAGTTTAAATATTGTCTTTTCATTGTCATAGTGTTAATGCTCAGTATGGTCTTCGGATAATACTGAGCCTTTTTTTACCTCTAATTTATTTATAATTTTATTAAGATTAATTATAGAATCGCATGAATTTCTTAAATTTAAAGACGAGCTCCTGCTGAAATAAGCATTTTCAACCTTCTTTCCATATCTTTCTCTCACTATCTTTATTGAATCAATAAAATCCTCATCCCCGCTCACAACGATTGCAATATCATATAAATTATCAACTGCCCCCATAATCAAAGTATTTGACATCTTTACATCATCACCCTTCACAACATAGATATTCTTTCCATCGCTTTTTATTTTCTTTAGCGCGCATAAAACAACTTCAAATTTGGGTATTCGCCTTAATTTATCAAGAAATCTCTGATGACCCCAATATTTCTCCTCATTTACCTCAATATCCAAAGGGGCTACATAATAATGAGTTTTTACTAACGTTCTGCTCCCAATTAATTCTTTTATTAGTTTCTGAAAATCAACTTTTTTTCCTTTTTTTGCAGTGCTATAATAGAAATTACTTCCATCAATTAATATTACAATTCTTTCTTCATTTTTCATAATCCAAACCACCCAAGTTTTAATTTTTTTGAAGGATATTTATTATGCAAAAGCTGTTTGGCTTCAATATAAACTAATTTTTCTTCAATCTCCACTATTCTTGTTGAATAAATTTTAAGCATATTTTCATAAACTCTTGTTTCAATTTTTCCTTTTTGCAAATAATCTTTTTGCAGTTCTCTAACCAGATTGTATAATTTTTCCTTTTCTCCTTTAAGCGCTCTCTCTCTTCCTCTTATTTTAAACAACGAAGCCAGTTTGGTCTCTGTTTCAATTTTATCTTCAATTACTTCAGTAAGTTTGGTTTCATACTGGAACATTGCCTCCCTATATGAACTCATTGAAAAATGGCTGTTTTCAAAAGTTTCTCTCTGAACAGTTTTCATTAATTCCAATAACAGCTTTTCTTCTTCTTCAAGATTTTTTAATTTTCTTTTATATAGTTTGTATTTAGTTATTAAAAAAGATGAGAAGCTAAACAAAATAGCGGCAAACAATATGCCGGCGCTATCAAGAGGATTATTTTTAACAGCATAAAATAAATTAAACTCCCCTTTTGTTTCTATTGCATAAGTCAGCCGGGCTTCTTCAAGTCTTTTAATTGACGATTCATAATCTCCTCTTTTAAAAGTGGCTTCTCCAAGATACAAAAGTTTCTTGGTTTCTATTACTGAAATCCCATTTTTTTCTGCTTTTTTAATTTGTTTCTGGAGCCATTCAATCAATTCCAAAGAACCGAAAGCATTTCCATGAATTTTTTTTATTTCATCATAGCTTTTTTTCACTTCTGAAAACTTTCTTTCCTCAAATGATTCCTGCAAGGAAATATAAAATCCTGAAATTTTTTTTAAAGACATATTTGAATTATTCATCTGCTCAAACATCTTTGAAGATTCTTCCATCATTGACTCTGTTTCTTCTCTTGGAATATCAATTATAAATAAATCAACATTCATTCTTCCAATATACGGCTTTTTCTCTTCTCCCGTAATTAAATTTCCGGAAATTAAAAATTCCAAATCGTAATGTCCTTCTGTAAAATAAGCCGGAGAAATTATTTCAACTACAAGATATTCTGATTGTCCTGCGTTTATTTTTTCAATTTTAGTTGGAATTATTTTAATTAAATCCTGCCTGATTCCTTTTACAGAAATTTCCAGATTTTCCAAATAACCAAGATATGGATTTTCTATTATTAATTCAAAAGATTGCTCCTGTCCTCTGACTAATTCATACTCGGCTGCTGACTTTCCCGTCACTGCGCTTATCCTATTTCCGCCTCCTCCTCCGCCCCCTCCTCCTGAAGTTGATGAAGTAGATGAAGAAGCTACGCAATCGGGGTCATTAGCAGAGCCACAGGCAGTCACACAAACTGAGTCGCTTGTAGCATAACATAAAAAAGTAATATTCACTGATTTTTTTAATAAAGTAGTCCCATCAGCTTCTTGAATTGCATTTCCTGTTTTATTAACTCCTGTCGCATAAATATAAAATGTTTTGACTCCTGAAGTCATTGACGCTAAACTGGAAAAACTTGCATTGATATTATTATAATGCAAATCAGAATCTGTTATGTTTGTGAAATTTGCTTTGTATGTTCCTGAAACATTTGTTATTCCCAGATAAACACTTTCAGGATTGCTTGTAATTTTTTGGAATAAATAAGGACCTGCCTGATTTGAAACAATTGTTGCAGTTGTATTTCTTTGAGAAACATTTGTCCTGCTTAAAAGTTCATTAGTTGAAATAATTACATCTTCTGATTTTATTTCTGATAAAAAAGAGGCATTGATAGAAATATTTTGATTATTTCCCGGGGTGAGAGTATATGTTGAAGAGGGTTTGTAATAAATATTATCAAAATAAATTCTTCCTTCCGGCAAATCATAAGTTAATCTAAAATCCAGAGAGCATCCTGTTGAATGCGGGGAGTCTCCGGTATTGTTGAGAATTATATTTCCTATTCTTTTATTTTCATCCCATCCTGCCGTGGAACCCAAATCAGACGTCGCTGTCCAGGTGCAATCCCAGAATACGCTGACATTTGTTTCAGAACTTGTAGCTGAAGCTCCTGATGTATCATTTGCCCAGATTCTATATGAATAATTTGATTCATAAGTCGGAGTAAAACTTGCATTTAAAATTGTGTACGCGCCTTTTGCGGTTGAATTAAGCATTGTTACATTTGTAGCATTTCCCCAACCAGCAGTTGTATTTTTCCATTGCAAAATTGCAGTATTAAAATTAGAATCTGTGTCAGAAATATTTACAGTTACATTTATCAAACTATTTGGGTCAAGATATTCAAGAGTGGTTGGAGAACGGTCTATAGAAATAAATGTCGGAGCTGAATTTCCAAGTACTGTTCTTGTTAGTGTAGAATTTGAATTTCCTCCTTTATCTTTAGCATAAACATAATAAGTATAACTATTTCCTGCAGTTAAACCTGTTTGATTTGCATAAAAATACCAATTTGTATTGTTGAACTTTTGCAAGTTTGATACATTATAAAGTTGCTCAATTTCACTTCCCGATAAACTTCTGTTAAAAATACGGACTTCATCTATTGAGCCCTTGAAAAAATAACCTGCACCATCATAGCTGCTTATATAAATTTGCCCATTGCCATTTCCAATAGCAGTATTTACTCCAGTATCATTTAAAACTCCATCAATATAAATACTGCAGGCAGTTCCACTTTGTGTTGCTGCAATATGATGCCATTGATTATTAGTAGGAAAACTACTTGTTATACAGCCATAATCAGCTGCCCCGCCTGCCCACTTTAGCCCAGGTGTTCCTGCATTTTCAAAAAAAAGTGCCCATTGAGCATTAACATTAGCTTTTTCTACAACCATCATATTTCTCTCAAAATTGTCAGAATAAACCCATGCTGAGACAGTAATATCATTTGCGATGCTTATTGTAGGAAGGAGAATATAATCATTCACGCCGTCAAAAGTAACAGCGCTTCCATATTTACCTGAAGAATTCCAGACAGGCCCTCCATTAAATGTCCCGTGATTTGCATTCCCTGAAACATCAACAGCTCGCGTTCCGTTTTCTCCAATTGCTGTATTATTATTTAGATTCATATGAAGAACACTTGATTCATTGAAAATTGTATAATTTGTTCCATTCCAATTATAAATTACACTTGCTAAATTCAGTTCTGTAATTGAAACATTTATTTCAAAATTATTTGAAACCCCTGAATTATTTGCGGGCGTTGGAGAGACGAAATCAAGAAGAGGTTTTGTTGTATCAACTGTAACTATTCTTGTCTCACTTGAGCCGGCATTTTTGAAAATATCATAAGCAGTTGCATTAATTTTATATTCGCCGTCAGACAAGCCCGTGAAATTATGAGTGAAATAGTTATCAACTTCTAATATTTGAATTTCCGAGGCAATTAAATGGGTAGCAGAATAACCAGTTTTTAGCCATATTTTTAAATATTGTGTATTTTGCTCACTAAAATTTATTCTTTCAATTTTACCCGCCCCCCCGGCAAAAGTTCCATTGCTTATTTCTGTATAACTTGAGCCATCGCTTGAAACTAAAATAGAATAATTTTGCGGCATAAAGTTTGTTTCACTGACCACTGCATACGCAAACCATTCTAAACTATTAACTCTTTTTTGAGAGCCAAAATTCCAAGTGATATTTACATTAAATACTCCCAGCACCCCGTCATCTGTCTGCCACCACTTAGTCTCTCCAGATGTATCATGAAGATTATCTCGAGTGTAATTTATATTTGAAGTGCTATATGTATCTGTTGCTGTTACAATTGTAGAAGTTAAATTAGCCAAATTCGTTTTATTTTTATAAACTCTAATTTCAGAAGTGGACATATAGTTTGCAGAACCCCAATTATCTTTAAATTCTATTCTTAAATATTTTTTATTTTGTTCTGTAAAATTAATTGTATCAAATTGTCCATTCAATGGAACAGCTCCAAACAAACTTTTAGCGCTTACAATTTGAGTCCAGGAAGAATAGTCATCGCTTACATAGACATTGGTATTATTTACAGAACTAGTCAAATCGCTTGATTGGCCTGAAAAAATCTCAATTGTATCAAAGATTTGAGAAGAGGTAAAATTAATTGTTAGATTTTGATTTGTAGCTATCGTATTTGCACTAATCCATACAGAATTATAAAATATGCTATCACGAACTTTATCTACATTAAAAGTGTCAGAATATTTACTTGTCGCGCTAATTCCCTCTACAATTCCATAAGTATTATTTAATAAATTAACAGAAAGCGAGAGATTGTCTGTTGCACTTGTGTTTAAACTACCTGTTGAATTAAACAAATAAAATGTAATGTTTCTTAGGTCTGACTGCGTTTCATTTGCAGAAAAATTTACAAAAATATTATTGACTCCTAAAAAACTATTATTAGCCGGACTTGCAATTTGCACATTTGGCGCAACAGCTGAAAGGAAAACAATCAACCCAATCGCCATAAAAATTCCAATTAGGATTATATTTTGTTTCCTTGCCTGGGATTTTTTATTTTTCATTTTGTCGTTTTTAGTTTTCTAATATTTTTTTTACTTTTCCCAAAATTATTTTAGCTGTCTCTATAATCTCGCTGTAAAGCTCTTCCTTCATTGACAAATCCGTCCCATACTGGTATTTTTCTCTTATTTCTATAATTGATTCTTCATCACCCTTCTTGCTTAATAAAGACATTTTGTTTATAAGGTGCTTATCTAAATCAATTTTATTTTCATCAATTAAGTGATCTATTAAGGAAAAAGTGCATTCCTGATTTCCAGATTCATATCCAAATTTAGAGAGAATTGCAAGTAAAGAATGATATGCGGAATAAAATATTGTGCTTGCGCTTATATCTGAAAATTTTTCTTTTAAAAACAAAGTTGCTTCCAGATAATGTTCTGCTTTTGCTATATGCTTTCTTGCTTTTGAAATGTCTGGCTTTATTTTAACAAGCCCCCTATGCCTTCCTATTTCTGCAAGCTCTCTTTCAGCTTTTCTCAAGCACCAGTCTACTTTTTTATTTTTCATTTTATATCCTTAATTAAATCTATAAATTTATTTTCACCTTTAACAACAACTCCTTTTATTGCATTAAGAATAATTCTGTCATTTTTAATTAAATTTGATTTCAAATCCCAAAATGTTTGATAAATTGGGTGTATTTTCTTTTCATTAATTTTATTAAGTTTTTCTATTTCTAATTTAAGAAAATTAAAATTCTTTTTTTTAACCATAAAAAGAACATCTATATCCTTTGCTTCCTCCCCAATTTTTAAAACAGAACCAAAAATTATAATAATGTCTGCTTTATTTATCTTCTTTAATTCTCTAATCCACCTTTTAACATAAGGATTTGAAAGTTCAGCTTCATTTTTAAGTAAAAATTCAATATAATCCAGAGCATATTCATTTTCAAAATCAACTTCGTAAAAGAAAGCGTTCCCCATTTTATTTGATTTTAAAATATGCTCTCTTTCCAGATTCTTCAATATCTTTAATGCGCCCATTGAAGTTATCCCAAGAATTTTTGATAAATTATTTGCATTATAGTCTTCATTAAGGGATTTTAAAATCTTCAAAATTGCCTTCATTTTATTGTTTGTTTGTTTCATGATATAATTTAATAGTTTATATATATAAACTTAGAGTTTATATTTTCCTCCTTTTTGTTTGAAAGGAATAATTTCCCTGCGCTCCATTCATTTAAGATTGTTTTTTTAATTGTCTGATTTTTTATAAAAAAATTGAAAACTTTTCTGCAATACTCTTTATCTGCAATTAATTTTTCTATATCAACCTTCATTTTAAAAACCTCCAGAGCAATTGATAATAATTTTCAATCCCTAACATGACAATTACTTTATTCCTTATTTCTTTTGAAAAATTATGCTCCTTATTCAAAAAATTATCTTTAAAATTTTTATACTCAATATAAACCGGATTTATTTTTGTGTTAGTCCTCATACTTATTCTTTTTGCAGTATTTTCTATTTTTTGAAATACCAGCAGAATATCAATGTCTGATTCTTTAGTATAATTTTTTTTGGCATAAGAGCCAAATATTAAAGCTATCAGAGGTTTATCCTCAATTTCATCTAAAAAATCGCCAATGCTATTTTGAACTTTAACAGGCAATCCAAAAAATTTATCTGTATTGACCTGCTTTAAATAAGATAATGTCCTTTGACCCTCTTTTAATGCAAATTTGATTAAATTAGCTTCTTTTTCTTTGCTGACAACTTTTTCTTTTTCAAGAATTTCTAAAAATCTCTTAACATTGGGCAATCCCGAATTAACTAATCTTGAAATTTTTCTTAAATGAATTCCATTAGACTCATTTTCTAATTCTGCGATTATTTTTAATTTAGTATTCATTTTAGTATGTTAATATTTTATTATCAATTGATAATATTAAGCTATCGTTATTTAAATATTTTAATAAATCTGCCCCTTTTTGAGTAATATTGCCTAAATTTGATTTTATTCTCTTTTTTTCCGGCATTTTATTTTTCATTTTTTAATTAAGTTTTACTCCTTGCTGAATTATCTCTTTTACAAGAGGGTCTTTCTTATTTTTGTAAAACTCTTTTGTAAAAAAATGCATTTCAATTTTTTTATTAAATCTTTTTTCCAATTTCTGAATTGTTTTATTAACTTCTTTTTTATTAACTTTCTCTGAAACAACAGCAAAATCTATATCTGAATTTTCTTTAAAAATTAATTTAGAATAGCTCCCAAATAAATAAACATTCCCAATATTTTTTATTTTGCTGATTTCTTCAAAAATATCTAAAATCATAAAATAAGAATAAAGAGGCATTTGTTTTAATTTATTATAATCTTCTGAGATTATTTTTAAGATATCTCGAGTTTCTTTATTTTTAAAATTTAGTAAAAAGAAGTTCTTATCTTTTGATAAAAAATTAAAATTAACCAATTGATTAATGGTTTTATCTAAAATAATATTATTCATTTTAGTTTTTTCCTGGAGAGTTTTCCTGTTTAGCCTGGAACCTGGAGAGAGGGAAAAAACAGTCAGAATTTTTGCAGCATTATTCTTCAATAGCGTCATCATTTTAGCAGCTCCTTTATTTTATTAATATAAGCAATAACATTTTTCAAAGATTCGCCGGCCCTTTTTGTGTATTCTTCTTTCATAAAAGCTGTTCCAGTATAATACTGCGCTTTTGTTCTCTCTTTTTTTGCCTCATCCAAGTCATTTGCAAGAGTTAAAAATTTTTTGTATCCATTTTCAAGAATTTCAGCTAATTCTTTATTTTTTATTAATTCCCTTAAAACTTGAATGGTTGTTAAATGAACTTTAAAATCTATTTTTATCCTGAATTTCTTGGCAATAAGAAGTTTAGTTATATCATGCAGAGCATAATATCCTGAAATAATGCTCCACCTTGAAAATTCATTCAGGTTTTTCCTGCAGTGTTCAAAATTTTCAAGATAAGAATTTTCAAAAAAGTTAAGGTATCTCTTCAGTTCCAGCTCATTTATTTTGCTGATTCTTTTTTGCTTAAATAAAGTCTCTATTTTTACCATTTTATAGTATTTAATGTATTAATATTTATAAATTTTACCATTTTATAGTATTTTTCATTTTTCTAAAACTTGTTTTATATTTGAAAGGAATTTAATTGTATTTTGAATTGACTCTTTTGCAGGTTCAATATTCGCTTGAGCAAGAAGTTTATAAGTAAAATATCCTCTTTTCCATTTTTCATGAGCAAATAAACTCAACAGTTCATCTGCTTTAACAATTAAATCATTATATATTCTAAATAATTCATTGTCTAACTCTCCGCTATCTACAAAAATTTTCTTAAACTTTTCATAGGTTTTTCTATGCTCTTCAGGAGATTTTGTATTAATCCCTTTTGTAAGCAAAATTGCTTTTGCAGAATAAAAAATAGCATAATAACTATGAGAAATAACTGCAGAGTAAAAAGTATCGTTAGGATTTGCCCCCAATTCTATTTTTAGATTTTCTTTTTCTGATAAATTAAACGCCACTTTTGTAAATCTTAACTCATTTTCAGCTCTTTCCAAATAAAGTTTAACCTTTGAATCCATTTTCAATTGCCTCTTTTAAAATTAAATAGTAATTTTCAGCCCCAAAAATTATAATTCTGTTTTTAAAAATTTGTTTTCCATAATTTTGTTCTTTTTCCAAAAGCATTTTCAAGAATTCTTCCTTAGTAAAAACATAAATATGCGCAGGAGGAATCATCAATTCTCCTTTATTTTTTAGTATCGTAAAAACCTTTTTAGAATCTTCTTTATTTTCAAGCAATATAACGACATCAACATCAGATTTTTTATTGGCTTTTCCTTCTGCATAGCTTCCGGCAACAATAAATGTAAAATAAACTGCAGGAATAGATTTCATAAGTTCAAAGATATTTCTCGCAGGAAGCTTGTTTGTAATTCTTGCTTTTTCTAAAATAGATAAATAAATTAGAGCCCATTGATTATCCAGATTAATAGAGCATATACTGGATTTTCCTTTAATTTTGATATTAATAATTCCTTGGTTATTTAGTTTGTTTACAGCATTAAAAACCCAGCTATAAGATTTTTTTCTGATTTTTTTCATAATTTCTCTTATTGTATATTCATTAAACAAATTATTTCTAAATAATCCGATTATCTTTAACTCCTCTTTTGTCAGCATGTTTTTTTCTATATCCATTTTTTAGTATAATATTATCCTTTTTTTAGTATTTTTCATTTTTTAACCTCTTTTAAATAATCTTTTATCCAAAGTTCAATTTTTTTAGAAAGCATAATTGCATTTTCTTCGCAATATTTTTGAAACTTCTCATAAATATCCGCATCTATACTAAGTGTCACCTTCTTCTTCATATACCTTTAATAGAATATTTCTTTATAAATCTTATTATTTATATAGATTAAAATTATTTCTTTGTAAATCTTATATTTCTTTATACTTACATAGATGCTTAACAAGTGTATGCATCAAATAAAGAGAACTTTTTAACTGATTAATTAGTTTATTAACGATAAAAATGTGCAATTTTCAGTAAAGTTAGGGGGTAGGACATATGTCCCTTGGACATACAGCATCAAAAACTACCAACAAACTTATTAATTCTCTTTTTCTATAACTTTTATGACATTACCATTAGAACAAACTGAACAAATCAAACAGCAAATAATTCAGCAAATTGAAAATACTTTTCCAGAAGATAAAAAAGAATCTGCTATTCAGCAAATTGAAGAAATGAATGAATCTGAATTAGAAAATTTTTTAGCGCAGAATAATTTAATAAAAACTTCAGAAAATGAAGAAAAGCAGTGTATTTTCTGCTCTATTGTTTCTGAAAAAATTCCAGGTTATAAAATTTCTGAAAATGATTCGGCTTTGGCAGTTTTAGAAATAAATCCTGTTTCAAAAGGCCACACACTTATAATTCCAAAAGTTCATGTTCAGGAAATTTCAAAGAAAACCCAAGATTTTGCAGAAGAAGTTTCAATAAAACTAAAAGAAAAATTAAATGCGAAAAGCATTCAAACAGAAGATTCTGAAATGTTTGGGCATAAAATAATAAATATTATTCCAATTTATGAAGGCAAAACTCTTGACGGAAAAAAACAACCTGCATCAAAAAAAGTTTTAGAAAGTTTGCAAAAAGAACTTTCTATAAAAATAGAGAAAAAAGAAGAAGCCCTGGAAATAGAAAAAAAACCAGAAATAATTTCAGATAAGAATACTTGGCTTCCGAGGAGAATTCCTTAATATCGGAAGTCCTCGCACCCTTCATGCCCATCCTCGGGGTATTCCTTAGGGTGCTTCCGAAGAGAATACCTTAACTCCAAAAATAGCTTAAAATTCCGCTTCTAAAAAACCAAAAATAAATCAAAAATAAAAAAGCAATTAAAAAGGCAGGACTAAACGGAATTCCCTGTCTGACAAGAACATAATCTTTTTTCTTAAGAAATTTAATTTCTTCTTTAGTCAACCCATCCCATCTTTTTTTAATAATTCTGTTTCCAACTCTTGTGTCTTTGTAAAGCCAATCCCCTTCTGTTAAATTTTTAGGGGAAATTTTTTTTATCATGCAAATTTCGTCAATAGCTTTAGCGCTTAAATAAAAATATGGAATAATAAAAATTAAAATACCAAAATAAATCATAAAGCTGTCAGAAAATCCTAAGACAATAAAAAATAAGGCTAAAAAAATGCTGAGAATAAAAAGATTTTTATTTTGCCTGAATTGTTTTGAAAATTCTTTTTTAAATTTTTTAAAGTGATTTAAAATTAAAGCTCCGCTGACAAACAAACCATAAATAGCTCCGGAAAAAAGAAACAAAACAAAAAATAAGGCAAAAACTTTTAAATTAATAAAAAAGTTTTCTGAAAATGGCAAAATAGCTCCTAAAGCAAAAAATAATTTAGCATCTCCGCCGGCAAACATTCTGCAATAATACAGAAGATTTCCAAGTATAAAAAAAATTCCAAGCCCGATTAATCCCTGATAAAAGAAATTAAATCCTGTTCCATCCTCAATGCCATTAAACAAAGAATAAAAAAATCTAAATCCAATCGCAAAAATTATCAAACTAAAATTAACCCAATTTGCAATCATTATAAAAAAATCAACTAAAATTAATAAATAAAAAAGTTGTTTAGATGGAAATTAAATAAATCCGAGCAACTTGTTGCGAGCATTTTTTTCTCGTCGGGTGGGCGGGTTAATCAGATGCATAATAAAAAATTTTTAAAAGCGCAAATCATTTTCCAGAACTTAAATCTGCTCCCGACCTCACTAAGTAATTGATAAAAATAATTTACCTTCCGTGAAGTCGCTCGATGACCCGATATTTTCCGCCTTTTTTATACGGATGTTTCTTTTTTTCTTTATATTTATCTTTCTTTTTTTTTCGTCTTTCAGAAGAATCATAATTCATTTTAAAATTTTAATTAAAACTAAATATCCTGTTCAGCGCAAACGTATGTCTTTAAAACGTCTCCCTCTAAATACTGAACTATATCACCTATGCTCTTTTCTGCGCAGTCAGTTTTTGCGCTTTCTTCGGTTATTGCAGAAGATAAAATTTGGTTGCAGCTAATTGTAGGACACTCTGCAAGATTATATTTTATTTTTAAATTCTGATTTCCGGATAAAAAATTACAGGTAACTCCCTTTAATTTAGAGTCTTCTGCTCTTAAATCTCTTAACTGAGAACAAAATGCATAATTCTGGTTTGTGTTGCACGCGATATTACAGGCGTCGCTGATTGAATCAACATTACTTTTTGATAAAAAAGGATTAATCTTAGACCACCCAACACTAAATCCTAAAATTAAAAATACAAGAACCAAAACTGCTAAAATCAGCAAAATTACAGTTGTTGTGCTTAATTCCTGACCTCTCTTATTCATGTTCTTTAGACGATTTTTTTATTTATAAAACTTGCGTTGGACTAAGGAAGATAATACTTCACTGAAAATAAAAACTTTTCATCTTCCCAAAACCAAAATCCTTCATCGCTTTTATTAATTTCAAAATATTTTCCCTCTTTATTTATATAAAAATTTTCCTCCAGCAGAAGAATTTCCCTAATCTCTTCGCCATTTAAGTTTTTAGATTTATAAAAATTATATTCATTCACATTTGAATTCATTTTTTCAATTAAATCCGGACCAAAAAAAGTGTTTTCAACAAAAAGATTTGAAGCAAAAAAACTAATCAAAGCCAGAGCGCAGACTGCAAAAGTTCCTAAAACTAAAATTGCTGTCGGAACATCTCCTTTCCGATTTTGTAAAAAAGGGGCATGAGATAAAACTTGTTTTGTCTCTTTTTTACTTGCTTGTGCCCTTGAGGGTATGACCTTTAGGTTATTTTTCATTTTTTTCTAAATTAAATTTAATTTGTTGAAATTTTGAATTAAAATCTTCATAAAATTTTTCTTCCTGGTTCATTTTCTCCAGACTTTTAAAAATTTTAGATTGAACATCTGAATCCTTAATTGAAAAATAAGAAAACAAAGACTCCTCCATAATAATATCCTGAGTTCTCTCCTCTGTTTCATAATCTATTATTTTTAATTTAGATAAAAGGCTTGCAGCATAAATTGAAATTCCCAGCAAAACAATTATTATCAAAGTCGCGGCTATCCACGTCATTGATTCTGATGCCTGTCCCCTTTTATTAAAAATTTTATTTAACATTTTTTTCAGTTTTTCTCACAACGGATAAAATATTTATTTTATATGCTTGATTTTCAGAATCCAGAGAATAAAATTCTCTATCAACGCATTTAGATAATCTTTTATATTTTTTTTCTCCTTCAGCTATTTTACAATCAGTCTTTAAATTAGAATTTCCTTCTGAAATACTAAAAAGTCTCTCATTATTTAAATCATAAAACTCAGCTTCTAAAAAATATTCCCCCACGGCGTTTTCAAATTTTGTTTCAAAGATTAAATTGCATTCTTCCAACAAATTAAAATTTTCATTAAATTTTTTTTCTGAATTTTCACTGATAAACAAATTCTTATTTAATTCTCCGCTTTGAGACAAACAATTTGAAACTTGATTAATCATAATGTTTGCTTCTGTAACGCGGACATCATACGGCGACCCATAAAACAAGCTGACCATTGCAACAACAGCTCCGGCAATTATAATTAAAATTACAAACCAATAAACTGAAATTATCTTTTCAGCACCTATACGATTTTTTGGAAAAAAGACGTAATGAGAAATTTCCTTTATGCCCTTCCTTAGGATATGTTTCACTTTTTTATTTTTAATCATTATTTTATTGTCCATTTTTATTTATTGTAAAAATATAAACTCCGGTATATTCATTTTGAGAGTTTGTTTCTGGAAATGCTTTCACCTCAACATCATTAAAAAAAGAATATTCATAGCCTGTTTTTTGGCTCAGTTTAACATTAACAACATTACCGGTTATACTAACAACTTGATTAAAATCAATTTTATTTTTTTCTGTAATTTTTTGGGCTTTTTCCATATTTAATTTAATTTCCATTACAGGTTTTGCAGAATCAATCATCAACGCTATTTGTTTTGAATAAGTTTGCTCTAAAAGCGCTGCTCCTGAACCTTGTTTAAATAAAAATAAAATAAGAATACTGATAAAAATAATATTTAATACAATGAAAAGAACATTTTCAACTAAAATCTCGCCTCTTTCAGATTTTGTAAAAAAACTGGATGAGGTAAAAAGTGTTTTGCCTCTTTTTTTAATTTTCATTTTAAGTATAAGTTAAAATTTCTTCACAATTAAGCGCTTTGAATTTATCAGATTCAGCTTCCTGCAATGTTGGAATCATGAACTTATTATTTATTCCTCTCCCTTCAACAACTATTGCCCCGATTTCCGGCTCAATTAAATCAGAAATTGCGAGAGTGCTTGCAGTTATTGCGGTAGTTCCAACAATAATTGTTCCCCCAATCCATCCAAGAGGGGTAGTAAGATAACCTATGACTCCAACAAGAGTATAAGCACCCGCTCCTACTCCTAAACTTGTGCTCCAGATTTCTTTTACTCCGCTTGTGATTCCCATTACATTAAAATATTGTTTCCCAATTTCAATATTTCCAAAACTTCCTTGTTTCTTTAATTCTGATAAGTTATTAGTTCCCAGCAAATACTGAGAATAAGTTTGATCTTTAGAATAATCATTTTTAGTTAAATAATCATAAAACTCGTCTTTGCTGATTTTTTTGTCTTCAACCCCTTCAATAGATTCTAAGCTATCATCAAAATAAATTTGAGAGCAGATAGAACAATAATTATTTTTAGTAAAATCTTTTCCTATATAATCCACTTTCCCTTCGCCAAACATCCACCAGCAGTCAGCCATTTCATTTGCAAGCGCTCCATAAACTTCGTCTAAAGATTTTACTTTGATTTTTTCCGGCTTGACTAATTCCTCGCAGCTTCCATCTTTTGTAATGCAAATATAATTTCTATAACATTGCAATGGAGCTTCAGAAAATACAGATGCTTTTTGAAGAACAGAATTATGGCAAAGCTGCTCTTCTGATTTTTCGCCGAGACCGAGTCTGAACAAAAAAAACAAAATAACTATAAAACTCGCGATTAAGATAATCATTAAAACTATCTGCTGTGTTGATAATTCGGCTCTCCGATTTTGCAAAAAAGCGGAATGAGATAAAACTTGTTTTGTCTCTTTTTTGTTTTTCATATAAATCTAACAATAAAACAATATATAAAATTCACCCAGCATAAGTAGTCCCTTAAAAATTACACATAAGTAATATTTATAAGGATGTCCTTATATTTTATGCTATGGGAAAAGGTTTATTGAACAAACTGAAATTGGGTTTTGTAGTGATCCCGCTTGCTTTTTTAGACCTTAATAGTGTAAAAGCGCAGGCAAATGAAAATTTTGATTTTCTTAATTACAGATTTAAGTATGCTCCAAAGTATAATACAATCGCGCATAAAATGCTTCAAATAGAAGATAGTACTCTTCTTAATTATATTTCTTCTAGTGAAAAAAGATTTTATTATCCGGAATTGGGTGCTTTTCCAAGCCTTAAAACACTGGACTCTTTAGTGGATAATTCTAAGAATTATATTAGAAAAAAAGAAAATTATACAAAAGAAGAAATAAATGAAATTTCTAAAGATATTTATTCAGAAATAATTAAAATATTTCCAGATATTAAAAAAGAAAGAGGAGAAATAGATCTTTGTTATAGAACTTCCTTAATTTATTTAGCAATTGGAGAAGAGAATAAAATTCCGTTTTATGCTTCATTGCTTCCTGGAACCCCGGATCACATTTTTATAAGATATGATCCCGACGGGCAGCACGACCCTTTAAATCAAAATAATTCAGTTAATGAGCGAGATATAAATATAGAATCTACAACTGGAGAAATAGGAAATTCAGATGATTATTTTATTAATAAAAAATGTTTATCCAAAGAATCGCTGGAAAAAAATCCCTGGTTAAAAAATCTAAATGAAAAAGAGCTTATTGGTCTGGCTTATCTTGCAAGAGCACCGAGAGATAGAAAATATGACCCCCCGCAGACATTTGAAGATTGCAAAAAAGCAGCAGAATTATTTCCGAATTATTATCTCATTCATTGGATAAATGCAAAAACTTTAGAAGATGTTAAAAGTTGGACGCCAAACCCAAATGATCCAAGAAGAAATGAAAAAGCAGCGCTTTATTATCAAAAAGCCTTGGAATTAAATCCAAAACCCAACATATTTGCAGATAGGGCCCACTATTATTCTTGGAATTTAAAAAATTATAAAAGGGCTATACAAGATTATACTTCTGCATTAAATTTAATTGCAAAAGAGCAAAAAGAATGTGAAGAAGCAAGGTATCTTTCACAAATAGAAGTTGATTGCATATTCAAGAGAAAAAGCGCATATGAAGAAATAGGAGATTATGAAAACGCACAAAAAGATTTTGAAACATGGATAAAATTCCATCTTGGCCCAATGGTAAAAGTTCCAAACATTTATAAGAAAGAAAACGCTTCTAAAAAATAAAATCTAAAAATTCAAATTAATACTGCCCTAAATTTGCTTTATAAACGTCTGTAGAGGTCGGTTTATTAAATTTAAAATTATAATATCTTATTCCATAACGTTTTGCATTAGGATCATTCTCTCCAGTGAAAGAAATCAAATTATCACTGCCCATGAAACCTTGTGAAACAAAAATATTTCCAACACTCTCTAAAATATTTAAATCACTATTAAATTGGTTATATCCAAGAGAGTTGCTTATATCAAAACTCGGTAAATCTTCATTTGGATTTAAAATTCCTTGATTCCTTAATGATTGGGTATATGTTTGAATCTCTTGCGTAATCTTTTGAGGATCCCTATGAATCTCAAAACCAGAATATATTTGACTGGCTTGCTGGAGAATTTGATTGCCTTGTGTTGTTCCAAAACGAGTTCCATATAAATTTTCATAAGTTGGTTTATTTTGCTTTAAAAAATTATCTACTCTTTTACCTGCACTAGAATAATCTTTTAAATTTGATAAATAATTTTGATTGCTTGCCAAATCAGCAGGATTATAAATTAATCTCATATCCTCGGGAAAATATTTTTCTAAATCAGGATTTGATACTGCTAATAAATTTGTTTCTATTTTTTCATGATTTTTATTATAAAAAACAATCTCTCCTCCTTCTACCGGATCAAAATAAATTCCTTGTCCAGGTAAAGAAAAACTTCTAATTTGTTTTCCATCTCCCAAATAATGAACAGAAGCAAATGAAACAGGTCCTCCAATATTTGCTATCTCTTTAACCAAAAGCTTTTCGCTCTCTCCTTCTGGATCAAATCTTATACTATCGGTATGAATTGCTGACTTCCCTTTTACTTCTATTGTTGGAAGTTGAAAATTTCCATGTTCTTTAATAATTATTTCTCCTTTATCCGATCCTCCACTAGTAAATGCCAAATAATCCCCAGTTTTCATTTCTATATATGGATTATTTTCATTAAATGAAACTTCAAAAGAATCTCCTTGGCCATTTATGGTAAAATCTTTTTCGCCAAACACAACATAATTAGAAGCTTCGGCAATTTTTTTATCCAGAAAAATATATGTATCTGAGACGGTTCTTGTGGGATGTCCAATAGCTCTTAAGGTAATTCCATTAATCGTGGCAGATTCTCCAGTTTTAACAAAAGCATTCCCCTCTTTATCAAAATTCAAAACCCCGCTTACATCATTTCCTTTATATTTTATGATTTCATTTTCCAAAGTTTCAATCTGAATTCCTGGCTGAGCTTCTAAAACTTC
>JWKY01000016.1 GCA_000806015.1 archaeon GW2011_AR19 | reverse complement strand
AGATAAAATCGGAAGAAAAAAAGTTTTATTTATGGGATATGCGCTTTTTTTCTTTTTAGCGCTGAGTTTTATTTTTTTCTCAAGTTTGATTTATCTTGTTATTGCCTTTGTTGTTTATGGTTTGGTTTATGCGCTGACAATGTCCAATCAAAGGGCTTTAGCATCTGATTTTTCCGGAAAAATGAAAGGAACAGCAATGGGATTTTTCCATTTTGTAATTGGTCTTGTTAATATTCTGGCTGGAATAATTGCAGGGCTTCTCTGGGATATAAATTATCAGACAATGTTTGTTTATCTATCTGTTATTGCATTTATTTCAATTATTCTTTTAGTGTTTGTGAAGGAGAAATAAGTAGGTAATTTTAAATTTTTAGAATTTTTTTAAAAAATTCAAAAGGAGATTTTTTCTGTTTCATTTCTAAATATCTTTCAACAATTCTTTTAGTATTATATGGAAGATTAATGTTTCCGTCTTTGTAATAAGCAATGTGTTTTACTTCGCCTCTTGGTCTCGCATGTCCATTCGCTTTTATTAAAAATACCTTATGCAAATTTACTATTTTTCTTTTTCTTCCGTCAGGATAATATTTTTGTTCGTCATAAGCAAATAAATATTTAGAATAATAGGCCCTTAATCCTGTTTCTTCTCTTAATTCTCTTATTGCCGCTTTCCTTCTGGATTCTTTCTTCTTTCTTTCAGTTCCACCGCCAGGCAATAAAAATATTTTTTTTCTTCCCGAAGCAACTAAAATTCCATTTGGCGTATCAACAATTGCTGTCCCACGATGACGAATGATTGTCATTTTATTTTTTAAATCTACTAAAAAAGAAAATCCCTTGAATTATGATGGTAATTATTGACATCCAGAATATTATTCGTAAAAATGATATTGGAGAAATTTTTTCCACTTTCATTAAGACTATAAAAACGATTGAAATAGTCAAAAATAAGGTTGAGGTTATGCCCATCTTAGAACTTAATGTTCCATGTTTTTTAATATCTAATGCAGTTATTATTAATAGGATAGACAATGCAGGCAAAATCCAAATAGACAATACTCCTTCAGAGAAGGATAAAAACCAGCGGATTATTGTTTCTGCTAAGATAAACCCTCCAATTATTAAAAGCAATTCTGAAAGAAGATTATCATCATTTTCCATTTTAATTCTTCTTCCTAAGTTTTGCCCTTCTCCTTTGTGCGACCTTGTCCTCCTTGCATTTATGTCCCTTATTCTCCTTTTTTCTTTTATTTTTATCCATGCGACTTCTGAAATCTACTATTGGAGACCATCTATCACCATCTTCGTCGTCTGCCGAATAAACCTGAACAAAATCAACAATCGGAAATTTTCTATATTTTTTAGGAAGTTCCCATTTGTTATAAGTTACATTTAACATTAATTTATGCCCTTTTGGTATGTAAGTTGTCTTTTTAGTTTTCTTACCTTCATCATCAAAAATATAATGAACAGGATAGTGTCTTTTTGTCATTTTAATTAATTCTTTAAAATTTTTCCTTCTTTATTGATAATTAATGTTTTTCCTTTGTATTTTTCTCGCCCTTTATTAGTAAGTATATTATCAATATAATTGGCGCGAGTATTAATTTTGCGAATTGCGTTTCCGATATTCCTTGTTTTATCCCAATCCAAATTCCTAAAACTACTGCGATTATTAGAAGACTCAGTCCGAAAATTAGGTCTTTCATTTTCTTTTTCCAGTTCCACGACGACTTTTCAACTGCTTATATTGAACTGATAGATTTCTGATTTTTTTTATAATCCAGATAATTATTAGAACTATTATTGTTAATCCCGCTATTTGTCCAAGAAAAAATGCTAAGTCTATCATCATCTTATTCCTTTAATATTTTTAGTCATTTTATTTGTTAAGAGCTTTTTCAGTTTCTCTGTTATAGAATGGTTTTTCTTGGAAGTGGAAAGTCTTAGCTACAATATTTTTTGGGAATAACCTTAATCTTACATTATAACTTTTAACTCTTTGATTGTAAACTTTTCTTTCATGAACGAGTTCTCTTTCAACCCAACCAATACTTTTTTGAATATCCTGAAAACTTCTATCGGCTTTTAATTGAGGGTATCTTTCTTGAACGACTAAAAGTTTAGATAACACCCCTTCCAACATATTGGCAGTTTTGGCTTTCTCGTCTATATCCTTACTTTTTCCCCATTGTGAGCGAAGTCTTGTAACTTCTTCAAAAGTTCCCTTTTCATGTTTTGAATAACCCTTTACAACATCAGACAAAGCCGGAATTAAGTCAAATTTTTTCTTTAAGTGGGCATCAAGATGTGCGGCTTGTTTTTCCACTTGAATTTGATGATAGATAAGTTCGTTATAAGTTCTGTAAATATATCTAAAAATAAGAAGAACGACAATAACAGGAATTCCAATCCATAAAATTAATTGCCAATTCATTTTTTATCCTCCGAAAATTTAAGAGCTTTTCTATAATATTCTTCTTCTTTATTCATATTCTTTGGTTTAATTTCTGCTTTAAAATATTTTACCATTTTCTTAATAGCTTCTTGTTTTGTTTTTAGATTGTTTACTAACTTGTAAATTTCTACTATCTTGTCTTCTTCCTCGCTCAAATCTATTTGTATTTTTGTCATTTTGTATCATTATGATATGTAGTAATATATGGTGGTATTTAAATCTTTCAGTTTCTATCTTTTATCCCAAATTATGAATTAGACATAAATATTTATTTTATAGTATCCGCAACCGCTCCGCTCATAGATGCTGGGAAAGTTACCAATACAATCCTCTTAAATGCTAAAATCCAATCTGTTTGCCAGGGCGCTTCTTGAATTAAACTCAGAATAATTGCGACGACAAAAAAAGCAAGAATATATGTAAAAACAATTCTCTTTATAAAATGTTTATGGTGTTTTTTAAGCCCATGTTCTTTATGATAATGATAATAAGTAAATAAAGAAATAAAAATTAGAGATAAAAAAATAAATCCAAATATATTTGTTATTGGAAGCGAACTTCCCAATTCCCAAACCTCTTTTGTAAATCCAACAGGAATTGCCAGAATTGAAGCCCCGATTATGACCTGCAGAACATCTTTTAAATGAAATTCATGAAAGAACGGGTCTGTAATTTTTTTAAAAATTACTTTTGTTTCATCTCTTTCATTTCCTTTATGCCCTTCCTTAGGGTATCTTTTTTGTTCCCTCTCATCTATTTTCATAAAAACTCAATGAAAAAGTTATTTAAATAATTTTGCCCCTAGTAAAAATTTTTTAAAAATTTTTCGGGGCCTCGAAGAGGTTCTCGCACCTCATTGGTGTACACCCTTGGGCGCAATTACAACAATCTTTAAAAACTATTTTTTTGTTCCACCAATATGAATTTAATCCTTGGAATTGACGACGCTGGAAGAGGTCCTGTTATCGGGCCAATGGCTCTCGCCGGATGTTTGGTTGAAGAAGAAACAGGAAAAGAATTCAGAAGATTGGGAGTTAAAGATTCAAAACAGCTTACAAATAAAAGAAGAGAATTTCTTGCAGAGATCGTAAGACAAAAAGCCATTGCTTTTGAAGTGATTCTCATTAATCCAAATGAAATAGATGGGGAAAATTCCCACGGAATAAATCTTAACGATTTAGAAGCTATTGCCTGCGCAAAAATAATTAATAAAATAAACAAGGGTTTTAAAAAAATTAAAATTATTATTGACTGTCCGTCAGTCAGCATTGAAAAATGGAAAAATTTTTTAAAAACAAAAATAAATGACCTTTCAAATCTGGAAATTGTCTGCGAGCATAAAGCAGATATAAATTATGCAGAAGTTTCAGCGGCCTCTATTTTAGCAAAAAGCGCAAGAGAAAAAGAAATGAATATTTTAAAAGAAAAATACGGGGAAGAAATTGGTTCTGGCTATACTTCCGATCCTGCTACTTGCAAATTCTTGGAAAAATACGCAGAAAAACATAAAGAATCAGGAATTTTCAGGCAGACCTGGACAACCTGGAAAAAAGCCTGCGCAAATTTGAATCAGAGGAAGTTGGTTTAAAAATAAGCAAAGAATGAATAAATAATTTTGCTTCTTTTTTATAAAAAAGAAGATAGGGCAGACTTTCGTTTTATAATTAAGTGGTGTTTAGTTTGTGTTAATTCTATATAAAGTTTGGTGTAAATTAAAGTTTTATGAGTGTAATTAAAGATATAATTCAAATAAAAACAAAAGAAGAGTTAATGGAAAGAGCCTGTTGGCTTAGAGAAAAAACTTTAGACGCAGTAGATAAAGCAATTAAAGAAAATGATGAAGATTCTAGAGTTTTGACAAAAGGAAGTGTAGGACATGGAATTGAAAAAGGTTTTTTTGGTATAAATAAAAATAGTGATGCAAATCCCGACATAGAGCATTTAGGTATAGAAATAAAAACTTGTCCATTAAAATATAATAAAGATAAAAATAGGTTATCAATTAAAGAACCATTATCATTAAACATAATAAATTATATTGAGGAAGTTAATCATCAAAATCTTAAAGAATCTTCTTTGTATAAAAAGAATAAAACAATACTTTTTATTTTTTATATTCACGATAAGAATAAAAAAAGATCTGAATACGAAATTAAATATGTTTTTCTATGGAATATTAATGACGACATTTTGAAAGAACTAGAACCAGATTATCAACTAATCTTAAAGAAAATTAGAGAGGGAAAAGCCCACGAAATTCATCAATCACAACATAAATTTTTAACGATTTGTCCTAAACATAATGGTAAATTTCACGACCCAAATTGTAAAAGATCAAAAAGGAAACAGCCCTTTAGCGATGTTCCTGCTGAAATAAGGGCATTTAGATTAAAAAACAAATATATGAATTTAATCGTTTCAAGACACTTGGGAAAAAAATTAAAGCAAGGTGGCTGGGATATTGATTAATCTTTTAATTGATTAATTAAAGATTCTCCTATCTGTTTTACTACCCCAGTTACAAGGGCATTTCCCATAAAGAAAGCGCGTTTTATATCTGTGCAACCTTCTGTATGATTATCTGGGAACATATTTAATCTTTCAAGTTCTAATGGAGTCAATCTTCTCCATCTTCCATTTTCAGTTTTTACAACATGCTTAAATCTTGAGGGAGTAGAACCTCCTTCTCCAGTTACAATTGTTCTTGAGGGTTTATCTAGTGGGTCAGGAAAAACCATTGAACCCTCTGCATAATTATAATAAAAATCTCTGCTTTTATTATATCTTTTTTCACTTTTTGCACCCTTAAGATATTCCCATTTTTCATATTCCCCATTAACAAAAAATTCTTCTGGAACATGTTTTTCAGGTAAAAGAATATCACCAAGATTTGTTATCTTTCCGTTATAATCTGGAAAAACTTTTGCAGTAAAAAATTCTCTATTTAACATAAATCCACAATTTTGGAATGGGCTAAATGTCTCATTTTTATTAAAATTATTTGAAATTTCAATTAAATTACCCTCAATTTTAAGAATATTAGGAAACGAAATTTTATTCTTAGGTATTTTAAATCCCCTTGCTAGTATTCCTTGATTTAAAGCCCACTCTTTTAGAGAATATTTTTTAATCTTGTTGTAAATTGGAGAATCTTTGTGATAACCCATAATAAACACTCTTCTTCTTCTTTGAGGAAAACCATAATCTGCGGCGTTTATTATTCTCCATTCTATAGCATATCCTAAATCTGAAAGAGAAGCTAAAATTATTGCGAAATCCCTTCCTCTTTGACTTGCAGGAGAACTTAATAAACGATCAACATTTTCTAATAAAATAAATTCAGGTCTATGATTTATGTCTTTTAAAATTCTGTGGATTTCCCACCATAAAACTCCTTTTTTCCCAGTAATTCCTTTTGATTGGCTTAAACTTTTTGCGACAGAATAATCCTGACATGGAAAACCCCCTACCAAAAGGTTATGTTCTGGAATTTCTTCAACTGGAACTTTTGCAATATCTACATTTGAATGATTTTTTTCTCCAAATCTTTTAATATAAACTTCAGATGCTTCTTGACCTTTTGTAGAAGGTTCCCATTGATTACTCCAAACAACATCAAATTTTTTTGAAGCATTGCTTAAACCAATCCTAAAACCTCCAACTCCTGCAAACAATTCAGCAACTTTAATTTTTTCCATTTTCTTTTATCACTCTTTTACCTAAATCTGTAATTTGATATAATCTTCCTCTTTTTTCTCCTTCATTTAAACAAATTATAAGTTTGTTATCTTTCAAGTCTTTAAGAAAGTTACTAACATGATTAAGGCGAATTTTTGTATTTTCCGAAATTTCTGAGGGAGTTAAATAATTTGCATTAGACAAACTTTCTAAAATCTTCTTACGATATTCTGAATTTTTTAATAAACTTATTCCTTTTATCATTTGCTTGTCCATACATATAAAAAATGTATGCTTTTATATAAGGATAACCACATATAACACACAAACTATACACATATATAAATCTTTCGTTGTTTTTTGCCTTTCCCCAATATCCTTCAGAAAAATTTGAAGAGACATGAATATTATAAACAATTAAATTTATCTATTCCTCATGCTAAGCGAGAAAGCAAGGATGGAAAATAGGAAGACATTTCAATTATGGGGTTGGATAATAATTCTTGTTGCAATTATTACTGGATATCTTGGGATTCCAAAGTTAGGAGAGTTTCTAATAGCAAAAATAGTTCTTGGCCCTATTTTGGGCATAATAACTGGGGCTATAGCCGGTTATTATGCAGAATTATTAGACGAATTGACACAAGGACTTTTTAAAGAAGAATGGGTTTTTGAAATAGGAGAAATTGAAATTTCTATCCCCATCTTAGTAATCGTAACTTTAATCATAGAAATAATTTTATTCTCTTAGCGAGGGGGCAAATTGATATTAACATCCCCATAACATAAGTTTATTTATATTATGACACTCTAAAAGAGTTTTATTATAAGTTCTTAAATTGCAAAAAGGTTTTTGATTTATTTCATTCTTTTATTTCAAATAAATCTTTAAAAATGCCGTTGATTATCTTTATTTATGGTTCATATCAAAAAACTGGTGATGCACGGATTTAAAAGTTTTCCAAAAAAAACTGAAATTCCATTTACTCCTGAAATTAATTGTGTCCTCGGACCAAATGGCTCTGGAAAATCAAATATCACAGATGCGTTGTGTTTTGTCCTCGGAAGACTTAGCGCAAAATCAATGAGAGCAGAAAAATCCGCGAACTTAATTTTTATGGGAACAAAAGAATTTGCTCCTTCAGGAGAAGCATCTGTTGAATTGATTTTTGATAATTCCGATAATGCTTTTTCCATTAATGAGAAAGAAATTTCAATAAAAAGAACAATAAGAAAAAACAATCAGGCAATTTATCAGATAAATAATCAGACAAAAACCAGACAGGAAATTCTTTTTTTGCTGGCTCAGGCAGGAATAGATCCAAATGGATTTAATATAATCCTTCAGGGAGAAATCCAGAATTTTGTGAGTATGCATAATGAAGAAAGGCGAAAAATTATTGAAGAAGTTTCAGGAATTTCCGTATATGAATCAAGAAAACAAAAATCCCTGAAAGAATTAGAAAAAACAGACGAAAAACTTAAAGAAACTCTGGCAATTTTGAGAGAAAGAACAGCTTATTTAAATAATTTGGAAAAAGAAAGGCAGCAGGCGCTTAAATTTCAAAAACTTGAAAAACAAGCCAGAGATTTTAAAGCAAGTATAATAAATTATGAGCTGAAAACAAGGCAAAAACAAAAACAAAAAATTTTGTCAGATATGGATTCAAATTCAAAAGAAGCTGAAAAAATAAGAAATAAAATACTCTTGACTCATAATTCTGTAAAAGATTTTGAAGAAAAAATCAGTTCAATAAATTCAACAATTCAAAAATCAACAGGCATTGAGCAGGAGCAGTTAAATCAGGAAATAGCAAATATTAGGGCAGAACTTGCGGGATTGAGTGTAAGGCTTGAAAATTACGAGAATAAACTTTCAGAAATTTCAAGGCAAAAACAGGAATTAAATGAACTGATTAGAAATAATGAGCTTTCAATAAAAGAGATTCAAAAATCTTCTCCGTCATCCGGTTCAGATAAAAAACAAAAAGAAATTGAAGAAAAGAAAAAACAGCTTGAAAAATTTGAAGAGCAGAGAAAAAAGTTTTATACAATTAAATCAGAATTAAAAACAATCCGCGAAAAATATGAAGATAAAAAAACCCTCCTTCAAAATTTTATGAATGAATCTAATTTTCTGCTTAAACAGATAAATGTTTTCTCAGAAGAGCTGTATGATAAGGAAACTTCAACAGCAAAAATAAGTCTTTTAAAGCAGTCCATAATGCAAAAAAAAGGATTCCTTGAAGAGTTAAATAAAAAAGAACGCGAACTTGAAAAAATATTTTTCTTAAATAGTTCAGAGATTAACTCAAATCAAAAATTAATTGACGATATTTCTAAAATAGACATCTGCCCCGTATGTAAAAGCAAGATTACTAAAGAGCATGTTCATTCCATGTCATCGGAAATTCAGCCAAAGGTTATTTCTTTAAAAAAACAAATTACAGATTCTGATAAAGAATTAAAAGAAATATATTTAGAAATGGTTTCAGCTAAAGAAGAAATTAAAGCCCTTGAATCAGAATTTTCTAAAAGAGAATTTGATTTATTAAAAATAAAAAATATTAATGAGAAAAAAGACCAGATAAAATCTCTCCATGAAAAAATAGAAAAACTTAAAGCTGAACTAAAAGAAATAGAATCCCGCAGAGCTAAGCTTGAAAAAGATTTTGATGAGAATTCAAATATTGAAAAAAAATATGAAACCACTTTTATTGAAGTTCAGGAGATTTCTTTAAGAAGCCAGGAAAATGTTGATTCAGAAATTGATTTTAAGCAAAGAGAACTTGAACGCTCAAAAATTTCTTTAAAACAATTTTTAAGAGAAGAGGTTGATTATAAAGAAGAATTTGACG
>JWKY01000015.1 GCA_000806015.1 archaeon GW2011_AR19 | reverse complement strand
GAGGATGAGTAAGGGCTTGTCGAACAGCTTCATTAACTCTGTCCTGTGAGTCTGCTTCACCGATACCTATTACTGAAACACCACCATCTTTCATAATTGAGGAAACATCTGCGTAATCCAAGTTAATTAAACTAGGAAGAGTAATTGTTTCAACAATTCCTTTAATCATAGTGCTCACAAGTTCATTCGCAACAGCGAAAGCTTGTTCAATAGGCAACTGACCAGCAATATCTACAAGTCTATTATTATCAAGAACAATACAAGTGTCTGTGCTATCTCTTAGCTCCTGTAATCCAAATTCAGCTTTGTCAAGTCTTGCTTTTTCAGATTCAAAAGGCATGGTAACGACGCCGATAACTACTGCTCCAGTTTCTTTAGCAATTTGTGCCGCAACTGGCGCTGCGCCTGTTCCTGTTCCACCACCTTCTCCAGCAAGGACAAATACCATATCTGCATTTCCAACAGCTTTTTTAAGTTCAACTAATGCTTCTTTAGCAGCTTCTCTTCCTTTTGTAGGTTTTCCACCTGCACCAAGTCCTCTAGTTAACTCTTTACCAATAAGAATTTTCTCGTCGGCTTTAGTTACACTAAGATGAAGAGCATCTGTATTTGCTGCATAAATAGTAGCACCATTAATACCTTTGTTAAAAAGCCAGGTAACCATATTAGAACCGCATCCTCCGCATCCAATAACTTTAATGTTTGCTTTTCCTGCTCTTAATTCATCAAAATTAATGCTGTGCGTAGAAGCGTTTTGTATTGCCTCTTTTGCAAAATCTAATGCCATCTTTTGTTTTTTTGACCTCCTTATAATTATTTCTTTTCTCTGCTAAGCAGAGTTATCATTATAATTAGTATGCTTCTCTTTATAAAAATTTCGGATATTTGAAGAATATATTATTTAGGAAATTTTTTAGATTTTTTCAGGGTTTTGAGTTTAAATTCCCCTCTCCCGACTCTACTTGTTTATTTTTATAATTTTATTTTTTAAGTTTCTCTTGCGAAGTTATTTGCCCCACCCAACTCCCGACCTCGCACGGCTTATTTTTCTTTTTTAATTACTGCCTACCACGAAGTCGCTCGCCCCCTCCGCCGACCAGATTTTAAATAAAAGAAATTGTCGTCGTAAAAACATTTTAAAAGTTAAGCTGAATTTAATATTCATAAATTATACCGGGTTAATCATCAATAGATATTTATTTGAATTTCCAAAAGTTACGAACTCAAAACTTTTCTGAAAGATTTTCAATCATTTTCCAGGATTTTTTCAGTTTTTCATTTGATTCTTTTGCAACTAATTTTAAAAAATTATCGTCGACTAAAATTTTATTTTTATTTATTATTGGAAATTCCAGCTTGTCATCGCCGTGAATTTCAAGAATTATGCTTTTCCCAAAATAATGGATTCCGGAATGTTTCATTCCTGAACTTTTTGCTTTTTCTAAAAGCAAGGAAGCGCTTTCTAAATTTCTGCAGATAATATGAATAATTGGAGGTTCGCATTTAAATTTAACAAATTTATTTTTAATTATTTCATTTAAATTATTTTTCAGCCAATTAAAAGAAATCAGCTCATGAGAAATTTTTAAAAACAAATTATGAGATTTTTTATTTTGAGAAATCATTAAAACAATTCTTCCAGCGCAAGACGAAGTGGTGTAATAATTTTCTGATTTATTTATTTTATTACATAATTCAATAATTTTTTTATCCCATTTGCCTATTGAAGATTTATCTTTTTTAGAAAGAATTGAATTTTTTCGTCTAAGAAATGAATCAAACGACATAGAATAATAAAAATAATTATTCTTTTTAAAATTATGGGAATTTGGTTAGACTATAAATTTGATTTTTTATTCCATTTTTGAGATATAAACTTTTTTAAACATTTCATTAAATTTTTTATAATCTTTATTTGCTTTTTCTATTTTTCCAAGACATTTATATGCATAAATTCTATTGGAATAAGCCTGAAAATTATCTGTATCTAACTTTATGGCTACATTATAGTTTACAATCGCTGAATCATATTCTTCTTTCTTAAAAAAAGAGAATCCAATATTAACATAACTTTCAGGATTATTTTTGTTTAATTCTATGGATTTTTTATAGTTTTTAATAGAACGATTATAATCTCCTTCTTTACAAAGATATTGTCCCACATTAGAAAAAGCTTGGGCAATTAATTCTTGTTTTGTTAGATTTTTAAGATACACTCTTTTTAGAATGCAATCTCTTCCCCGATAGTATTCATCATCTTTAGCAATTTCTCCTCTTATTGTTTCCCAATTAAAATCTCCTTTGTTAACCGAATCATTTGAATCTAAAGAGTTATGTTTTCCATCCAAATCATGTCTGATAAACATGTGTTCTGGTGCGGAAACGCAATATAAATGTAAATTAAATTTTTCTCCAATTGCCAAATAAATAAAAGACATGTCATCACAATCAAACTTATTTAGTTCATATTCAAATCCTAAATTTTCAATTTCTTTGCTGGTTGTTTTTAATATTTCAATAGTTTCTTCTTTTGAATATTTTTCTTTTTTTTCATGTTGTTTTTCTACATTTTGAATAATTTTTTCTAATGTATCCGCATTATGAAAATTGGAGTCATTCTCTTTCATAATTTCATAAATAAAATGAGTTGTAGTTGGATATTTTTTTGCCTCGGTCATAATTGAATCTACGAAGGAAGTTTTGTTTTCTGTCTTTGAGATATTTTGAGAATGTCCAAAAAAAGAGCCCGCTAAAAAAGCTCCTGTTGCTAGATAATTTTTCCAGTTAGATTTCATAAAAATTGAATGGGAAGGAAGTTTTTAAATCTTTCATTAGTTGTAACTTTAAAGTTACAAAAATAATCTAACTAAAAACTTATCCTTTTTCCAAAATCTTCGCATTAATTCCTTTTTCCGCGCAAAGTTCAACAAATTCCTGAGCATCTTTTTCTGTTCCAATGATAGAACCATAATGCATTGGAATTGCTAAAGTTGGTTTAATTATATTCGCTGCTTCAGCAGCTTCTTCTGCAGACATTGTAAATCTTCCGCCGATTGGAAGAAGCGCGACAAATTCTTTTCCTTCTTGCCTGTGTCCTGTTAACCTTTGCATTTCTGGAATTATATCTGTATCTCCAGCATGATAAATCAAAACATCATCCATCTTAATTAAATATCCAAGCCAAGCATCGTCTTTTGGATGAAATTGTTTGTCAATATTATACGCGGGTACTGCAGAAATTTTTAAGTCGCCTAAATCCAGCTCCTGTCCTTGTTCAATAACTTCCATTTTAATTTGAGTTTCAAATCTTGTAATTTTGCTTTGGCAGTCGGCTGGCATGACTATTCTTGTTCCTTCCTGAATAATTTTGTTGATGTCTTCAAAACTGCAATGGTCATAGTGGCTGTGAGTTATAAGAATTAAATCCGCTTTTTCAGAATTTTCAGGAATATTATACGGATCAATATAAATTCTTTTTGAATTTCTAATTAAAAATCCTGAATGTCCGAGCCATTTTAATTCAATATTTCCAATTTTCATTTTAAAAACAAAAATTTTACATTAAAATTTAAGTAATACCTCAAAAATCAATTTCCCTTTTAAAGATAACTATACATTAAAAGATGATGAAAAAGTTTAAAAGAGGATTTAGAGATATTTTTCAAGGTTTCCATCTCGTCATCGTCCTCGGAAAAGGGATTGCGTCTTTAATTGTGTCAAGCCCGCAAATCCAGGCAACAATTCTTTCAACTCCCATTCCAAAACCGCCGTGCGGAACACTCCCATATCTTCTTGTATCCAAGTAAAATTCATAATTTTCGGGATTTTCGTTCATCTCAATTAAATTTTCTTTAATTTTTTCAATGTCAGATTCTCTCTCGCTTCCGCCGATAATTTCACCATAGCCCTCGGGAGCAATGAAATCAACTCCATGAACAACTTTTTTGTCTTTAGGGTCTTCTTTCATATAAAATGCTTTAACAATTTTGGGATAATTTGTAATCATAATTGGAACATCAAACATAAAACTTAATTTGTCCTCTTCAATTGTCCGCAAATCTTTTCCCCATTCAATATTCATGTTTGCTTTTTCTTTAAGAAGCTTTAGCGCTTCCGTATAAGTCATTTTTACAAATTTTTTCTTGATAACTGGTTCAAGTTTTTTTATGTCTCTTTCAAGAATTTTCAGTTCTTCTTTGTTTTCGTCCAAAACTTTTTTTACAATATGCTTAATTAATCCCTCGCCGTAAAATAAAATCTCTTCAAAATTTGCCCAAGCAACTTCCATTTCTGCGTGCCAGTATTCTGTCAAGTGTCTTGAGGTTTTTGATTTTTCTGCTCTGAAAGATGGAGAGATAGTGTAAATTTTTTCCAAACTAAAAATTGCCGGCTCCGCATATAACTGCCAAGTCTGGGCGAGGAAAACTCCTTTTTGCCCGAAGTATGGAACGGAAAATAATGTTGAACCGCCTTCGCACTGGACACTCTGAAAAATCGGGCTTTGATATTCGTAAAAATTATTTTTTCTGAAATATTCATGAATTGCTCCAAAAATTGTTGAACGAATTTTTAAAATTGCAGTCATTTTTCTGCTCCTTAACCAAAGATGTCTTCTGTCGCCGAGTAGTTCTTCATTTAAATCTTTGTTAATTGGAAAACTTTCACTTAAGCCGATGATATTTATTTTTTCAGCGGAGATTTCATAACCTGTCGGCGCTCTTTTATCCTCTTTAATTTCTCCAATAATCTCCAAACTCGATTCAATCTGCAATTTATCAATCTCTTCCCATTGTTTTTCAAATTTCTCTCTATTTAAAACACATTGAATTATTTCACTTGAATCTCTAATAACTAAGAATTTCATTTTATTGCTTCCCCTTTCCCGATAAATCCAGCCGCGAACTGCAACTTTTCCTTCTTTCTGTTTTATTGCTTCTGATATTGATATAAATTTTTCTTCAAAAATTTCTTTTTTTGTTTTCATTTTAATTTTATTCTCCGCCAAAACCTGATTTTCTTTCAAGCAATTCAACTCTTTGTTGTAATTTGTAAATTTGGTTTGAAAGTTCTTCAAGTTTGTCAGTCATATAAGTTAATCTTTTTACAAGCTTTTGCCGTCTTTCTTCTAAATCAGAAGATGGAGATTCTGCAGATGTTTGAGACGCGTTTTCTGTTGAATTGCTTGAGCCGCCAAAACCAAAAAAGTTTCCAAGAAATCCTCCTGAACTTCCGGTATTTACAGGATTTGTCGTCGCAGTTTGTAAATTAGAATTTTGAGTTAAATCTTTTATCTCTTCTTCCTGCGGTTCTTCTTGAGGAAATCTTTTTTTATATCTCGTTAAATCTAAAACTTTTTTCTTTTTTTTAAACAAGCCCATGAATAATGAACAAATGAATTATTTATAAATTTAGTTATTTCCTTAGGGTGTTGCATAATTGAGCGATAAAAATGCCAAATTTTAATTTTCCTTAATTCCCACTCCAAGTTCGAGCTAAAGCTCGAAGACCCGCCCTTTAATCTTTTAAAATTTTGCCAATAAAATTATAGGAAAATTAAAATTTGAAAAATTAATGAATCATACAACACAGCCTATTTCCTTGATTTTGTTATTCAAGAACAATTAGAAACCTTTTTTAAATACTAAACTATATCAATATTAATGGTGGAATCAGTTTCAGAGATCATTCAGAGAGTCAGCGAGTATTACAAAAAAAAGGGCAAGCCTGAGGCAGAACATATCCTCGGATATGATTCAGCTGCAGAAGGATTAGAGCCTATTTATTTTTTTATTACAGATTTAATGAATGATTTTGGATTAAAAACAGAAAAATTTATTGATAATTTTACTTCTTCTCCGGGCTCTGGACATTTTGGCGAGCTTGGACAGAGAGCGACAATTATGCAGCAGCAAGGAGCAAAAATTCTGGCAGACATCAACGCTGTTTTAAGAAGTGTTTTAAATTTAATTTATGACTTAAAGGATTTTAAAACAAGATTGCAGCAATACAATGGACTTAAATCAAAAGATAGATTAATTCGCGACGCTGCCGTACTTTCCCTGAAACAAATTTGGATGGATAAAGTTGATATACAAAAAGGAAATTCTTCTATAAAATCCATGGCGCTTGGTCAGGCAGGATTTATAACTTTAATTGATGCTTTTTTATCCGTAGCAGATGAAAAAGAAGCTGACAAGATTGATTTAAATGACCGCGTTAAAAGAATTTTGAAACCGAGAATACAAGAATTTAATATTTGGCTGACTCAATCTGAAAATGAATTAAAAAAAAGATACGAATTAGAAAAAAATTATTTGAGAAGCCAGGTGAACAGCTTAAAACTTTATTCTCGCTGGGCAAAACCATATTTAAAATCTGCGCAACAGCTTGAACAAAAAGAATCTGGAAGAAGTGTTGATTTAGTCAAGACTTTTAATACAATTCTTCTTGAACTAACTTTATTTGGAAAATCAAAACTTGATATTAAATCTTCAGCGCTTGCAGGAGATCTTCCTCTGGAATTTTCAAAAGACAATTTTTTAAAAAAACAAAAAAGAGATTATTATGTCTGCATTTTAGTTGATTTTTATTTCAGAGGAATTCCCCAGAGAGTAAGCTCACAGCAGGCGCATTATACTTTTGGGGGAAAAACGACGGTAACATTCAGGGCTTATGTTTTAAATGACGACGAGATAAAAAAATTAAATCAGGAGCTTTCGAAATCAGATTTAGAAGATGTTTTTGGGCTTATCGAGGGCGCAACAACGGACAGTTTGGAAAGATTGCAGGAAGAGATAGATTCTTTTTTAAATGAAAAAGATGAAGTGGTTGAAAAAGAAAATAAAAAATCAAATGAAGTTAATCCTTTTTTGGCGTTAATTGGAAAATATGAAAAAAAATCCGAAAAATCTTCTGAAAAAAAAGAAGATAAAATAAAACTAATTAAAAAAGAGAGTTGGATAGAAGCCGAATTAATAAGACCATTGGTTGCGGGAAAAGCAGGCGAAACAGCATTTAGTTTATTTAACACTTACAAAAAAGCGCACGGCATGGCGAGTTATATCTAATTAAAGATTAAAAATTAATCAATAAACATAATAAAACTGAATAGCATAGACAGAATAAAATTTTTCTTTTCCCGAATCATATTTTTTTAAATGCTGTGTTTCTGGTGAAAAATCAGATGTAACATAAGCATTAGCATCTTCAGGAATAAAATTTGATTTTTTATCAGACATTTCATTTATAACATTAGAAATATCTAAACACGGGTGTTCTACAACTAGAGTTTTTATTTTACCGCTTCTTAAAAGATTTCTACTGCTTATTTCTATACCATTCGCGAGAGAGAATATTCCAAATTCATTTTGCGTTAATTTTTGTAAGGTTTTCATTTTTTATATAAATGTTTCCATATGAAATTCTTTTTTCATTTCTATTACTAATTTCTCTATACTCTTTTCTAATCCCTGAACGCGAATTGTTGTAGGGCGGATTGTTCTATTTAATTTTTGATTTTTTGAATAGAATTGTACTTTTACCCCGTTTATTTTATAATTATAATATTTAGAGTATATTTTTGGAATTTGAGTTTCATAGATATCTTCTTCTGAAACAAGATTTTTTTTATAAACTTTATTAAATTTTTTATGTATTTCTGGAGAAGAAAGATTGTAATTATCATAATCTCCTATAAAATACCTTAAGGTTAATTCATCTTTTTCATGTGCTAAAAATTCGCCTTTTTGCTCGTAGAATGAGCATTTTAATTTTTTCATTTATCATCTCCAAAAATTTCCATAAACATCTCGCCAGAATCATATTTTACTGCATCAGAAATGGAAATCTTTTCGTCTTTTACAAATTCCCTGACTTGTTTTTCAATTTCTTTTTTAGAATCTTTTGAAAAATCATATCCTCCTTCAGTCATTGCCGGAATTACTATTGTTTCATTTTTTGTTTTTCTAACAATATAAAGTTTTGTTTTATTTTCGGATTTATTTTCTTTTGGTTTTCCACCCATCATTAAATCAAGTAAATTATTTTTTTCAACTGAAAATGAAATATTATATGATTTTATAGAATCAACATTAACAATAGCTTCATCTTTTTTATCGTCAACGCTCACATATACGACCATTGTGTTTTTAGGAGTTTGAGAATAAGAATTAAGATTTAATGCTGTTGCTAAAGCTGTTCCGAATAAAATTTTTGTTAAGGTTTTCATTTTTTACTTAATTTTGATTCTTTATAATCTTTGTATATCTCTCTTTTGAATGAATCATACAGCATAAAACCCATACTTGCCTCTAAATTTTCTGGTTTATTTGCAAAGTCTTGATAATCTTTTCCAAACACGTAAATTTTGGATTTACCATTATTTGGATTATGTATAATAATTAACTCTGGATAATCTTCTTCTTTAGAGTATAAATCCGCCGAAATTTTATTTTTTGAATTTTTATCTAGGCTAATATATTCTAAACTATCTAAAGGATTAGTTAATATCAGGGCATCATAAGTAGAATCATTTTTATTAATGTCAAAACATTTACAGGGTATGTTCTCAAAATATTCTGATTTTGTCCCTTTTATTTTATTATAATAAAAATTTGTTTTTTCTTTTAAACATTTTATTTGTTCTTGCATATTTTTCTGAAATGAAAATCCTTTTTTTATGTTCATCTGTTGTCCATTTACATTTTCAACAATTCCTAAATTTAAACTTCCCGCAATCATTCCAGCAACTAAATAATTCAGTGTTTTCATATCCATAATAATTTCTTTGGATATTTAAATACCTTTCCGTTCCGTAGTAACTTTATAATTAATACATTACGAAAGATTTATAATCTTAAAAGAATAGGTGGGGGCATGGTTCAGCTCATGAAAAAATTGCTTATCTTATCTGGAATGCTTTATTCATTAAGTAATAATCCTGTAACAGCGCAAATAAAAAATTCCGGAGAACAAATTACTATTTTAGACTCCATAAAAAAAGAAAAAGTTCATTATGCAAAAGAACTGCTTGATTTAGAAAAAGAAGCAGGATTTAATGTTCAGCTTTCTGATTATCAAACTTTGGATTCTATTGTTAATAAGCTTGGAAAAGATATTTTTTTTGGGGGAGCAGATGAAAACTATAAAAAAATACAAGCAATTAATAATCTAAAGGGCATTGATTTAACCCTAAAGAACAGTAATTTTTCCTATAAAAATGAACCAGAACTTTTATTTTGTGAATCTCTAAAAACAAAAAATCTTAATTCCATTCATTTTTTAATTTTATATCTAGAAGTTGCGTCTAAAAAAAAATTTCAAATTGTTCCAATGAAAATTGGAGAACATTTTTTTGCAAGATATGCTTTGGATAGTTTAAATTTTATTAATTGGGAAACAACTTTTGGAGAAGAGCAACCAGGGGAGTTATACAAAAAATTTATAAAAGAGAATAAAGAAATAAAACCTTTAACTGAAAATGAATTTTTATCTGGAGAATATAGAGCTATTGGATTTTTTTTAAATAAAACAAAACAATTTAAAAAATCAATTGAATATTTTAACAAAGCAATAGAGATAGATTCTACTAACTCAAGAGCATATAAACTTCTTGGAGACTCTTATAATGCATTAGGAGATAAAAATAATTCTCTTAAAAATTATTCTATGGCAGTAGGTTTGGATGAATCTTTTTTAGATGCGTATATAGCAAGAGCAGAAATATTTTATAAAAAAAAGAATTTACTCGAGGCATTAAAAGATTATACTAAAGCAATTGAATTAGCTCCAGAAAATCCAGAATTTTATAAAATTCGGGGAGATATCTATAGGGGAGATATTTATTCTCCTTATTCAAAAAAAGGAGATGTCTGGGATGGAGAAAAAAAACCAAAACTGGCGCAAAAAGATTATGAAAAAGCTCTGGAGTT
>JWKY01000014.1 GCA_000806015.1 archaeon GW2011_AR19 | reverse complement strand
TCGTCGAAAGATGGGCAGAGATGTGGTGAGCATTCAACCTAAAGTATTGAGTCAAACTCTTCTGGAAAGAAGGACCTTAGAGGGTGATAGTCCCTTAGACGAAAATGCAATGGCGACGCTCAAAGAGTAGGGCCTCTTGAATTAGAGGTCTGAATATAGCAGGATTAACTGCTAACCCTAAATATAAACCAAAGTCCGATAGCGCACCAGTACCGCGAGGGAAAGCTGAAAAGTACTCTTGATAGAGGTTGAAAAGATTTGAAATTTACTAGCTACAGTTTGCTACTGGTCTTAATCCCTTCGGGGAAAAGATTTGTAGCGTACGTTTTGAAAAACGAGCCAGGGATTTTTTTTATGTGGCGAGGCTAATCATTTATAATGAGTAACCAAAGCGCAAGCAAGTCTGAAAAGGCGTTAGTCACATGGGTAAGACCTGAAGCCAGATGATCTATTTATGGGCAAGCTGAAGTCTTTCGAAAGGAAGATGGAGGGCTGAACCGGTGTTGTGAACATGCACTCGAATGACCTGTGAATAGGGGTGAAAAGCCTATCTAATTTGGCGATGGCTGGTTCCTGCTGAAATATGCCTACGTATAGTCTTGTCTAATCCAAATTTATTTGGAGTAATGAGAAGTTTACTTCTCTTTAGTTTGTTGGCGGCGTAAAGTACGGATAAAGCTCGCAGGAGCTATTTCTATGTTAAGTGTAACAAAAGGTGTCTTAAACCTGAGACACTGGGGATGTAAGCTTAGAAGCAGCTATCATTCAAAGAAAGCGTAACAGCTCACCTATTGAGGTTTAGGGCCCTGAAGATGGACGGGGCTAAACATAGTACCGATACTTTAGCGATACCCAGTTGGGTATTCGAGTAAGCAGGCGTGGTTTTTGCACAGAAGATTTTTCGAGAGAAAGATTGGAGCGAAAACTAATGAGAATCCTGGTGATAGTAGGATGTGATTTTCCTGAGAATGGAAAACGTCGAAAGGGCAAGGTTTCCTCGGCAATATATGTTAACCGAGGGTTAGTCAGCGCCTAAGTTGTGTCTTAACTGCGCATGACGATGGATATCAGGTTAATATTCCTGGACTAATTAAATCTTACATAATATAATATGCTTTCGGATAAGCAACCATTTGAAAAAATGTTTTGGTAAAGAAATCTGTTGAGGGTAATCCATAGATGCAGAAGAATTTACTAAACAAAATTGCTGATTCCAGGAGCAAGTGAAAAGATTATATTCTTGATTTAATAGCTGTACCAACAACCGGCACTGGTGGATCACAGTAACAAAGATGGCCCGACTGTTTAACAAAAACGTAGCCACGTGCTAATCCGAAAGGACTTGTATACGTGGTGAGACCTGCCCAGTGGTGGTTTCTCAAACCCCTTTTCAAGGGGGCTAAGGCCCATCAAACGGCGGGAGTAACTATGACTCTCTTAAGGTAGATAACGCTGCCTTACGGCATTTCTCGTCGAGAAATGACGCTTCAAGAGTTATAAAATAAATAGTTGAAAAGTTACAGAATTAAAATTAAACCAATTTGAAGAAAATCAAGCTATATGCTGGAAAATCCGAGAATATTTGAATACTCGTCGGTAAATTAAAAAAAATTTAATTTTATCGTCAGTAAAAATTTCAAATTGCGGACAATCAGCAGGAAAGGCTAGAATTAGTTGTAATTTAAAAGAAATAACAAAAACAAAAAGTTTAAATAGTTTGGATTCATAAATAAATTATGAAAACACAAACAAAAAACCCGTTAGAGATTCTTTTGGACTGCAGAATTGCAACATCAGAAGAAAAACGGAAAAAGTTTAAAGAAAAGATTATACCTAACACGGGTGTGCTTTGGGTTGGAAATGAAGCATATCTTATTGAAGAACCCGAAGGTAATCTTGATAGATATTCAAAACCAATTGCTTATTCTCTTGGTAAGAGTATTTAATTAATTCTAGAATCCTCAGAGACTGAACGCTTGACATAGTTTAATAGAAAAATTTATAAGTGCATTAACATTAATCATATTAATTAACTCCATAGGATCTTCACGGATTCTATGATTTATTTTAATAATGAAAAGAATTGTGATATATATTGACGGCGAGTTTTTTGCTTTTGGCTAAAATAAATTAATTACAAAAGTAAAAGACGAGTTGTAATTTTTATTTTTCTGTCAATAAAACATTTAATTGCAAAATTGATATTGAAAAGTTTTGCAAGAAATTAGCTGGAGAAAATAATTTAATAGAAATAAAATATTATATTGCTCCAATAGAACAATTAAACAATCCAGAAATGTATGCCAAACAACAAAGTTTCTTTGATAAAATTAGAGAAATTGAAAATTTTTCAATCATCTTTGGCAGATTAGAAAAAAGAAAACAAGATGGAAAAATATACTTTGTTGAAAAAGCAACAGATGTTAATTTAGCGCTTGATTTAGTTTTAGATGCGCAGGCAAATCTTTATGATGAAGCATTTCTTGTTTCAAACGACGGAGATTTTTCCGGAGCAGTTAATGCATCAATTAAAAGATTTGAAAAAGAAATTACTTATATTGCAATAGGCAATAACAAGATGATTTCATATCATTTGAAAAATGTGGCTTCTAAAACAAAAAGAATTGATAAGAATTTTATAGAAGATATTAAATTGTGAAGATATAGTCCGAACTTTACAGCGATGTAAAGAATTAATTAGAAATAATTAATCGTCGTGAAAACGACAGCAACAAAAATAAATTATGAGCGTAATACCTTGTCGTCTGAATGGCGACTTGCATGAATGGTTTAACGAGGTTGTCACTGTCCCTAGTTGGAGCCCTCTGAAAATATTGTCCGGTGAAAAGACCGGAGACGCCTAGTGGGAAGTGAAGACCTTGTGGAACTTTACTGCAACTTGTTGTTGTGAATTTAAATGAAATACATAGAATAAGTAGGAGCGTAGAAGCTGTCATTTCGGTGGCAGTGGAGCAAAAGTGTAATACTACTTACTTTGTTTAAATTTGCTTACTCTTTAGAGGACAGCAGCAGGCGGGCAGTTTGGCTGGGGCGGCACCCTGTGGAAAAGATATCCATAGGACCCAAAGACAAGCTCATCCAGCTTGGAAATCTGGAGTTGAGTGCGAGGGCAAAAGCTTGTCTGACTGTATTTTGAAAAGCAAGAAATGCAGGGACGAAAGTCTGGCCTAGTGAACCCACGTGCTTTTTTAATAGAAGCCGTGTCTGATAGAAAAGTTACCCCAAGGATAATAAGCTAGTCGCTCCTGATAGTCCATATTGACGGAGCGGTTTGGTATTTCGCTGTCGGCTCTCCCTATCCTGGTCGTGCAGAAGCGGCCAAGGGTGTCGGAGTTCACGCATTAAAAGGGATCGTTAGCTGGGTTAAGAACGTCAACAAAGCGGCGTTGCTTCGGAGAAATCCGTTGAAAAATAAAATCGGCTCATATCGGTGAAACCTAATCTTTTCTTAGATTCCCTGTCTGATTAAGACAAAGAATTATTAATAAGAAAAATATGGCAATACCGAGGGAAGATGAAATTAATTGATTCAACAACAATTGCTTATATTGCAGGTTTTTTAGATGGTGACGGAAGCGTATTCTTTCAAATAGTTTCAAGACCAGATTACAAACTAAAATTTCAGATAAGAAGTTCAATCGCTTTTTATCAGAATACAAAAAATAAAGAGATTTTAGAATGGTTAAAAGAGATATTTGAAGCAGGATATATTCGTCATAGAAAAACTGGAATAAGTGATTATACAATTGTTGAACCAAAAGAAGTTTACAGAATATTAAAACTTCTACAACCTTATGTAAAATTAAAGAAAAAACAAGTTGAAATTGGAATTGAAATTCTGAATAAACTTGAAAGCGAAAAGTCAAAAGAAAATTTTTTGGAAATTTGTAAATTAGTTGACAAATTTAAGGAACTTAATTATTCCAAAAAGAGAACAATGACTTATGAAGTTGTAAAAAAATTTTTATCCCCGTAGAGACTTTAAGTCCGTCGGAAGACGGCGCATGAAAATAGAACCTAAGCATTCATGTGAAAAATTTTGGAACATATGAATTAAATAAATATGTTAATACGCCGATCTCCTAACTCATTAAGAGAAGGATGATGGTATAGTCCATCCCAATTCGAAAGATTGGAATAAGATACGCGAGACAGTTTGTATAATATCTACTAGGTGTGTTATTGTCTGAGTGAAACAACCCTCTAGTACGAGAGGAACGGGGTTTGGGTGCCTCTGGTGAGCAGTTGTCATACGGCATGCTGCATAGCTACGCAAGGTTCGCCGAGAATTTCAGCATAGAGCTACTAAAAGCCTCATTTGATTTTTTAAAATATTTTATTTTAAAATTTCTTTAGTATGTGTTTCAAGAATAGCGTCTAAAAAAAATTTGGGATTCTACTGTTTATTGAGATTATAAAAAATAAATTTTAAGAGATTTTTCTATTTGTTAAGTTACCACTATTTCTAAATAAAATTAACGAAACATTTATAAAGCTAAAAAATATTAAAATTAATTTTAAAAATGAAAAAAAGAAAATCAATCACAAATAAATTAAGCGAGATGCTTATTGGCGCGACAATGTTAAGTATTGCAGTTGCAGGATTTGCATCAAATAAAGAGTCAAATGATAATCGTTTAAAAGATAAATATGAAACTGATTCAATTTATCAGGCGAAGTCTCATTCATTAGAAAATTTTTATATGAATCAAAAAGATTCTTTAGATAATCTTTATATTTCTCAGAAAACTTCTTTAGAAGGGTGGTATGTTGCGAAAAAATTGGAAAATGAACAAAAATATAGAAGACGTTTTTAATTTATTCTAAAAAATAATAATTCTTTTAATCTTTTTTCTCTCCAATTTCAGATTTCATTAACGGAAAAATCACGCACTCTCTTATTGGCTTATTCATTAAATATGAAAATAATCTTTCTGAAACTCCAAAACCGCAAGTTGGGGGCATGCCGTATTTTAATGCCTCAACAAAACTTTTATCATGTTCCATACTTTCTTTGTCTCCTGCTTTTTTTAATTCCGATTGTCTTCTAAATCTTTCTTCCTGGTCAATTGGGTCATTTAATTCTGAATATCCATTCCCTAATTCTGTTCCTGCAATAATCACCTGAAATTGTTCTACTTTTTTTGAATCTTCGGAATTTCTTTTTGCCAACGGAGAAAGCTCTACCGGCTGATTAATTAAAAATCCCGGACCTGAAATCTTTTTCCTGCAATATTTCCATAGTAAATCAATCATCTTCCATTTATCTAAATTTAAATCAAGATCTATTTTAGGCTCACCAGAAGGCTCACCAGAGTCATCCTTTGAGGAAGGCCCGCGAGGGTCATCCCTTTGGGATAATTCTTCTAATTTTTTTAGAATTTCTTTTTTATCTGATTTGTATATTTCTATTTTTGTTTCTTTTTTTATTAAATTTTCAAAATCATAAATTTCCCATTTTTTCCCCAAGTCAATTTTATAGCCATGACTTTCAAATTTTAAAGTTTCAAAAATTTCTTTGGCAATCTTCTTGTACATTTCTTCAACTAATTTCATTCCATCCTCGTAATTTGCATAAGCCCAGTAAAATTCCATTTGTGTGTAATCCTGCAAGTGCTCCATGTCTATTCCCTCATTTCTGAATTGCCTTCCAATTTCAAAAGTTTTTTCATAGCCGGCAACCATTAATTTTTTTTGCCAGAGTTCTCCCATTGAAATTCTTAAAAAAATGTCTATATCTAATGCATTGTGGTGAGTTTTGAACGGAGTTGCTGCCGCCCCTCCGGCAGAATTTTCCAACACAGGAGTTTCAACTTCTAAAAATCCTTTTTCTAATAAAAAATTTCTGATTGCATTCCAGAATTTTGATTTTTTTACAAACATTTCCTTGACTTCAGGATTCATTAAAATATCAAGATATCTTTTTCTCAGCTTTTCTTCCTCGTCTGCAATTCCATGAAATTTTTCAGGCAAAGGCAATATTGATTTAGAAAGAATTTCAATTTTTTTTATTAAAATAGAAATCTCTCCCGTTTTTGTTTTTATAATCTCTCCCTGAACACCAACAAAATCTCCGGAATCTAAATATTTTTTAAAAAAATCTTTTTCTTTTTGAGGGGTTTCTCCTTCCTGAAAAACAAGCTGTATTTTTCCGGAATCATCTTTTAATACACAAAAAGCAATTTTACCAATATCCCTTTTAGTCATTAATCTTCCGGCAGTTTTGACTTTTGCTCCAAGTTTTAATTTTAAACATTCAGCGCAAGTTTGCTTTTTGTCAAATTTATTTGGATAGGGATTTATTTCTTGCTTTTTTAATTCACTAATTTTTCTTAGCCTCTCTTGAGTTATTTGTTCTTCGCGTCCCATGATTAAAATAGAGAATTCAAGTTTAAAAGTTTATTCTGTTTCAAAAATTTGAATATTTTAAGAGTTTGATTAATTTAACTTGGCTTAACTTAATTCTTTAGCAACTTTCCCACCTTCTTTTGTTCTTCTGTAAATCCTTCCTGTTCTATCTTCTGGATTTACAACCTCAACAAGCTTTTTGTCTCTTAATTCAGATAAAGCACGAGAAACAAGATTAAAATATGTGTTGCTGTTGCTCTTGTAAATTTTTATAACTAATTCAGAAGGCATCATAGGTTTATCTAAATTCATAAAAACTTCTTTTCTATTTTTCCCTCTCTTTATGAAACCTATTGCTTTTAGCAATTCCATAGCAATCTATATGCAATTTGGCTTAAGAAACAAATTCAACAATCTATTAGCAAATTGTAAGCGAAAAAAGAAAAGTTTTTAAAGTAGTTCTTGTATATTATTTTATTATGGCAAAAGAAAATCATACTTACCAGATTATATTTGCGATTCTTTTGATTGCAGTCATCGCTTTTGCGGGATTATATTTTACAAAATCTGCTCCTCAAGAAATAAATGAGCAAACTTGTTCAGATTTTATTAATGAATGTCCTGAAGAAAAGTCAATATTGGATGCTCAAATTTATGATTGGGCAATTAATGAGGATAACTCAAGTGAGATGTTTTTTGATTATTGGTTATATAATTATGGAAATGTTGAAGCAAGAAATATCAAGGTTAGATGTGATTTATATGAAGATGATTTAATAATTAAAGCTACTTCAGTTATTGATAATTTCGGAAATTTAGCTTCCCGTTCTAGTGCTTTTGGAGAGGTTTTAACACCTGACGTATCAAAAAGTAATGAATTTTATACTGCTCTATGTTATGTGGAAAGTTGTGATAATTGTGAGATATTATACAAAAGAATCCCTGATTTGATTGAAAGTTACGAGGGATAAAAAATGTTTTTTATATTTGGTTGGGGACATAGGAGTATTAAAAATTTTGGTTCTACTCTTGTTCAAAAGTGCCACATTTGTGCCCATATTCTAAGAATAAACTCTTCTATATCTTGATCTCTTGACGCCTAATTCCCTGTCCAAAGTGTCATTTAACATTTCATCAACGAGAATTTGATATTTGTCTTCTCTTGAAACGTGCTTGTAAATTATTTTCTGGAATTTTTCCTGCAATTTTTGGACTTTTAAAAATAATTCAAGAAGTTTTGGGTCTCTTACTTTATATTCGCCTAAAAGTTGTTTTACAATTAATTCTGAATCTAAAATGCAAGTTAGTTCTTTATCTGTAAATTTTAAGGCGAGCTCAAGGGCTTTAATTAATGCTTCATATTCTGCAAGATTATTTGTAAGATAGTTGCCTGTTTTTTGGCTGTGCTTTATTAAAATTTTTTCATCTTCCCGAACTATTACTCCGATTGCTCCCGGACCGGGGTTGCCCCGCGCGCCTCCGTCGGAATTAGTGTATATCATTTTACTTATGAATTAACTTTTTAAATTATCACTTGTTCTTTTTTATTTTATGCAGGTGAATTTTTGCCGGCATTTTATATGTGCAAAACTTTAAAATTTTTAAAATCCTGGAATTTTTCCTGCTTAGTCTGGACATCTCTTACCTGGGCATTTTTAGGGCCGATTTTGCAAACTTCAATCATTTTGTTAACATCTTCAGAATTTCCTTCTAAAAAAACTTCCACTCTTCCATCTTCTAAATTCCTGACAAAACCTTTGACATTATATCTTTCAGAATTTTCTTTAATAAAACTTCTGAAATAAATTCCCTGAATATTTCCTGTAATGTATACTCTTATAGATTTTTTCATATCTTAAGAAACAAATTTTAGTTATTAAAGATTTCTGCTCCCGACCCCGCTCGTTATCAATAACTAAAAATTACTCTCGCAAAGTCGCTCGCCTATCCAATTCATTATTTACAACTGCGATTGTCTGGCTCGCAAAATAAGTTTTTGGGCCGATTGAAACAGGCGTCGCTATTTGTTTTAATCTTTTTAATTCTTTTTTTGGAAGTCCTTCATGATCTCCTAGAATAAAAACACAATTTTCTGAAATTTTTGCCTCACGAATATCTGCGCCCTTTTTATCTAAAATAAAAATTTCACATCCGGAATTTGCAAGTTCTTCTGCAACTTTTAAAAAAGATTTTTTTTCAATAAAACATCCTGGAAGAGGATTGGTTTTTTCTCCTTTCTTATATTTGTAGAGAATTTTTTTAATTAAATTTCCAATGTCCTTCTTTGAAATTTCCAATTCATCCGTCACTTGAATTTCAATATGTTTTGGAGGGTCAGGCATTCCATAAAAAATAAAATGAAATTTCACATCTTTTCTAAAATCATGAGACAAAAAAACTCCCTGAATAAAACTATGGATTGCAATATCCATTCTTCCTGCCTGCATTAAATCTCTTTGAGCCAAAGCATTTCCGGAAGTTACTGCTGAGTTTGAAAAATATATTAAGTGGCGCATAAGTTAATTAGAAAAATAAAAGTTATAAGGTTATTGTTTTCGATGACTGATTTTTCCTGGATTATAAAAATTACCCCTTAACTCGCTCTTTTTTCCTTCTCCATAATTCATTACTGTAATATAATCTGGACGATAAATTTCATCCCCATAACCCCCGACCTTTGCAACAAGCAGATTATTTTTTTCCAAGAATTTATAAAATTCCTCTTTAGAATTTATTCTATTTTTAAGAAAAATATCTGCATCCCACCATAAACCCCGATTATCTAAAGAAAAATTAATTGAATGGAAATCATTTTTTAATTTATAGATTTGAACCATATTTGCTAATACCTTTTTTGAAATTTTTGTATTTTTTAAAATTGTTTCAACAAGTTCTGAATTTTCTTTTATTAATTCTTCCATGTATTTATCATCTAGAATTCATTTATAATACTTATCGTATTCTAAAATAGATAATTATTTTTTTATTTCCTGCATCACAAAATTTGCCTTAGCAAACATCTCCCCAGAATTCATTACTTTATACATCCCTACAAATTTATTCTCACAAAAAACAGAAATTATCTTTCCAATATTTTCTTTTGGTGTTTTCTTTAAATCTTCAAACATTATTGGTTTTCCCGTTAATATCTTTTTTAGATTGTCCGGCTTTATTTCCAAAACAGGATAAACTTCTGAAATAATTTCTGCAGGAATTATAATTTTTCTTAAATTTTCTTCATTTCCTTTTTCATATTCATCAACTGCTTTTTCAAAATCATATAAATTAACAATTGAATCCTCTTCAAATATTCCTGCTCTTACTCTTCGTAATTCTAGCATATGCGCGCCAATTCCGAGCGATTTCACGGAGGATAAATTATCTTTACCAATTACCGAGTGAGGTCGCGAGCAGAGCTCTTTTCCCAAATCATCTATTAATTTTCGGATATAAGTTCCTCCCTGAACTTCTGTTTTAAACAAATAATCTTTTTTATTCTCACTCTGCTCCAAAATTTCAAAAGAAATTATTTCTCTTTCCCTTTCAACTCTTTTTACTCTTGATTTTACGGGGGGAGTTTGTTTTATTACTCCAAGAAATTTTTCTTTTATTTTTTCTTTTATTTTTTCTAGAGAAATTTCTTCATGCACCCTCATTATTCCGACATATTCTTTATCTTCTCCCAAAAAATATCCTGTTAATTTGCAGGCGCGATTTAATGCAACAGGCAAAACCCCTGTAACTTTTGGGTCAAGAGTTCCAAAATGAGAAGTTTTTCTTAAATTTAATTTTTTCTTGACAAAATCAGAAACATTAAAACTTGTTGGCCCTGAAGATTTATCAATATTAATTATTCCAAATTCAAGAAGTTCTAAAATTGATTTTTTTTCTTTTATTTTTTTAATCTCTGTCATAACATGAGATAAATCTTTTAGTTTTTATACTTTTCAGATTAAAAATTAATTGCATTAATATTAAAACTTGTTTATAAGTTTAAATAAATTCTGTTGAAAAAAGATAAAAATATTCTGCTCTGCAAAATTCAGACAAAACCTTTAAAACTTCTTAATTAATTCTATAATCATGCCCAGATCGCATAAGCTCAAATAAATTTGGCTAAACGCTCCTGGTCCAAGCCCAGATCGCATAGTGGTATTGCACGAGATTGCTAATCTCGACCCTTCGGGGTTCGCAGGTTCGATTCCTGCTCTGGGCGTATAAAATTTATTTTAGATAAGCAAAAGCCTTTTCATCTTTTTCGGATAACCAAGATTCAGACAAAAGTTTTTCATCTGCAAGATAAATTTTATCTTCCCAATCATTTACTCCGGTTTGTTCAAGTTGTTCAATTCTTTTTTAAATAATTTTTCTAACAAACTCACTCCACTTAATTTCTGAATGCTTCTTCATTCTTTTATAAATATCCTCTTCTATTGAAAGAGTTATATTTGTCATAAATATCTCAAGTAAAATTACTTATTTAAATATTTTTCTTTAGAAAAAGTTTAGGTGAAATTTTCAGTTTGAATATTTCTGTAAAACCTGTTTTTTGTCTCTAAAAACTATAAACAACTTTTTCGAAATTATCTACATAACCTTTTCTTATGATTATCCCCTCTCTTTCAAGCATCTTAATCTTATTTTTAACTCCGGAAGCAAACCCCCCAATTTTTCCATTGCTGTTTACAACTCTATGGCACGGAACTTTAGGGGCGTAAGGATTTTTGTTCATCGCATTTCCAACAGCGCGATAAGCTTTTGTTTTTAAATTTTCTGCTAAAATTTTATAAGTTGTAACTTTTCCTCTTGGAACTTTTTTTAATAATTCATAGCATTTTTCAGAAAATGATTTTTTTGGCATTTTAATTTTATTAAATTTAATCTTTTTTTATATCTTTCACCTCTCAACATCCCCCAACTTTTTCCAAGGAAGTTTTATTTCTTCCAAAACATCAATAACTTTCTGACGCTGTTCTGCATTTCCCAAACCATTCCAATCAACTATTGCAAAATCAACTTCTTCATCTGTTTTTTTCCAAACTTCTTTAATCATTTCTTCTGTAATTGGCGAGATGTATTTTGGAATAACATGGGAAATTGCAACATTAGAATCTAATTGGAGCTTGTTAAATTCGGGGCAATAATGCGGACCGCCAATTCCGATGACAATTTCATGATATTTGTTTTCTTTAAATTGTTCAATTGCTTCTGAAATTGTTTTTGCCACAGCAAAGCCCGCTCTTTTGTCTTTCCACTCTATTTCTGTTGAACCTATTTCAATAAAAAGACATGGCTTGTTAATTAATGGACCGTGATGAGTAGCCTCTAAAGTTACATTATATTTTTTAAGAGCCGACTTTTCTGCGTTCTCTTTTAATTTTTTAAAAATTTGTTTTTGAAAAATGGCAGAAGCTTTGCAAACTTTTCCTGGCTTGCCTCCAAATTTCGGCTCTTCAAAATAGAAATTTCCGGGAGCATGAACTGTCAAAGATTTTTCATGTTTTTCTGACTTGTGCTTTGACGCAAATATTACAAAATCATATTCGCTGAGCTTATCAAGATCCAAATTTTCTTCATATAAAATTGAATTCTCAACAAAAAATACATCAAAAAATTTTTCTTCCTGCAATAAAATTCCCGAAACAGGAGCTTTTCTAAATTGTAAAAGCTGTGTTGCTATATTCATTCCTGCTTCATCCTGTTTGCTTGCGAGTATAAGAAATTTTTTGTACATGATTTTATTAAATTTTCGGGGGTTTTAAATTTTTATGAGCACTGAAGAATATATTAATTTAAAAATAAAAGATAATAATAAAAATAATGACCTTTAACCTGATAAATCTGCTTACAATGAACAAAGTGCCAGAAATAAAAGATTTTCCAGATTTAAAAAAAAGATATTTGAAACAAAAAATAGGAAAACTTAAAAATAAAGATGAAAGAATAAAAATTTGGCAGGCTTTAATTTGGCTTGATAGGGAAGGCGTAAAAAAATATTGGGATGAATTAGAAGGAGTTAAATATCTTGACAGAAATCGCGGAATTGATTGTGTTAAATATGCGATTGGGGATGCAACGATTCAGGAATTAATCCCCGGAATTTTAGAACATACAGGAAATCCAGAACCTGGCGATACAATAATTTATGGGCATTCAATTAACCAACCAGAACATATGGGAGTTTATCAAAAAGACGGAACAGTAATATCAAAATGGGGGGATAATGGTCCTTTGATAAAACATAAATTGGAAAAAATCCATATTGACTTTGGAAAGTATTTTTTCTTTTCAACATACAAAGGGAAAGAGTTTTAGTTTAGTATATTAATTTAAAAATAAAAGAGAATAATAAAAAGAATGACAAAAATTTTATTTTCCAGATTAAGAAAAATCTTTCCTGAACCAAACAAAGTCTCTATTTATGGAGCTTATGAAAGGATTTATCTTAGTTTGCATCATAAAAAATTTGCTGACGCTGTTTCTGTTAATGTATCGCATAAAAATCTAAAAGAACTTGCATCAAAAATTTTTGAAATTCCTTTTGAATATGAAAAAAGAGGAGAAATTGGACCAGCAATATTTTTTGAACCAAAGATAAATAGAAGATCTCATCAAAACTATCAGCAACATTATATCAAAGTTTCCCTGCCTTTAAAATTCCCAGAGATAGAAATTTCAACGGGCAACAGAGGAAGCGAATTTCTTTTTAGAAAACAAAGAGATGATTATTATAAATTTGTAGAAGAAACTTATTTTCTGTTTCTTGAAAAGTGCAAATAGATTAAATATAAAAAACCATTTGAATATATTATTTTATGTTAGAATCATTAAAAATTATTATAGGAACTTTTATTTTAATTTTAGGAATCCCAATTGGAAATCTTCTTGCAAAATATACAAAAGAAGAATTAAAAGACGGAAGAAAATGGTTTAATTTGCTTATTTTTATTGGATTAATCGGCGGAATTACGGGATTGATAATTGGAAATGATTCTTTAATGTTTAGTTTTTTATTTATTGCTGTTGTGAGTTCAAGGAGCTTGAGGAGAAAATAAAACAAATTGAATATAACATCAGGATTATGAGGAGTTGATTTTTAGTGCAACGATGCCGAAGGGAAAAAATTAAAGTGGATTTTGGGGTCGCCGATTTTTTTGCTTCTTTTTTTCTAAAAAGAAAATATTAGAATTAGATTTTTGCAAGTTTAAACATCTCTTTAAATAAATAATTTTTAATAAGTTCCATTATGGATTATGTTCTTGATAAAGAGAATTATCTTCAAAAATTAAAAGAGAGATGCATTTTAAAGGGATTTTCAAACCAAACAATAAAATCATATTCCTACAATGTTGAAAAATTTTTAGATTTTATAAACAAAAGTAGACTTAATCTATCAAACGAGGAAGTTAAATTATATCTGTTGGCTCAGAATCTGAGTGTTAATTCTTCAAGATTGCAATACGCTTCTGTTAGTTTCTTTTTTAGAGAAATTTTAAATAAACCTTTTTCATTTGAAGAAATTCCAATAAAGAAAAAAGAAGCTGGCGAAGACATAAAGATAAACTTTATTAAGTCTAACTAGTTATTTAAACCAATATCAGAATCCAGCGGTAAAAATGTCGAAACCATCCTTAAGAGAAAAAGCCAATAGAGTTTCAATTTTTAGATCGAGAACATTGGTCTGCGTTGTTGAAAATCCCAACTTAATCAATAATTTGATGGGAATAATTAGAACTGCTGAAGCATTAGGCGTAGGCAAAATATATGTAATTGACAATGGCAAACTGAAACTTCCAAACGATTGGCAAAAGATGCGTGACAACCCGAAATTCCTAAAATTAAGTGCATCTGGAATTAAATGGCTATATGTGAAGAAATTTTCTTCTACATCTGAGTGTTTACAACACTTAGCCAAAAAGAAATTTACAAATATAGGAACATCTCCTCATCAGTTAGGTAAAAAGAACGTAGCTCTTTCTGAAGGGAAGTATACACAACATCATTTAGCCGTGTGGTTCGGCAATGAGACTCGCGGTTTATCGCAAGAGGTCTTAGATGCTTGTGATTTTTTTATTCAAATACCAATGTATGGAATTATTGAAAGTATAAATCTCAGCTCTTCCGCTTCAATAGTGCTTAATTATATTGTGGAAAAAAGACACGATTTTTCTATAAGAAAACTTTCTAAAAAATCCCAGGATAAACTTATCAAGCCGGTCCCTAAGTAATATTTCTGTCGACAATTGAATATAACGTCGCGTTAAAGAAAGTTAATTTCTCCCCCATAAACTAGAGTGCAACGAAGTGAGCAATAAATAGTAAGGATTATAAATTAGTATAAATAAAGAATAAAATATAATGAACATAGAAAAAATTAAGGAAAAAATAATTCCGATTCTAAAAAAGCACAAAGCTATAAAAGCAGGAATATTTGGGAGCTATGCCCGAGGCGATTACAAAGAGAAAAGCGATATTGATATTTTAGTGGAACTGAATAAAAATCTAAGTCTTGATGAGGTTATAATGATAAAAATAGATTTAGAAAAAGTCTTGAAAAAAAAAGTGGATTTGGTTGAATATGAAACAATAAGGCCTGAATTAAGAGAAAGTATACTAAAAGAAGAGGTTTCAATTAATATATGAATAGAGATTATAAGTTATTTATAGAAGACATTAAAAAAAGCATAGAACAAATTGAAAAATATGTAAGAGATATTTCCGAAGAAGGATTCAAAAGAGATCTTAAGATTCAGGATGCCGTTATAAGGAGATTGGAAATAATTGGAGAAGCGTCTAAAAAAATCCCAAAATCTGTCAGAAATGTAAATAAACACATTAACTGGGAAGCACTCTCAAGATATCGCGATTTTATTGTTCATTCTTATTTTGAAGCAAGCTTGAATAGAATTTGGAAAAGAGCAAAAGAAGAATTACCTAAATTAAAGGATGATTTCAAAAATATAAAACTATTATAAATGAGAAATATCTTTTAAAAAATAATGAATAATATTTATAAAAAAGTTTTTACAGAATAAAAAAATGACAATCAAATTCGGACCAGCAGGATTAGGCCCTGTTGCAAATGCTGAAAAAGTTTTAGGGCAATATAAAAAATTTGGTTTTAAAATTTGCGAGATTGCTTTTACTTACAGCGTCTATATAAAAAAAGATGATGCCGAGAGAATTGGAAAAAAAGCAAAAGAACTTGGAATTGATTTGAGTATTCATGCCCCTTATTTTATTAATTTAAATTCTCTTGAAAAAGAAAAAGTTGAAGCAAGCAAAAAAAGAATTTTAAAATGCTGTGAAATCGGCGAAGAGCTTGGCGTAAAAAGAGTTGTTTTTCATCCCGGATATTATGGAAAAATGTCAAGAGAAGAAACTTATAAAAATATTAAAAGGGAAATTCAGGAATTAATGAATTATATAAAAGAGAAAAAATGGAAAATAAAAATTTCTCCTGAAACAATGGGAAAGGTAAATGTTTTTGGCTCTCCTGAAGAAATCTCCCAATTAGTTAAAGATACTGGTTGTGATTTTTGCATTGATTTTGCGCATATTTTAGCAAGAGAAAAAAAAGTTGATTATACTAAAATAAAAAAATTATTTCCGCAAAAAGAATGGCACTGCCATTTCTCAGGAATTGTTTACGGAGAAAAAGGCGAAAAACATCACAAAACAACTGAAAAAGAAGATTGGAAAAATTTATTAAAAAAACTTAAATAAGACAGAATATACATTTTCATAAAGATGGTGGCAGAATATTTTAATTTTATTAATGGAAAAGAAATAAAATCCAGTTCTAATCAAACTTTGGATGTTTTTAATCCATATACTCAAAAACCAATTGCAAAAGTTCAGAGAAGCAATAAAAAAGATGTTGACGACGCAGTAAATTCAGCTAGAAAAGCATTTGAGCTCTGGAGTATTACACCTCCTGCTGAAAGAGCATCTAAACTTTATAAGTTAGCTGAACTATTGGAAGAAAATTTAGAAAAATTTGCAAAATTAGAATCTCAAAATCAGGGCAAATCAATAAAAATGGCGAGAGAAGGAGACTTGCCTTTTTCAATAGACAATTTAAAATTTTATGCAGGCGCATGCAGAATTTTAGAAGGAAAATCCACCGCAGAATATTCATCAGACGGAACTTCTATTTTAAGACGCGAGCCAATAGGAGTGGTTGCATCAATTACTCCCTGGAATTATCCTTTAATGATGGCTTGCTGGAAATTAGCTGCAGTTGCTGCAGGGAATACAATAATCTTAAAACCTTCTTCAGCAACGCCGTTGACAACTTTAGAGTTGGTAAAATTAACAAAAAAAGCAGGTTTTCCAGACGGAGTAATAAATGTTTTAACAGGAACAGGGGAAGAAATTGGAAATGAATTAGCTAGACATCCTGGAATAGATGTTATTGCTTTAACTGGAAATACAGAAACGGGGAAACACGTAATGCAATTAGCGTCGCAAAACATAAAAAAAGTGCATTTAGAACTTGGCGGAAAAGCGCCGTTTATAGTATTTGATGACGCAGATATTGACACTGCTGTAAATGGGGCTGCTGCAGGAAGCTTAATAAATTCCGGGCAGGACTGCACTGCAGCGACGCGAATTTATCTGCAAAAGGATATTTATAATAAGTTTGTTAAAAAATTAACTGAAGAAATTAAAAAAATAAAATCAGGAGACCCGCTAAATGAAAATACAGATTTAGGACCATTAAATTCAAAACAGCAATTTGAAAAAGTGTCAAGATTTTTAGAGCAGGCAAAAAAACAAGGAAAAATAATTTATTCAGGAAAAAATTCAGGAGGGTGGTTTGTTCCAATCACTTTAATTGAAGGCATTGAGCATAAATCAAATTTGTGCCAGCAGGAAATTTTTGGACCAATAATTCTATTATTTAAATTCAATGATGAAGAAGAAGTTCTGAGGTTAGCAAACGATGTGGATTATGGACTTGCATCTAGTGTTTGGACTAAAGACATACAAAGAGCATTAAGAGTTTCAAATAAACTGAAATTTGGAGAGGTTTGGATAAACGAGCATGGAGCATTAGTTTCTGAAATGCCGCAAAAAGAAAATCCTGGCATTACACTGTTTATGGAAAAAAATGAAAATTATTACAGAGAATAAAAATGAGAAAGAATTAATAATTAAGTCTATTAAAAAATTATTAAACAAAAATAAATTATTAACCTTATCAACATTAAATAATAAACAGCCTTATTCAAACACTGCATTCTATATTTTTGATAATGAATTTAATCTTTATATATGGACTGACATAAGCACATTGCATTGTAAAAATATTAATAAAAATAATAAAGTTGCGATAAATATATTTGATTCAACTCAAAAATGGGGGAATAGTTTACAAGGAATTCAAGGTTTAGGAACTGCTTCCATAAATAAGGGAAGTGAAATGGTTAAAGCTAGTTTAATGTATATTAAAAGATATCCAAAAGTTTTGACTTTAATTAAAAACCCAAAACAATTTTCTAATAAAGATTCAAAAATATTCAAAATATCTCTTGATAAAATTAAAATATTTGATGAAAAAACATTTGGAAAGGAAGGTTTTAGAGAAATAATAATTGAAAAATGAAAAAAACAATAGGAATTCTTGGATTAGGTTCAATGGGAAAAATTATTAAAAAATAACTTCAAAAACAGGAGTAATCACTCCAAAAACAGAAGCATTTATAAATATTGGACATTTATATTAATTAAAATGAAAAACGAACAAAAAATAGGAAATTTTTTAACACATTTGCTAAACAGGAAGTTTATCAAATGAAACCAGAAGACAAGATTTACAAAGCATATTTTGAAAGTAAAAAAAACACCATTTACTTCAATGAAATAAAAGAATTATCAAAATTATCAGACAGCTCACTGACAAATACTTTAAGAAAACTTGTAAAGAACAACATTTTAACGCAGGAAAAAACCAAATCAAATACTTTCTACAAAGTAAATAACAAAAAGATTTTTGCCATAAAGTTTTCAGAAATAGCGATGCAAAAATTTAATGGACTAAATCTTGGTGTAAAAACTCCATTAAGAAACTTTTTAAAAAATATTCCCAAAGAAATTTATACCCTTGTTCTTTTTGGTTCTGCATCAAAAAAAGAAGAACAAAATAGAAGCGATATAGATCTTTTATTAATAAGCGACAAAAAATTAAATCTAATAAAAAACAAAAAAGAAGCAGAAATAACATCAAAACATTCAATATCTATATTTCAAACAACAATAAAGCAATTTACAAAAAATAAAGATGATGTGATTATACAAGCAAGAAAAACCGGTTTTCCAATTTACAAAGAACAAAACTTTTATGAGGCAGTTTTAGATGAATATTGATAAACTTTTTTTAGATAAAGAATATTTGGAGAAAGAGATAAATTTTTTTATAACTAAAAAACAAATAAAGACAATTCAAAAAAACAAAGAATTAGTAAAATCACATCTAAAAAAAGCGAGGCATAATTTAGAATTTTACAAATTAAACAAAGAACATAAAAAATTTAATGACTGGCTTATTGTAGTTTTATATTATTCTTTATATCATTCCGCTTTAGCATTAATTATAAACAAAAACTATTCGTCAAAAAACCATTATGCAACAATTCTTATTCTCATAAAAGAGTATTCAATAACCAGAGATGAAGCAAAATTATTAGATGAACTCTCCATAAATAAAGAAGATGCAGAACTTTACACAAACCTTAAAGAGGACAGGCGCGATGCAAGCTATGCAACAAACATTAGATTCAGCCAAGAAACAATTAATGATTATGAAAATCGGGTTTTAGATTTCGTCAATAAAACAGAAGAATTATTGCAAAAATGAAAAAAGTAATAGGAATTCTCGGATTGGGTTCAATGGGAAAAATTATTGCTAAAGATTTAGCTGAAACATATAACGGAAAAATAATATATCTAGCGAGAGATGTTGGTTCTGTTGAAAATTTGGCGAAAAAGAACGACGCTGAAGTAAGATATGCTGATGTTTCAAAACCTAAAACATTAGCTAAATCATTCAATGGAATTGATATTGTGATTCATGCTGTGCATCATGAATTTAATCTAGATATTATGGAAGCGTGTTTAAGCTCCAAAACAAATTATATTGACCTTGGAGGATTATATCATTATACAAAAAAACAATTAAAATTAAATAAACAATTTAAAAAAAATAATTTAACTGCAATTATAGGAATGGGAGCTTCTCCCGGAATAACAAATGTCCTGGCAAAATATGCATCAAAATTTTTAGATAAAATAGAAAATATAGAAATAAAAATTGGGAACAAAGATTTTTCAACATATAAACAAATATCTCCGCTTTCTGCTTCTTATTCAGTCCAAACAATTCTTGAAGAATTTTCATGGAAGCCGGCAGTTTTTGTTAACGGAAAAATAAAATTTGTTGAACCAATTTCAGGAAGAGAAGAATATAAATTTCCCGAACCAATTGGAACTCAAAAACTCCAGTATACAATACATTCTGAAATAGCGACTCTGCCTTATACATTAAAAGCAAGAAATGTTTCTTTTAAAATTGCATTTGACGATGATTTTACAGATAA
>JWKY01000013.1 GCA_000806015.1 archaeon GW2011_AR19 | reverse complement strand
AACAACAGTCCGTTTGAATATCCAAACAAAAGGAGAATTGGATAAATTCAAGCAATACAAAAATGAAAGTTATGATGAATTAATTAGAAAACTAATTTGTATAGCGAGGTTATGCGAAAATGAGCCAAAATTATCACAAAAAACAATTAAGGAAATTAAAGAAGCAAGAGAAAGAATTAAGAAAGGAGAGTTTTATACAGAAGCAGAAGCAAAGAAAATTCTCGGTTTATAAAATGTATAAATTAGTTTTTGAAAAGAGGGCGCTTCATGATTTAAATAAACTTGAAAAAGAAATTAAAGAAAGAATCTGGAATAAACTTCAAGATTGTAAAGAAAACCCATTTAGATTTTTTGAGAAATTAGTTGGAACACAAGGATTTAAATTAAGAATAGGAGATTTAAGGGTTGTCGCAGATATTATAAGGGAAAAAGAAGCAATTATTATTCTGAAAGTTGGACACAGAAAAAATATTTATGAAAATTAATTTTCAAAACCCAAATCTCCGAAACATTTATAAAGTGTATATTTCTATGTGTATACAATGAGTGTATATACACTTATTACCTTTTTTCATCCAACCACCTCTATGATGTGGTTTCATATTCAATGAACAAAATAAATGAAAATGGAAAAAATTTAAATGACAGACATATTTGACCAAAAAATTTTGTGCGGGAAATGCAATTCTAAAATGGAAAAGTCGGAGATTTCTAAAAATGGATTTATATTCAGAACAATGCTATGTCCTAATAAAAAATGTAGCGAGAAAATAATTCATCCTGCTGATGAATCAGAATACAATAAATTTATAAATTTGCGAAATAAAGAATTTCAGGTTAAAATGAGGCTTGTTGGAAATAGCTACGCTGTTTCTATTCCAATGGAGATAGTTAATTTCATGAATGAACAGCAAAATAAAATGAATGAAATGGTTAAATTATCTTTTGAAAATATGGGAAGATTAAGTTTGAATTTTAATACTCCTAATTTAGATGGAAATTCAAATGCTCGAGTTATTAAAACAAGAGAAATTAAAATTTTGAAGGACGGAAAATTTGTCCATTCAAAACAATTCTCAGATTCAGCGCATCCAGAGAGAAATAAAAATCAAATAATTAAAAAAAATATTGAGGACGACAGATAAAATGACAGAAAAAGAAATTCAGTTAAATGTTGTTGAAGCAATGCAGGACGATGTTTACAAAGGAATTGCGAGAATAGACAGCGCTACGATGAAAGAGTTGGGAATTACCAGAGGAGATATTATAACAATTAAGGGAAACCGGGAAACTGTTGCAATTGTAGACAGGGCATACCCTTCAGATATTGGAGAAAAGATTATTCGTGTAGACGGAATTTTAAGGAGAAATGCAAGAACAAGCATTGGAGAAATTGTTAAAATTTCTAAAGCAAATATTAAAGAAGCAAAAAAAATTATAATTGCTCCGGCTCAAAAAGGAATTATGGTTCAGGCAGATTCCAATAGTTTAAGAAGAGGACTTTTAGGCAGAATAGTTGTTAAAGGAGATTTAGTTATTCTCGGAGGAGTTCAAAAACGAAAAGATTTATTGTCTGATGAATTTGGGGACGAATTTGGAGGCATGCTCGGTGATATGCTCGGAAATATGGGTATGGGAACCCTTGGAAGAGGAATTACTCAAATTAAATTTCTTATTGTAAACGCTTCTCCTGTTCAGCCGGTAATAATTACAGAAAATACTGAGATTACTTTAAATCCAAAAGCAGTTGAAGTTTCTGAAGAAGATGCTCCAGGAATTAATTATGAAGATATCGGGGGTTTGGAAGAAGAAATTAAAAAAATTCGCGAGATGGTTGAAATCCCTTTAAAACATCCTGAGATTTTTGAAAAATTAGGAATAGAATCTCCAAAAGGTGTTTTATTACATGGTCCTCCGGGAACAGGAAAAACATTATTAGCTAAAGCAGTTGCGACGGAGACAGATGCTAATTTTATTTTACTTAATGGTCCGGAAGTTATGTCAAAGTTTTATGGGGAATCTGAAAAAAAAATTAGAGATATTTTTGAAAGCGCAGAAAAAAATGCGCCTTCAATTATTTTTATTGATGAACTTGATGCAATTGCTCCTAAGAGAGAAGATGTTGGAGGAGAAGTAGAGCGTAGAGTTGTAAGCCAGTTGTTAACGATGATGGATGGTCTAAAAGCTCGCGGCAAAGTTATTGTGATTGGCGCAACCAACAGAATAAATGCAATTGATCCTGCGCTTAGAAGGCCCGGAAGATTTGACAGGGAAATTAGTATTGGCGCTCCAAGTAAAGGAGGAAGATTAAGTATTTTAAAAATTCATACAAGGGGAATGCCGTTGACAAAAGATGTTAAATTAGAAGACCTTGCTTCTGTGACGCATGGTTTTGTCGGCGCTGATTTAGAAGCTTTGGCTAAAGAAGCAGCAATGGTAGTTTTAAGAGGATTGCTTCCTCAAATGAAATTAGATGAAGAAGAAAAAATTCCCCAGCATTTACTCGACAAATTAAAAATTCATTATTCTGATTTTTTAGAAGCTTTGAAAGTTGTGCGTCCGAGCGCAATGAGAGAAGTTCTTGTTGAAACTCCCAACATCAATTGGAATGACGTCGGTGGTTTGGAAGACGTTAAGCGTGAATTAAGAGAAGCAGTTGAATGGCCAATTAAACATCCGGAAAGTTTTAAGAGATTGGGAATTCGGCCTTCTAAAGGAATTTTGCTTTATGGTCCTCCGGGAACCGGGAAAACTTTATTGGCTAAAGCAGTTGCAAAAGAATCAGAAGCAAATTTTATTCAGGTTAAAGGGCCGTCGCTGTTGAGTATGTGGGTCGGCAAATCAGAAGAAGGAATGAGAAAAATTTTTGAACGTGCGAGACAAGTTGCACCATGCATTGTTTTCTTTGATGAAATTGATTCACTTGCAGGAAAAAGAGGAATGGAGCAGGGAACAAAAGTTACTGAAAGAGTTTTAAACCAGATGCTCGCTGAAATGGACGGCATTGAAGATGTAAATGATATTTTAGTTATTGGCGCGACTAACAGACCAGATATGCTTGATCCTGCGATTTTGCGTCCAGGAAGATTTGACAAAATTTTATTAGTAAATGCTCCTGATGAAATTGGAAGAGAAAATATCTTAAAAATTCATACAAAAAATATGCCTATTACACTTACTAAAGAAGAAATTAAAGAATTAGATGACACATTTAAGAATGAAAAAATTAATTTTACTTATTCTAAGATGGCTTCTGATAAATCTCTTAACGAAGAAGATTTAAACAAATTAAAAAATAAAAATAAAATTGATTTCAAAAGTTTAAGTGATAAAGATAAATTATTATATTATCTTGCAAAAAAAGCAGAAGGATATACCGGCGCTGACCTTGAAGCATTTGTAAGAGAAGCTGCTATTCTTTCTTTAAGGGAAAATATGGATACTGATAAAGTTCACAAAAAACATTTTGAAGAAGCTCTTAGTAAAATTAAACCAAGTGTAACTACAAATACAATTAAAGTTTATAAAAAAGTTGAAGAGCAATTTTTGAAATCTGCAAAATCTGCGACGCCGATGCAGGAAGGCAGTTATTTGGGGTAATTCTTAATGAAAATTAAAAAGCAAAAACCGCAGCATATTTCCAAATTTAATAAAGGAGATTTGTTGATAAGGTTAGATTCTGTAAATTCTTATTGGACAGAATACGATGAGATATTGGAGAAAAACATTAAAGTTGAATTCAGGGGGAAAGATGCCAGTTATATCGGAATTCCCTTAAAATATATGAGAATTGTTGGAGATAAGATTAATTTTGAATGGTTTTCAGAAAACAAAATTTTTGATAAAGGAGAGACCCTCGAAGTAAATTATGAAAATTTTCAAGAAGGCTGGTTTAAGTATCATTTTAATTGATTGGCTTTGTTGAAAATCTTTTTATTTTTGCGAGAATTCCAAACCCTTCCTGCTCGCGTTCGCAAAAGTTAGTCTCGCAAAAATTTATTTTTTGCTTTTGTTTTGAATTCAAATTCTCGCTAAAGCTTGCCTAAAGGCAAGCACCCACCCTTTATTTTTATAATGGATTTCCAAAAAAATTACGAATTCAAAACATTTTCAACAGAGATTCAATTACAATTATCTTTAAAAATTAAATAATTTTCCCATTTTCATGGAACTTTTAGAAGCGCGTTTAACTGAATTTGAAAGAAATAGGAAAAGCAGAATGTTTTCTCCGAAACAAAGAGAACAGGTTTATGAAAAAGCAAATTATTTTCTTTCTAAGGTTTCTGAATATTTTGACATCTCTCCGGAGAGATTGTTAAACAGAGAGAATAAGAAGCGGGCGATAATTTTTCCCAAGCAATTATGCGAGTACCAAATTTCCAACGAAAATAAAAAAATTTTTGGAAGGGAATACTGGAATTTAACTGCTTTTTTATTTAGGGACTTGTCTCATGCAACAGTAATACATAGTTATAAACTTATAGAATTTTGGAAAAATTTAAATTCTTATGAGGGAAAAGCAATCAGAGGATTTTTTAGTTCTTTAGAAGAGGGCTATGTAAAACCTGTGAAAATTTTAAAAGAAGAGCAATTTAATAAAAAAGAAGAGCAATTTAATAAAACAGCAGATTTTGTTTGCAGGACTTTAGCTGATTATTTTGAATTGGAGCCTGAGGATTTAAAGAAAAAAACGCAAAAAAGAAAGAGCGTGTTTCCGCGCCAGATAGCTCAATATCAAATTGCAGAAGAAAATAAAGAAATTTTTAAAAAAGAATCTTGGTCTTTGATAGCGAGATTATTTGATATGACAGACGCAGGTGTAATGCATAGTTATTATAAAATAGGCGCCTGGAAAAATTTACCAACTTCCGAAGGCTGGGAAATCAGAAAAGCATTGAGTTTATTTAAAAATTAAATTGTTTTAAAGAGGGTTTCTATTTAATAGAGGAATTCAAAAGTAATTTATCTCGTCGTCACAATAACTTTTCCGTCATCAATTAAAATTGTATGTTCTGTCTGCGCGACTTTTGAATTAGAAGATTCAACTAATTGCGGAAATTGATGCAAACTTCCATTTTCTTCAAGTTGTTTTAATGCAAATAATGTTTTTGCTCCAAATTTTTTGTGAATCCAGCGCGAGCAAAAAGGCAGGGTCTGATATTCTTCGCTTATATAATTTAAGACTTCTCTTGCTATTGGCGTTCTTGGAGTTCTGGGATTTGTCAGCATATAAATTCCAGAGGGTTTTCCATCTTTGATTTTTCCATTTCCGTTGGTTACAAATGGCTCAATTGCATAAGAACCTGGCGAAATTATTTCTGTGGATTTGTTGTCTATATTCGGAATTGTTAATCCTGCGTGAAGATTATATTGTTCAATTTGGTGTCCTGAAAGATTTATTATTGGTGAAAATCCTTTGGATTCAATTGTTTCCTGAATTTTTTTTCCTATTTCTCCAGTTGTTAAAATTTCTTTTTTAAAAATTTTTTTAGAAACAAGTTCTATCGCATTTTCTAAAGCATCTTTGCTTGCCTGAATGAGTTTTTCGTTTTGTTCTGAATTTTCCAAATCAAAAGGTATTGCAGTGTCTGCTATCCAGCCGTCAATATGAACTCCTAAATCTACTTTTAATAATCCGTAAGCAATTGAAGAATCGTTTACGCTTGGAGTGTAATGAGCAGCAATTTCATTTATTGAAGTGTTAACGGGAAAGGCAGGCTTGCCCCCTAATTCTCGGATTTTGTTTTCAATTTTTTCTGCAATTTCTAAAAGAGGCATTTGTTTTTTTATAATTGTTTTTGCATATTCTTTAACTTCAGATGCTATTTTTCCTGCTTTTAGGATTTTTTGTTGATTTGATATCTTTGATTCAGCTCCACCCAACTCCCGACCCCGCTCGTTTTGAGTTTGTAATGTTTGTCTTGCAAAGTCGCTCGCCAGCGCTTCGCTCGCACCCTCGCTCGGGTTTTTCAAATTTACCTCCGGAATAATATCTCGCGAAAGCGCTCGGCTCCCCCGCCGCCTGCCCAAAGCATTATTATCTATGTTGTTTTTTTTGTTAAATTTTTCACTATTTTTTATTGAGCTTTCTCCTGTTTTTCTGCCAGTTACTCCGCCGTATTGTTTTTCTGTCATGATTAAAATTAGATGAGAGGGTTTAAAATTATTTGTTTTGAAAAATAGAAATGTTTATATGGCAGAATTATATTATTTATGTATGGTAAAAGGTAAGTTAAAAAAAGAAGAGAAAGAAAATGTCTTAAAAGAAACTTTTGGAACTCACAAATTCAAAAAGCCAGTCAAACAATTAATGAAAGAAATGGATAAAGAATTTGAAAAAATGGAAAATGTTGAGTTTGTTAAATAATTTTTTATTTATCCCATTAAGATTTCAATAACCTTTAAATAATCTGTTGTTTAATTTTTATTATGAGATTTAAATTATTTTTGGTTTTAATCATTGGATTATTTTTGTTCTCTCCAGTGATGGCTCGAGATTATGAAACAATTGATGATTTTTTTGATGATGTTCCTTCATTGAATGAAGAATTGCAATCAAGTGAGGTGATTATTCCTAAACCGGCGAATCTTTTTATTAATAATGGGAATGTTCTGATTGAGATTATGATGGATGAGGGAGAGATTAAAGAATTTTATTTTAGTATTGAAAATAAAAAGGTTGCAAATATTTTAATTGGAAAGCCGGAAAAATTTAAGTATATAATTTCAACAAATGAAAATATTGCCAATGAAATTATTATTTCAGAAGATAAAATCCAAACAATTTTTTTACATTATAAAAATAAGGAGATAAATGTAAAAGCTATCAGATTACAGGATAAAATTAAATTTTCTTTTGTGAAAATTTTCTTAAAATCTCTTTAAACTGCTTTGCTCCTCAATCTCCTGCTTTTGGGAATGAAATTTCCTATTTTATTTTCTGAAGCTTTTCCGCATCCTAAAAAATCATCTTGATGTTTAATTGCAATTATTCCTCTTAAACCTGTTTTAATATTTAATTCTCTTCCAAACATCCAATTTTCTAATTGTTCATTATTTATTTCAAAAATATTTTTTGTTATTTGGTCTTTAAAAATTTGCGTCCCTTCTATGCTTAATCTTATTTCATCAGTTGGCAAGAAAATTGCTCCAATATAAACTCCAGTTTTTTCAATAAAAGTAATTTTTTCTAAATTTTCTATTTGCTCTTCTGAAAAATCCCCGTTAAATAAATAAATTTTTTCTTTTCCAATTTTTATTAGTTTGCCGGGAATTTCTTTTATCCCAAACTGCTCTTTGAGTTTTGAAAGAATTTCCCGGGTTTCTTGGTTAGAGAGTATGTGGATCATTTCACCCTCCTGAATTTTGCTACAAAAAATCCTTCACTATTATTGTCTTGCGGGTAAATTCTCGCGCAAAATTTAACTTTTTCATTATATTTATTGCCCAGCTCCCGACCTCGCTCAGATTTTTCAAATTTGCTTCTAGGAGGATATTTCGCGAAGTCGCTCGTCCATTCTATTAAACCAGGTCTGCATTTAACCGGCAATTTTATTTCTTCAATTTTAATTTTATCTTTAAATTCTTTTAATGCAAAATCAACAACCTCTTCATTTTCTTCTGGAGCATGCGTGCAGGTTGAATAAACTATTTCTCCGTTGGGTTTTAGAATTTCAAAAGCATTTTTAAAAAGTTTTTTTTGCAGTTTTGATAAAGATTTAATTGTATTTTGATTCCACATCAAACAAGTTTTTGGAGAGCTTCTCATTGTTCCTTCTCCTGAACAAGGAGCATCTAATAAAATTTTATCAAATTTCAAATCTTGTAATTTAAATTTTTCGCAAAGTCTAATGCCGTCGTCTCTTGTGATGATTGTGTTAGTGACTCCGCATCTCTCTAAATTTGATGCTAAAATTTGTATTCTTTTAATATTTACATCATTTGCAATTATTGTTCCTGTATTTTTCATTTGCGAAGCCATTTGAGTTGTTTTGCTTCCAGGAGAAGCGCATAAATCAAGAATTAATTCATTTTGTTTTGGAGCAAGCGCGATTATAGAAAGCATGCTCGCTAATTCCTGAATATAATAATAACCTAACAAATGCTCAATAGAACGGCCAAGTTCTCCCGGTTGTAATTCATTCCCAACGATCATTATTTCAGGATGTTCTTTCCAAGGCTGTGAAATTTTCCACCCCTTTTCTTCTAATCTTTTTTTTAATTCTTCTGGAGAAATTTTTAAAGTATTGCACCTGATTGAATTTAATAATGGTTCTTGAATTATTCTTTCATATTTTTCAAAATCAGCTTGGCTAAGAAGTTTTTTCATTTTTTCTAGAAATTCTGGCTTTGGATTTATTTTTTTCATGATTAGATAAAGAAACTTTATTTTATAAAACTTTAAATATTCATTTTAATTTAATTTTTTATGTTAGAAGTCTGGCTGTATGCTTTGATTAGCGTCTTAATTGTTAGTTTAGTTTCTTTAATAGGCATTTTTACACTTTTCTTAAATTCTAAAAAACTGGAAAAAATTTTAATTTATTTTGTGGCTTTTTCTGCCGGTGCTTTGTTCGCCGGCGCTTTTTTGCATTTGCTCCCCGAAATTATAGAAGAAGCGGGATTTAGCTTAAAAATTCCCATTTTTATTTTATTGGGTCTTGTGATTTTTTTTATAATAGAAAAAGTAATCTTTTGGCACCATTGCCATGTTGCTCCAAAAAAACATGTGCACTCGTTTGCAATAATGAATTTAGTTGGCGACGCATTTCATAATTTTTTAGATGGCTTAATAATTGCTGCGAGTTATATCGTAAGTATTCCCTTGGGTATTATTACAACTTTTGCAGTTATATTGCATGAAATTCCTCAGGAAATTGGAGATTTTGGGATTTTGCTTCATGGAGGATTTTCAAAAAGAAAAGCTCTATTGATGAATTTCGTCACTGCGCTGGCGGCAGTTATCGGGGCGGTTATAGCTTTGTTATTGTCGGGAGTTGTTGAAGGTATTGAAACATTTTTAGTTCCGATTGCAATTGGCGGGTTTATTTATATTGCTGGAAGTGATTTAATCCCCGAATTGAATAAAGAGCCAAAAATTTGGAATGCTATTTTACAATTAATTGCTTTCATAGCCGGAATTTTAGTGATGGCTTTGTTGTTGGTGTTTGAGTGATTTTTTATCTGATTATTTCTATCATCTGTCTCCTGAATTTTTTGCTAACGTTCCTGCTCCCGTCTGTGCTCGTAATTTGTTTTAATAAATATTTTAGTTTGTCTCGCGCAAACGCTCGGGCTTTATGCAGGCGGGAATAAAAACCTCGTCTCTGTCGTCCAAAATAAAATTAACTAAACAGCACAAGCTAAAAAATTGCACGTCACCCCGCTTGCATTAAAGCCCTTGTTGGGCGTCAGTTTTATTTTTTTTAGGGGGTTTCTTTTTCATATCCTCTTGAAACTTATTATAAACTTCTGGGTCAAAAAAAGATGCAGATTGTATTTTGTCCTGATTCATAACAATTTTGAATTTGTCTAATGGGAGAGTGTCCTCATTTGTTATAGCGTCTATTACAGATTCGTAAGGGGTTGTAATCCACAATATTTTACTCTCAGTTTCCCTATATCCACTCGCTAAAGGAAGTATCTCCACATAGTTCGTTTTTTGAGGTGCGCTCACTGTTATGGCAAAACCAATGTACACCTTATTATCACTAAGAGAAATTGAAATAATTTTTTGATTCAAAGAAGCATCTAAAAGAAATCGTTCTAGTTCATCCCCGTACTTTCTTATAGAAATGATGAATCTGTGGTAATTTAACCATGTATGTTTAAAAATTAAGTTTACAGGGTACGTGAAAAAAAATGCAATAACAAAACTAATCAAAGCAGTTCCCAAAAATATTGCATAGTGGGGAAAGAAAAATTTTCTTAGCACCGTGTCAGCATAATTAAATAATGATTCCCAATAATAGTACGCGGTCTGCCTAAGCAAATATGCTCCAAAAAGGAAGAAAATTCCGTAAATTGTTGCATCGAAGAGAATTTCTTGGGAACTGAGAGACTTATAGCGGTGACTTAAAAATATGCTTTTAGAAAGAAAAAGGTAGCCTCCCGCTAACGGAATTATGAGAATAGGAATTTCGTATGGCACTTAATTTTTCTTTGGGTTATATTGCCTTTACCTTTTTGCAATCAAATCATATTTGGAAAAATTTTTTATTGCTTCTATGACTTCCGGACGTTTGCAATAAGCATTTAAATTTTTAATTCTCCAACCATGCCCCGCTCCGGGACGTATCTCAATATGTTCTCTGGCTGCTTCAGCTTCCAATTTGGAAGTGCCGTTTTGACTTCCACCATTTGATTTTATGTTAGTCCTGTCTATCATTGCATAAAGCTTTCCATATAATTCGTTGCAAATTTCATAAAGGGTCATACTTTCTTAAAGAAAGCACTCTATTTAAAATTTTCCATCATTGAAGGCAAAAGTAAAAACAATTTGAATTGTGCAAGAGTTCTTTTTAAAAGTTACTAACACTCTCCTGTTAATTTGTTGATTGTCAGTTAGTTAGGAGTTTTTGTCGTATGATTATAGAGTTTTTTTCTGTCTGTTTCAAATAATTGCGATGAAGAAAATAAACTGTCAATACAACTGCAAGAGAAAGTGTCAGCATTATTGTTGTCCCAACGTAAAGAATTGTCTCAATGGATATTTCAATAGTCATACTGAAATGCAAATTTTTTCTAAATAATTTTTCTTCTCTGTCTGCTGTGTCGTCTGTCCTAAAAATTGCGCCCAACATTTGCAGGTTTGCGCAGTGCGTCTTAACTTTCAAAATTTGTTTGAAAAAATAAATTTAATTTAAAAGAAAAATTGTCCTATGAAAAAAAGAATAAGCATTGCGCAAACCTGCTGTTAGCATCAGTTTTTTGTTTTGAAAAAATTTATTATCTTTATCTTAATAAATTCAAAACTCCCCAAGCGTCATTTGCTTCTTTCCATCCACAATTTCTTTCACATTCACATTAAACACCTGAAAAATATTTTCAACTGCCGGAAGAATTTGATGAGTTAAATAATATTCTAAATTATATTCCCCTTTTTCATTTGGAAGTTTTACTTTTTCCCTGACTAATTTTTTTTTGTCTCTTGTTTCTGCAATATAATATTCAACCAGATTTCCCTGAGTCACTGGAATTTCCTGTTCTTCCATTTTTTTTGCTGCAATTACATGCGGAGAGATGTTTCTGTACTCCGAGATTGGTTTTTTTAGTTGAGTTCTAATCATTATTTTTTCTTTATTGATTTTTCTTTCTTTGATTTGTTTTATTATTTCTTTTACATATTCTAATGCTTTTTTTTCATTTCCGTCATTTAAAATCTGTTTTATGACATTATTTTGCACTTCTCTTGCAAGAGCGCACCAATCTCTTCTGACTGTTTCAAACCCCCTTATTTTTAATTTTCCATGCTCGTCAATTAAAGCATATTTTTTCTTTGCGCCAGCTTCTCCTGTTCTTTTCGCAACCCAAATGCCTCTTTTATAAAAATCTTCTAATTCCAACTCCATAATTCCAGGCAGTTTTTCATTAAGTTTTTTTAAAAATTTAAGGGTTTCGCCTTTGCTTTTTTTGTTTAATGAAAATCCGACGGAATCTGTATCTCCAAAAATAACTTTATACCCTTCTTTTATTACTTTTTCTATTGTTTCTTGATTGTATTTTCTTACAAAAGCAAGAGTTGATGCAGCGGCTTCAATGCAATAATATCTTGCTCCAAAAAAACCCAAATAGCCGTAATAAGCATTTGCCAGTAATTTGAAAGCATTGCTTCTTGCTTTTAATATTGGGTTTATAGCGTCTGGTTTAAGTTCTCTTTTATATTTCTTTCTTAATTCAACTATTTCCCTAAGCAGTTCAGGAAAAAATCCGGATTTTTTTGAAAAATAAAATTTTGTTTTTTTCCCATTAAGCTCTAATTCAGGCGATTCATAACTATCTTCTTCTTTTTTTTGGAGCAAAGTAGATTTTGAGATATTGTAGCTGACAATAATACTTGCATGCATGCTTGTGAAATCAAAAATTGCCAAGTTTTCATATAATCCCGGAGTTGGCTGAAAAACAAAGGCACCCTGATATTTTTCCCTTGCTTTTCTTTCTGAAATTTCGTCATACATTGGTCTTTTTTCAGGAATTTCATTAAATTTTTTAAGATGATGGATTATATAATCTTCAACATTTGCAGACATTCCGTTTCTTGACACATCAAATATTGGTTCTTGGATAATTTTTGTAAATTCAGATAAATCAGGCCACAATTTTTCAAATAATTTAAATGTTAAAATAGAATCATGCAAATTATATTCGTAATATTTTTCCCATTCGTCCTGAGCTATTTTTGATGAGTGTTTGAATTTAAAATCTTTTTTTGTATCGCCTAAAAATTCTTTTGCAACTTCGTTTAATGAAAGAGTTTCAGACTGCATATACTGAGAATAAACGCTTCTTATAAATTTTAAAATGTCAATGTGGGCAATTCCGTTGATTTTAGCGGTGATGTTTATTCCACGGCTGAATTTTGGCTGTGAATCATCCAATCCCAAAGATAATTTTACATTGAATTTTTCTGCCCGCGCTTTTAGGTAAGGCAAATCAAATCCGTCAGAATAATAGCCTACTAAAAAATCAGGAGAAATCTTTTTAACATATTCCACGAATTTTTCCAAGAGTTCAGTTTCATCTTTGACATATTCAACATACTCTAAATTTGTTTCAATTTCTTTTGGTGATTTATAAGTCAGCACTTTTTTGAATTCGTCTGAAACTAAAGAAATCATTAAAATTTCTCCTTCGCCAATTTTAAAAGCATCTGTTTCAATATCATAAGCTAAAACTTTTGGTCTGAATTTTTTAGTTTCTATTTCTTTTATTTTTTGGACTTTGATTACAAAATCAACTTCTAAAACAGAATCTATTCCTCCGAATTCATTTGAATTATTGAGCATTTTTCCTTCAATTTCATACCAAGAAAGAGGTTTTAGTTTTTTTTCAATAATATAGTGAGTTATAAACCCTAAATCATATCCTCTTCTTTTTTCTATTTCCGGCATTCCGAGTTTATCTGCAATATCATGAAGGTCTTTGTAATTTGTCGCGAAAATTTTTAGCGTTTTAACTTTTTTTCCTAAAAACTTTTTGTCATGAAGCTCAACTTTTTCAACTTTTGTTTCTCTTCCTTTTGTGTCTAAGCTTATTTTTTCTATTTCCTTTATTAAAGAATCAATTTTTTGCTTGACTAATTTGTCTTTTAATATTGCCCAGAGATAAATGGGGCAGGAATCAATTATGCAGACGCGTTTTCCATTTTCATCTCTCCCAATTATTTTTGCATAGTTCCTTCCTTCAAAATCAAAATATGAATAATCTATTGGGATGAATGAGAGTTTCATGAAATAAGATTGTAAAAAGGGTTTTTATATTTTTTAATTATTCTTCATGTTTTTCTCTTTCTAAAATGCTTAAACATTATAATTTAAAACAGAAAGATTTATATAGTTATAGCTATATCTATAGTTATGGATACTACAATTGCTATAAAAGAGAATACTTTACAAATATTGTCAAATTTAAAAGATAAAATGAAAGCCAGAAGCGTAGAGGAAGTTATAATTAGAATATTGCAAAAATCAGGCAATATTTCAAAAACCAGATTTGGATTAAATTCAAAATTAAAGAAATTTCAAGAAAAAGATAGGGCAAATGCTCATGAGTTATGAATTTGTTATAGATTCTTATGCTTGGGTTGAATATTTTAGGGGAACTAAAGAAGGAGAAAAAGCAAAGCAATTTATAGAAAGTGGAAAAGCGGCCACTTCTTCTATTTCAATAGCAGAACTTTCAGAAAAATACAAAAGAGAGAATCTTACTTTTGAAGAGGACTTTAATTTTATCATGTCTTCAACTAAAATCATCAGCATGAATATAAAAATTGCTTTATCTGCTGGAAAAATAAATTTTGAAAATAAAAAGAAGATTAAAAATTGGGGCATGGCTGACGCAATAATATTAGCGACGGCAAATCTTATTAATGCCAAGGTTATTACAGGCGACGAGCGTTTTGGCGAGAGAAACTTAAAAATTCACTAAAATAATTACGAGACAAAGCGCGAGCAGAGCACTTTAGGAATTTAAATTCTGTAATGTTGAATTGAGGGTTTTAGATTTATTTTATAATTTTACTCCAAATAAACTATTTTGTCAAAATATTCATTTGATCCAAGAAGTGTCTCCAGAAGAGGAGAGCTTTCATCTTTTAAATAAATTGTTTCTATACCATGCCCTTTTTGTTTTAAAATTTCGGTCATAGTTGAATTTTTTAAAATTATTCTAGTTTTTCTATAAAATGCCTCTATAATAGAATTTTCTGCTGCATGAAGGGCCCCGACAGAAACAATTATTTTAGCAGAAGAATCTTTTTCTAATATTTTTTCTATGTTTTTTGCCATATAAGGGTCTCTATTATTCAATTCTGTTACGATGTTTCCTTCTTCATCTAGTGAATATCTCTCCAACTCTTCATAAGTTGTATCTATTGGAACTACTTTGAATCCTTGTTTGTAAAATTCATAACACATATTTAATTCTATATTTGAAGGACGCCATTC
>JWKY01000012.1 GCA_000806015.1 archaeon GW2011_AR19 | reverse complement strand
AGCAGCTTCTTCTGCAGACATTGTAAATCTCCCGCCGACCGGGAGAAGCGCGACAAATTCTTTTCCTTCCTGCCTGTGTCCAGTTAATTTTTGCATTTCCGGAATGATGTCTGTATCGCCGGCATGATAAATCAAAACATCCTCCATTTTAATTAAATATCCAAGCCAGGCATCGTCTTTTGGATGAAACTGCTTGTCAATATTATATGCTGGAACAGCAGAAATTTTTAAATCGCCCAAATCCAGCTCCTGACCTTGTTCAATAACTTCCATTTTAATTTTAGTTTCAAATCTTGTAATTTTGCTTTGGCAATCTGCAGGCATGACTATTCTTGTTCCTTCCTGAATAATTTTGTTAATATCTTCAAAACTGCAGTGATCATAGTGGCTGTGGGTTATAAGAATTAAATCTGCTTTTTCAGAAGTTTCAGGAATATTATACGGGTCAATGTAAATTTTTTTTGAATTTATAATTAAAAATCCTGAATGTCCGAGCCATTTTAATTCAATATTTCCTATTTTCATTTTATAAAAAATTTTAAAATTTAAGTAAGTAATTTCTTAAAAATCAATTTCCCTTTTAAAGATAACTATACATTAGAAGATGATGAAAGAGTTTAAAAGGAAATTTTTTGGAATTTGGGGTTAGCTCCATATAATCCCGCCCACCCACCCAATTATCCGCCACAGCTAATTCTCATAATTTATTATTTAACCTCTAAGTTTAATTAATTCTGCTTTTCAAAATCTCTGGACGACGACAATTTTTCTTAGCGAAGCGTCATGGATTTATCCTGACGCGGAGCAAATTAATTTTTGCGAGAAAAACGAGCAGGTATTTCTAAGGTTTCCACCTCGTCATCGTCCTAGGAAATGCAATTGCATCTTTTATTGTATCAAGACCGCAGATCCAGGCAATAACTCTTTCAACTCCCAATCCAAAACCGCCGTGCGGAATGCTCCCGTATTTTCTTGTATCTAAATAAAATTCATAGTTCGCGGGATCTTCATTCATTTCAATTAAATTCTTTTTAATTTTTTCAATGTCGGATTCTCTTTCACTTCCGCCGATAATTTCGCCGTAATTTTCGGGAGCAATAAAATCAACTCCATGCACAACTTTTTTGTCTTTAGAATCTTCCTTCATATAGAATGCTTTGACAATCTTGGGATAATTTGTAATCATAATCGGAACATCAAACATAGAACTTAATTTGTCCTCTTCAACTGTCCGAAGGTCTTTTCCCCATTCAACATGTATATTTGCTTTTTCTTTAAGGAGTTTTAGCGCTTCTGTATAAGTCATTCTTACAAATTTTTTCTTAATAACCGGTTCAAGTTTTTTTGCGTCTCTTTCAAGAATTTTCAGCTCTTCTTTGTTTTCGTCTAAAACTTTTTTTACAATATGTTTAATTAATCCCTCGCCATAAAAAAGAATGTCCTCAAAATTTGCCCAGGCAACTTCCATTTCTGCGTGCCAATATTCCGTCAAATGCCTTGAAGTTTTTGATTTTTCTGCTCTGAAAGAAGGAGCAAGAGTGTAAATTTTTTCCAAGCTGAAAATTGCAGGCTCTGCATATAATTGCCAGGTCTGGGCGAGAAAAACTCCTTTTTGCCCGAAGTATGGAACAGAAAATAATGTTGATCCGCCTTCGCACTGGACACTCTGAAAAATCGGACTTTGATATTCATAAAAATTATTTTTTCTAAAATATTCGTGAATTGCTCCGAAGATTGTACTTCTGATTTTTAAAATTGAAGTCATTTTTCGGCTTCTTAGCCAAAGATGTCTTCTGTCTCCGAGCAATTCTTCGTTTAAATCCCTGTTAATTGGAAAACTCTCGCTTAAGCCGACGATCTTTATTTTTTCAGCAGAAATTTCATAACCTGTCGGCGCTCTTTTATCTTCTTTGATTTCTCCTTCAATTTCAATGCTTGATTCAATTTGCAATTTATCAATTTCATTCCATTGTTTTTCAAATTTATTTTTCTCAAGAACACACTGGATAATTTCAGAAGAATCTCTTAAAACAATAAATTTTAATTTGTTGCTTCCCCTCTCCCTATAAACCCATCCACGCACAGCTACTTTACCTTTTTCCTGCTCCATTGCCTTGCGAATTGATATAAATTTTTGAGCTTCAATTTCTGATTCTTTTTTTGCAGGCATTCTATCTTAAAAAAAGGGTAATATTTAAATCTTCTTTTATAATAGTTATTAATAAAATTATGGCATTCAAAATAATTCATGAAGATAAAAAAACAAAAGCAAGAATTGGAATTTTAAAAACAAAAAAAGGAACAATTGAAACTCCTTTTTTTATGCCCGTTGCAACCCGCGGAAGCGTTAAAGGTCTGACTTCTGAAGAACTTCATGAAATAAAAATTTCCGCGGTAATTTCAAATGCATTAATTCTTTATCTTCGTTCCGGAGCTGAAATTTTAAAAAAATTTGGAGGAATTGGAAATTTTATGAAATACAAAGGCGTAAATTTCAGCGATTCCGGAGGATTTCAGATGTATTCAAAGAGCATTTATATTAAGTCAAACAACGACGGAGTTTTTTTTAAAAATCCCTTGACAGGAGAAAAAATATTTATGACTCCTGAAAAAAATATTAAACTTCAGCTGGATGTTGGAAGCGATGTTGCCATGTGTTTGGATTCTATGCCTCTTTATCACAATTCAAAAAAGGAAATTGAAGAAGCAGTGAAGAAAACTTCTTTATGGGCTAAAAAATGCAAAGAGCATCACGATTTAATACAAAAAAATATTTCAAAAGAAAAAAGACAATTATTATTTGGGATAATTCAGGGAGGAATTTACAAAGACTTAAGAGAAAAATCGGCAAAGAAACTTCTTAAATTAAATTTTGACGGATATTCTATTGGAGGTTTTGGATTGGGGGAAACAATTAAAGAAGAATTTTCTGTTGTAAAACAATTAAAAAAATTAATTCCTGAAAATAAGCCAGTGTATCTTATGGGAATTGGAAATCCTCTTGAAATTTTAAAAGCAATAAAATTAGGTGTTGATATCTTTGACTCGCGCATGCCGACGCAAAATGCCCGTCACGGAACTCTATTCACTTCAAATGGAAAATTAAGATTATTAAAAAAAGAATATGAATTTGATAAATTTCCAATAGATAAAAATTGCAACTGTTTTGTGTGCAGGAATTATTCAAGAGCTTTTATAAGATACCAGCTGATTCATGAAGAATTAACGGGCAAAAAACTCGCAACCTACCATAATATTTATTTTTTGCAAAAGCTAATTGAAAAAGCAAAAGAAAGAATTCAAAAAGGAACATTCAAAGAATTCTTGAATGAGATAGAAAATAATTACGAAGAATGAATTCTTTCATAGATAATTTTTTAACAAAAATTCTAAAGAAAAAATAAAAGAATGAAAATTTAAGGAATTTCTGACGGAAGTTGGTAGAAAATATTAAGGAGAATAGAAATTAGAAACTACGGCGTCAATCTTTCCCTATCTCTTGGAAACATAGTTGCTTCTTTGACATTGTCTAATCTGCAAATTACCTGAGTTAATCTTTCAAGTCCAATCGACCAGCCAGAATGCGGAGGGGCGCCGTATCTAAAGCTGTTTATATAAGATTCAAAATTTTTTGGATTTAGTTCTTTAATTTTTAATCTTTCAATCAATAATTCTGGAAGATGAATTCTCTGTCCTCCGGAAGAAATTTCCATTCCGCCGTAAAGAGCATCAAAACCTTCGCTGAATTTAGAATCTTTTTTTTCATCTTTAGTCATAATATAAAATGGTTTTAATGATGACGGCCAGGAATAAGTAAAAACAATGTTGTCAGGATATAAATTGCATAATTTTCTTTCTTGCTCCGGTGTAAAATCTTCTCCAATCTTTCCGCCTGCTTTTTTAATTGCTTCTTCATAGCTTAAATAAATTCCTTTAGGAATTTTCAAATTTTTAACATCCAGCAACTTTAATTCTTCCTTGCATTTTTCTAAAATCTTTTTAACAATAAATTTGATAACTTCTTCTAATTCTTTCATAACTTCCATTTGATTTGTAAATGCGCATTCAATATCCATCTGGCGAATTTCATTAATATGCCGGGTAGTGTGGTGTTTTTCTGCCCTCCATACCGGAGTAATCATAAAAGTTTTCTCCATAGAACAAGCGAGCATCTGTTTGTAAAGCTGCGGGCTTTGCGCAAGAAATGCTTTTTTTTCAAAATACTGAACAGAAAACAAGTCGGTTCCGCCTTCAGAAGCAGCAGAAATTATACAAGGTGGCTGCATTTCAATAAAGTTCTTGTTGTAAAAAAATTCTCTGAAAGAATTTTCAATTACAGTTTGAATTTTAAAAATTGCCTGTATTTTTTGCTTGTGAAAATCCAAAAATCTGTAATCAAGTCTGTGCGCGAATTCTGTTTTAATTTCTGCTTTTTCATTTACATGTATCGGCAATTTTTCTGCTTTGCTGATAATTTCTAAAGAGCTAACTTCAATTTCAATATCTTTTCTCGTAAATTCTGCCTTGATATTTGCCGGTTTTACTTTTCCTTTTATTTCAACAACGCTTTCAAGAGAAAGTTCAGGAATTTTTTTTGTTAAATCCCCCTGAATAACGCATTGAATCATCCCTGTAATATCTCTTAACAAGATAAAAGACATTTTTGATAATTCACGAATTTCAAAAACCCATCCTTTTAATAAAACCTCCTGTCCGGCTTTTATTTCTTTAATATATTCTCTTTTCATTATTTTAAAAAAGAAAAAGGATTTATTAATCTAATGTTTGAGTAGAAAATAATTTTTAAATTACCGGGTTTGCTTCTGCAACGGGTTTTTTTTCATCTGTAATTAAAACAGCAGCAGCAATTACCGTTGTCCAAAGTCCGCCTTTTCCTTCAGCAGACTGCGTGATGTTTTTTGTTTTTATTATTTTTCCAGACATTTTGTAAACTTGTTCTCTTTCATCCCATCCCATATTTGCGTCAAACTCTATTCCTAATGTTGTTGCAAGCATGCTTGCAGCCAAATCCTCGGCGTAATTTCCTGCAACTTCGTCGGTTTCCCCATAAGTATGATGTTCTGAAAGATATCCGTATTGATTTGAATCTGAAGGTATGGCTACACCAATAGAAGCCGCAGTAAGTCTGTGATGTTCATTATTTTCCACTCTTGCCATAACACAATAAACAATCTCTCCCGGATTCAGAAATTTTAATCCTTCTTCTTTAGAAATTATTTTGCAATTTGGAGGAAAAATACTTGAAACATAAACAAGATTAAATTTTTCTATTCCCGCATTTCTTAAAGCTAATTCAAAACTCGCTAATCTTTCTTTATGCCTGCCAACACCTTTCGTAAAAAATATTTTATTTGGAACCATTTATTTTAATTAACTAAAATATTTATCTCTTTTAAATATTCCTATTTCTTGACTCTGTTGAAAATATTTTTTTGAGTTTTTGAATTTAAAAAAAACTCCCTACTCAAGCTTTGTGAAGTCGTTTGCCCCACTCCTCTCAAGCCCACTCGGTAATTGATAAAAATAATTTACCCTCCGTGAACTTGCTCGCCACCAGCACTTCGTTCCCCCATCCTCCAACCCAGCTTTGGGAGAAGGGAATTTCTTTCGCGAAGTCATTTGCCCACTAATATTCGTTTTTTAGACGAAGACCTTTTTTATCTGAATTTCCGAAGTTTGCTAAATCCAAAACTTTTTTGAAAGTGCTATATCTTTTAAATTTTTCATTTCACAAATTTTTTTATAATTTCCATTGCATTTTTTCCGTCGAGTTTTCCTTTAAACTCGCCCATTACCAGACCCATGTATGCATTAATAGATAATCCCGGTTTATTTTTAATTAAATTCATAATCTTTTCTTCAATATCAGAAACATCCGCTTTTTCAGTTTTAATCACATTTTCAAATTTCCCGCCTTTTGCAAATTTAGTCAAAATTTCTTTAACATCTGATTCAGAAATTTTCTTTTTATTTAAGGCAATTAAAACATCTCCATAAATTTCTTCAAAAATTCTTTCAATCTTATCGAGGGGTTTTTCTATCTTGGCTGAAATTTCTTTTGGAAAAAGTAAAATCATCTTTGCAATAAAATTAGGATTTTCATAAATTTTTAACAAATTCTTAAATTCCTCAATTTTATTTTGGTTTAATAATAAGTTAATCATTTCTTTGTTTAAACCAATTTTTTTTAATTCTCCTTCAATTTCTGATTTTAATTTAGGAAGTTCTTTTTTAATTTCATTAAGAAAATCTCTTGAAATTTTTAGCAAAGGCAAATCTGTTTCAGGATACATTCTGTCTGCGCCCGGCATTGGTCTGATAAATTCAGTTAAACCCGTCGGTAAAGCATTTCGAACTTCTGCTTTTGTCGGTTTGCCTTCATCAGAAAGTTTTTTTTGCCTCAAAACTTCATTCTCAATAATTTTAACAAACATTTTCATATCCTGAACACCTTTTAATTCAACACGACTTTCGCCATGAATGGAAACATTAACATCCTGCCTGATGGTGCCGATTCCTCTTTTAACTTTACAGCTTCTTAAAATTTCTCCAATATGCAAAGCAGTTTCTTTAGCTTGTTCAGGGGATTTAATATCCGGAGCAGTTGCAATTTCTATCAAAGGAACTCCGAGCCTGTCTAAATTATAATAAACTTTATTTCCTTCCTCTCTTACTTTTCTTGCAGAATCTTCCTCTAAACAAATTGTATCAATTCCAACTTTTCCAAAAGTGGTTTCTACAAATCCGCCGTAAGCAATTAAAGCAGTTCTTTGAAAACCGGAAGTGTTGCTTCCGTCAATAACCGTTTTTCTCATTATTTGAGTTATTGGAATAATCTTGCAATTTAACAAAAGCGAGATTTGCAAAGCAATTTTTAATGCTTCCTGATTAATTTTGTGAGGAGGTTCTTCATCCAGTTCAATCAAACAATTATTATCTTTATAAAATTGATAAACAAATTCTTTTTTTAAAGAAGATTGATATTGCGCGGCGATATCAACTTCTCCGGATTCTCCCGCAACTGCATGAAGCCTTCTGGTTATGATGAAATCTGGTTCATCACTTCTCAAGATGCTCGGGCATTTACAAAAAAGCTTTTCTGTATCAATCTGTTGATGAATTTCCAGACCTGATTTAAATTTTAGTTTTTTATAATCTAACTCTTTTTCAGACATGAATTTATTAAAGAAAAAAGGTTAATAAAATTATTCTTTGTCAAAAATAAAATCAAGCAAGGTTGCTTTTTCAGATTTTTTTTCAGTAAGGGCATCCCAATCGTTCATTGATTCTTTTAAGTATCTTTTTCTTAGTTTGGAAAGCTTATACAAAAGATTCATATCATAAATATCTGAAATAAATCTTAATTCCTCTGCGGTTTCCAAATTTCCGGGATTTAAAATTGCATATTCTCTTAAATCATTTATTAGTTTTAATTGGCTTATTATAAAATTCGGAGAAATTTCTTTGTTTTTTGGAAGTGTTTTTTTTAATTGCGGGTTTCTAAAAAGAGATCCAACACACCTCACTAATTTTGGAACAAAAATATCTTCCGGGGCAATCACATAACATTCTGCCCTGCTAACTCCAATAGTCTTTTTTTTAGAATTTTTTAATTTTCTTTCTAAAATTTTCTTAGATTTTTTAAAATTCTTTCCATTTCTTCTAGAAAACTCTATTAAAAGTTTGTTATCTCCTTCAGATAGTTTTAATGCAAAAGATCTTGAATATTTTTTCCAATCAGTTTTATAACCTTTGTCAGAAAAATATTCAATAAGAGGTTTAGACAAATTTCTAAAATCGTCGTAATTCATAGGTTTTATAATCAAAACATCAATATCAAATGTTGGTCTCCTGCAAAAAGCGGGAAGATATGATTGAGTAGCGATTCCTCCAACGATGCAGTAGGGCTCTTTATTATTTAATAAACTAATCCCCTTCAAACTTTCTCCAACCAACCGGCTGTCTAGAGTATAAATTCCAGATTTAAATTTTCTAACTTCATTATTAGCCATAACCTCCTAAACAAAAATCTATATTTAAAGCTTTCTAAATGTAACTTTTAAATGATAACTAAGTTTTATTATTCACCATCACCCTAAATATCTGACTTTCCCGGGTCTTGGTTCAAAAATCATTCCTTTTTCAAGCAGGCTTTGTATTTCTTGATTAATTATTTCTAGTGAAACATCTTTTATTTCAGTAATTAATTTGTTTGTTTCAATGCCCCCGTCTTTTTCAGAATTTTTTATCATCTCAAGAAGTTTATCTTTTAATTCTTTTATTTGTTCTTTTTCTAATGTTTTGTTTTCTTGAAATTCTAAACCCTGTTTTTCTAATTCAAGTTTTCTTACCAGCAGGTATTTTGGCGGCTGCTCTTTTATTATTTCCGGAGAGAGATACGTATTATTATTCCAGCATCTAATTACTCCAATTATTAAAATGGTTTCTCCAGAATGAACTTCTTTGAATTTTTCCATATCATCCCCAAAAATCCTTATTTGAATTTGCCCCGAGCCGTCGTCTAAAGTTAAAAAGAGATATTTTTTTTCACCTTCACTTTGGTACTTATCAACAATATTTCCAATAACATTTACCCTTATTATTTTTTTATTTCCTAATTCAAGAAACTGAAATTTTTCCTGATTTAGAATTTGTTTTCCAGTTAAGATGTCTCCTACTTTTAATTTATACGCAATGTTTCTTTTGAATTGTTGTTCTGAATCCATTTTATTTTTATAAAAGTTTAATTTAGTTTATAAAATCTTATATTCACGGAAATAATTTTTCAAGTTTTGATTTTGGTTTAATAAAATAACAAAATTTTGTCAAAGTCAAAACACTCCAACATATCCATATTTAGGTCTGTAAATTTCATTGCTCTGAATTAATTTTTCAATTGCTTCGTCAATATCCTGCTCTTTCATTTTATCTTTTAAATCATTTTTAATTTCTTCAATTGGAATTTCTTTGCCCATTCTGCTTGATAGCGCAGTAATTGTTTCTTTAACAGCGAATATCTTGCTTCTTTGAGAGTGCGAGAATCCTGCATTAATTCTGTCAATGTCAAAAGCGTGGCTTTCATAATCATATCCAACTTGCATTAAATAATATTTTATAATTTCAATTGATTGCTGGGCATCTTGTTTTGAGACGACCTCGCTAAGACGGACTTTTGCAGATGCTTCTGACATTCTAACTAATGCCTGTAACTGTCTCGCAGAAATTGGAATTGGTCTTACTGCGCTCTCAGAAGAAACAGCTTTATTTCTTAATTCTACATAAAAATTTTTTAATTCTTCTATCGCTTCTTTAGTTAATACGGGTTTTATTTTTTGTTTTGCATATGCAACATATTTCCTAAGCAGATCTCTTGATACAAGTGGAATTTCTGTTTCTTTTGAATGTTCAGATAAAACATGAGTGGCGATTCTTGCATCTTTTTTTCTGTCAGGCAAGTCTCTTAATGTAAAAATTATATCAAAACGATTTATTAATGTTGGAGGGAGATCAATCTGCTGGGCAATTGGCTGGTAAGGGTCAAATCTTCCAAATTTTGGATTTGCTGCAGCTAATACAGAAGTCTCTGCCCTTAATGATGCCTGAACATTTGCTTTACTAATTGTAACCGTTTGCTGTTCCATTGCCTCGTGCATTGCGCTTCTGTCCTGCGGGTCCATTTTTTCTAATTCATCTATACAAACAAGGCCTTTATTTGCTAAGACCATTGCGCCAGCCTCTAAAGCCCATCCTTTTAAATATTCATCACGAACAACTGTTGCAGTTAATCCTGCCCCTGAAGTAGATTTACCGACGACGTATCTTCCTTTTGGAGCTATTTTTGACATGAAACCCAAAGTTACACTTTTAGCAACACCCGGGTCTCCTATTAATAAAATGTGAATATCTCCTCGCTGATTTGAACCATCTGATAATTCTTTTTTAACCCCTCCAAATAATTGCAAGATTAATGATTTTTTTATTTCTTCATAACCCCATACGCTCGGCACAATGCTGGCTGCTAATTTATCGAAGACGTTTGGAGATTGCGACAATTCAATTATTTGGTTTTCATCTTCTTCGCTCATTTCAACATCTTCAAATGTTTCTTCTAAAGGAATTAAATTATTTGCTTCAATCGCTAATTCAAATCGTGTTGATAGGCCTCCAGTTGGCAAGGGAACAGCAACTTCTTTTAGAACTCCGATAGCCTTAACTTTGCTTCCCGGAGTAGTTTTTTCTTCCATTTTTGGTTCAACTAAATCTTCTTTTACAAAAACATTTATTCTTTTTGGCTGCTCGCCTCCTGAAAGAGATTCAGGAGATTCCTCTATTACAAGCCTTTGTGTATCTACCATTTCTTTTGAAATTAATTTGAATCCCCCCTTTCTTCCGCAAGAACATCTTGACGGATCTCTGAATTTTTTTTCTATCTGTAAAACTCCAATAATTGCTCCGCAACTCGGGCATTCAAATTTTGCATTTACTACTTGCGGCCGAACATCAGAAGCCTGCCTGATAATCCCTTCAATTACAACCATTTCATTTAAATGTTTTGAACGAATGTCCCGTATTTTTACTATCTGAGATTTTGGAAGATTCTCTAACCTTATTCTAGCCGTATCAATTAAGGGAGATTGTTCAATTGCCTGTTCAAAAGTTCTTAATGTTTCTTCCGGATTTTCAAGAATCTCATCTGAAAGTATTTTTGAGAATTTTATCAGACTTTCAAAATCCAAAAAGATAACTTTTCCCCCTCTTCTTCTTGATTCTAATAACTCTTTTTTATGCGCTTCAAAAAAGTTTTTTGCTTCAATTAATAAATCTTCTTGTTTTGTTTTTTGCTCGGTTATTTCTTTTTCGTTTTCCTCTTCCATCTTAATAAAATTCCCTTATTCTTAGAAAGTATAAGAATTTATTTTTTTTCATGTTATTTTTTGGGATTTCATTTTTATAAATTTATATATCTCTTTTTGAGTGGTTTTTGATTATATCTATTCAAAGGCTCTGTCCGGAATTGTTTTCAAATCGGAGTTTTTGATTTTTTAAATCCCCACTCCCGACCCCGCTCGTTATAAATAATTTAAATTTGTCTTGCAAAGTCGCTCGCACTCAACCTCGTCTTTCAGACGAGACCCGCCCCTAATTTTTATTTGAATTTTCCAAAATTTAGTAAAAAATCAAAAACTCCGGACAGAGTTTATTAAAATTAATAAAAATAATCGTCATTTCAAAATAGTAATCTTTAGTAAGATTTAAAAAGAGCATTTACCTGTAAATGTTATGGTAAAATTTGATTATAACTGTCCTGATTATTTAATTGAAAAGCTTAAAATTAGTGACAACACTCCAAAAAATCCTTTTCCTCATAAACAGGAATTTAGGTCCGTGCTTCATCAGGCCTATTTTTCAAATAATTCAGGAAAAATTAATGAAATTGCAAATAGTTTGACGGCTTATTATATCAGGAATGGAAATCTGGATAATCAAGAAGCTTTTAGAAAGGCGCTGAAAGATTTAAGTTATTATTCTGAAAGCTCAGACGAATTTTTTAAGCTTAATGGTAAAGACAATATCCGGAAATTTTTTATAAATTCTCTGGAAAAGACGGCCAATTAAAATGACAAACTATTCCCCCTTGATTGAACAAATGAAGAATGAAGATGATGAACCCTCCCCTCTTTATCTTAAGACTCTTTTGCGGGAGATTTATTTTGAGAAAGATGCTAAATCTGCGATAGATCTTACAGATTATCTCTCTGAATGTCATCTTCAAAATTCTCCCCGCCATAAAAGATATTTTGATGCATATTTCTGCACAAGAAAAGAATTAAATTCTCTTGCGGGAGAAGCGGAGGATTTGTTTGGAGAGAGCGGAATCAAAGAATTTTATAAAAAATCAGTCCCCTTTTATAGAAAAGAATTTGATTCTTTTAAAAGTTAAGCTCTGTCCGGAATTGTTTTGAAATTGATGTTTTGATTTTTTCCAATTTATTCCCGACCCCGATTTCTACTTTTTATAAATAGCCTTCGTGATTGATTGAAATCAAAGTCGCTCGCCCACTCCAAGTTCGAGCTAAAGCTCGAAAACCCACCCTTAATTTTTATTTGAATTTTCCAAAAACATTACCAAAAAATCAAAACTCCGGACAGAGCCAAAAGTCAAATAAATTTTTTTATTAAAATTATCTTTCGTAATTTTTTAAAGCTGTTTTAACATTTTTTAAAAGTTGTTTCATGCTGTCTTCTAGCTGGTATTTGTTTTTCGTTCCGGTGCAAACCAGTTTTCCGTTTGAAAATAAAAGAAAAGTTGCTGTTGGTTCAATTAATTTATAAACTAACCCTGGAAATTGTTCAGGTTCGTATTCAGTATTTTCCATTTCCAGCGCCAAGAAGTTTAAATTAAGTTTTAAATTAATTGAGCCTGATGCGACAATATTTTGAACAGTAATTTTTGGTTTTGCTGTAATATTTACATTTATTTTTCTTAATTGTTTTATAACTGCATTAATAACCTGCCTTACCTGAGTGGTGGATTTTGTTCCTGTGCAGACTAAATTTCCCGACGAGAAAACAAGAACAGCTGATTTTGGTTCTTTTACTCTTAAAACAAGACCCGGAAATGTTTCCGGATTATATTCTGTGTTTGGCTGAGTTCTTGCAAGTTTTGTCAAGGGAACCGGTTTTCCAAGAGAAGCAGTTGCAACGATGTTTTGAATTTTGTATGTTGAATTTTTTGATGTTTTTTCAGATTTTTTAGAACTTTTAGCTGCCATTTTATGCAATTTGATAGAAATTTTCATTTATAAAGGTATTGAGAGAATAGACTTTGTTTGCATCAGATAAATTTTAATCTTAAAAAATAATTTTTAATTTAACTTATACAATTCCAAAAGAGATGGAGGTCCCTGCTCCCGACCCCGATTTCTATTTTCTACAAATGCCTTCGTGATTGATTGAAATCAAAGTCGCTCGGCTCCCAAGCCCACTCAAATTTTTTAAGTTTGACTTCGTGATAATCTTTCGTGAACTTGCTCGGAGTCGAAGGTTCTTCTCCCGAATCAAGAAATAATTCAACTTTCAGTTGAATAAATGGAGGTCCCGGGAGTCGAACCCGGCACACCATGATCTTCAGTCATGTGCTCTCCCGCTGAGCTAGACCTCCGATTAAAAGAAGATTAAACTATTTTTTAAATGTTTAGAAATATATTTTGCAGGAACTTAATCTTTAAAAATTAAATGTGGTAAAGAATTTTATGACAGAAAAGAAAAATGAAATCTGGATTGGAAAAAATGGGAGAGGATATTACATACATCTAACTAATAATCATTATTACAATCGCGATACTGATAAAATAGAAAACTATACCTATAGTCACTTAAATGAGGGTTTAGATGAAGGAGATTTTTTGGATGCATTAAATAAATTGTTAAATTTTGGAGTATTATATTCTAAAGGAATCAAATTAAAATTTGAAAAAAACTCGGTTGTTAAAATCCCAGAAAAAGAAAAACAAACTATTGAAAAATTAATTGAGAGATTGGAAAAAAATGCGAAAGAAATTAAAGATTTAAAATATACAATAAAGATGATAAACACTTTCTCAAAGGATGGAGAATTTCATTCTAAATACAAAAAAATAAGTCAGGCATAGGCCACCTTTTCAAATCTCATTCTTCAAAGTTCAACACAAGTTTCATAACTCAAAATGAGCTGTGGCGTTTCTGTAGCAGTGCTTTGCCTCACGACAATTGAGATTTCCTCAATGGACTATTTTAGTGGGCGGACCTTCCTCAAAACTTAGAAATCATAAATTTTTATTTCTTGATAATTTAATATCAAAGTTCCGAAAGTTAACTGCCTGACTTACGATTAATTAATGGTAGAGATGTTTTAAAAACTTTGCCCACGCCATGGTTCTGTTGAAAATCTCAATTTTTATTTTAGTTTTGAGTTCAAATTCCTCTCTCCCGACCTCGCACGGCTTATTTTTATTTTTTAGTTACTGCCTCCCACGAAGTCGCTCGCTCCCGACCCTGCTTGTTTATTTGTATAATTTTATTTTTTAAGTTTCTCTTGCGAAGTTATCTGCCCCACCCCCCAGCACTTCTACTCCCAAGCTCACTCAGTAATTGACAAAAGATAATTTATCTTCCGTGAACTTAGCTCGCCCCCGCCACCGACCCCGCATCGGGATAAGGGGGGTTGTCCTTCGTGAAGTCGTTTATCTTTTTTTAATATTTGAATTTCCAAAGAAGTTACGAACTCAAAACTTTTTCAACAGAGTCCCATATCCTGTTTTTATAATTTATTCAATTTAAATTTGTAAAAATCACAAACAAAAATATTTTTATATCTCCTTTGTTTTTAAAATACCATGGAAAGAATTTCAAAAGAGGTCAAGGAAAGAGTAATGGATGCTGTTAGTGGAGATTACGAAATCTCGTGGGATAATCCCTCAAAACTTCTGAAGAAAAAATCTGAAATTAAAAAAGGGCGAATATCAAGAGCAAGAGGAGCAAGATTTGAATTAAAAGTTAGGGAAAATTTAGAAGCACAAAAATGGATAATGGACAAGTGGACAAATAACCTTGATTTAGAAGAAGACAAAATTGTAAAAGCAAAAAGAAAATATAATCCTTTTATGAAATTAATGGTTATTGGAACCGGTTTTCCGGATTTTATTGCATTCAAAAAAACAAACAAAAAAAATTATGATGTAATTGGTGTAGAAGTTAAAATGAACGGAATTTTATCAAAAATAGAAAAAGAAAAATGCAGATGGTATTTAAAAAATGAAATATTTTCCAAAATACTAATAGCAAAAAAAGGGGAAAAAAGAGGAGAAATTGAATACATTGATTTTAAGGAGAGATATGGCGAATAAAAATATTTTTGTTCTTTTTGGAATTGTTTTTATTTTTTTAATTGGGAATGTTTCGGCGGTTATAATAAATGAAATAATGTACAATCCCGTGCAAAACGAACATTATAACGAATGGATTGAAATTTATAATGAGGGTGGTTCTAACATCGATTTAACTGGGTGGAATTTATGTGGGAAGTTTATTCAAATTTTGCAGTTGATGGAAGCAGTTTGGCTTTGCATATTAATGCAGCAAGTTTATGTAATGGTGCGTTAACAAATTCCGGAAAAACAATAATTTTAGAAAATAATAACAATATCACAATTAATAGCGTAACTTACAATCCTTTAATGGGGGCAAATGGCGACGGAAATAGTTTGCAATTATGCGGGGGAGTGTGGACAGATAATTCTCCAACTCCCGGAAGTCTGAATTTATGTTCAACAAATCAGACACAAACTAATCAAACTCAAAATCAAACACAAGCAACCACAAACACCACCACGCTAAATGAAACTTCTTCTCCAACCATAGGAGTTAATTATTCAGAAAAAGTCGCTTTAAATCAGGAATTTAGTTTTAAAATAAAATTAATTAATTTTGACGAAGATGTTTATGATGTGAAAATTGATATTTTATATAACGGAAACAGAATTTCAAAAATTTTAAACTGGGAAGTTTGGAAATCTACTTCATATTATGTGAATGATATAATTAATTTTGATGAAGAAAAAGAATTTTTAATGAAAATTACTGAAGAATTTGCTGACGCAACAATTGAAATTAAAATAAAAGATTCATCAGAAAAAATAAAAATCTTTCAGGGATATTTAATATCAAAATCAAACGAAACAATTAATGAAACAGGAGGAGAATCTGCCTATCAAAATCCAGTAGAAGATAGCGAGCCAAATGAAAACGGAACAATAATTCTTACTGGAAGCGCAACAGCCAATTCAAAAGATATAAAAAGCAAAGAAAATACGGAAAAATTAAATAAAAATAATTATGCAAAATATATTTTAATTGCATTTGCTTTTTTAATAGGGGGATTATTTTTATTAAAGAAAAAAATATTTAAAAAAGAATACAAAAATGAATTCCAAAAACAATAATTTGAAAACAAAGAGAATAAAAGCTGTCTTCATTTTAGAAATAATCGGCAGACCAAAAGAACATTTAGTTCAAACTCTTGAGAAAATAGTTGAAGCAATTAATCAGGAAAAAGGCGTCAAGGTAATTGAAAAAAAAATCAATGAACCTGTTGAATTAGAAAATAATAAAGATTTTTACACGACTTTTGCTGAAGTTGAAGTTGAAGTTGAAGAAATTTTGCAGATTGCTATGTTGATGTTTAAGTATATGCCTGCAAATATAGAAATAATTGAACCAGAAACGATTGCTTTATCAAATAATGGATTGAATGAGATTTTCAATGAATTAGCAAGAAGACTTCATGCATACGATGAAATGGCAAGAGTTTTACAAATTCAAACCGCAAAACTTCAAAGAGATTTAAAAGAACACGGATTTGAAATTAAAGAGGGAAAAATAGTTAAGAAAGATGATTCAGAAGAGAAAAGTTATTTAAATTAACTTAAAAATTATTTTTTCTTTTTGCCTTCAGCAATTTCTAACAAATTAATTTTTGATTTTGTTTTTTTATATTTGTTTAAATAAAACCAAATATATAATGCAACTAAAATAGCAACAATTATCCAGCCGATTATTTTTCCTGCAGGACTTTTCTTTTTTTCAACGCATTCTGCAAGGCAACAAATTCCGTTGCTGGCTGTAACCTGCTCGCCTGAACATTTCTGGGATTTAGCGCAAAAACTTCCATTAAGTTCTTCGCACATTTTAGTAATTTTTGGCAATTCGTTTTGATTAACAACGCTGTCTTCTGGAACAAATCCTTCTATAATTTCAATAGAAATATCAACATATGCAAAAGCATTGTCTGAAGTTTGCGCTTTTATTGCGCCGGAGATTGTCTCTGAATTAGATTTAGAAGAGAAATTTAAAATTATTTTTTGAGTTTCATTGTTTTCAAAAAATTCAAAAAAATCAGGAGAAACTGAAACATATTCTTTTAAAGAATCCGGAATAACCAAGGTTACATTTTCAAAATCTTTTGCTCCTGAATTTTTAAGATATAAAATTATTTCAGTTTCGGAATTTACAGCCATAGAGACATTAAAAAATTTCTGTTCAAAATAAATTTTTTCTGTTTCTAATTTTTCTTCTGATGATAAAACATAAACGAAAACATTTTGAGTAAAATTTCCAGAAGAAAGTTGAATAGTTCTTAATCCAGTTTCAGTTAAATTTTCAAATTCTAATTTAATTTGCTTTTTTTCATTTGTCTTAAAAACAAATTGATTTTCTGCCGATGTATCTTCATTAGAACCAAATAAAGATTCAAAAAATCCTCCTTGATCCTCTTGTTCTATAGAAGGATTTTTATCAACAGAAACAATTATTTGATTGTCTTTTAAATTTTGTATTTCTAAATAAAATGAGTCCTGAGAATTTGCTAAAATCTGAATTCCGGGATTTGTTGAAAACTCTGCAAAATCTTCAAGAATTGTAAAATTAATTATTATGTCCTGAGAACTTTTTTGCCCTCCTGCAACAGAATATTTTGAATTTTTAACAACCAGAGAATAATTTCCGGGAGTTTTACCTAAACTAGAAGCAGAAATATAATAATCTCCCTCAATTTTTAATAATTCAAATTCAAGAGGCACAGCAGTATAAATATTTCTATAAAAATAAACATCGTTCTCTAAGATTGGTTCATAAAAATTTCCAGAAAATTTAACAACTAAAGTTTCTCCCAAATTTAATTCTGAATCAGTCTCTATCTGAATGGAAAATACTAACGGGATAAATAATAAAACAAATGCAAATATTAACAACTCCTTTTTCATATTAAAAGAAGAATAATGCGGTTAATAAAGTTTATTTAATTGCAGATTAACAATAAAGAATAATATTAAAAACTTGCTCTCTTTAATTTAAAAATGTTATATCAAGAACTTGCAGAACTTTACAAACAGATTGAAAGCACAACGAAACGTCTTGAAAAAACAGAAATTTTATCAAAATTCTTAAAAGAACTTTCTGATGAAGATAAAGATGTAATGTATCTTTTAATGGGGAGAATTCATCCTGAGGGCAATGAAAAAGAAATTGGAATTTCTACTCAGATCGCGCTCAAAGCGATTTCAAAATCCAGTGGAGCAACTGATTCAAAAGTTTTGGAGATGTGGAAAAAAATAGGGGATCTCGGAAAAGTTGCTGAAGAACTTTCCAAGCAAAAAAAACAGACCACTCTTAAATTCACTAGCAAATTAACAATTCAGAAAGTATTAGGAAATCTGCGAAAACTTCCCGAACTTGAAGGAAAGGGGACAGTCTCGTTAAAATTGCTGTTAATAACTGAATTGCTTGCTTCTGCCTCTCCGCTTGAAGCAAAATATTTAACAAGAACATTAATCGGAGATTTAAGGATTGGAATAAAATCCAGCACAATAAGAGAGGCGCTGGCAAGCGCATTTTTTCCCGGCGATGCAAGAAAACAAGCTTCTGAAAAAATTCAAAACGCGTATGACAAACTTTCTGACCTTGCAATTATTTTTGAATTATCCAAGAAAGGCATTGAACAATTAGAAAAAGTTTCTCTTAAAACTGACAAGCCAATAAAAGTAATGCTTGCGCAAAAAGCTTTGTCAATAGAAGACGGATTTGAAAAATGCGGGGAATATTTGGCGGCAGAATACAAATACGACGGATTCAGGATGCTGATAAATAAAAAAGATGATTTAGTTGCTCTTTATACAAGAAGACTTGAAAATGTGACAAAACAATTTCCAGATATTGTTGAAGTTGTTGAAAAAAATATCAAAGCAAAATCCTGCATAATAGATTCAGAAATTATCGGATATAATCCAAAAACAAAAAGATATATGCCTTTTCAGGCAATAAGTCAGAGAATCAGAAGAAAATATGAAATTGACAGACTTGTAAAAGAATTGCCTGTAGAAGTAAAAGCATTTGACATAGTTCTCTTCAACGACGAAGATTTAATTAATTCTCCTTTTAAACAGCGTTCAGAATTGCTAAAAAAAATTATTAAAAGCGAAAAATACAAAATAACAACTGCTGACCAGCTTATAACAAATAATGTTTCAAAAGTAAGAGAATTTTATAAAAAAGCGATAAAAAATAATCAGGAAGGTTTGATTTTAAAAAATTTAAATGCGCCGTACAAGCCCGGAAGCCGTGTCGGATATATGCTGAAATTAAAAGAAGAGCTTAGAGATTTTGATTTAGTGATTACAGGCGCCGAATATGGGGCAGGAAAAAGAGCCGGTTGGTTTTCAAGTTTTATTTTATCCTGCATGGGAGATAAAAAAGATGAATATTTAGAAATTGGAAAAGTTGGAACAGGAATAAATGAAAAAGAAGAAGAAGGAAAAATAACATTTAAAGAATTGACCAAGCAATTAAAACCTTTAATTATAGATGAAAAAGGAACCACTGTTCAGGTTAAACCTAAAATAATTGTTGCAGTGACTTATCAGGAAATTCAAAAATCCACTAATTATTCTTCAGGATATGCTCTACGTTTTCCAAGGGTGAATGTTTTGCGTCCAGATAAACCTCTTTCTGAAATTACAGATATTAAGGATGTTGAAGATGCTTATGGGGAGCAGAAAAATAAAAAATAGCTTAACTATTTTTTCATCCATAAAGTTTATAAAAGGTTATAACATTGTTCTAACATGATACAAGAACTAATTAAACCAATTATAAAAGTTGGAAATTCGGCAGGAGTTCTCCTGCCAAAAAATTGGATAAACGGCGAAGCGAGAATTGAACTAATTGAAAAACCTCTTGACATAAAAAAAGATATTCTGGAGATTCTTAATCCTTATCTGCAAGATATTGAAGGAATTTATCTTATTGGGAGCTATGCCAGAGGAGAGCAGACAAAAGAAAGTGATGTTGATATTTTAGTTATAACTAATAAAATAAACAAAAAAATTAAAAAAGGAAAATATGAGCTAATTTTAATTCCAAAAGGAAAGGTTGAATCAGCGCTTGAAAAAAACATTCTTCCGATTCTCCCCATGTTAAAAGAAGCGAAACCAATTATTAATAGCATTTTAATCAAAAAGTATCGAGAAACACAATTAACTAAAAAAAATTTAAAATGGCATATAGAATTAACAAAATCTGCATTAGGAATTAACAGAGAATTCATAAAACTTGATAAAGATATTAACTCTAATTCAGGCGACGGTGTTGCTTATTCTTTAATATTAAGACTTAGAGGAACATATCTTGTTGATTGTTTAATTAAAAATAAAATTCCAACTAAAAAAGAATTACTTAATTTAATAAAAAAAATATCTGGCTCATTAAAAGCTTATGAAGGATATTTAAGAGTAAAAAATAATAAAAAATATAAAAATGAATTTCCAACAGAAGAATCTGTAAAATTATATAATTATATTATTAAAAAAATAAAAGAACAGGAAAAATGGGCAAAAAGAAAAAGTTAAGAAAGTCTATTGAAAGTTTTGAAAAAAGAATAAGGGAACATGAATAAAAAATTGAAGAATATGAAAATAAAGAATCTCATTTAATAAATTATTGGGAAAAAGAAATTAAGAGTTTTAAAAAGAAAAAGGAAGAACAAGAGAAAAAGTTAAAGAGATAATTAACTTGCTTATTATGTTCACAGAAATCAAGTTTAGTTAATTTCTTTTTTATTAGAAGGATAAACTTAATAAATATCTGAATATTTCTTTTTTTATGCAGACCAAAAATGTAAAAATTATAGTTTTCGTCCCTTTAACTCATTGTGATATCGTTAGAAAAGCAATTGGAGAGGCAAATGGAGGAATTCTAGGAAATTATTCTTATTGCAGTTTTTCTTCTAAAGGAATTGGCAGATTTAAACCAAATGAAAAAGCCAATCCGCATATTGGAGAAACAAATAAATTAGAAAAAGTTGATGAAGAAAAAATTGAGTTTATCTGCCCAAGAAAAACTGCTAAAAAAGTTATTAACGCAATAAAGAAAGTTCACCCTTACGAAGAAATTGCTTTAGATATTTATCCATTAATTGAAGAAAACGATTTAAAAAAATATTTGCGGTGATAACTTTTCTTTTAGCGAAGCGTCTTGACGAATGTCTGACGCGAAACAACAAATTTTACAAATAAATCAAATTATTTCCCCATTTCCTTTAACTTTTTAAGAACATCATCTAACTCGCTTTTTTTCTGGGGAATTGGTCTTCTTGGATATTGTGGAGGATGCTGTTGCTGCGGAAAAATTCTTCCCACGGGGATGACTCTGGTGAGCCTTCTCTGAGGAATTTCAGACATCTTTGGAGGCATTCCCGATTTTGGAGCTGGTTTTTTAGTTGTAAATTTATCATAAAAATCTTTTAATTTATCTTTAAACACTATTGCTAAAGCTGTTAAAACAATTAAAATTCCTAAAACCCAAAGCCACCAGAAACTTTTTTCACTTTTTTGTATACAACAATATTGGGAAACATCATTGCATAAATAATTTAAATTTTCTTTTTCCCCTGATTCACAGGCAGTATCTTTGCAATTTCCAAAATTTTGCTCACATTCGCTTTGAGTTGTAATTGTCGGCGCTTCGCAAGTTCCAATACAACAGGATTCACTTGATAATAAATCAGAAGCTTCGTATTCTGAAATGCCGTCGCAGGTTTCTGAATAATCGCAAACTTCTCCTCCTAATTCTGCACAGGTTTGTGAAGGTTTATCATTAGTGCAACAAACAGACAAACCAGGACAGTTGAATCCTGAAAGAGAATCTCCTCCTGATTCTGAACATTCAATATCTGAAATACAGAAATTTCCTAATGTTTCACAATCTTCCAGTTCTTCTCCACCGTCAGCTCCGGAAAAAGAGCTTGGCCAAAGTGAATATAATAAAAATCCTGTTTTTGCAACATTTCCTGAATCCCAGCATCCGTCAGCTCCCTGAACTTCTGCAAGCCAGTTTATTGCATTGTCTTTTGCATCTGTCTGCTCGCTGGAAACACCCATTAAAGCCAAAGCAGTGTCGTAATATCTGTCATATGCTTCATCCCAATATCTTTCGCCAATTTGTTTTGCTAATAATTCTGTTTTGAAATCCTGTTCAGCAGTTAAGAAATATAAAAAAGATTCCGGCAAAAATTTTTCATTGTCTTCTTCAAAAACAATTAAATAAGGAAGATAAGAAGAAATATCTTTGCCAAGTTTTTTTAAAACAAGAGTTGCCCATAAACTTCCTTCATAATCGCAGGCATTTCCTTTTTTAAAACATAAAGATTCTTTTGCTTTAATGAAATCTGTTCCTCCAGCTGTTTCGGATTTTACACTTTCATCAAAAACATAAATTGTTGACGATAATTGCTTCTTAAATAATAAATTTACCTGAAAAGCTTTGTCGCAGGAAACTGTAAATTCCTGTTTTTGACATTGAGAATCTATCTTTAGCCAATAATTAGAAGAATCAAGAGTCAGACAATTTGCTCCAGATAAAGAAAGTTTTTTGTTTTGGTCTATAGAAACCTGATAGGTGTCTGCATTTAAATCTTCAAGGCTGCACGACGCCGGCTCTGAAGTTTCAATTTGCAAAAGCCAGTCAATTCCCGACGCTGTTTTGTTTTGCGCTAAAATCCAATCAGCATATTTATCTGTATCTGAACCTGCGCTGTCTAAAGCTAAAACTGCCTGAGAAGTTGTTTTTAACTCGCATGAATTTGCATTTACCGGGACAAAACACTCGTCTTGAGAGTCGCTTGCTAAAACATCTGCTTCACACTGGTCCGTTGATAGCAAAGCAAAAATCTTGCTTTCAAGACCGAAAGTTGAACAACCTTTTTCCTGAACTTTATTCTCTATACATTCTATTGCATCTGAATTAAGCGTTTGATTCAGCGGGGTTATAAAAGGCAAAATAAATATCAAAACAAAAAAACCAAATAAAACAGCCCTCTTTTGTTTAGATTTCCGCTTCTTGTTGGGAAAGATAAACAATTGAGAATTCTCAATTCTCTTTTTCATATATGAATTAATTAAAAATTGTTTATAAATATTGTTCTTTTTTAGAGGATGTCTGGAGTTTGATTTTTAGTAAAATTTTTAAGTTTAATTTCTTTTTCTTTCTTTTATGGCTTAGCAAATGCTAATTAATCTACTCTAAATTTTTCTTCAACAATTCTTGAAATGGGCTTTCCTGTTTTCTTGCTAATTTCCCTTAACTTGCGGATTGCGTTTACTGATAAAGTGATGTCTATTCTTTTTCTCTGAAATGGAAGTTCTCTTGTTTTGTCATAATCTTCAAGAGCTTGAAACATTTCTTTGTATTTTGAAAGGATTTTATTTGATTGCATTTTTAAGCCGGTATTCTATGTTTTTTATTTCAGTTATATTCTTTTTTGCTATGGAGACAATATGGTGCAAAAGGAGTTCTCTATCAACTTCCTTATTTTTTCCTTCTGTAAATTTCAAAGCAAGATACGCCGCAGTTCTTTTGTTTCCATCTGAAAATGGATGGTCAACGAGTATTGCTCTTATTAAATAAGCCAGTTTTTTATAATCTCCGATTTTCTTGTTTTTCAGCATCTCTAAAGCAAAGTCCAGGCTGGAATCATTTCTCAAACCGCCGCCAAATCCCCGGTTTATTCTAAGCAATTCTTCCTTACTAATTTTCATACACATAAATATTAGTAAGCTCCTATTTAAATCTTTCTATCTTACTAAGATTTATACACATAATCTTTAGTAAGCTAATTTTTAAGTTTAATTTCTTTTTTTATTCCTCTGAAAAATTATTTTTATTTTGAAGTGTTTTTTTAACAAAATAATTAACTGGATTTTTATAACGAATTTCTTCTTTTGTCGGGATAATTCCGATGCCGGTGTAATAATCCTTGTCAAAATTTGGAGGCAAAATAATTTTATTTTTATAACTCTGAATAAATTGGGATTTAATACGGCTCTCATTAAGCGAGGGATTATTTTTTTTGTTCCAGTCATAAATTCTTTTTTCAAGCTCATTTCTTTTCATTCCTATTGAACGGAAAAAATTTATTAAAATAAACAACGCTCTTTGTTTTCCGTCGCCAAGCCCCTCAAGAATTTTTTTGATTGAGCCAGGAAAATTTTTATCAAAAATCTCTCCTAAATTCATTGGCTTGAATTCTTCTTTATTTTTTTCAGAAGATTCTATTTTTCCATAATTTTCCCTATGCCAGTCTAATGCTTGAATTAAAAATTCTGAAGCCTCGCCTTCTTTTATATTCGGAATAAAATTTCTTGCTTCTGCTTTTAATGGATCTGCATCTTTTAGCTCAAATTTTGAAATTTGTTCAGGGTCTATAACAATGCTTGCTAAAGCTGTTTTTTCATGCAGAGAATAAGGCATTCTGAATAAATGGCGGGGGGAAACAAGAATAATATCGGGCATAACTTCTTTAGAAGCCTGGAAATTTTTTACATATTTATTTGGTCTTTCTATATCTGAAATTTTTTCAATTAAATCTTTTTTTGTTGATTCTATTATATATTTTATCATTATCCTCGGCCATTCGGGAAACATATTTTTCGTTTGTATCCCATTCACTTCTTTTGGAAACGCCTTCCATGGAATGATTATATGAAATCCTTTTGCGCCTGAAAATTTCGCCCCGAAATTTTTAATTCCATGAAATTTTAAAAAATTAAATATTATTTCTGCGCAAATCTTGCTGTAATCAATATATTTGCTGTCAATATCTATAATCAAGTCCCAGCCTATCCGAAGCTGATTTGCCTGCTTCTCTGACATTCCTGTAACAATTTTCATTGGGTCTTCCCATAATTCTTCTGAACAATTAAAAGATGTTGCTCCTTTTTTTACCATTTCAAAAACATCGTTTGGGTATTGAAAAGAATCAGGGCGTTTTCCAAAACCTTCAAAATATCGCGGACAGATTTCCCTATTTTTAGAAAAGTCACAAATTGTTTTTTGTATATCCTGCCTTGAATAATACAAGTTAGTTATTTTTCTGATTCTTTCTTCTTTGAAAGTCATATTTTTTAATAAACTAAAAGATTTATATAATTAGTTATAGCCGTTTTGGAGCAATTAGTTTTTCTTTTTTTCTTTTTAATAGAAAATTCAATAAATTTATAATATCTAACTTATTTTAAAAATGATGGAGCATATTTTTGAAATAATTGATAAAACAGGGAGAAAGATAAGACTGACAAAAAGGCAATGGCGGGAAACAAACTTGAAACACCCGAACATGGCAGTGTATCTTGAAGAAATAAAAGAGACAATCATTAAGCCAGATGCAATAACTGATTATAGCCTTGATCAAAATGTTAGATATTATTACAAATATTTTAAACACCTAAAATCAAAAAACAAATACCTCTTGGCTATCGTTAAATATTTAAACGGCGATGGATTTGTTATTAAATCTTATTTTGAAAGGAAAATAAAATAATATGGAAAATCAAACATATGGAATATATTATGACCAAGAAGGCGATTTCTTAGAGATAACATTTGGTGAACCGCCAGAATTAGAATATACTGATGAAATAGAAGAAGGGGTTTTTATCACCCGAAATGAAGATACTGATGAAGTGTATAGTATAGGAATATTAAGTTTCAAAAAAAGGGTAGAAATTTTGGGAAGAGTCCTTTCAAAATTTAATAAAAAACTTCCCAAAGAAATTGATATTTCTGAATGAATAATACAAATTTTTTTATATATCGATTTTTACTCATTTATTCTTTTATTCTTTTATTTTTTTATTCTAAACCCATTAATTTCAATAATAACAATATTTAAAAGAGAAACATTATTTTTACAAGAATGCAAATAAAACTTGAAAACCCCGCGTTATTATCTAAAGTCGTTGAACTTATCTCGGCTCTTGTAATAGAAGTTAAATTTAAAATAGACAGTTCCGGAATGAGTGTCGTTGCTATTGATCCTGCAAATGTCGCGATGGTGAGATTTTTTCTGTCAAAAGATGCGTTCTCGCAGTTTGAACTTGACAAATCAAAACAAGAAATTTGGGGGGTGAATTTAGAAGACTTGAAAAAAATTTTAAGGAGGGCAGGAATAAAAAGTTCGCTGATATTAAAAAGAGATGAAAATAAATTAAACATAGAAATTCCCGATAAAATCAAAAGGAATTTCACCTTGAATTTAATTGACATAAAAAGCGAAGATAAAGAAATTCCAAACTTAGAATTCAGCGCAAGAGTTGAGATGAATTCCGCTGATTTAATTGACGCTGTTGAAGACTGCGCCGTTGTCGCTGATGCCTGCTCTTTTATTATTGAAAATAATAATTTTATAATTGAAGCAAAAAATTTGAATTCAGCAAAATCTGAATTCTCAGGCGATGAAGCAGTTATTAAAGCAGAAAATTGCAAATCAAGATACAGCATTGAATATCTGGACAAATTCATGAAAGGAAGCAAACTCTGCGATAAAACAATTTTAAATTTTGCAAACGACCATCCTTTGAGAATAGACTTGAAAATTGATAATCTGGAGCTTAATTTTATTCTTGCCCCGAGAGTGGAATCCGAGGACTGACACGGAAACAAACTTAAATTGAGCATTAGTAAAAAATATTTTGAGTGTCGGTTCGAGTAGAGGACTGACACGGAAACAAACTTAAATTGAGCATTAGTAAAAAATATTTTGAGTGTCGGTTCGAGTAGAAGATTAGTGCGAAAGTAATTAATTATTAAAAAAATCCGACGAGCAATTTCACTGAAAAGATTAATAATTCTAAAATAGTAACAACCAAAAGATTTAAATAGAAGTTATACATTAAAAAAATATGGAACAACTTGAAAAAGCTTTGGAGAAAAAGTTTGAACCTGTTTTTGAAATTGTTGAAGACAATTTGGTCTCAATGAGATGTAGATGCGCTTGCGCTACACCTGGAGCATGCCCTCCACCAGAGCGTTATTCATCAGTAGAATATATCTCAATAGAGGTTGATTCTAAGTATAAATTATAGATTTAAGAATCAACATGGAAATAAATGAAAGACCTTATTTAGAAAGGAGCATACTTAAATTAACTCGTTCTGGTTCTATTTTATATGATTTAATTTCTAAAAAGCATATAATTTGCAATCAAGATCTTACAGAAATATTAAAAAAATGTGATGGAAAAAAGACGATAGAAGAAATTTCAAATAATATTAAGAATAATAAAGCCGAGATTCTAGAAAAGACTCTCAACATAATTGAAAAATTAAACAAAAAAGGCATTATAAAATACTCTGCAAAAGATGAAAAAAGTAAATTAAGAATTATAAATAAAGATAATTCCGTATATTCTTTAGATTCGGTGTTTTTTGAGATAACAAAAAAATGTAATCTCAATTGTATTCATTGTTATAATCCTCAGACTAAAACAAAAGAATTGCAAAAAGAGAATATTTTTGATTTAATCTCAGAAATTAAAAAATTAGGAGCATTAAAAATTAGAATAACTGGGGGAGAGCCTTTTATAAAAAATGACTTATTTGATATTCTCAAAGAAACATACTCTTCTATGATAGATTTTAGTATTTTTACAAATGGGATTTTAATGGAAAAAGAACATATAAAAGAATTATCCTTGCTTAATCCAGAATTTGTGGCAGTGAGTATAGATTCTGTCAATCCAGAAGAATATAAAAAGATAAGAAAAACAGACAATAAAAAAGTTTTAGATAATTTAGAAGAAATGTTAAAACAAGGAATAAGAACAAGGGCAAATATAGTTTTATTTAAAGACATAAATGATTCTTATGATTCAATAAAAAATACATTGATTTATCTTAAATATTTAGGGATGGATAAAAATGATATTTCTTTTGATGAAATAGTTCCAGAGGGAAGAGGCGTTCAAATTCCTACTTATAATTTAAGAGATAAAATGGGGGCAATGAAAAAAATTTCAAGATTATATGAAAAAGTATTTGATGGAGAATTATTTATTAAAACTCCCGAGGGTCAAAAAAGAAAGATAAATAGCTATTGTGGATTAGGGGAAAGTTTCTTTTATTTAGGAAGTGACGGCTCTGTATCTCTTTGTCCCATGTTAAACTTTGGAAAATATATTCTTGGAAATGTTAAGCAAAAATCATTAACGAATATTTGGGAAAATTCTCTATTACTCAATTATTTTAGAAAAAAAGAATATATCTCCAGCTCGGAATGTAAAGATTGTAAAGTATTAAATGTCTGCGCTGGAGGATGTAAAGCAAAATCTTTATTTTTTAATGATTCTATCAATGCCCCGGATTCTTGGATGTGTTCTTATTTTTTTAGAAATTAAACCTTTTGAATCTCTTTTTCATGTTTTAATACAAAATTATACGCTTCTTTTATAAATAATGAGAAAGGCCTTTTTTTACTATATAAATCTAAGATAATTTCATTTATACTTTTTTTATTTATACTTTTTTTATTTATTCTTCGTTTAGTGTATTCCTCATAAGTTCTATGAAGATATTTAAAAACATTTTGAATTTTTTTATCATTTAATGCTGCTGGAACAACCAATTCACTTAAATGCCAAATTAAACTTGGAGGTTCAAAATCTTTAATAGTTGTTTTCGGAAAAATTTCCCTCCATTTTTCAAAATAAATAAAATGAAAAATCTCATGTATAGAAATAGCAATCATATCTTTAATTGGAAAATTCCAATACACTGAAAATTCTTTTTTTTCTAAATTATAAGGATTTATTGGGCTTAATGAGATTAGAATATCTATTTTATGGGTTTTAATCGCATTTATCTCTAAAATTTCCTTAAATTCAGAAATAATTTTATTAGAAATTTTTTCAAATTCTTTTTTATAATTAAATAATTTATCTTGTAACTTTTTTTTATTTTCTTCTCTAACCTTTATTAAAATTTTTTTAATTTTTTCTTTTGAATCCATTTTGTTTAATTCAGAATAACAATTTTTAATATATCTGCTCCAATTCCAATCTTCTTCATCAGGGTTTAAAAAATGATATATTTTTTCAACATCGTATTTAATAGGCGCTAATTTAAAATCAAATTTCATAATTTTGCATATATTTGTTAATTTATTAACTTATTGAACTTCAAAATAAAAAGCGAAGATAACAGATTTATTGAAAATCCGAGGAGTGTTAGCGAGCGTTTGCGCGAAAGTAATTAATTAAAATAATTAATACATTAACCAAAAAGCTTAAAAATATAAAAATCCATTAATGTATTAATGGAAGAGATTATTGAGAATATAAATGAATTTTTAGATTCTGGAGAGGATAACTTAAAAAAAGAAAGATTTAATGCCTCTGCAACTGATTTTTTTAAGGCAATTGTTGTGACATGCGATTATCTCATTTATTCAAAAATAAAAATCTTTCCAAAAAATCATTCTCAAAGATTTTCTTTATTAAGCAGGCATTTTAAAGAAATTTACTCTAAAGTTTCTGAATTATTCCAAATTTATGTCAAATCCTATAATTTTAAAATAAAAAAGGAGGATACAATAAAAATAAGAGAATATGCCCGCTATCTTAAATCTTTCATTAATAAAGAATAAGCTAAAAAATCTTTTTTCAGATAAAAAGGTAATTGATATTATTCTGTTTGGATCTGCTATAAAAGGAAAATTAATTCCAGGAGATGTAGACATTGCAGCGATATTATACGAAAAGCCTTCAAAGGAGTTTCTTGAAAAAATAAATTCAATAAAAGGTTTTCATATAAGCGTAATTACTGCTAAAGAATTTTTTATTAATTCTCCATCTATTATTCATACTTTAATAAGAGAAGGATACAGCTTAAAGAACAAAAAATTTATTTCTGAGAATTTTAGGTTTTCAAATAAAGTAATGTATAACTATGTTCTTACTTCGCTTTCTCCTTCAAATAAAGTAAGATTAGTGAATATTTTAAGAGGAAAAAGAGGCGAAAAAGGAATTGTTGAAAGCAATAACGGAAAATGGGTAGCTAATCAGGTTTTTATCTCACCTTTAAATTCTGAAAAGATTTTTGATGAGCTTTTTGATAATTTCAAAGTAAATTTCAATAAAAAAGACGTATTAATACATTAATCAAAAATGAGAAATAATGCCAATAATGATAATTCATTAATAAAAAGAAACCGACTTACAGAAATATTAAAAAAATGGGGCATAAAAAGATTTGAAAAAAAAGCATTAAAAACCATAGAAAAAAAAATCATTGATGAACTAAAAGAAGATTCTAAATTAATGGTAAGAAAACTTATGCTTGAAGGAAGAAAAACTTTAACAGAGAAAGACATTCTCTCTATCGTCGCTGCAAAAAATAAAGAAAAAGACGAATTTGAAATATGACCGCTTCTTACTCCAAGGGTTGAGACGAAATGGACAAGATTATAATAATTTTAATTTTCGGAGCAACAAACAAATCTTTTGCCCAAGATGCCTCTCAAACTTCAAAAGAAAAACTTTTTCCAAATTTAAATTTTTATTTTGAAACAGGAGAATACGCAAATTATGTTGGTCATCCAGCATTTAAAAAACATGTCTTGGCATGGTTAACTAATGAACCTAAAGAGAATAACAAGGGCAACATCTGGTTTTATTATGGAGATACAAATGAGGACGGCGTTTATGATTATATTAATGTTCAAAAGATTGGTTCTCCAATAAACTCTCAAGAAAAATTTTCATTTAATTTTGATACAAAAAAAATAGATTATGTTTTAGAGATTTACGACTATTGCCGAGAGTCAATTAATAATTGCGACAAAATTATAAGCAAAAGTTATAATGGGATAGACCAAAAAGAAGCAAAACAGATTGGAGAGGGTTTTTCTGAAAGAATAAAAGAATTTTCATCAGTCCAAAAAGAATTCAGCAGATTTAATTCAAGACAATTAGAAGAACTTGTTAGAAAAGAATATTCTTATAGGTTGAAAATGGCTGATGGAAGACTTGCTGGGAATTCAAGAACCCCTATAGAAAAACTTCTTTCTGAAGAAGAGATTAAGAAAATTGAAAATTATATCGGGGAAAAGCCAGAAAGAGAGAAGATTAAAAAAGAACAAGAAGAAGCTAGAAAAATAGAATATGAAAAGCAGGAGAAAATTAGAATAGAACAAGAAGCCAGAAAACCAAAAGCAAAATTAAAAATTGGGGGCGGAGTTGTGCTAAATACTAAAAGTTCGCATGTTGGGTCATATTTTGGAATAAGCCCACAAATAACAAATAAAAAAGGAAAAGGATTTGCAATGGATCTTGATATGTTTTTTATGAATTCAAAAATAGATTTTGAAGTTTCTGGAAGAGATTATTACGAAAATGAAGTGGCTGGATATAGTGGTAGTAAATACTTCGTTTCCGATATGTTCTATCACCTAAATATTTCAGCAAAGAATACTGTCCGTCTTGGATTGAATATGGGTTATGTTTCTCCTGCTTTTGAAATGTTTACAAGTTTTGGATTCTTAAGACAAAAAATGCTAATAACAACAACTGATAATGTAGAAGAATATTATATTAAAGACGGAATTAAAGGACAATCTTCATTTGAAATCAGAAAAAGCTCTTGGGAAACAAAAAAATTCTTTGGACCTTTCTATCTTGGTCTTGGAATTGAAATTTTTCCTTTTTCTAAAGAAAATGGTCATGAAAAGAATCTTTCCCTTTCTTTTGACGGGTTGATTGGTTTAAAGAGGGAGATGGAAACTCTGTATAGAAGAGGAATCATTTATTCTCCAAGACATTCTATAATAAACACCGGACTAAAATACACTTTTAGAAAATAAATCAATGTTGAAAATTTAGAAAATATAAACTAAATGTTTTTAAATTAAAAATTCATAGAATAATAATGGAAAGAGGGGAAGAGAATTTTATAAAAAATAAATTAGATTCAAAAATAATTATTGAAAAATAAAAAATGAGAGAAGAAATTAGAAATTGGATTGAGCAGGCAAAAAGGGATTTAAAAAGCGCGGAGAATAGTTTGAAAAGCGAAGATTATTATTTATGCGCTTTTATGTGCCAGCAAGCAGCTGAAAAAGGACTAAAAGCATTAATTATTAAAAAAGAAAAGAAACTTATTAAAATGCATGATTTAGTAATTCTTGGCAGGAAAATAGGATTGCCGGAAAATTTATTGTTAAATTGTGAAAAGCTTTCAAAAGTGTATATAGAATCCAGATATGGAATTTTAGAAAATGAACCCCCTTATAAAAAATTTAAAGAAAAAGATGCTTTAGAATTTATTTTTATTGCTAAGGAGATTTTAGAATGGCTAAAAAAGAAGATATAAACATTGTCAAGGAATTTAAAGAAAAATTGCAAAAGAAAATTCCAATTAAAAAATTGATATTATTTGGAAGCAGAGCAAAAGGCAAAATACATCCGTGGAGTGATTTTGATTTAATTGTTGTGAGTGATAATTTTAAAAGAAAAAAGTCATTTAAGAGAGGAATTGGTTTTTATGAAGATTGGAATTTTGATTATCCTGTTGATTTTATTTGCTTAACAACCAATGAATTTAATAAATTAAAAAATAAAATAACCATTGTTCAGCAAGCTGTAAAAGAAGGAATTGAAATAAAATGAATGGAACAAAAATCAGGAAAATTTTTGACAAATTCGTCTTCAGGGAAAAGCCGAATTAAAGAAGGAATTGAAATAAAATAAAACAAAAAAATGAAAATTAAAAGAGGAAAAAAAGCTCAACTTACAATCTTTATCATCGTTGCAATAGTTGTTGTGGCAATAGTTGCTTTGCTTTTTGCAATCCCTAAATTAAGAACTGCTGTTGGATTTGAAAAACCTGAATCTCCTGAAAATTTTATTCAGACCTGTCTTGAAGATACAATAAAAGAAAATGTTGAATTAATCTCGTTGCAGGGAGGGAGTTTGGAGCCGTCGCCAAGTATTTTATATCAGGATATTGAATTGCAATTCTTATGTTATACAAATGAAGATTTAAAACCCTGCGTAACTCAAATACCTTTTTTAAAAGAGCATATTGAAGATGAAATTAAAAAAAGTATTGAAGAAGATGTTGATTTTTGTTTTAAATCTTTGAGAGATACTTATGTGGAAAATAATTATGTGGCTAATTTCAAACCTGGAAAGACGATAGTTGAATTACTTCCGCAAAGAATTGTGACAACAATGGATTATGAATTTACATCTTCAAAAGCAGATGAAACTCAGAGACGCGAAACATTCAGAGTAATTTTGAACAATAATCTTTATGAACTTACAGCTATTGCACAGAATATATTGAATTGGGAAACAAGATATGGAGATGCTGATTGTGATTACTACATGGACTTGTATTCCGAAATAAAATGTGAAAAACCTAAGAGAACAACCGATGGAACAATCTATGTTATAACAAATAAAGCCACCGATGACAAATTTCAGTTTGCTTCAAGAAGTTTGATAATAGGTCCGTTTGGTTAAAATGTTAAATAAAAAATTTAAAAAAAAGAATTCAATGAAAATGGGTTTTTCTTTTTAAAAAAGAAAAGCTACAATGTAAAAGAAAACTAAAAATGCCAAAAAAATGAAAATTAAAAAAAGAGCGATAATTTTTTCGCTAATTTTATTTGTAAGTTTAATCAGCTTTAGCTCTTTTGTTTCATCTGAAACTCTTTTTTGCGCTGAAAAAACAACCGATAACACTTGGTGTCAGAACGTTCCTGAAAATAAAGTTGATAAAGATTTTAGATGGGCTCCACAAGCATGTCAAATAACTGCCTTTTGTAAAGTAGGAACTTGCATAAGCGGGGATTCCGGAACATGCACTCAAAATACTCCTCAAGCACTTTGTGAATCGCAGGGAAATAGTTGGAGTCAAGAACCTAAAGATAATATTCAGGCTTGCAGACCGGGATGTTGCATTCTTGGACAGGAAATTTCATTTGTAAATCAGGCCACATGTAAAGGTCTTGCGAGTGATTATGGAGTTAATGTTAATTTTAGAGCTGATATAAATACACAATCTGCCTGCCTTGCTTTAGACACAACACCAACAGAAGGTGCTTGTGTTTTAGAAAATGCAATTACTTCCGAATCTGCGCCTTCAGGATTTTTTGAAAATCTTTTTGGAGGGGGAAGTTCTGCGCCTGAAACAACCTTAAAAATAGATTGCGTCCGCACTACTCAAAGCGGCTGCAGCTCTTTAAAGGGAAATTTTCACACCAGACTTTTATGCACCGCTCAAGACCCTAATACTGGAGGATACCTTTCAGATTGCGCAAAAGACAGCACAAAAACAATAATTTATAGAGATAAAGTTTATTTTGTTGACACTTGCGGAAATCGCGCAAATATTTATGATTCGTCAAGATTTGAGGGATCATTAGTCGGAGATTATTGGACAAAAATTCAAACTCCAACTTGTTCTGTTGGGAGCACGCCAAGTTCAACTTGCGGAGATTGCAGTTATAGATTAGGAACTATAGGCGCTGAATATAAAAGTGGAGAAAATGGAATGCCTACAAAACCTAAATATGGAAATAATGTTTGCAGAGATTTAGGTTGTGTTTATGAAGATGAAGAATATAAACACGGAGAAAGTTGGTGCGCTAAAACTCCAGGAGTTTATCCCAGAATCCCTCTTAATCTAAATGAAGATAAAAAAGAAAAAGAAAAAATAGCGAGAGGATCTGATACATATAATCTTCCGGGAAGTGAATATACAAGATTAAAATGTTATGATGGAGAAATTATTCCTGAAACATGCGGGGATTTTGCAAGAAATTATGTTTGTAGGGAAGGCAAAGATCCCGCTACAGAAAAAAAATCTGCTGCTTGTTATCATAATCCTGCAGCAAAATGTTTTGACAATAATAATGCAGAATCATGCGAAGAAAATGACCTTTGTAAATGGCTTCCAGGATATGCTCTGGGAGGATTGTTTATTGGATACGGTCTTGATGAAGTTGAAACTGAACTTGGAAAAATATATGAAAATAACACAGCAAGATATAATGACTTGCAGGGAACTTGCCTTCCTTTAATTACTCCCGGAACTGAGTTTTGGACAGCAGACGGCAAAAATGATTGCAAAGCTTTAAGCATAACAGAAAATGTATTGTTTGAAACAGGCGTAGGAACAGAAAGAGAAGAATTTGCTAAAGATGATGTTCAAAGAGCTTCAAACAGATGTATAGATAATTGCTGGGCAATTCCTTGGTATGGAAGCAAGAATGATAAAAAATATGCAGACATAGAAACTTTAAAAGCATTTCAGCTTGAAGATGGAAATTTGGATACTAAAGTTCAAGATGGATATTTTTCTAAAAGAGAGGGATATTATTGTAAGAAAAAAGCGGGCGAACCAGATATAATTGATAACTGGAAAGGTGGTGCTGAAAAAGGAAATACAATAAATTGCGGAGGCGGAAAAGATTCACAAGAAAGAAGATTTAAACAATTTTATACTCATGAGCAATGGCTGGACGCAATTTCAGAAAGAACAAGATCTCTTGGGGATTGCGGATATAAACCACACGCTTACAACGGAAAAAAAATCGGCGGTAAGACTTTTAATTGGATTGGAAATCCTGATTCTGAAAAAATAATTGTAAGCTTTTTTAAATTAACGCAAAAACAGGAAGAAAAAGAACTTATTGGAGAGAAAAAACTTCTTTATAGGGGACCAGATATAAGGGCAGGCAAACCAATATCAATATCAGGATTAGGGTATAGGGGTTTATAAAAATAAAATGAATAAACAAATATTTAAAAACACCAAAATATTTAGTAACTTTATAATGAAAACACTAAAAAACAAACTCTTAATTGGAGCAATGGCAGCTCTTGGAGCTTTTGGAAATGTGGATGCTCAAAATACGGAGTCTAAAAATTTAAATCAAGACGAGATGAAGATAACATTTGGGTGCAGGGATGAAAATAATAATAAAACTTTTGATTGTTTTGAAGAGGGGCATTTTAAAAGAGAGCTTTTCTGGGGAGAACTGGGCGGGAAAAAAGCGAGGATTATATATTTAGAGGATAAGTCAAGAATTGTAATAGCTGTAATAAATGATCTCCAAATTGAAAATTCCAGTGGAAAATACATCAGAGATTCAGGAAAACAGGTGCAAGAAAAATTTTCATTTACTCATAACAAGGAAATACTTACGAAAGTGCCTATCGGTACTATGTTTTATGAAAGAATAGAATTTACTCCAAAAGATACTCTAGCATCTTCTTTATCAGTTTCATCAGAACAAGAAGCTTATGAAATATTCGGTAAAGAATATGTAAAAAGAGCTAAAGAATTAATAAATTCATGTCAAGATTCTTTAGAATTTGTTAATTTGCTTAAAAAAGAATATAATAGGTGGAAAATTATAGAAGACGAAAATGGGAATATGGTTGAAATTAAACCTGAAATATCTAATGTGTTTTTTCAGAGAGCAAAAGCTGGAATGCCGGAATAAATAAAAAATTAAAATGAACAAAAAAAAGGTGAATAAAAGAGGCTGATAAAAAATGAGAGAAGAAATTAAAAATTTATGGGAACAGACAGAAAAAGATTTTGAAGTTGCTGAAAAAAATTTTAAGATTAAAGAGTATTATGTTTCAGCTTTTTTCTGCCAGCAAAGTGTTGAAAAAACGTTAAAAGCTTTTTTTATGATTAAAAAAGGCAAATCTGCAGGACCAACACATTCTTTAATATATTTAGCAAAAGAAACAAAAATTCCTTCTGGATTTTTTGGAATATTTCAAGATTTATCCCCTGAATTTGTGACAACGAGGTATCCTGATGTTGCCGGAGACGCACCTTACAAACTTTATTCAAAAGGAAAAGCGCAAGATTATTTAATTAAATCCGGGAGATTAATAAAATGGATAAAACAGCAAATAAAATAGATAAAAAAACATATCAGTTGATTAAAAAACATTTAAAGTTTTTAAAAAAATTTAAGCCGCAGAAAATTATATTATTTGGAAGCAGAGCGAGAGGGGAACATTTAGAAGGAAGCGATGTTGATTTAATAATAATCTCTGAAAATTTTCAGGGTGTTGAATTCAGGGAAAGAATTTCAAGAGCATATGGATTATGGGACAAAAAACAAAATTTAGATATTATTTGTTATACTCCAGAAGAAATTAAAAAAAGAATAAATCAATTAGGGATTGTTCAGCAAGCTGTAAAAGAAGGAATTGAAATAAAATACTAATACAAAACTTTAAAAATATGAAAATTTATAGTAACTTTATAATGAAAACACTAAAAAACAAACTCTTAATTGGCGCAGTAGCAACTCTTGGGTTTTTTGGAAATGCGGATGCGCAAAATTCCGAAAACCAACATAAAGAATATCAAGTTTATTATAGTATAAATAATAACTATAATGAAACATATTCTATAGAAAAATCACTAATCTTAAAAGATGGGGAGAAATATTTACTAACTCTGCGTTATCTTATTAATAAAGAAACAAAAGATTTTGTAGTAATCTTAGGTCATAGAACAGAAGAACTGAGAGCGTGTCAAGACATAGAGAAGATTGTGGAATTTTTTACTGTTCATAATAATTTAGGACTTATTGATTATTCCCAAATAGATTATTGTAAATCTCCCCCAGAAGTATTATATAGAGGGAAAAAACTAACAAAAGACGAACTTGAAAATCGTTTTGAGGAAGCATTTGTAAGAAGAACAAAAGAGATATTTGATTCCCGCAAAGACTCTTTGAGCATGATAAATTTGGCTAAAAAAGAGTATGAACTTGGAAAATTAATCAATAATGAAGTAAAAATAGAGAAAGTTGCTAAGAAATTTTACTGAAATTTTAAAAGAAAAATATAAAAATGAAAATTAAAAGAGGAAATATGAAATTAAATAAAACTTTAGGTTTAACACAAATATTAATTTTATTAATTGGAATTTTTGCATTTAGTTTCATGATTGGAGAAATCGGAAAATCTCAAGGAATTGAAATTGCGAGAGGTGTGGGAATTGTGAGCGGGCAGAATGCAAATTTATCCCAAGGAGAAGGTGCTTATTGGGCAGAAATCAATAGAGAAGAAATCCCTCCAATCACTACACAAACAACCCCGGGTGAAGATAAAGAAGAAAAAGTAACTGGAAAGGTTGAAACAATAGACGGAAAAAAATATTATGTAATTAGAGATAGTGAAGGCAAGATCATAAACAAAGAATTATTGGACGAAGACGATACTAAAAAAAATGAGACTGGAAAGGATGAGCTTAGTGATAAGGGGAAAAATAAAGTAAATAATTGGCTTTTAACTACAGGGGGCGGTATTGTGGCCTCTAAAGTAACTGAATTGATTAATACTGGGGAAGTGAAACTTTTTGGAAAAGAAATATTAAAACTTTCAGGAAAGACAACGGAAAAGGTAGGAGAGGAAGTAGCAAAGAGAGCATTAAGCAAGACTTTTGGAGGACAACTTGCAATTTCAGCGGCAGGCTCAGCTCTCGGAGCTGCGATAAATTGGGCAATTTTTAAATGGATTGTAGGAGCAGATGTAAGAAATATGAGGAGCGCATCAACTGCTTCAGCTATAGGTTTTGCTGCCGGCACTGCTGCTGGCGTTGCGGTTGGAACATCTACTGCTCTTGGCGCTACTGTTGCTACTGGAGCTACGATCGCTACCGGGGGCACTCTTTTAGGAATTGGAACTTTCGGAATTGGATTAATTGTCGCACTCGTAGTTGCACTATTTATCACTTTAGCTTCATTTGAAAATTATTCAAAAGAAGTTTTCAATTATCTTGTTGAAGCATGGGAGCCTGATGTTGGAGGGGGTGATTGTGATTTATGTAATGAATTAGAATTTGGATGCACTGAATATCAATGCAGGAGTTTTGGAAAAGGATGTGAAATAGTAAATCCGGGCAGTGTTCAGGAAGTGTGCGTCTGGAAAGATCCTGATGATATTTTCCCTCCGAAAATTACTGCTTTAGAGAAAGTTTTGCCTTCAGCTGATTATGAATACAGACCATTGTCGGGAGTAGTTACAGGAGTCAAAATATTTTATACAAAAGATTCTTCTTCCAATGGATGTATTCTCCCTTACTCTTCAGTTACTCTTGGAATTAATACAACTAAATATGCAGATTGTAAAATAGATACAGAGAGAACTTCAAGTTATGAAGAGATGATTGCTTCAATGACTAGCTTTGAAGGATTTGAAAATGAACATATATTAAAACTTCCGCATGTTGCAGCTCCGAGTGTAGAAAGCCAAACAGCATCGGGAATTCCTATAACTCAAATTACAAATGGCCAGAATCAAGAATTTTTTATAAGATGTGAAAGCGCAAATGGAATCTCAAATGTAGACGAGTATATTATGGAATTCTGCGTTCAGGACGGACCGGATGCATTCCCGCCAGTAATTTTGGGAACTAATCTTGAAGGAAAATTTTTGCAATACAATCAGTCTGAAGCAAATTTGCAAATATATACAAATGAACCTGCCGAATGCAAATGGAGTTTTGAAGATTTAAATTATGATGCAATGCAATTTGAAATGAATCAATGTTCACAAACAGAAGGAGATTATATGTTTCCGCCATTCAGTTATGGATGTCTTGGGAAGTTAGAAGGCATGAAAGACAGAGTTGAAAATAAAGTATATATAAGATGTAATGACAAGCCATGGTGGACATCTACAGACAAAGGAGCAAGATATGCAAATGAACAATCACATGTTTTAAAACTTCAGGGAACAGAGCCGTTAGTATTGGATGAAATAACTATCAATGGAAAACAAAGTGGAGCGACAATAAAAGATTCTGTTTCAACTATAAATGTAAAACTGGAAGCAAAAGCTAAATTTGGAGCAGACAATGGAAAATCAATATGTCAATACGAGTTTGGAGGAAACTGGATTGATTTTTATAATGAGGGAAGTTCAGGTTTTGTAAATGTAAATACTCAGAGAATTCCTCTTTCTGAAGGATTTTATAATTACAGCATAAGATGCTTTGATGCTGGATTAAATAGCGATGAAGGAAATATAAAATTTACTCTTGTTACAGACAGAGAAGCGCCAGTAGTCGCGAGAGCATATTACGACGTGAATAATTTAAAAGTTATAACCGACGAGCCTGCGCAATGCGTTTATACTTCTCAAACAAATCTTGGATGCACTTATAATTTTGCAGACGGAACTGCAATGAATGAAATCGGAGAGTCAATTCACTACACTTCATGGCAGGCAAACAAAAAATATTTCATTAAATGCAAAGATGAATTTGGAAATCAGCCTCTTCCCGGACAGTGCAGTATTATTGTAAGAGCTTTTGAAAGTTTTGAATGAAAAGTGTTTTAATTATAAAATAACTACAATCAAAAAGCTTAAATAGAAGTTATACATTAAAAAAGCATGGAACAACTTGAGAAAGTTTTGAAAAAAGTTGAACTAAAGACAAAAGAAGCAAAACTTTTACTTGTGGAAAAACCTCTTTATAAAGGACTCCTAAAAGTAGAAGAGAGCGCTTATATGGGCCCAACAAATATTAAATATTGGATGTAATTTGTCTTTGGAATATAAAATGGACTTTTCTTTTATTTTTATAGGCAACACTCATTCTTTTGTAAATGATTTTTTAAAGCAAAAAGAAATTATAGAATTAATAAAACCAGAATTTGTATTAAGTGAAGAATTAGAAAATTTAAAATTAGATACAGAAGATAAGTTTAAGGAAATTCTAAAAAAGAGAGATATTTCTAATATGACCTCTTTTAATGATGTTGAAAAACTAATAAAATTGTGTTTTGAAAACAAAATTAATCTAATCGGAATAGATTTCCATAATTTTGGATTTGATGATTATTTGCAAAAAAAAATTAAAAATCAAAAAGAACTTACAAAAGAAGAGGAAAGAAAATTAAATGAAATAATTAAGAAAAGAGAAAAATACCACCTCTCTAAAATCTTAGAATGTAAAGAAAAAACAAATAAACCAATTATAATTATTATTGGATGCTGGCATTTAAGGGAAGATTCTTTATTAAGAAAAAAATTAAAAAATTATAAGATTATTGCTCCCATAGATGATAAAGGAAAAGTTATGTTTGCTCCACAAAAAGATAAGAAAATTAAATATGGAGAGATAATTTCAAATGACGCAGAAACTGAAAATTAAAGATTCTTTATATATCTTAAAAGATGCTGAGGATAATTATGTTTTTATTTCCACTGCAACCCGAAAAGTGAAAAAGTTTCAAGTAGACTCTTTAGTTAAAAATGTGATTAAATTTCTTGACTCAGAATCTTCAGAACAAGATTTAATTGAAAGACTATCTAAAGATTATAATATTCGGGATATAAATTTATGCTTGCAAGCATTAGAAAAAGAAGGAATAATAAGAAAATATGAAGAAGATTTAAAAGAAGACAGAAATCATAGACAATTATTATTTTTAGATGAACTAACTGATTCAAGAAAAGAAACTTTAGAACTGCAAAGAAAAATAAAAAATTCTAAAATTGCAGTTTTTGGTGTTGGCGGAATCGGAACCTGGATTGTAAATGGCTTATATCAAATTGGCGCGGGAGAAATAAGAATTACTGACCCCGATATTGTGAATGAAAGCAATTTGAACAGACAATTATTTTTTGATTCTGGTGATGTTGGCAAGTATAAAGTTGATGTTATAAAAGAAAAATTAAAAGATGCAAAAATTTTACCTTTTAAAAAAAGAATAGAATTAAACCAAAATCTTGAAGATATTATTTCTGGCTGTAATTTTTTAGTAAATTGCGCCGATTCTCCATCAGTTACAGAAACAACAAGAATTATTGACCAATATGCTGCGCAGCACGGAATTGCTTATTGTGTTGCTGGAGGGTATAATTTACATTTAGGAATGGTTGGTCCAATTATCATTCCAGGAATTACTAAAACATTTGATGATTTTATAGAATATCAAAAAAGAATGGACCCTTTAAAAGATTTAGAAAAAATAAGAGATATCAAACAAACAGGAAATCTTGGACCAATTGCCGGAGCAGTTGCAAATATTCAAACAATGGAGATTTTCAAATATCTCACAGGAAAAGGAAGAATAAACACTAATAGATTTGCAGAAATAGATTTTATGGATTTAAGAGTTGAATGGAGAGAATTTTAAATTTGATCACTCCAAAATTCAAAAAATTTATAATCAATTTTATTAGCGTTCAATAAATTTATGGTCTCTTGAGTATGCTCTATTGGAATTACAAAAGATAAACTTGATAATTTTTTTCCATTTGTCTTTTTAAGAAGCCCTTCTGCAGAATAACCCTTTTCTTTCCTGCCGAATAATTTTCTCAGTATAAAATTTCTTTTTGCAATATTTTTTATTGAAGATAAATTAAAATAGCTAAAGCCTCTCATTTTTTCAGGACTCTCTTTATATCTTCCATACAGAACTATTCCTTCACTTATAATGCTCCTTTTTAATTTCCATTTATCAAGATTTCCTACTTTAACTGCAAGAGGATTTTTTATTCCTTTTAAAATCCAAGCATCTGCAATTTTTGATTTATAGAATTTATTAATTTCTTTATTAATTGTTTTTTTAATCTCTTTTTCATTATTTTCAACATTTACAAATAAATCAATATCGCTTTCTTTGCCTGCCTCTCCTCTTGCTGCAGACCCAAATAAAATAATCTCTTTTGCCTTAATCTTTGACAAAATAAATGAAACAAAAGATGATGCATAAGCGATTAAGTCTTTAGATTTTAACATTTTCATTTTTAAATAAACCAAAAAAAGTTTCTTTTAATTTTAGAAAATTATTTAATATTTCTTTTATCTGATTTTTAACCGGCTTGCCGTACATCAGGATATTTCTCTCTTCTTCTATTTTATAAATTAAATCATAAATCTCTTGTTTTTTAGAAAAATTAACATTAAGTTTTCGCTCTATTAAAGGTTCTTTTTTTTGTTCCGGTTTTGGTTTTTTAAACCAATCGTGTTTAACGATTTTCCCGATAGAAATCTTATTTATGACATGCAGATATAATTCTAAAAACTGGATGGAACATGCGGAACAATGAAATCCGATAGTTATGGGCTTTTTTTCTATTCCTTCATCTATAGCGTCTTCTATTTCTTCTAAATGCTCTTTTATCTTTTTTTTGTGCTCTCCTATTGAGGTCATGGTAAATTTTATACCCAAATTGGGTATATTTTAATCCTTATAAACTTTTCGGTAAATTTTATACCCAAAGTAGGTATATTTTAATTTTAATTTTCGGAGCAACAAACAAATCTTTTGCCCAAGATGCCTCTCAAACTTCAAAAGAAAAACTTTTTCCAAATTTAAATTTTTATTTTGAAACAGGGGAATATGCAAATAATCTTGGTTATCCAGAATTTAAAAAATATGTTGAGGCATGGTTGAGTGATTCGCCTAAAGAAGACCGGATAGGAAAAATTTGGTTCTATTATAGAGATACAAATAATGATGGCGTTTATGATTATATTTATGTTAAAAATACGGGTTTTTCAATAGAATCTCAAGAGAAATTTTCATTTAATTTTGATACAAAAAAAATAGATTATGTTTTAGAGATTTATGACTTCTGTCCAGAAGAAATTCGTTATTGCGACAAAATTATAAGCAAAATTTATAACGGGATAGGTCAAAAAGAAGCAGAACAGCTTGGAGAGGGTTTTTCTGAAAGAATAAAAGAATTTTCATCAGTCCAAAAAGAATTCAGCAAATTTAATTCAGGACAATTAGAAGAACTTGTTAGAAAGGAATATTCTCATAAGTTGAAAATGGCTGATGGAAGACTTGCTGGGAATTCAAGAACCCCTATAGAAAAACTTCTTTCTGAAGAAGAGATTAAGAAAATTGAAAATTATAGAGAAGAAAAGGAATAAACAAAATGAAAAAAACTTTATTAAATATTTTACTGGCAGGAAGTTTAGCTTTTGGAGTTGGAAATAAATCAAAAGCCCAGGATTTCTTTGATTCCGAATTTATAAATAATGACAGCGACGATTTTCCTGAAGAAGTTTTTGGGGTTTATGAAGAAAATGAAGACAAGAAAGAGATTATTTATTATTCTGATAAAGACGATGACAATTTTCATGAGAATATAAAAAATTTATCTATCAAAATTGATTCAAATGTTAAAGGGCGTTATTTTCCATACATCTTCGTTATTCAAGAATTATACGTTAGCAAAAGCTCAGAATTTATAGATATTTCAATTAAAAAGTATGGTCTTAATAGGCAATCCGAAAAAGCCCTTTCCAAGATGTCTCATGAAGAAAATGTAAAAGGTTATAAACAGATTTTAAAAAAAGGCACCCTCTTGCAACCCTATTCTAATAATTCCTGGAAAGCTTTAACAGAACAAAATCTTTATGAACTTTTTGGATCTCCTTTTGGAGATAAAATTAGAAGAAGAATAAATGGTTCACAATCTAAAACTAAATTAATGGAAGTTCTTAAAGAAGGTTTTTTCACAGATTAGAGAGAATAAAATGAAAACACTAAAATCAAAAATTAATTAAACTTCAAACCATTTAAATTAAAATGAGAAAACTAAAAACACTAAAAAATATTTTACTCTACTCCCAAGCCCGCTCGGATTTTTACTTTTCACTTCGCAAATATTTTCTCGCGAACTTGCTCGCAACAACCGTTGGAATAAGTTTTGGAATTAATAAAGGATATTCTCAGGAAAAAGAATATTATGTAGGGGATCCTACTTATTCAGAAGAAGGAATAAAAAAGGTTGATGAAGAAACTTTTTGGAAAATAGCTAAGGAGAATAACCACTATCGTTCTGGAATGGAAGATGAACTTAATAAGAGTCCGTTAACAAAATGGTATGTGATTCCTGGAGAGGATAAAAATGGCGGATTTAGATCGTCCGGGTCTGCACCAAAAACAACTCAAAGTTATAAAGCAGGAAGCTATCAGGCAACTCCAACAAAACAAGTTGAATTTAAATCAAATAATTCCCAAACAATTCAAAATTCTAATACTCAAAATAAAATAACTCCTGGCAGAAATATTAATTATTCCACTCCAAGCAATTCAAATAAAAATTCTGATTTAGAAGATCTAGGAAAGGCAGTAATTATAGGCGGAGCAGTTATTGGAGGAATATATTTACTTAATGAACTTTTCAAACCAAGAAAACCGAAGTATGTTTATACGGAGCCTCCAAAAGTAAATCCTCCCGCTAATGTAAATGCTGAAAAAAATTATATTTCTGAAAAGCAGTGGTGGGAAGAAACAAAAGAACCAAAAAAAGAAAATAAAAATTGGTGGGAAGAAAAAACAGATAAGCTATCAAAAGAACTTAGTGATTTAGTAAAAGAACAAAATAAATATTCTCCAGAAACAAAAAAGAAATTGGAAGAAGAAGCAAAAATAGCAGATGAATATTTCAAAGAAAGAGGAATGAATCCAGAAGGACAAGTTAGATATAAAATTGTTGGGACAGCTGAAATAGGACCAAATGGAGAGTTGATAAAAAAAGACAGCTATTCTCCTGAAAGAGAAATGACAGATGAAGAAAAAGTTATTTTGTATCATACTTATCAAGCAATGAAAAAGCATCCTGTAACAGGTTTAGTGATGGAAG
>JWKY01000011.1 GCA_000806015.1 archaeon GW2011_AR19 | reverse complement strand
GCAATTTTCAAATCCTTCTTTACACGCCATTACCTCTCCTTGAATTTCTACATTTTCACCTTCGTAAGAATAATCTTCTGAACTAATTCCTTCAATTTCTACAAGCTGGGCTGATAAAAAACTTTTTCCAGCAAAAGTAAAAGCTAAAAAAATCAAAATAATTCCAAAGAATAAAAAAATAATTTGTTTTTTCATAAAGCTATTTAATAAACATAATTAATAAAATTATCTAAATCCTAAACTTTTTAATTTCCTGATTCAGCCAGCGCTGCCACAACGGAAAAACTTTATCTCCCAACGGCAGACCAATTTCCTGAATAACTCCGTCTGAAATTCTGTGAAAAGCATGATTAGACAAAGTATTAAATTTTGCTTCTAAAATTTCTGCATTTTCTGTTTTTTCAGCGACATCAACAATTTCTTTTTTTATTTTTGCCCTCAACAAAATATTATCATAAATTGCGTCCCAATTTCCAGCCCATCCCCTGACATTAGAAGCGATGTCTTTCAAAATTTCGCTGTCTCCATTGATAATATCGTCTGTCGGTTCTAACTCATCTTTTTTTACATTATATTTTAATAAATCAACAAAACCCTTTTCAACCAAAGGGTCATTTTTCCAGTGTTTTCTTACTTCTGAAAGTTGTGTCATCCTTTTCCAGGAATGCAGACCATCAGCAGATTTTATTGGATTGCAGACAGCAATAATATCTGTTGCTTTAAAACTCGTCGTCGGAACTTTCAAATCATTGACAACTCTGTCAAAAACTCCGTAAGGGCTCGCTCCGTGAATAGTTCCTGCAACAACATTTGCCAAAGCCCCGACTCTCATTGCTTCATAAAGAGCTTGAGCTTCTGTTGATCTAATTTCACCAACAATTAAACTTGAATCTCCAAGTCTTAAACTTGTTCTAATTCCATCGTCGGCAGAAACTTCTATTCCTGATTTTAATAAAGCAGAACGAACTTTCATCCTGATAATATTATATTGGAGATTTCTCAAAGATTCAACCGGAAGTTCTAAAGTGTCCTCAATAACGATAATTCTATATTTTGGAATGATTTCCAGCATTAAACTTCCAAGAAGAGAAGTTTTTCCAGAAGACCTTGTTCCAGCAACGAGAAGTGTTCGCGAGCCGTCAATTAAAAAACTTAACAATCCTGCAGCAAATGGATTCAGCATTTTATTTTGAACAAAAAGAGGCAGTGTCCACGGACTTTCACGATGACGCCTAATTGAATAAGACATTCCATCTACTGACAAAGGCCTCTGAATAATTGCAATTCTCGCTCTTAATTTTCCTATTTCTAATTGTGTGTCTAAAATTGGATTAGCTTCGTCCAAAGGCCGTCCGGAAATCATTCTAAATTTAGCAGCCCAAGAATCTGCATCTTCCTGACTTGGACGAATATTTGACAAACACTCGTCGTACTCTCCATGCTTAATAAAAATGGGAACTCTTGCAATTGGCGAGTTCAGCGAAATATCCTGAATATTTTTATCCTGAAGTAAAACTTCTATCAATCCAAACCCGAGAGTATTCCTGACTAAAATAATTGCCAGTTTATTTAAATCGGGATAACTCAGATTAATTCCTTTAGTGCTTGCTAAATCTCTCAGCAAATCTCTTGAAATATTAAAAAAAACACTTCTAATTCTCTCAGTATCTGTAAGCTCTTCTGCTTTAGGCTGGTGTTCAATTAAAACTGTTCTTGCAAGATTTAAAAGTAAATTATGATCTTCATTTAACGAGTGTTCCGGAGGATGAAGATGGTACATTAGTTTAGATTCATCTTTCATTTTTAATATTGTAACTAAAGATTCATCATGCTCTTCTCCTGAAATTTTATATTGATCGACAATTTCTGCGCCCTCGGGCAAATCACTGATTAATCTCGTAAAAGTAAAATTAGGAATTATATCCGGCTTAAAAATTTTATAATAAATTTCACGACTCCCTTTTTGATAATCTTTTAAATATTTCTGAATAGACTGAATCAGTCTTGTTTTCTCAAACAGCCTGAAAATTTTTTCAAGAAAATAAATGTAATTAAGATAATCAAGCTTAATTGTCTCGTCTTCAATTTTATCTATCCTAATTTTCTCTTCAATGATTATTTTTTTTAATTCAAAATAAGCTGCAACAGGGTCTCTTTTTAAAAGTAAAAGAAAAGAAAATATTTTATTATATCTATGTGAAAAAAGCGATGTTTGATTTGTTATTAGTTTTCTTTGAGATAAAATATTTTCTTGTTTTAATAAATAAACATAAAATTGGGCAATCTCTAAAAGCAGAGAAGTTTCAACAAAATCATAATTATAATTTTTTTGCTGGGAAAGAATGATTCTGGAAACATTAGGATTTTCAATTAAACTGTTTATGGTTCTCTCCATAACTTCCGGATTTTCAGAGATGCTTGGAACATAAGGTGCCCCAAAATAATTAACATAAAGAATATCCTCGCCGCCCTCTCTTACAGCTTCATAAGAATATAGTTTCGCCTCTTTTTCAAATTGCATTTTCAGTTTTGGCAATTTGAACTTAACCAGATGATGCTCTGAGTTTTTCAAATTGCATAAATATAGAGGTTTAAATAGATTTAAATTATTTTGTATGACACAATTTATTGGAAAATGCAAATACAATTTAACAACTAAAACAAAAAGCAAAGTTTGAAAAACCAAAATAAAAACAAATTTAAAGCCATTCTCCTTTCTTTATTTATGGAAGAGGTGAATTATCAGGAGCAGGTTCCGGAAGAGAATAATCTAAAAATAAGAGATTTGGAAGAAAAACAAAGAATTCTCAAAGACAGAGTTTTGCTTATCGGACAAAATTTAATTGATTCAAAAGAAAAAACAACAGAGGACATCCTTGAAATAAAAAAAGATTTAGAAAAAATAAAAGACAATCTGGAAAAAATAAGGCGATTTATAGAAAGCGTTTCAACTGAATTCTCTAAATTTGCAAGAAAAGATGATTTAGATATTTTAATCAAACAAGCAAAAATGTTTCAGCCATTAAGGTATTTAAAAGAAAATGCTGAATAATCAACTCAATTAAAAGTTTGGGGTTTTTATTAAACTTTGGAAAATCACAAAAAAATAAAGGGCGGGTGCTTGCCTTTAGGCAAGCTTTAGTGGGAATTTGAAAAACCCAAAACTTAAATAGCAATGTAAAAAAAACTAAAAATCAAAAAAATGGGCGCATTAGATCAAGTCAAACAAATGAAACAAATGGGTTTATCTGAACAAGAAATCTCAAATAGATTATTTGAACAGGGAATTACTCCAAAAGCAATAACAGATGCATTTTCCCAGGCAAAAATAAAAGAAGCTGTTGAAGGAGAAAATGAAATGCAGGAAAATGATTTCACTCCGGGGGAAGGCTCACCAGAGTCATCCCTTGGGGAAATCCCTTTGGGACCAGAAACACCTTCGCCGTTTTCAAACCCTGAAACATATGCTCCTCAGGAAATGCCGCCTGCTCAATACTACCCTCCTCAAGAACCTTCTTATCCCCCGCTGCAAGAGACAGAAGCATATTATCCTCAAGAAGGATATGGACAAGAATCTGAAAATTATGATAAAGGATTTGGAACAGACACTATAATAGAAATTGCAGAACAAGTTTTTGAAGAAAAAGTAAAAAAACTCTCCCTACAAATTTCAAATTTTAAAGAATTTTCAGCAATTGCTGAGACAAAATTTTCTAATTTTGAAAACAGATTAAAAAAAGTTGAATCAATCATAGAAAACTTGCAAATCAAAATACTTGAAAAAATTGGTTCTTATGGGCAGGGTCTTGAAAGCATAAAAAAAGAAATGAATATGATGCAGGATTCATTTAGCAAAACTCTCCCAATTCTTGTAAAATCTCATGCAGAAAGGGCAGTGAAAAAAACAACAACGCCAAAAAAAGATAAATAAATTCGGGCAACTTGTTGCAAGCATTTGTTCTAAAATAAAATTAATCTAAAAAATTATTTTGATGGAGGTCCAAGCAAAATTTTACTCAACAAATTGCTGGAATCTGGAGAACTGCTTGTGCTCCCTGCAACAACTGCAATAATTAATCCAATTAAAACTGCCCAGCCAAGCAAACTTCCAAGATTATTTCTCCACCAATAACCTGCATTATATCCAAAAGATTCTAATGACTGGAAAACAACTATTCCTATAATAACCATTACAACTAATATCAAGACCCAATTAAAACCTTTGGCATTTAAAGGCATAAACAATCCTCCGAGAATTATAATTACCAGAATAATAGATAATGCAACTCCAAATCTTGGAAATATCTCAGAAAAAAAGACAGAAACAAAATCAAATTGCAAAGCCATTAAAGCGACAGAAAGGGCAATAATTGCATTTATTGATTTATTTGGTCCCTCTATTCCTTCTTTAGTTTTAGTTGTAAACAAACCAATTCTAATTAAAAGCCCGAATGTAAGGGCAAAAATTAATAAAAAAGGCAAAACATAACTAAAAACTCCTGCAGCCTGCCATTGCGCAAGAATATTTCCAATATCTCCTCCTCTAAAAAAACCATAAGAAGCTAATAAGCTCATCACCTCTATCATAATATAAAATATTAAATGTTATTTATAAATATTTCTTAATTATGAGATATAGATAAAATCTGCTCACTCTGTTCGCAAAAATTAATTTGCTCCGAAATCGTCTTTGGCGGGCGGGGCAAAAAATTTCACAGGAAAAACTTAAAAAATCAAATGTAATTAAACAAAAACCAAACTATTTCCCAGAACCTCTAATAACTGCAGCGAGAGCAACTCCAATTAAAACAACAAAAATTAAATTTGTCCAAAATGCCTCGCTCCATGACTGGTTAAACAAAAAATCATAAGCTTTTCCACTGACGCCTGCCGCCCACAAAATCCCAATAATTAAAGAAATAGTAATAACAACAAATAGCCCCACCTTCATTGCGTTGGTCATTACAAACCCGTCTTTAGTTGAAAAAACAAACCCCCACAGCATTAAAACTACAAATACAATTACAATCGCAACTGATAAAAATAAAATCATATTTGAAACAACCATTTTTGGAAAAACTGCTGAAACAAAAATCAAGCCGATTACAAATGCGGTAAGGGCATTAAGCTGTTTTTTTTCCTCTCCAAAAAGTTTTGTCTTCTCCAAAACTGCAAAAACTATAAAAAACACAATTAAAAAGGGATATACAAAATTAGTCAAAACAGGATGCTGTAAAAGTGTCTCTGCCATTTTCTTATAAGATTTGCAATATTTATAAATGTTTATGATGATTATTTATATGTAGATTTTTTATAAAATTAAATATTTTTAACCGCCAAGATATTTCTGTTTTATATATTGAATAAATGGTTTTTCGTCTTTTTCTATTTGATATTTATCCAAAACATTATAATAATTCTCTAAATCATTTGCGGGAATGTCAATCAAAGGGTAATTTTTTTTCCATAAAACCCAGTTCATTAATAGTCTTGAAAGCCTTGAATTCCCGTCAACAAAAGGCTGTAAAGAAACTAATTTCAGATGAACTAATGCTGCAAGCTCCAAGGGGTGCATTTTTCGGTTTTCTGCCTTGCGCCATTCAAAAAGAGATTTAAGCTGCTTATTAATTTCATTCCATTTTGGCGGAATATAAATAGTTCCCGCAATATTGACATTTCTTCTTAATTCGCTTCTAAGTTTTCCAGAAACAGCATCGTCAATTCCTAAAAATAAAATTTTATGAAGTTTTTTAATAAAACCCATATTCAAAGACCCCTTATATTTTGTGATTGCTGCAAAACCTTTTTCATGGTTTTCCAACTCTTTAACAGTTTTCAAATTTTTAAAATTCTTTGGAATAATTCCGTCTTTAAGTATTAAAAAAGTCTGCCTTAAAGTAACATCAACGCCTGCTAATTTACTGCTGTCATAAGTAAACCTGATTGCAAATTCTTCAAGAGCTTTCTTTTTCTCTAAAGAGCTTAATTTTTTCAGCTCTTTTTTATATTTATTTTTTTTATCTTCTATCTCGCTAATTTCTTTTTCAGAAAAATATTTATATTTTTTGCCCCCCATTTCCCTAATAAACTCTTTTTTCAATTGTTCTAATCTTTTTTTAGAAGGCAATTCCTTGCCAAGATATTTGCTCTTTTGGATTATTCTTCCATTTTTTCTTATTGAATGAGCTAAAATCCAATATTCTTTGCCCTTGCTTTTAATTTTCCTTTCAAAAACCATAAAAAAGTTATTCATTACAAATATTTAAAGGTTTCGGTTATCCATTACAAATTTGTTTAGATAGAAATTATAAACAAATACTGCAAACAATTTAAATATTTCTCGCAAGAATAAAACTAATTACTCCTAAAACAAAAAGCCCTGCCCCAATAATGCCGGAAGAATTTGGCGTTGCTGTAAGAATTGCGTTTCCTGTTATATTATTTGAAATAAAAAAAGTACTTGCTAAAATTAAAGCAATTGAGAGAATTGAAAGGGAGCTTTCTAAATTCCTCTTTTTAACATATTTTTTGAGAACAGGATTTTTCTCTATTTCTTGATATGAAAATGTTTTTGTGACATTTGTTTTTCCAGTATTATATTCAGTGTTTTCTTCATGCGGAAGACCTCTATGAAATTGATATTCTTGTATGTCTAAATCAAATCTTATTTTTTCAGGAGAAACTTTTTTAACATCTAATTTTCCATAAGCCCCATGAGTATATTCTTTTCTTTGATGAGCATATAAATTACTGATAAACCCTTTTGATTTTCCTAATTCTTTTAATAAAGGAATTAAATCATCTAAATCAAGTTTTTTCTTAAATAATTTCTTTAACCAATTCATATTTCTTTAACAAAAAATAACTATTTAATCTTTTTGCTTTTTACCGAAAAGTTTATAAATAAGCATATCTTACAATAAGAGAGTAAGAAATAGGAAAAAACAAAATGACAGTTGAAATAATAAAAATGTCTTCAAAAGGACAGATAGTAATTCCTCAAGATATACGAGTAGAAATGCACGCTTCAGAGGGAACTATGTTTGCAGTAGTTAGTGGAAAAAACAGCATAGTTTTAAAGAAAGTTGCAACACCATCCAAAGAAGATTTAATCGGCGAACTTCAAAAAATAGCAAAAGAAGGAGCAAAGAGAGCTAAAAAACTTGGAATTAAAGAAGCAAATGTTCCTGATTTAGTTCATAAGTTAAGAAATTCTAAGAAAAAATGAAAATTGCGGTTGATACTAATTTTCTTATATCAGCGACTCAATGGGCTTATAGTGTTAGCCATAAATTATTGCAAAAGCTGATAAGAAACAATGTGGAAATATTTACAACAAAAGAAATATTAGAGGAATTTTCAGAAGTTTTAAAAAGAGATTTTTTATATGCTGAAAAAGAAGTTCAAAACTTGCTTGAAAAAGTTCTTCAATTTCTAACTTTAGTAAATCCAAGCAAGAAAATTGATGTTGTTAAAGAGGATGCTGATGACAACAAGATTATAGAATGCGCGGTTGAAACAAAATCAGAATATATTCTTTCTTATGACAAACATCTTTTGAAACTTAAAGAATTTCAGGGAATAAAAATCGTTAAGCCTGAAGAAATATTTAGGGTTTTAGAATAAATAGTCTTTTTGTTTTTCAGAAATCTCTCTCAATTTTTACTCACTCGCATCTATTTCTAATTCATCTGAATGAGTTGGCTGGCTTGGCAAAGCAGATTTGCTTATTATTACAACATCACTAATTGCTTTTACAAAATTATGCGGAATAATTACCCCTCTTGCGCCTCCAATCAAGGGCAAAACACTTCCGCCGACTCTGATTCTCCATCCGTCAATTTTATTCTCAGATAAATTAACTTCTTCAATCTCTCCAAAATAATCTCCCGAATCAGTATAAACCCTCATACCAAGGACCTCGCTTATTTTCCTAACTTTCATATTAAAATTTACTCAAAATCATTTAAATACTTTTCCATTTTCTATTAGATATTTCAAAACACCTAACAGCAACCTTTATAAAAATCCCAAGCTAAAAATCAGCATGATAAATCACAGGGAAATTCTAACAATAGTAAGTGTTTCAATAATTATTGCTTTTTCAATTACTCTGTTATCGGGTTTTGCTGCTTTCTTAGTTGCATTGCTCTCGGTGTTTGCAGTAATTATAATTAATGTTTTCGCAAAAAAATTAACCGGAGAATTTTTTGAATTAAAAACTGAAATAAAATTATGGGAATTTAAAAGATGGGGGTACGAACCTTATCAATCATTTAAAAAAGAGATTCCAGCAGGAGCGATTTTTCCAATAGTTTCAAGAATAATCTTTTTTCCGCTAAAAGGTTTTGTTTGGATGGCTTCACTGGTGTTTGATGTTCGGGCAAAAATTTACAGGACGGCAAAAAGGCACGGAATATATTCTTTTTCAGATGTAAGCGAAGACCATTTAGCTTATATTGCCGGAGCAGGAATCCTGATTAATCTTCTTGCAGCTGCGCTTGGTTATTTAATTGGGTTTTCAGAATTTGCAAAATTCAGCATCTGGTTTGCATTCTTTAATTTGATTCCAATTTCAAACCTCGACGGAAATAAAATCTTCTTTGGAAGCAAAACCTTATGGGCTTTTTTGGCAATAATAACCTTAATTGCTCTCGGATATAGTTTTTTGGTAGTGTAACTTCATCGGCTTTGTTGAAAATGTTTTGAATTCGTAACTTTCTTTGGCTCGGATATTAAAGATTAAAGAGTGGGTGCTTGCCTTTAGGCAAGCTTTAGCGGGAATTTGAATTCAAAACAGAAACAAAAAAAAGATTTTCAACAAAGCCAACCTCGTCATAAAAATTATTCCTTCGTCAATATAATCTTTTACATTTTTATTTATTCAAAAAAATAAAAGACCAGGATAAATTTTTTTAAAATAGTAACAATATTTTATAAACATTATTAAATTTAATTTAAAATGAACTTCCTCCAAAATATTACACCGCGGGAATATCAACTTAAAATTCTTGAAACCTGCGTTAAAAAAAATTGTTTGGTTGTTCTTCCGACGGGTTTGGGAAAAACCCTGATTGCATTAATGCTGGTTATTAAGAGAATGAAAGAATTTCCCGGCGAAAGAGCGGTTTTTCTCGCGCCGACAAAACCTCTTGCAGAACAGCATTTAGCCAGCTTTAAAAAACAGCTTCCTGAACTCTTTGGAGATATGCAATTATTCACCGGAGAAATAAAACCTTCAGAAAGAAAAAAAATTTGGCACACAGCAGATATAATTTTTTCAACCCCGCAATGCGTCGCCAATGACATTAAAAAAAAGTTATATGATTTAAAAGATGTTTGTCTGCTGATTGAAGATGAAGCCCATAGATGCATTAAAAATTATGATTATAATTATGTTTCCCAAGAATATCAAGAACAATCGCTGCATCCAAGAATACTTGGATTGACAGCAAGTCCCGGAAACGATGTATCAAGAATAAAAGAAATATGCAAAAATCTTTCAATTGAAGAAGTGGAATTAAGAACCAGAGAAAGTGAAGATGTAAAGAAATATTTGCAGGAGCTTGAATTTGAAAAAATACTTGTAGATCTTCCTGCGGAGTTTGATGAAATAAAACACTTATTAAATAAACTGCTGAATGAATATATTGAAGAACTAAGATATAGAAGTGTGCTTTTTGGTCCTGCAAATAAAACAAGATTATTAGAACTGCAGAAAAAAATTTCCGGAACTCTCGCAAGAGGAAATAAAAATTATAATTATATGCTCGGAGCAAGCGCATGCGCGCAGGCAATAAAAATCCAGCATGCATTAGAGCTTTTAGAAACACAAACTTTAACCGGTTTTAACAAATATTTAAAGAACCTTTTAGAGCAATCAGCAAAAAAACAAAGCAAAGGAGTGATGAAACTTACTGCAAGACCTGAATTTAATTTTATTTTTATGCAATCTAATGAACTATTGGAAAAAAATCATGAGCATCCAAAATTAAGAGAGGCAAATAAAATAATAAAAAAAGAAATAGAGCTTAACCCATCTGCAAAAATAATTGTCTTTACACAATTCAGAGACACTGCTAATATCCTTTCAAAAAATCTAAATGAAATAAGTGGAATAAATGCAAAAGTTTTTATTGGTCAGACAAGCAGAGCAGGAGAAAAAGGATTAAATCAAAAAGAGCAAAAAAAAATAATTCAAGAATTTTCAGACGGCGAAATAAATATTTTATGATTAAACAAAGGAAAAATAATTATGTTAATCACAAAAAAAACAAGAGATGAATCTTCATTTTATATTTCAAAAATGAGGGAAAGAAAAATGAAAAAAGCGATTGAAGAAGTCAGAGAATTTATTAAAAATGATGCTCAGCCGGAATTGCAGAAGAGGTTAATTTAAAATGAAAATCATCACGCAAAAACCAATATTTGATATTTTCTCTTCAAGAAAAAAAGATAAAAAAGATTCTTCAGCTAATAACTTTTCTTCTGGGAAGGGTGGGCGAATAGAGTTGGGTGGAGGAAGGGGGAGCGAAGCGCTGGGGGGTGGGGCAAAACAAAAAATAAAAATAATAATTGATTACCGAGAAAAAAATTCACTTGTAGCTTCTTATTTAATATCCCTCGGTTTTGAAATTATATTTAAAGAATTAAAAATCGGAGATTATGCAGTGAAAGATACAATAATTGAGAGAAAAACTATTTCAGATTTTATCTCTTCAATGATAAATGGAAGATTGCTAAAACAATTAGAAGAGTTAAAACAATTTGAAAACAAATTATTAATTATTGAAGGGATTTCTAAACAGGAAATTTATGCAGACGAAAATTCCGGAGTAAATGCAAATGCAATAAGGGGGTTTTTGCTTTCAATACTCTTAAAACACAAAATACCTATAATGTTTACAAAAGATTCAGAAGATACTGCAAAATTTATTGATGTCCTGTCAAGAAAAAAAGCAAAAGATGTTAAACTTAATTCAGGAAAAAAAACACTTAATAAAAAAGAGCAGATGCAATTTATAATTGAAGGCTTTCCGGGTATTGGACCAAAAAGCTCAAAAGAACTTTTAAAAAAATTTGGCTCAATTCAAAACATAATTAATGCTCCAATTGAAGATTTAAAAAAAATACTTGGAAAAAGAGCGGAAAATTTCATTGAAATTATAAGCAGAAAGTTTTAAATTTACTTTAGATTATATATTTCAATATCTTCATAAACAGGACCTTCTGATTTAAACGTTGAACTTTTTAATTTAAAATTCTCAACCATAAAATTAATTTTTGGAATTTTTATTTTTTTTAATTTTTCTAAAAATTCTTTTTTAGGCTCACCAGAAGGCACAGCAGTGTCATCCTTTGAGGAGTCATCCCTTGGGGAATTTTTTATATTTTTAACTCGTGCGATTGTTAAATGGCCCATAAATCTTTGTTCTTTTCCAAATAAATCGGAAAGTTTTTCATCAATTTCTCTTTGAAGCGCGTCGCAATTTGTTAGATGAAGCCAGACAATTCTAATAACTTTTTTAGAAAAAACTCCTATTGAATCAATAGAAACCTGAAATTTTTGAGGCTCACCAGAAGGCACAGCAGTGTCACCTGCTTGCAGGTTCTCGTGCCCTCCTTGGATATCCTTGGAGGAGTCATCCCTTGGGGAAAGTTTTATTTTTTTTAAATTCTCTCTTATTTGTTCTATTTTTTCTTCAGAAACTTCCCCTAAAAATTTTAAAGTCAGATGCAGATTTTCACTTTCTGTTTTCTTGCCAACAAATTTCGGAAGAGCATTCTGAATTTTTTTAATCTCTTTAATAATTTCAGCCGGCAGATCCAAGGAAATAAAAGCTCTCATTTTAATTTACTCTATGATTATGATTAACATATTTTTTAAAAGCTCTTCTTAAAATAAATGTAGAAAGCAGGTGCTTTTTTTTCAAAATATCTTTTTTTACAATTAAAAGTGTAAAAACTCCAATCAATCCAAGAATGGTTGTTCCAATAAAAACTTTATCAAAACTGAAATAAAGAAGCGCTGCCCCTCCTAAAATTGCTGCAATTCCTGGTCCTATGCCGACTGCAACAGCATCAAAATATAAATATGCCAGGGCAAACTTGAATAAATATATCCTATTGGAACAAGCGCTGAAATAAATAATCCATAAAACATTAAATGATAAGAAATTTTTTGACCTTTATCAGCGTACATTCCAAAAGGAACTCTTAAAGCAGAGCGCACAATAAGATTTATTCCAGCAGCCAATCCAACAACAAATGCATTTCCGCCGACTATTAAATCAAGAATAAATATCGCAAATATCGGGGAAATCAAACCCCAGCCGGTATAAAATATCAAATCAGACAAAACAAGATACTTGATTATTTTATTTAATTTTAGGTTCATTTTATTTATTTTCAGAACTTATTCTATCTCTTATTTCTTTTATATCTTTCTCATTTAGTTTTGCCAATATTTCTTTTGATTTGTTAAAAAAGAATGGCGCTTTCTCTATTATAAAATTAGAATCCTCTTTTGCAATAATTTTATCCGGATGATACTGCGCTATATCCCGAGAATTAAAAGCCATCTTAATAATTTTTATATCTTCTAAAGAATAAAATTTAGAAAGCGCAATTTTCATAAACTCCAATGTGCAAGAATGAATTTCACATTTAACTCCTATTTTTCTCAAAACAGCATAAAGCGAGTAATACATAGAATAATAACAAGCAGATATAGCAAACAAAAAATTATAATTTTTTTCTCTATTCATTGTCCCAAGCGCCTCTTCAGCCATTTTTAAATATCCAAATGCAAGATTATCATTTGGCTCAACAATCTTAATTCCATCTTTTTGTCTGCAGCACCAATTCAAGCTTACCATAGCAGTTTAATAAATTCCTCTACTCCTTTCAAGACAATATGATTCTTAATTATTTCTGCAATCAGCGACTCCCTTTTATCAAATTTATTTTTATCTGACTTTATCAAATTTATTTTTATGTTATATAAATCTTCCAAATCGCTGACATCAGAAATCTTTCCTATTATAAAAATATCTAAATCAGATTTTTTAGCATTAATGCCTTTAGCATAACTTCCAAATACAACTAATATTCCCTGAGTTTTTTCTTCAAGCTTATCAAATAATTCTTTTAAGTTTTTATTTCGCGCAATAAACCTAATCTTTCTATCTATCTCTGCAAGTTTAATAACTTCTTTTATAATGGAATTAAACATATTTAGATAATAATACTTATTTTTTCCCTCATAAGAAAATTTCAAGATATTTTCTTTTTCCAGCTTATTTAAAATATTTGAAACAGTTTTTTGATTCATTTTAAGTTGTTTGGCAATATTTCTTCCATAAATTCGTTTGTGATAATCAGAAGAAAATTCCTCTAAAATTTGCAATGCTTTAGTATTTAGTAACATATTACTCATATGAGTAATTTAGTATTTAAACTTTTCTGTTCTATTTAGTATAACGTTTTGCGGGTTTGCGTGCGTGCGGGAATAAAAACCCCGTCTCTGTCGCCCAGCACAAAGATAATGAAATATACAACCCTAAAAACTTGCTTGTCAACCCGCTTACATTAAAGCCCTTGTTGGCGACTGTTTTCTGTAATTCTTGCTGTCACCTAAAAGTTTATAAATTATCTCTCATTTTTTTAATTATGGAATTAAATAAAAATTTAGAATATAGAATTTGTTTTGATAAAGTGGGAAATCTTGATAAAATCAAAAAGAATGGAAATTATTTTGGTTCGGTAGAAGTGGATGGAAATCTTTATGCTATAACCGTAGATGAAAATTCCAAAAAGAAAGAATTAGCAAAAGAGATGATTCCATATGCAACTTCTTCTTTTAAAAAGATATACTCTCAAGATTTAAAATCTGGACGCCCCCCCATAAACCATTTAGAAATTGAAATGGAAAAAAGTAAGGAATCGCCCTGCTCTGAAAATTAAAATTTTAATCATTAAAACGAAACTTTTTTCAATCACTAATTTGTCTCCATAAATTATTCGTCCTAAAAAAAGAATCTCTTTATTTTTGTTTATAAATTCTTCTTCAATTTTAAATTCTTTTTCTCCTTCGGCACAAGCGCAAAAAAGCTATACTCCTTAATTGTTTTTTTAGCAAGTTCCTTAACATCCTTTAATTTAACTTTAGAAATATTTTTTTCGTATTCATAAAAATCTTTTGCGTCTCCCTGAATTTCTGAAACCAAAAGATTTATCATCTGTGTCTGGGAATCTTCCATGGAAATCTGGTAATTTCCAATAAGCTGTTCTTTAGTTTGATTCAATTCTTTTTCTGTTAATTCCTTAGATACTTTTTCAAATTCTTTTAAAATTAATTCCTTAACTTTATCAACATTTTCTTTCATTGTTCCGACATAAATGAGATTATACGCAAAATCTCGGTTAATATTTGAATCTCCTGAAATAGCATAAGCTAAATTTCTTTTTTCTCTTATCTCTTCAAACAATCTTGAAGACATTCCTCCAGTCATTAAACTGCTTAAAACTTTTGCGGCATAACATCCGTCATCGCTTGCTGTAGGAATATGATATGCAAAAACCAAATTTGCTTGGTCTACTCCTTCTCTTTCTTCTGTTTTAGATTCATTTTTTAATTCAAACTTTTGCTTTGGAACCTGAGATTTTCCATTTCCAAAATTTTTTTCAGCAAATTTTATTATTTGCTCAAAATTAGCATCTCCAACCACACACAAAATAAAATTATTTGGCTCATAAATTTGCTTGAATTTTTTCGTAATTTTTTTTCTGTCAATGCTATTCATACTCTCAAATGTTCCGGCAAGATTAATTCCAAGAGTTCCTGTATAAAGCAGTTTCTGAGTTTCTGAAAGGCTGTGCATTTGAGGATTGTCTTTATACATTTTAATTTCTTCAAAAATAACTTTTCTCTCTTTTTCAAGCTCTTTTTCATCAAACACTGAATTTTTAATTATGTCCGTCAGAACATTTAAAGCAATCTCCAAATGTTTAGAAGGCATTTTGCAATAATATGCTGTAATTTCTTCTGAAGTAAACCCGTTTAACTCTCCGCCATTTTTTTCTATTTCTTCTGCAATCTGTTTTGATGTTCTTGTTTTGGTTCCTTTATACAACATGTGCTCAATAAAATGGGAAATTCCTTTTTCTGAAACTTCTTCATTAATTCCTCCTGCTCTGACAGCAAAAACAACGCTGACAACAGGTACATTTCTTTTCTCAAAAACAATTGTCATGCCGTTAGGTAAAATTTTTTTTTGGAAATCAAATTTCATAAAAATAAAAGAATACTGGAATTTATAAAAATATGCTTAAAGTTTTTTTCCTAAAAATTGGTCATACATCATTTCTCCAACCTATCATTCAACTCATCTGAAATATTCTCCAGCATTTTTTCCTTGACATTCCATTCTTTATGCCCCAAAACCCATCCCAATTTAACTAAAGCTGTTTCTGAAAGCATGTCTTCTAAATAAATAACTCCGGTTTTAATCAGCTCTCTTCCAGTGGAATAAACTAATGGATTAAGTCTGCCGTAAATAGTTTGTGAAGCTGCGCAAACAACAATCCCCTTATTAATAATTTCTTTTAATTTCTTAATCCAGCTATTTTTAGATTCACCGGTTGCAACATGTCCAAGCCCCGTCGCTTCAATAATAATTCCTTTGTATTTATTTTTCAAATAATAATTTAAAATATCTGGAGATTGTCCCGGATAAAATTTAACTAAAGCAACTTTTTCTTCAAATTTTAAATCAAGTTTAACTTTTTTATTATTTCGCCTGTTATAATCCCTTAAAATTTCAATTCTGTTGCCCCCCGATTCAGTGTTTGGAGGCACACCGAGCGGTGCAGAATAAATTTTTGCAAAGGACTTGGCATTCACAACTTTAAATGCGTCTCTTCTTGAAGAATGCATTTTTCTTACTTTAGTTCCGGGCATTGCATAACAAAAATTATCATTTTCAGTGGCATGTCCAACTAACATTACCTCTGCAGCATCGGAAATAGCCATCAAAGCGGCGCACTTTAAATTCAAATTAGCGTCGCTTGAAGCGCGATCAACACTTCTTTGACTGTAAGTCAAAACAATCGGTTTATTTACTTTTCCAAGAAAAAAGTTTAAAGCAGCGGAGGTGTAATGCAAAGTATCTGTACCGTGAGTGATAATAATTCCCTTAATGTTTTGATCATTAAGATTTTTTTCAGCAACTTTTGCAATTTTTTGCCAATCTTTATAATCCATATCTTCGCTGGCTTTCATAAAAGGAACTTCAACTTTAGAAACATTAGCAATTTCAAAAATTTCAGGATAAAATTTAAATAATTCTTCAGGATTTGTTAAAGGATGAACTCCGCCGGTGCGGGAATCATATTTTGAAGCAATAGTTCCACCAGTAATTATCATAGCAATCTTTGGTTTTTCAGAAGATTTTTTTATTTCTAATTTTTCTATTTTCAAACTTGCTTTTTTCAAAACTTTAATTTCTAAAATATCTTTTTTATTAAAGCCGATATTATAACCTGTTCCTAATTTCAAAAGAATAATTCCTTTTTCATCTTCCGGAGCTTCAAGCAAAATTCCTTCATAAATAATTTTTCCAAAATGAATTTCTACTAAGTCGCCTGGGGATGCCATGAATTAGAAAAGAATAAAAGGATTAAAAGGTTTTTGGGAGAATGAAAAACAACTTTTCAATTATAATTTATCTTGATAAAAAGTTAAATCAGAAAGTTAGAAATATCCAAGAAGAATTATCTAATTTAACTGGTTCAAAAGCATGTTTAGATTTATGGAAACCGCATTTCACAATAGGTGCGGGAGTTGGAGTAGAAGACAAAAAACTAAATTCTCTTTACAAAGAAATAAAAGAAAATTTAAAAGAAATTAAACAATTTAAAATAAAAATAAAAGATTATGGTTTTATGAATAATTGGATGTCAGGAAAATTAAAAGGTTTCACAAAATATGTTGTTTATCTTAATATAATGAAGAATAAAGAATTACAGAAATTATTTAATATCCTAAAGAGGAATATTACTGATAAAAGAGAAATTTTTTATGGACCAATTTCTAACTATAATCCCCACATAACTCTTGCCTTTAAAGATTTAGACTACAAAGGATTTTTAAAAGCAAAGAAATTTCTAAAAAATAAAAAATTCGAAGATGAATTAACCATAAATCATATAGCACTTGCTAAAGAAAATTCAAATGAAAGTTGGTCAGAATATAAAAGATTTAAATTAAAATAATTTTATCTAACAGCAACAAAAATCTCCCTTACAATTCCCGCAGCAAAAATCAAGCTCAATAAGATTATAATAAACCAGTTAACAGGAATTTTATATTCTGGTTTTCTATTTCCTTTTATTTTTGCTTTTTTAACCATAAGAAAAATCAAAACAGCAACAAGCCCCCCTGAAACAGCCCCGCCTATTGAAAGAATTTTTGTAAAAGTAAAATATTTTGACATTTTTACTAATAAAAAAATAAAAATTGGAATTAAAGAAGACAAAAGCCAAGCATTGATTTTTTTAAATTTAAAATCATAAATTAAATGGTCTTTCAGAGAATTACCAAGAGCAAGATACGAAGTAAACATTGTAAAAATTCCGAGGAAAATAAAAATTGGTCCAAGAGCAATAGTTGCAATCTCGGGTGTTTCAATTCCTTTAAATCCTACAACAACAAAAGCAAACAAAACATAAAAGAGAATAGTAATCAAAGTTCCAAAAACTAAAATCTTTTTCATTAAAATTTTATCTTTTTTTAAAACAAGATTTATCTCAGGAATTGCAAAAAAAGAAAGTAATGCAAATAAAACAACTCCAAAAGGCAAAAATAAAAAATTAGTGTTTATTGCTGTTAAATTTGCAAAAGAAATTTTCTTTGAGAAAAAAATTGTTATTAAAATAAATAAAAGAAATATTGCGCTGACACCAAATTTTTCAAAAGTTTTTAGCGCTTTAAGTCCTCTCCATAATAAATAAGACATAAAAATTCCAAATAAAATTCCGATTAAAATAGAATAATTAAAATTGCTGAAAAATAAAAAACTAAAACTCTCGCTTATTCCGATAAGATATGCGAGAATTGCAGAATAAACAGAAAAAAAAATTGCAAAACTCATGAAAAAACTTCCTGTTTTGCCGAGATATTTTTTAGCATATCCTCCCAACTGATGTTTCCCTTTTGTTCTGAGAACAATTTCTCCGAGATAAAGATTAGCTAAAAGAATTATTGCGCCGATTAAAAGTATGTGAATTACGCCTATTAAAAATCCTGATTTTGCAACAACATAGGGGATTCCTAAAACTCCTGCGCCAATTGCAGTGCCGATTAAAATTGATATTCCTGCAAGGAAAGTTTTATTTTTAGCATCCATCTTTTTCATGAGCCCAGGAGGAATCGAACCCCCATCAACAGGGCCGAAACCTGTTATTCTGTCCGTTAAACTATGGGCTCTATATCTTAAAAATAAAAAACCTTTTTATAGTTTAGTTTTCTGCAAAATTTCTTTTTGAGAAATTAAAGAATGCTAACTTTACATCACAATTCAAGCAAACATTTAAATACTATCAATTGATAATATTATCATCTGATAAATAATAATGGAATTGCAAAAACAATTGAAATTCAATATAGAAAAGATAATAACTAGAAGCCCTAGATTAGAAACTGTCGTTATGGTTGAACAATTCATCCAAGAGCATAGTGGAGAATTTAAGAAAACAGAATTATTCAATAAACTCCCAAAGAAAATGATGTGGGGGACTTTTAACCTTCTTTTAAAATACCTCTGGGATAACAATAAAATAGGCATTGATAGAAAAGGATTTGTAGTTTATGTATGGAGTCCAAAAGTCGCAAAACTATTTATACATAAAAAAAGATATTAGATTATGGGATTATTTAAGCCTGCTAATGGCGTTGTTTTTGCAGAAATTTCTTTAGAAAAAACATTTTATGAACTTGCTGAAAACAGCCCTTTGAAAAAGTCAATAAGAAAAGCTATAGATAATTTAAAGAAAAATGTTTTTGCAGGAGAAAATATCCCTAAAAATTTAATTCCTAAAGAATATATTCAAAAGTATAAAATCGATAACCTTTGGTGGTATCCCCTAGCAAATGCCTGGAGGCTTGTTTATTCTATTGTAACTCCAAGCAATGTAGAAATCCTTGCTGTAATCATTGAATATTTTGATCATAAAAATTATGAAAGACGTTTTGGATATTAATCTTAGCTAATTGAAGAAAGTTAATTTTAAATACAAGATAAGTTTTTCTAAATAATGAAATCTCAAGAAGAGGCAGGCCGCCATATTGTTTTAAGAAAACATCATAAATGGATGATTGGAGGGATAAGCGCCGTCGTGGTGATTTATATGATTGTCTTAATTATTCTAATAAGCGGACTGGCTGTTAAACAAACTTCAGATTATAATAAACTCGCAGATGAAATTAATAAATTGCAAGCAGACACCCAAAATAAATTAAACGAATTAACAGAAAATCTTTTATTGACAAAAAAAGATATAGAACAAACAAAAGAAAATTTAACGGATATTGGAGCAATTAGAAAAGAATTTGATTTGCTGAAAGCGTCGACTGGAGAAGATTTTTCTTCAATAATAGACGAATCATTAAAAGGAGTGATCACAATAAAAACAAATATTGCGCAGGGAACAGGTTTTATTATTTCCAGCGATGGTTACATTGTAACAAATGCCCATATGCTTTCCGGAGCCAGCGAAGTTCAAATTACTACTTTTGATGAAAATAAAATTTCTGCAGAATTGATAGGGTATAATGCAGAATTAGATATTGCATTATTAAAAATAGGAGGAGAATATAATTTTTTAGAACTCGGAAATTCAGATGAAACTCAAGTCGGAGAAAGAGTAATCGCCATTGGAAATCCTCTTGGTCTGCAATTTTCTGTTTCAGAAGGAATTGTATCTGGAATACACAGGCAGGGGATAAATGAATTAGAAGCATATACCCAAACTGACGCTGCGCTAAATCCTGGAAATTCAGGAGGGCCGTTGATAAATAAAAACGGAAAAGTAATCGGAATAAATAACTTCAAGCTCGGTTCAGGGGAAAGTTTGGGATTTGCATTAGAATCAAATTACATTAAAGACGCTGTAAATGCAATTTCGGGGGAAAAATTAAAGAGGGAGATTTTGAACTAATCCTTTTTCACAAGAATATAAAACAGCAAAAGAATGGGGTAAATTCTTTTTTATTTCTGTCTTTTCAATTTTATTAAAACCTGATTTCCCCAATAATCGATCGTAATTTTCCAAAGGCATGTGATAATCTCTTATCCCTACATCAACATAATTTCCTTCTTTAGTTTGTAAAAGAACTTTAAACTCTAAATCTTTTTTATTATAATCAAAATCATCAGAAAAAACAAGTTTATAGCCAGGAAATTTCTTTTCTCTTGTTTTTGGATTAGTTATTATAAAATAAAACTCCCCTTTTGGTTTTAAAATTTCAAAGATATTTCTAAATGCTTTTTGTACTTGTTTTTCTTTCATCTCCATAAAAACATAATTAGAACTCACAATATCAAAGTAATTTTTTTGTTTTTTTACGAATTTTTTATCAAGAATATCTGCGAAAAGTAAATTATTTCTGATGTCAGTTTGAGCCTGTGAAATCATCCCTAGATCAAGATCTATTCCCAAAACTTCTTTATTATTAAAATTTTCTAAAAAATGCCCGTCTCCACAACCAATTTCTAAGATAGAATTAAACTTATTATTTTTTAATTTTTCTAACATGGTTCTCTCTGCATAAATCTTAAGCTCTTGTGAAGATTTATCTAACTCATAATATTTTTTTGCATTTTTCATAAAAAAACAATTACAGAAAAATATTTAAATGAAATTTCCCCCTAAGGGGGATATGGAAGAAAAAATATTTGAAGAGATAGGATTCACAAAAGGGGAAACAAAAGTTTATCTTTCTCTTTTAAAATTAGGAGGATCGACAGTTGGACCAATATCAAAAAAATCGGGAATTACAATGTCCAAAGTATATCCCATATTAGAAAAATTATCCAAAAAAGGTCTTATAACTCAAGTAATTAAAGAAAAATCAAGATATTTCCAATCATTAAATCCAAAAAGCATATTAAATTTTATAAAAGAAAAAAAGAAAAAACTAAATAAAGAAGAAGAAAGAATAAAAAAGATAATCCCTTCTTTAATTAACCAACAAAAAAAAGAGGCTGAATACTCTTCAAGAATATATGAAGGTTTCAATGGAATGAAAACCCTATATGATGAAATAATAGATTATTTATCAAAATCAAAAGAATATTTTAAAGGATTTACAATGGGTGAAGATTACAATGATGAAAAAATTAATCTTTTCTTTCATAATTATGATGCAAAAAGAAGAGAGAGAAAAATAAAAACCAAACTGATTGGAACAAAATCCCAAAAAAAGTTCTTGGACAAAGAATACAGAAAAAAACCAAACCTTTCAATAAAATATACGAAAAACAAAATTCCTTTTGGAACAATAGTTTTTGGAGATAAATTAGCTATTTTGAATTGGTCTGGTAAACCAGTTGCATTTCTAATTCAATCAAAGCAAACAGCTAAATCCACAGAGGATTTATTTGATGAATTATGGAAAACAGCAAAACCTTAAATTAATAAATCTCATTTTATTCAATAATTAATGGAAAAAAAATCAAAAGAGGGCTTAACAGCAAAAAAAGAGGAAGATACTGCAAAATGGTATGAAGAAGTATGCCTTAAATCAGAACTTGCAGAATTTTCACAAGTTAAGGGAACAATGATAATCCGCCCTCGGGGATATTTCATCTGGGAAAAAATTCAGGAATATTTTAACAAAAATATTGTAGAAAAAACAAACTGCGAAAATGCTTATTTTCCTTTATTTATTCCAGAATCATTTTTTAAAAAAGAAGCTGAACATGCAAAAGGCTTTCAGCCGGAAGTTGCCTGGATAGACCCAAAACTTACCCAACCGGGAGAAAGACTCGCAATCCGCCCGACGAGCGAAACAATTATTTATGATTCTTACTCAAAATGGATTCGTTCTTATAAAGATCTTCCTTTAAGAATAAATCAGTGGTGCAATGTTGTAAGATGGGAAACAGAAGCAACAAAACTTTTTTTAAGGTCAAGAGAATTTTTATGGCAGGAAGGGCATTGCGTTTATGAAACAGAAAAAGAATGTGACAAAGAAACTTTGCAGTATATTGAACTTTACAAAAAATTATGCGAGGAGCTTTTAGCTCTGCCCGTTTTAATTGGAAAAAAAACAGAAAAAGAAAAATTTGCTGGAGCAAAATATACTTTTACAATTGAATCATTTATGCCTGATGGAAAAGCTTTGCAGTGCGGAACTTCTCACAATTTAGGACAGGGATTTGCAAAAGCATTTAATATAGAATTTCTCGGAAAAGATGAAAAAAAACATCTGCCTTGGCAAAATTCCTGGGGCATTTCTACAAGATTAATTGGAGCTTCAGTAATGACTCATTCAGATAATAAAGGATTAATTTTGCCTCCAAAAATAGCAAAAAACAAAATTGTAATTGTTCCAATTATTTTTGAAAAAACAAAATCAGAAATTTTAAAACAATCTAAAAAAATTAAAGAAGAACTTAAAGAATTTGCTCCGATTTTAGACGACAGAGAAGAGCATTCTCCTGGATGGAAATTTTCAGAATGGGAGCTTAAAGGTATTCCATTAAGAATTGAAATCGGTCCAAAAGATTTAGAAAAAAACTCAGTAACAATCGTAAAAAGAAATACAGGAGAAAAATCTCAATTAAAAATTAAAGAAATAAAAACAAAAATCCCAAAGCTCCTTGATGAAATTCAGAATGAGCTTTTTCTCTCTGCAAAAAAATTTTCGGAATCAAATATCATTGAAGTAAAAAACTGGAATGAATTTGCAAATGGAATAAAAAACAAAAAAATGATTAAAATGAATTGGTGCAATGAAAGAAAATGCGAGGACGAAATAAAAGAAAAAACAAATGGAGCAACATCAAGGTGCATTCCTTTGGAAAATGAAAAAGTTTCTGGAAAATGCCCTAATTGCGGAAAATCCGCAAAAGTAAAAACATATTTTGCGAGAAGTTATTAATTTTTTAAATTAAAATAATTCCAAAAACAAGATATTAAATAAATTTTTAAATAGAACACTCCTTAAATTTCTATGAAAGCTTTTAAATTTTTGGGGATTTTTTTTATTTTAATTTTTATATTATCTTTAATTTTTTCAACATCTTTTCAAAATTTTTATGAGCAAAAAACAACAGAAATAAAAAGAGAAAATTTAAATGGAATAACTGAAAAATTAACCTCTTTAGATCTTTCTGCAGATTTAATAAAAAAATTTAGCACAGAGAATAATCCTTTGATTCTTCCAACTTCAAATATCAATTCTATTCAAGGAACTCCAAATATACAAATAGAAAAAATTGAAAATTATTTGAAGTTCTCCTCTACCGGCGAGGGAGGATTTGAAATTTCAACTAAAGACAGCAAAAATTACAATTTTCTAATAATACAAAATGATTTAGCAGTTTTAAATTCAGAATCTGGAAAAGTTTTAGAAGGATCTTTTAGTCCGTTGCCATTCAAAGTAAGTTCAGACTACCTTTTTGAAAATGGAAAAGCAAAAATTAAAGCTGGAACAAGAATTGAATATAAATCTATAAATTCTGAATTAAAAATAAAATTTCTTGGACTTACAATTTTAAAACAAGACAACCTTGAAAGTTTTGATGTTGATCTTTCTTTTACACAAATTCCTTTAGGAGGAATTTATCCCATTAATGCAAATTATTTAAAAAATTTAGGAATTTCAAATCTTGAATATCTTGGAAGTTCATATGAAATTCCTTCAGGAAGCACAACAAAAATTATTGCTGGAAAACTTATTTTATCTGAAGGAACAAAAGTAAAAAGTTTTTCTTCTCTTGAAAAAGATTTTTTAAAAGACATTTCAGAGAAGCTCGGATTTAAATTTGACGAAAATAAAATGATTTCTTTTGAAGGAAAAAATATTGATTTAGGGGATGGCTTAATTGCAGAAATTCCTGAGGGAGCTTCAATAAATTTTGACAGCAATGGAAACATGCTTGCTGGCCACACCGCCGGCAAAGAAATAAAATTCAATAATGGAATTGACCTTAGCGTCGGGGGAGAAAAATCTAAAACGGAAGGAGTTTATATTTTTAAAAATCTTGCAGAGGCAAAAAAATCGGGTGTTGAAAATTATGTTAGTTTTGGGCAGGATTTTGACGCGCATTTAGGGGACACATCTAAATCCGGTCTTGTTGAAACTTTATTTAATAGAGAAAATTCGTATGTTCCCGTCGGAGAAAACACACACTTCAGTATTCTGGGAGGAGGAAGGTCAAATGAAATTAGCTCTGAAATAAAGATTAGAAGATTCGATCCTGCATTAAACGAAATGAGCGTTGTTGATAACAAAGGATTTATGATTTTAAACGATAATACTAAATCTAATTTTGAGTTTGGTGACCTTGGAACAGAAAAAGGAAAAGTACTTGGTATGTCTGTTGGCAAATATTTAAAAGATAAAGATCAAGTTCCAATGCTTGTTAGAAATCAATTCGATAAAAAAAGTGATGATGTAAATATACAAATTGCTTCATTATATTCAGATATTAAAGAAAAAGTTTATTTCACCAGCAATATCAAAACAGCTGAAGGTTTAGCAAAAGCTTCAAATTTGTTATCTTATAAAGATAATTTTCAGCCCTCAAATACACAAAAAATTCCTTTTATGCAGGATGTTTTTGCTAAGGATGTTCATGCGACGATGGATAGTGTAGCAATGATAGAAGATAAAGATTTTATTGAGATGTTTAAAGATTATAAATCAAACTACAAAGGCTTAAAAGTTTCTCAAAGATCTAATGAAGATAAATATTTTGAAGAATATGTAAGACTAGCTAAGGGGGATGAAAAACTGGCAAGAGATGTTTATGAACAATCTAAAGAAATAGTAAATAAATATGATGACTTTAGAATAAGAAATACTAAATTAACTGAATTATATCAAGAAAAATTTAAAATAGACTATTATCCAACTTTTCACGAGCCGGACCCTGCTTTTGTTAATCAAATTTCTGCTATTACAGAAGTTTATTACGAAGCTGAAAAAAAAGGTTATTTACCTTCTGGATCCTCAGCATTTTCTCTATCTCCTCCTGAAAAAACACAAGTTGAAAATCTTATTAAAAGCGGATTGTCCGAAGGAGATGCAATAAAACAAGTATTAAAAATCGGTCCTAATGTAATGTTTAGTGATCCATACATTCCAGCACAAGAGTGGTGGGGGATGTTTAGATAATTTTTTATTTTTACTTTAGTTGTTGTTTATTTTCTCAATTCTTTGATGGGCTTTTTTTTTGTATATTTCAATTTCCTTAGATAATTCATTATATTCTTGATTGATTTTATTTTCTTCAGCTGCATATTTTAAACTATCTTCTTTATTATCACATTTTTTTTTTAAAGAAAAATAAAGCATTTCTTTAGAAAATAAGTAATTCTGTTCATCTTTTGCTAGATAATACAATTTATTATAGTTTATCCCTCCGGGATTATCTTTTTTTTGAAATTCTATTTCTTTGCGTTTTTTGATTAAACCGAGAGAAATATTAGAACTTTTAATAGCTTCTTTAAATAAAGAATCTTGTTCTTCTTTGCTAAAAGACCCATCAAAATCTGCTGAATTTCGATAAATCACTCCTTTAAGGCACCATAATTCTGGTTGTTCACTATTCAGTCCTATAGCCTTATCAATAGAATTTCTTGCTTCTTTATAATCACAAATTATTTTATTGTTAGCATATTGTCCCAACATTCTTGCTTTTGTAAAAAGGGATGGAACACGAGAAGGATCCAATTTTAAGGCAGTATTTATAGATTTAAGAGCACTCATATAGCTCTCGTCTATTTTTTTGTAATATCTTTCTAGATATTTGTTTTCTTCTTTTTCTGTTAGTTTTTCGGGCCTTGTAACAAATTCATTTCCTGCTTGACCCATCTTTGCAAGATATATTTCAGACTTTATCCAATAACCAAAAAAGGCAAGCATTTCTTTTTCATTCATATTTTTCAGGTAAATTCTCTCTTCTAATGTTTTCTTAGGGACATAAAATTCTCTTATAAAATATTCGTCATCCACATTTTGTGGAAAACCATTTTGTTGAAACCCATATTTTATAAAATCTTTAGATTCATTGTCCCAATTAAAATCTCCTTGATTAATTGGATTGTCTTGATTTGAGGCATCGTGTTTTCCATCAGGATCCCACCTTGCAAAAGAATGATATTCCTCGTTAGTAAAAGGAGGAGCTACAACCATCTTAATTGGAAGATCATAAATTTCTCCAATTGCATGATAAATTAATGTTGTTTGATAACATTGAGCTGTTCCTTTAAAAATAAGATTTTCTGTAACCGAGTCTATTTTTAAAAATAAATCCCCTGCTTCCCTTTTTGTAATTTCAGAGACGGGCTTTTTAGGGATAAAATCTTCAATTCTTTTTATTGCTGAATCAACCTTTGCAGTTGTTAAAGATCCTAAAACTAAAAAATTTGGAGAAGCCCCATTCTGAATTTGAATTATTTTATGAACAATTGTTTTTTTATTTAAATTAGATTTCACTTCATAATTATTATCTTTTAATTTTAAATCATCTTTCTTTTTTATATCTTCTAGATTTTTTATTTTGGCAATTTGTTTAGTTTTATCTTGATATTGTAAAGAGAAATTTGAAATATCGTTATTTGGTTTAATATATCCTTTTTCAAGAAGATTATATCCAAAAAATAATCCTCCAGCCAAAGCTCCTCCAAGAACAAGCTTAGCTAATTTAGATATTTTTCCATCCGCCATGACATAAATTATAAAGCACCGCTTATAAATATAATCTTTGTTGTAATTATAAAATAACTACCAAAATAGAGTAATTTTATTAAATATATCTCCCGGCAAAATTCAAAATAAATTCCTTTTCATTGACTGCTGAATTAAAATCCCTAACTATGAATATCGCTGTTTTTTCGTCTTCCCAAAAAATATTGCTATGAAGCCCTTTTTCCATTAACACTTCAAGCAAACAATCAACACAAAATCCTCCCGGAGTTTCTAAATTTTTTTCAATAAATTCCCCCACAGCATCATAAACAATTCCCAACCTCACAGGAACTTCTGAATTAAAATCTTCAATTTTGGATTTCGCATCGCCTTTAATTATTGTCAAAGGATAATTCATCTCAACCAAAACTCTTTCCGGTTCAATTTTTGATCTTCTTTTTTTGGCATTAAATTGTTATTGTCTTTGATATAATAAGGAACTTCTAAAACGGGAGTTGAAACTTTTGGCGGGAAATAATATCCTCCATTCTCGCCAACTTTGAAAACAACGCTCTCTAAACTTTCATCTAAACATCCCTGCACAAAATTTTGAATTTCAGCTGTTTCAGGAGAAACTGGTTTTTCTTTTTGCAAAGTTCCGCGCAAACTAAAAAACAACACAACGACAGCGACGATAAGAATTGAAATTATTATGAAAATTGTTATTTGACCTCTTTTAGTTAACATAGAATAATTAATAAATAATTATATTTAAATTTAATCATAAAAACCCAAATCAAATAAGACATACTATCCAATATAGAATTCTTTCTTTTCGTTTTCTCAGCTATGGACAACTATTGAATTAAGCTCTTCTTCGAGTTTCAAAGTAAACTCATAGAGGGCTCCCAATTCTTTTTCTACAAATTCTTGTTCCATTTTAAGTCCCTTTGTTCCTTCTGAAATTGCCATTTTAGTTATTCCTCAACCAATTCTTCTTGATCTAAATTAGAACTATTCCCTCAAAAAATTAATTCAGACCAAAAAGGTGAATTAAATTGAGAGTTTTTTAATTGAAATGTAAACTAAATTAAATGTACAATTCCATGTTGCATGATTTAGTCTACTTTCCATATATTCTATAAGAAATTTCTCTTTTTATATTTTTCTATACCCCATTATTCAATTAAAAGTGATAAAAGTAATTTTCATCTAATTTTATTTATTAAATTTTGACAGATTAATTCTGCTTCAGGAGTAAAAGAGATTTTTATTATAATTTAAAACCCCTTAAAATTAACCTTTATTAACAAATTCTTTAATTTTTTCTCTAAATGCATCCAAATCTTTTTTCATAATCCTTGCTCCAACAGCATTTTCGTGGCCTCCTCCTCGGGCATTTTCAAAATTTCCTTGTTTTAAAGTCTTTTCTAAAATTCTTTTAACATTCTCTCCCCGCCCCGAAATATTAACAAATCCTTCAGAAACATAAGCAACAAAAATAATTCTTCCAGGGAAAAAATATTTTAAGCGATTAGAAATTTCTGCGCTCATACTTGTATCTCCGCCATATTCAAAAAAGACCAATTTATCAGATGCGTTTGCTTCTTCTTGCGCTCTCTCTAAAAATTTTTTAAGTTTCTTATTAATAATCTCAAACTTCTCATGCATTTCCCTATTTTTCGGAGTTTTTTCTAAAACATCGTAAGGACTTTTAACATTCATTAAAAATTTTATCATTTTAATGACATTTGTAGTTTTATCCTTTAAACCGCAATTTAAAAGATTCGCTATAACCCCTATTCTGGAATTATATAAAATTTCAAAGGCGTCTGAGGAATCAAGAGATAAATCTGGATAAATTTTTTTAAATTCTTCATAAACTTCCGGGACAAAATTATCAGAGATACTCCCTGCAATAGTAATCCATAAATCTTCTTTCTTTTTGGTTGCTTCATAACACAAATAAGTAGTGGAACTTGGAAAATCCTTTTCAAGAAAAGGATTATAATAATTAACAAAATCCGGGATTTTACTCTTTTCCGTATTATGATGATCAATCCAAACAACAGGCAGATTTATCTTTTTAATTTCTTCAAAAAATTCTTCTAAAACCACCGGAACATCCAGGATAAAAAGGTAATCTGGATTAAGTTCATTAATTTTTCTAAGATAATTTTTATCTAAAGGAGAAGATTTTACCGGAAATCCTTTTCCCCTCCCGATATACTTTTGCAATAAAATAAAACTGCATAATCCATCGGGGTCATTATCAAAAAAGAATAGGGGATTTTGAGCGTTGTTTAAATGTTCTTTAATTTGGCTAATCTGGATTTCGTTTAACATTTTAGACGAATTCATGAAAATCTTTGATTTTCTTTAATTTGGTTGATTTGGGTTTCGGTTAGCATTTTATAATTTATATATGTCCGTTATTTTTTCCTAACATCTGTTATAATATTATAACGGTTGCTTATAAAAGTTAATAATTTGCAATTTGAGGAATTTGTTTTTCTGTCTAAAGTCAAAATGTGCACCCAACGTTCTGGGGCTTGCTGTCAGTGGCGTATTAAATGCTCGTCTCTGTCCTACATACAAAAATAATTGAACAGTGCAAAGATACAAATTTACTCGTCACCAGCCATTGCAGCAAGCCCTTGTTAGCAGCAGTTTTTTTCTTTTTGTCCGTGTCAGTAAGCTATAATGTGTTAATAACTTTCCGTTAATCGTTAATAACTTTGTCAAGAATGTTATTGCCATTTGGTTTTTTATCTATATTTTTGTGCCGTGATAATTAACCAATTAGTTTTTTAACAATTTAAAACCAAAAAACTATGAAAAACTCAGGATTCAGTAAAGAATTTAATGTTGGACCAGGATTTGTCCACGATATTCTAAAGGTGGATGAAGTAAAATTGTTATTTAGAGTTAGAACCGATGATGATAACAGAATTGGCGAACATCTAAATGATGAAATACTTTTTGACAAAGGAGTTCGTTCAAAACCAATACTTATAAATAATCACATCCCTTTCGAGTGGAAAGGGTAGAATGATAGATAAAAAAGATTGGAAAATTGTCCAGAAAGTTCAGAAAGTTACTTTTGAGTGGAGAAACATCCATACAGATATTAACGAAGCGATGAATTATTTTGAAGGGAAAAATAATGAAGCATATAAAGCCCTCATAGAGATAGCAGAACTTGAAAACAGCTTGGCAGGGAGAGCTGCACGAGAATTTCCTCCTTTGATGTTCAAACTAAAAAAAGCCGTTTCTAAAAATTAATTTTTCTAAATAATTTTCTTATCTGTGTCAGTCACTGTCCGCTGTTGAAAAAGTTGTCAACGAAGCAGGCAATTTTTTTGCTTGTCTGTCGGCTTGGAGTTTTCTGTCAACGGAGAGGGCAATTTCTATTACTTGTTTGTCGGAAAGTTTGGAAAAATTTGTCCCGCAGAAAGAATTGTCCCTACGTTTGATAAAGTCAATTTGTTTCTGTCGTGTCAAACCGTAAATGAGAATTGTCCGAAGCCCGTTCATTGTCCTAAAAATTGCTGCTAACATTTGCAGATTGCCGCTGGTGGCGAATTAAAATTACTTAATTATCGCCAGCACAAAAATAAATTAAATATACAAAGATTCAATAACTCACTGCACCGCCACTTGCGGCAATGTGCTGTTGGGCGCTTTTTTATTTATTTTTTTAATTTTGTCTTGCGAAAGTGCTCGCCACAATAAGAGGAAAAATAATTGTCGCGTCCCCAAAAACTTTTACATGTTTTGCTTTAGGTAAAATTTTCCCCCAGGAAATCGCTTCTTCCGGCAAAGCGCCTGCATCACTTGCATTATGTTCTTCTGCTTCATTAACATAAACTGCATAATCTGCGCCATTTCTAAACATATTTGCATTCAAAATAGAATGTTTTATGACTCCGATTCCCAATAAAATAACTCCTGATTTTTTTAATCCAATTGTGGAATTATTAAGTTCAACTATATCCTCTGTAATATCAATTTTGAATTCCGGATTTTTTGATTTAAAAAAATAAATATTGTCTCCTAAAGCTCCGTCAGTAATTGCAGGGCAGTAGATTTTAATTTTGTTTTTCCAAGCCCAATAGCAGATGCTTTTTTCGTCATTAATTTTTTCTCCAAGCTTCCAAACTATTTCAGAAGCAGAAATTATTTTTCCTGTTTGTTTTTGTTCATCATATAATTCTTTTAATAACGGCTGGAAAAATTCTTCAAACTCTATATAGCGGTTGTTTGCAGCATAGATATTTCCAATTCTGTTTATTCCTTTTTTTCTTAGCTCTGCTCCAGAAGCCCTGAAATCTCCAAGATAAAAATCCCCCAGGCATTTGATAATGTCTTCTTCAACTCCTCCTGCGGTTGTGACAATTACATTTATTTTTTTGTGTTTGACAAGCCATCTAAAAATTTCCCTCAACCCAGAACTTACCATGCTTGAAGTATATCCAAAAAAGATAAAGGCATTTTCTTTAATCATTTCATTTATGATTTCTATCGCTTTTCCCAAGTTGCTTGCCTGCGCTCCTGTTGAAGAATAGCTTTTTATAATTTCTTCATAATTAATTCCATTATCAAAGTCATAACCTCTGATTGGAATTCCCTTAATTTCTTTGCTTTTTCTTAAAATATTTTTTCTTGCAATGTTTGACTTATCCTTTCCAGAATCTTTTAGTTTTTTAATTTCCATAAATTAAACTACAAAAAACCATTATAAAAATATATCTCAAATAATGGCTCTATTGAAACGAGCGACTTCGTGGTAGGCAGTAACTAAAAAGAAAAATAAATAAGCCGTGCCGAACAAGTTCACGAGATAATATTTGCGAAGCGAAAAGTAAAAATCACGAGTGGTCTTGAGAGTTAGGTCGGGAGGGGTTTTGAATTCGTAATTTTTTTGGAAATCCATTATAAAGATAAAGGGCGAGTACTTTCGCGAGATATTCTCCCGAAGGCAAATTTGAAAAACCCGAGCGAGGGTGCGAGTAGGGTCTCGTCTGAAAGACGAGTTTGTTAGTGGGCGAGCGACTTCACGGAAGACAAAATAATTATATGAATAACTAATTAATAACTGAGTGGGGTCGGGAGTAGAGCGACTTCACGGAAGGTAACTTATCTTTTATTAATCAATGAGTGCGAGCGTTTACGATTTGACAAACTTTTAATATTTAATATCAATACAAATCGTGGGCGCGAGTTTGGTCGGGAGTAGATTTGAATTCAAAACGAAATATAAAAAAAAGATTTTCAATAGGGTCTAAAGAAGCAAAAAGCTTTTAAATTAAAAATATCTTAAAATTATACAATGAATAAATTCGTTTCAATTTTATTTGGTTTGATTCTTTTAGCTGTAGGAATTTTCGGTTGGGCAGTTGCGCCTAGTTGGGGCCAAGCAGCTTTACAGCTCCTTAAAGGTGGAATTGTCTGGGGAATTCTTTTAATCGGGTTGCTTCTTGTGATCTTGGGACTTAGTGATTTGAAAGATTAAACCAAAAAGATAATCAAGCTCCTAAAAAGATTAAAGTCCCTTCAATAATTGCTGCAATAATTAATAAAGGAATTATTATTAAAACAAATACTTTTAAACAAGAAATAAATGTTTCATTAAATTTCCTGAATTTTTTCTTACTAAAAATGCTTGCTCCAATTCTTAATCCCAATGCAAAAGAAATGAAAACGGCAGGGAGTTCAAAAATTCCATGCGGAAGAATTCTCCACAAAGAAAAAATTCCGTTTTCCTGAATAGCAAAATTAGCAACAAAACCAAGAAGATACCCGTTTGCAATTGTAGAAATTACAGGAAAAATTCCCAGAAAAACTCCAAAAACCATTCCTAAAAAACTGCCTTGAATATTATTCAAAAAGATGAATTTGATTAATTGCCCTTGCGACATGTTTTCGGTTTTTCCAAATATCTCTTTTATAAATTCAAAAATTTGTTTTGAAATAACATCCGGAACAGGAATAAAAAAACCAATCAGCGCAAAAGCCAAAAAAATTCCAATGACTATCCAAATAAATTTTTTTGATTCTTTAAGAAAATTCAAACTATTTTGATATTCTTTTTTTAAACTAAATTTTTTCTTTGGTTTTTTCCTCTTTGCCATGATGAACTAAATCTTTAGTTGTTTAAAAATTCTTTGGAAATTTAAAAATAAAAAAGAAAGAAAAAGAAAGAAAAAAAATTAAAGTTAGAAATAAGGGAAATAGCAAGAAGCTAAATCAATTCTAACATATCCCGTTGTTCCACCAACTTCAAGTTTAGCAATCTTTCCAACAACTGCAATTTGGTTATTATTTAACTCAAATGTATTATCTTTAATTAATAAATTGGTAAGTTGATTATTGACATCAAGTCTAACCTCATCAGCATCAATAAAATCAATACTGACTGAATTTCCTTGTAAAGTAATTGTCTCACCCTCGTCAAGTTTATATCCTTTTAAACCAAGAACTACCCATCCAATTTGTCCACCAACTTCAAGTCTATGAATATCTTCAACTTCTACAATTTGGCTATTGCTTAATTCAAACCATTGATTTTCAGAGAACAACTCTGTTGGTTGACCATTAACATTTAATTTAACACTATCAGCATCTATGAAATCAATGCCAATTATATTTCCTTGTATGTTAATAGTTTCACCTTCGTCAAGTCTATATCTTTCTGTAAATGCTTGACAGTTATTAGAGCATTCTTCTGCATCTTGAGAAGTAACTATTTGAGTTGTTGTTGGAGTAACTGTAATACTCTCAACATTTGCTTTTCTAAAAAGACTAGAGGGAGTTACTGCCCCTACACTAACTTCTCCAAATTTGGTTAATGCGGTTCCGCCTTCGGTTACGGCAACACGCTCTGTTGCTCCTGTTTGAGTATTTGTAACCTGAACACTTGCTACTCCACTACGAGAAACATCTAATATCTTAACATTAACATCTCCAGCGACTGCAGTTCTTCCTGTTTTTAAATCAGTTATGGCATAGCTAGTAATCCCAGCGCTAACTAATGAAATCATTAAAACACCAACTAACAACATTCCAAAAATTAAATTTTTATTTTTCATTTTTACCTCCTTACATTTGTATAAAAGGTAACCATATTATAATTATAATGTAAATAACCCTTTATAAGAATTTCTGTAACCATCTTGTATGAATAAGGCAACTAAATGGGAAGAAGTCAGTTTCATTATTTCTAGCAGTTATAGAAAAAGAGTTTTAGAATCATTAAAAGACCCAAAAACACCCACAAAGATAAGTAAAGAACTAAACATAAACAAAACACATATAAGTAAAACATTAAAAGAACTATTATCTAAAAAAACAATCATCTGTTTAACTCCAAAAGCAAATAAAGGCAAATTATATCTTCTTTCTAATTATGGAAAAGAAATATTAAAAGAAATTCTGAAATTAAACTAATTTTTTTCATTTAACTAAAATACTTCCCCACCATTTTAATTTTATTTTTGTATCTGTTTCTTAAATAAAGTCCGTAAACTAATCCTGCAATTAATCCTCCAAGATGGGCTGTATTTCCTATTGGGATATTTCCTGTAACAGAAATAAACCATAATAAAACAAGCATTCCCGGAGCAGCATATTTAATTTTTATTGGAATTGGAATAAACATAATGTAAACGGGAAGATTGGGGGTCAACAGCATCATTAAACCAATTAATCCAAAAAGAGCTCCTGAAGCGCCAACTGCAAGAGCATCAAAACCAGTGGAAAAAAATTGAACAGGAATTAAACTAAGAAATGCAAAAAATAAACCGGCAAAAATTCCTGAAATTAAATAAAACCATAAATATCTTTTTGAACCTAAAATTCTCTGAAGAAAAGTTCCCAGAAAAAATAAAGAAAGCATGTTAACAAAAAGATGAAAAAATCCGCCATGCATAAACATGCTTGTTAAAAATGTCCAGAGATATTTTCCCTGAAAAATATTAGAAGGTTTAAGGGCAACATCTTCAATGGTTAAAAGATTAAATTTAATCAAAAGACTAAATACAAAAAACATGAGAATCGTAAGTAAAATTAAAATCGTGTTAATGCTTAAACTTGAAAAGAAACCTTTTTTTCCGCCTAAATCAGATTGATAATTCTTCATTTAAAGCATTCATCTCCTTTTTTTATTCTTTAAACCGACCACGCTTGGGAGGTTTTTTTTCTGTTTAAAGGATTTCTTTTTCTTGGGTTTTTTAAGAGTAGCTTTTTTATTTTTAAGGTTCATTTCTGCAAGTTTTTTCCTTGCTAATCCCTTTTTTATTGTTTCTTTAGCTTTTTCTTTATCCAATTTTTTCCCTTCTACAACTTTTTGTTTTTCTATTTTTCCTTTCTCTTTTTCAATTTCCTGATCAATTAAATAAATTTTATTTTTAAGTTTTTCCAAATTTTTTTTAAATTCTCTAAGTAACTTAAAATTATCTTTAATCTTAAAAACATCCCCGCATTCATCGCAGGTAAAATTGTGCAGCAGAGCTTTTTCTTCAGTCAATTCAATATTGCACCTCTCACAAATATAAAATTGTTTTGATTCTCTGCTTTTTATATGATTATTTATTTGTTCAATTTGTTTTAGTAAAACTTGTTTTAAGAATTCCAAAGATTTTAAATTTTCAATTTTCCAGAAATAAGTATACCATCCTTTTTTATTATCTTTTTTTCTAATTGAAGAAACCAAACCATTATCAGAAATTTTGTAAAGAATATTCCTGGTTTGATTAATTGTTAAATCGATCTTCTTAGCAATTAAAAATTCATTTACATGTTTTTTTGTAGATAAGATTTCTGTAATGTTTTCTGCAGGTTTTCCTGCAACATAAACAATTACCTCTTTAAGAAAAGCATTAATCATTTTTTTATTAAAATTAATTTTATTAAATATCTTTCGGTTCACAACCTTTAAGATTGCGCGTCCAATTTAAAAATAAAAACAAAAAAGGCTCTGTCCGGAATTTGGTTTTTAGCAAAAATCTTGGCTCGGCTATTAGACAATTAAGGGCGGGTCTCGACGATAGTCGAGGTTGAGTGGGAATTCTAAAAACCAATTTCTCTAAAAAAAATTAATTCCGGACAGAGCAACAAAAAAACAAGGTTTTTAAACTTAAATTACATATTACATTTATTAGAAGAATTATATTAAAAATGGGTTTATTTAAAAAAAAAGAGGAAAAAAAGGAGTTTAAAAAATTAACAGAGCTTCCAAAACTCCCAAGATTACCTGATTTGCTAGATGAAACTGAATTTAAAAAAACACTCCCGCAATTGCCAAGATATCCAACAATTCCTTCAAATGACAGATTTTCTCAAAACACAAATAATGATGATGACTCAGGTGTCACCAGCCAAAAAACATACTCTAGGGAAGGGCATGAAGGAAACTTTTTGACAAATTTTTCAGGAAACAAAATTAAAGAAGCCGTATCTGGGGAAAAAGAGGAAATGATTGGGGCAGATGAATTTGTCAGAGAACAAACGATGCCGGAACATTCGGGAATAAAACCAAGCAGAAATTTTGAATTTCCTTATAAAATGGAGAGGCCGTCAAAAGATTTAGAATTAAGGAATTGGCAGGAGTCTAAACCAAAAAAAAGCGGTCAGGTGTTTATAAAAATTGACAAGTTTGAAGAAAGCTTAAAAATTTTTGAACTGACAAAAAACAAAATTGCTGAAATGGAAAAATTACTTAAAGATATCAAGGAATTAAAAGAAAAAGAAGAGAGAGAACTGTCTTATTGGATGGCTGAAATACAAACAATAAAAAATCAAACAGAGCAAGTTGAAAGGGATATTTTTTCTAAACTTGAATAAAAAAATGGCAGAAAACTTAATTCATGTAGGACTTAATCGCGAGGAGTTAATTAATTCAAAAAAAGAAATTCTTTCAACAGAAGCAGATTTAATAAGAATTTTGCAAACCATCAAGAAATACCAGCTATTAAGAACAAATGAATTAAAATTAAAAACAAGATTGCTTAAAAAATTAAAAGAAACAAAAGCTGAAATAAAAAAACTTGAAGAAATTCTCCCAAAGCCAAAAATTCCAAAAATACTGCTTGGAATAGGGAATAAAAAAGATGAATTTAAAATTAGTTCAAAAAAAGATAATTTAGAATCTCAGTTGGAAGAGATACAGAAAAAGTTGAGAGAGTTGGAAAAATAGAATTTTTAAAACCCAGTTTCTTAGTTTATTCATGAACCGAAAACAGTTAATCCAAAAATATATTGAATTTTTCAAATCAAAAAACCATAAAGAAATTCCTAATTCTTCACTTGTTCCAAAAGAAGACCCGACAGTTTTATTTACGACCGCAGGAATGCATCCTCTTGTCCCATATTTATTAGGTCAAAAACATCCTCTTGGGAAAAAACTTGTTGGAGTTCAAAAATGCGTCAGAACAGGGGACATTGACGAAGTTGGAGATGAAACACATCACACCTTTTTTGAAATGCTTGGAAACTGGAGCTTGGGAGATTACTGGAAAAAAGAGGCAATTGAATACAGCTTTGAATTCTTAACAAAAATTTTAAAAATAAAAAAAGAAAAATTAGAAGTCAGCTGTTTTAAGGGAGACAAAGATTCTCCTAAAGATGTAGAAGCAGAAAAAATATGGGGGTCTCTTGGAATTAGCAAAATAAAATTTTTAGGAAAAGAAGATAATTGGTGGGGACCTGCAGGAGAAACAGGCCCGTGCGGTCCTGACACAGAAATGTTTGTAAACAACGTTGAAATCTGGAATGATGTTTTTATGGAATATGAAAAAAATAAAAATGGGGGATACTCTGAAGCAAAACAAAAAAATATTGATACTGGGATGGGCGTTGAAAGAACTCTTGCTGTTTTAAATAATTTAAATGATAATTACAAAACAGAAGTTTGGAAGCCAATAATAGATAAAATAGAAAAACTTTCTGGAAAAAAATACAAAGGAAATGAAAAAGCAATGAGAATAATTGCAGACCATGTAAAAGCGTCCGTATTTATTATCGCTGATGGAATTATTCCGAGCAATAAAGAACAAGGATATGTTTTAAGAAAATTAATTAGAAGAGCAGTAAGATATGGAAAAGAATTAGGATTAAAAAATTTTACAAATCAAGTTGCAGAAATAGTTTTTGAAATTTATAATGATTACCAAAATCTAAAAGAAAAGAAAATAAAAACTTTAGAAGAATTAAAAAAAGAAGAACGAAAATTCAGCCAAACTCTTGAAAAAGGATTAAATGAGTTTAATAAATTAACAAAAGATAAAAAAAAATTAAATGAAAAATCCAGTTTCCTTCTTTATCAAAGTTATGGTTTTCCTCTTGAAATGATTGAAGAAGAATGTAAAAAAAATAAAATAAATTTTTCAAAAAGAGAATTCGAACAAGAACTTAAAAAACACCAACAGCTTTCGCAAACAGCTTCGGCAGGAAGATTTAAATCAGGATTAGCAGACACTTCAGAAAAAACAACAAAATTACATACAGCAACCCATTTATTAAATGAAGCCCTTAGAAAAATTCTTGGGCAAGAAGTTAAACAGCGAGGTTCTAACATAACTCCTGAAAGGCTGAGGTTTGATTTTACATTTGATAGAAAACTAACTCAGGAAGAAATAAAAAAAATAGAAAATTTAGTAAATAAAAAAATTTCAGAAAGTCTTGAAGTTATAAGAGAAGAAATGCCTTTAAAAAAAGCTTTTGAATCGGGAGCTCAGGGAGAATTTGGAGCAAAATATCCTGAAAAAGTTTCAGTTTATACAATTGGAAATTTTTCAAAAGAAATCTGCACTGGTCCGCATATAAAAAATACTTCAGAGCTTGGAAAATTTAAAATTATAAAAGAAGAAAGCAGTTCTGCTGGCGTGAGGAGAATAAAAGCGGTTTTGGAATAAAAAATAAACATGACATACATTTTTGAGATAACTGACAAAAATAAGAAAAAAATTCACTTAACAACCGAAAGACTAAAACATATACAAAGACATCCGCGCATGCATGATCCAATTGAAAATATTAAAGATGCGTTAAAAAATCCTCTTACTATCAGAATTGAAGACGATGAAAGCGTTTTATACTTTTATAAAGAATTCAAACAAATGCCGCAATCAGAAAGATATTTATTGGTTTCAGTTAAATATTTAAAAGAAGAAGGCTTTGTAGTTACATCATTTTTTACAAACAGAATAACTGGAGAAACATGGAAGACGAAATGAAAGTATATTATGATGAAGAAGGAGACTTTTTAGAGATAACTCTGGGAAATATTTCTAATTGTTATTTTGACAATGCTGGAAATGGCATCTTTAAGATAATTGATAAAACCACAAAAGAAATCAAGGGGATTTCTATTCATAGTTTCAAAGAACGTTCTAAAAATCTTGAGGAAATAAAAATTAATCTGCCTTTAAAATTTAAGATTTTTTCTTAAACTGATTTAAAATTATAAAAGAAGAAAGCAGTTCTGCCGGAGTGAGAAGGATAAAAGCAATATTGGGATAAACTAAATATATTTTCTATCATAATAATTCTTTTAAACAAAAATTATCTAAAAAATAAATGAACAAGATAGATAGAATCTCAATTTCAGGAATTGAAAATCTTGTAGAAGATGAAAAAAAATTAAAATATCTTGGAAAAGGAAAAATAATTCCAACTATGAATTCTGGACTTAAATTAAAGATTTATAAAAAAACAATAGAAAAATCAAATTATATGAATCATTATCTTGATGAAAAATATACTGATAATTTTATACGAATGGTAAATACTTTTTTAAGAGAAAATAAATTTTATGTTGCAAATGCACATATTAGAAATAGAAATTTGGTAGACAACAATATGTTTATTTCTCAAAAATTAACAGGAATTTTTTATAAGGAAAAACAAGAAGCAAAAATATAATTTTATTTATTTTCTTGATTAAAATAATCTAAAATCTTTGTCATCTTGCTCTTGTCTCTTGCAAAATATTTGTATATTGCTGACAACAAAGGGATTAAATCTTTTTCAGAATATTCTAAAACTTTTGAAAATTTTCTATCTTTATAAATATGGGAAAATTTTTCAAGTGAAACATCTCCAGATTCATTTTCTCTTAAATAAAAAAGTTTCTTTTTATGTATGTATGGATAAGAACAATTATTTTGAGAACCATAAATAGCTAACGGAAATTTTTCCAACTTCTCAATTTTATAATTTAAAACAGGAGTTTCCATCAACCTTTCTAATTCCCATTCAGAAAAATTTGTTCCAAACATTGCTTCAGAGGTGGCTGTCCCTCTTCCTCCACCCAACCTTTCAAGAAAGTTTTTCCAATTTTTAATTTCAGGAATCTCTTTTTCCCCAATGAATTGCGCATATTTTAATGCAGTTAATAAAAATTCAGACCAATCCTGATGAGCATAAATTCCAGAACTTTCAACATCTTCTTTATATACCTCAAAAATTTCAACATCTCCAAACAAAGTATTTTCTATTCTGCTTTTTCCGTAAACATTTGTTTGATAAACGTATAAATCTCCATGCATATTTAAAGAGATGCAATTTCTTAAATTTCCTGTTCTCCAAAAATCTTCTGTTCTTGAAGAGGAAAATATTTCTTTTTCTCCAATGCAAAAAGCACTAATAGATTCTTCTAAACTTTTTTGAGTTGGAAAGCCGAACTTTTCATAATTATAAATTTCCTCTCCTAAAACAATTTTTCCTAAAAAACAAGGATATTTTATTAATAATTTTTCAAATTCTTCTGGCATCCATGAATGTGAGTTAGTAAATTCCTTTTCAAGCTCTAAAATTTTTTTAGAAGTTTCGCTTTGAGAAGAAATTTTTCTATTTGGATTTAAAAATAAGTCTTTTTCTCTATTAAAAAACTCTTCGCAATTTTCAAAATAAATATTTCTAAATAAAAGTATTTCAGAACCAATTAGATGCCCTTTTTCTAAAATTGTTTTATCTAATCCAGATTTTACAATTTTATCATAAGCAGGATTTAAACATTCTATTCCCATAAAAAGCAAAAATAAAATTAGTTTAAAAATAAATCTCTTCTAGAAAATAACTATTCAATATAGATGGCTGGTCGATTTGATTTTGCTTTTTTAGAAACATACTTAGGATCATATTTGGTTTTATCTGACACTTCAAAAATTTCAACTTTTTTACCAATCCTTTTATTTAATTCGTCTAAATCATAAAAATCTTTTTCTCCGGGAAGAACATAAAGATAAACTTTAGAAGCATCTCTTCCTTTCTCTGCAACGATTTTCAAAACATTAGTGATATCTAAAACAAGTTTATTTAATGCTCCATCTTGCTTGTCAAAAAATTCGCTTATTTTTTTCTCTTCTGCAATTGGCCATTCAGCTAAACTAATAAATTTTTTATGTTCTAATTTTTCCCAAAGCTCTTCGGTAATGTGGGGGCAGAATGGATGCAATAATTTCAGGCTTTTTTCCAAGACTTCTTTAGAAGTTTTTTCAGGAAGAGAATTAAACAACTCGCGAATTTTAATTATTGCTAAATTATATTTAAAATTCTCAATTTGAGCTGTAACTTCTTTAATTATTTTGTTTAATTTACTTTCAGTTTTTGCGTCTGAATCTCCAATTTTAAGATTATCAAAAATTTCAATCACTTTATTTAAAAATTTATAGCTCCCAATCATAACTTTTTCATCCCAATTTGCATCGTTGTTGGGAGAAGCAAAACTCATTAATGCAAGCCTCAGAGAATCTGTGCTGTATTTGGTGGTAACATCTAATGGATTGATGACATTCCCTCTGGATTTTGCCATAACATGACCGTCGCTGCCATGCAGCATCCCTTGATGAAACAATTTTTTTACAGGTTCATCAAAATCCAATAATCCTAAATCTCTTAAAAATTTTGTATAAAATCTGCAATAAATCAAATGCATGCACGCGTGTTCTGCTCCTCCAATATACTGATCAATCGGCATCCAATATTTTACTTTTTCCTTATCAAAAATTTCTTTTCCATTATCAGGGTCGCAATATCTTAAAAAATACCAGGAAGAATTAACAAAAGTATCCATTGTATCTGTTTCTCTCCTGGCTTCTTTTTTGCATTTTGGACATTTTGTTCTTATCCACTCTTCATTTGTAGCAAGCGGATTTCCCTCGCCAAATGTAACTTTTTTTGGAAGCATAATTGGCAAATCTTTTTCTGGAACCGGAACAGCTCCGCATTTATCACAATAAATAATTGGGATTGGAGCCCCCCAATATCTTTGTCTTGAAATAAGCCAGTCTCTTAATTTATACTGAACAACTTCCCTGCCTAATTTTTTCTTTATCAAAAATTTTGTAATTTTTTTCTGGGCATCCTCATTTTCTAAATCACTAAATTCCCCGGAATCAATTAAATTTCCCTGACCAGTATAAGCTTCTGAAATTTGTCCGTTTCTCTCATAAATTTTATATTCTTTAGGCTCTATGACAACTTTAATTTTAAGCCCGTATTTTTCAGCGAATTTAAAATCTCTCTGGTCATGCGCAGGAACAGCCATTACCATGCCTGAACCATAATCAGCGACGACAAAATTCCCGGCATAAATCGGGATTTTTTCATTATTAACTGGATTTATTGCATAATTCCCGGTAAAAACTCCTTCTTTCTCCAAAAATTCCAATTCTTTTTTGCCCTCTTCATTAGAGGATACGCCTTTATATGCTGAAACACTTTTTAATTTTTTTAAAAATTCTTCTACTTTTTGTTTTTGTTCTTTTGAAACAAGTTCTCTTAGTTCTGGATGCTGTGCAGAAACAACCATGAAAGTTACTCCATAAATCGTATCTGGTCTCGTCGTGAAAATCGGCCATTTCTTGCCATTTACCTTAAAGATAATTTCTGTTCCATAAGATTTACCAATCCAATTTTTTTGCATCACTTTAGTTCTTTGAGGCCAATCCAATTCATCGGTTTTATCAAGCAATTCATCTGCATAATTTGTGATTTTAAAAAACCATTGCTCTAAATGTTTAATTTCAACTTTTGTATCTTCGTGTCTCCAGCACTTTCCGTCGTGAACCTGCTCATTTGCCAAAACACTTTTGCATTTTGAACACCAATTTACAGGGGCTTTTTTTCTGTAAGCAATTTTTTTTTCAAGCATTTTAAGAAAAATCCACTGGTCCCATTGATAATAAGAAGGAGACGCGGTATTAATCATTCTGCTCCAATCATAACTCAGCCCAAGAAGTTTTTGCTGTTTTATAAAATTGGAAATTGATTTATTAGTGTAATTTTCCGGATGAATATTTACTTTAATTGCAGCATTTTCTGCAGGCAATCCTAAAGCATCATAGCCCATCGGATAAAGAACATTAAACCCCTGCATTCTCTTAAATCTTGCATAAATATCGCCGATAGTATAATTTAAAGCGTGCCCCATATGTAATCCATCTCCCGACGGATAAGGGAACATTTCAAGAACATAATATTTAGACCTCGAAGAGGTCACGCCATTTGGCGTTTTTTTATCTTTTACAAAGTCCAGCACATGAAAAACTTCCTCTTCTTCCCATTTATCCTGCCATTTTTTTTCAATGGCTTTAAAATTCACCTCTGCCATGGTGAACTAAATCTTTAGTTGTTTAAAAATTCTTTGGAAATTTAAAAATAAAAAAAGAAAGAAAAAAAGAAAAAAAGAAAAAAATTAAAAGATTAAATTAATAACTAGAAGAGGAACAAAATTTAACACTGCCAACCCCTAGACCTACAGGAGGGTTAATCTCTGTCAGAGTCATAACTTCTCCATTAATTATAAATGCCTGACCTGCTAATA
>JWKY01000010.1 GCA_000806015.1 archaeon GW2011_AR19 | reverse complement strand
TTCTAACGTTGAGACTTTGTCTGTTTTGATCTTGCAGATGCGAATTGGGTCAGGCCTTGATCGGAGCAGCCCTAAACATTTGTTAAGGTGCTTAGCAGGCCACAGAGTTGAGGAGGAATGAAGGAAACTTTTTCAGTTTTCTGGAAGCAAATCTCCGAGTCTACACTGAAAATGCTCAAATATAAAAACCTCTTCCTCTATATTTTTTTATGAAAAAGGGGCAGGCATTCTTAATTACAGCAGTGATTTTTATTGCGATTGTCAGCGCGCTTATCACGGTTCACAATTCTTCAAAAAAAACAGAATTTTCAACTTTCCCATATATTGCAGAAGAAATTCAAATTGAATCAGAAAAAGTTATGGATTATGATTTAATAAACAGTGAGAATAAAATAGAAACTTTTACTGATGATGTTTCAGATTATGTTAAAAAAGAAAATATAGATGTTTATTTCATAACAGAAAAATCAGGAATTTTAACCTGTTCTAAGTGTAATAAGTTTGATGCTTCAAAAAATCCAATTAATGCAACAATTAACAAAAATTCCTACTACTTTACAAAATATCCCGAAGGCAAACATTTTTATTTTATAATGATTAAAGAAATAAATGGAGAAAAATATGTTTATACCAACGCTTAATAAAAAAAAGAAAGTCGCTGTGAGCACGATGATAGGATATATTTTATTAATTACATTTGCGATTGTTATTGCCGGAGTTGTTTATCAGTGGCTGAAAACTTATGTTCCAAAAGAGGGGCTTGCATGTCCAGACGGCGTCAGTATTTATGTTTCAGATTATAATTATAAAGACGCAACAAACGAATTAAATTTAATTCTAAAAAACAATGGGCAATTCAGCGTCGGCGGAATTTATATTTATTATTCAAATAGTTCAAGCCAAGAAATTGCGCCTAAGGATTTATCTCCATGGATAATTCCAAAAAATAAATATCTTAATCCCGGCGTAAGATTTGGAACGCTAGCAATAGATAAAGATAATCCAAATTTATTTGAGCCTGGCGGAGAAGATGAAGTTCTTATTTTTGATATTAGTAGTTTAACTGACAAAAAAATTTATGCAGTTGAAATAACTCCAATAAGATGGCAGGAAGAAAAAAACAAAATACCGCTTGTAAGCTGCGCTAATGCAAAAACAAAAAAGATTTTGGATTTGGAAGTTTCCCAAGGGGGGGAACCGGAATCTGAACCCATCCCAAATGCTTGATAAACATTTAAAAATTAAAAAACATTAATTAAAATATGACAAATAAAAAATTGACTTCAAGAGTAATTATTGAAAAAATTGAAAAAGAAAAAAAAGAATTAAAAGAAAAGGGAGTAAAAAAAATTGGGCTTTTTGGAAGCTATGCAAAAAATAAACAAAAACAAAAAAGCGACATTGATTTTCTCGTAGAATTTAAAAATATTTCAGCAGACAATTTCTTTGGTCTTTTATTCTTTTTAGAAAAATTATTTGGAAGAAAAGTTGATATTGTAGAAATAAATAGTTTAAGAAAAGAATTAAATTATGTTAAAAAGGAAGCAAAATATGTCAAAATATGAACTTTATTTGAATTTAGTAAGAGAAATGTGTGAAAGATTGGAAAAAACAGATATTAATAAATTAACTAATGAAGATATTTGGGATGCTGCTTTGATGAGATTGCAGGTCATTGGAGAAAATTTAAAAAAAATTCCTAAAAAACTAAAAGAAAAATCTCCAGGAGTGAAATGGGAAAATTTTGAATGGTTTAGAAACCAAGTAAGCCACGAATACAAAATTGTTTTAAGGGAAGTTGTCAGGGATTTAATAAAAAAGATCCCAGAATTAAAAAAATCAATTAAACAAATAAAACATGATTTAGAAAAAAATGAATAATAAAAAAGGTACTCGCGCCCCCGCTCAGCAATTTATAAAAAATATTTTACCTTCGCAAAAACGCTCTACTCGCATCCGCACTCGGAATTATTTAAACAATTATTCTAATCAGTTTGTCTCGTGCAAACGCTCGGTTTCCCCAGTCATTGCAACAATTTTGCTTATAGCGTTGGTTGTTATAATTGCATTAATTGTTTTTCAGTGGATGAAAGGATTTACAAAAGAAGCTGTAACAAAATTTGACGGAACAAATATTGAATTAGTTTGCAACGATGTTCAGTTTGATGCAAGTTATTCTGCTGGAACTCTTACTATTTCCAATTCAGGAAATGTTCCAATTTATAATTTTGATGTTAAAACAGAATATCCCGGAGGTCATGATACTATTAATTTAAAAGAAAATTTGGATTTTGGAGAGAGATTAAGTCAGGGCGGAGTATTTTCAGATTCTTTTTCTATTCCGGACAGCACAACAAAAATAATTTTAATTCCAATTTTATTGGGAGTTAATAAAGATGGAGAGCAAAAAACTCAGGCATGTGACGAGAGACAAGGCAAAGAAATTCAAATTACAATATAAAATGCTAAATAAAAAAGCTGTTTCCGGAGTTGTTGTAATGGTTGTGATGATTGCGCTTGTAATTTCTATTTCTGCAATTGTATTTACAACAACGAAAAAAACAGTTGAAGAAAAAATAAAAAAATCAGAAGCATGCGGACCGGATATTATTGGCAAACTTTCAATAAATTCTGAATATGTTTGTTATGACTCTGCAACTAATGAAATTGTTTTTTCAATAAATAGAGAAGATATAGAATTAGATAAATTAATAATTGCAATAGAAACAGAAACAGATGTAATTCAAATTGAACTTAGTGAAGTGGAAAAAGATATTGATAATTTGTATCCATATGACAAAGGTAGAACTCTTAAAGGAAATAAAGTGATGCTTCCAGCAAAAAATTCAGGAAGAACATATATTGCAACAGGTTTTGATAAAGAAGTTATTGGAATTAAAATTATTCCTGTGATTAATGAAGAACAGTGCGAGGTTGCAGATTCGCTTTATGAAATAACTCCTTGCGAGCAGACTGGGATTTTTTAGAAGCATTTATAAAATCTTTTTTATTTATTAGAATATGCTCTTAGCTAATGGACTGGATTCTTGGGGATTGCTTGTATTAAGAGTTTTCTTAGGAGCTATTTTCTTTTATCACAGCATTCCTAAATTAATTGCATCTGGCAAGATGGCAAAAGGAATGGGATGGTCCAGCAGTTCTGTATTTTTATTAGGATTTGTTGAATTCATCTCTAGTTTAGCTTTAATTTTTGGATTTTATGCGGAAATTGGCGCTTTGCTCGTTGGTTTGGTAATGCTCGGCGCTATTTATTATAAAGTTTCTAAATGGAAAATTCCATTCTCTGCAATGGACAAAATGGGATGGGAATTTGATTTGATTTTGCTTGGCGCATCAGTTGCTGTTTTATTCCTTGGCGCAGGAGCAATCTCTCTTGATTTTTTATTTGGTTTTTGGTCTTGATTTTTTGCGCTAAAAATAGATAAAACAATTTGTTATTAGTTAGATTTAAATATAAATTTTCCTTAACTATTCCATAAAAGATGGTGGAAATTTATTCAAATTATAAGGGGCAAGTCTGGATTGAAACTGTAGTCTATACTTTAATTGCTTTTGCAATCCTCGGCGCAATTTTAGGTTTTGCAAAGCCAAAAATAGAACAGCTTCAGGATAAATCAATTATTGAACAATCAATAGGAATGCTTGAAGACATAGATGCTACAATTGAAGAAATTCAGACAGTTTCAGGAAATAAAAGAGGAATTGAATTGGCCATAAAAAAGGGTTCATTAAATATTGATGCTCCAAATGACCAAATAATTTTTGAAATAGAAAGCCAATACGCTTACAGCGAGCCCGGAATAACAATTAAAAAAGGAAGCATAGAAATTTATAATAATAAAATTGGAAAAATAAATAAAATTAATGCAACAGTAAATTATGCGGGGAAATATAATTTTACTTTAAATGATGAAGACAAATCAGAATTATTAGCTAAATCATCAGCGCCTTATAAATTATTTATTTCAAATGAGGGCGAAGAAAATAATTTAATAAAAATAAATTTTGAACTTTCATAAAATGCCTCAAAAAATTGAAAACCAAATTAAAAACATTTTGAAATATCCCCAGCCGGACATAAATTTTTCTCCGCAAATTCCACCGCTTAAAAAAATAAAAGATAAAACAAAAATAGATATAAGATATTGTGTGATCGCTCCTTATGCTTATGTGCACATTTACTGGAATCCTAAAGAGTATGAGCTTGCTTATGAAGTAGAAGAGCCGGAATTAACAGAAGAAGAAAAACAATTCAAAGAACAATTAATAGACGCTTTAAAAAGCATGATTAATTTTGATGTGGTTATTGAAAAAGATTTGAACTCTCTATTAGAATATATTCATCAGAGATCCAAAATTTTAGCATTTGAACTGGAAATGAATTTATCTTATGAAAGTTACAACAAAATATATTATTATCTTTGCAGGGATTTTGTCGGAATGAATGAAACTGAGCCAATTTTAAGAGATTTTTTTGTTGAAGATATTGAATGCAACGGGATTGACACTCCGGTTTATATTGTTCATCGTTATTATAGAAATATCAAAACAAATATTGAATTTGAAAATTTAAGCAAAGCTGAAAGTTTTACCGAAAAACTTGCTCAAAGATGCGGAAAACATATTTCTTATTCTCAGCCTATTCTCGACGGTAGTTTGCAGGACGGCTCAAGGGTAAATGCAACATATACTAAAGATATAACAAGCAGAGGACCGACGTTCACCATCAGAAAATTTACACAAACACCCTGGACTCCTCCTCAATTAATTTCGTTTAAAACTTTAAGTTTAGAAATGATGGCTTATTTATGGATGCTGATTGAATATAAAATGAATATTCTTATTGCAGGAGGGACTGGTTCGGGAAAAACAACTTTATTGAATGTTCTTGCTTTTTTTATTCCTTCTGAATCCAGAGTCGTTTCAATTGAGGATACACGCGAATTAAATCTTCCAAGAGAAAATTGGCTTCCACAGGTTTCAAGAGAAGCAACAGGCAGAGGAGAATTCGGCGAGATTGATATGTTTGACTTGCTAAAAGCTTCTTTTAGACAGCGCCCCGATTATATTGTCGTTGGAGAAGTTCGCGGGAAAGAAGCATTTGTATTGTTTCAGGGAATGGCTTCAGGACATCCCTCCCTAAGCACTATTCATGCTGAATCTGTTGAGACAGTAATAAAAAGACTTGAATCGCCTCCAATTGAATTATCTCCAACGCTGCTGAATGTTTTAGATTGCGTATGTATAATGACTTCAGCTATGATTAAAAAACATGACACAAGAAAATTAAAGGAAATTATAGAAATAATAAATGTTGATAAATCAGGAACAGCTTTAACAAATACTCCTTTTATTTGGAATCCTATTGATGATGAATTTTATTCTAAAAAAACAAGCAAAATTTTTGAAAAAATTTCTTTAAGGTCCGGAAAAAGCAGAGAAGAAATAGAAGAAGAATTTAGAAAGAGAGTTCAATTTTTATATTTTTTAGTTCAGCAAAAAAAATACGGATTTCATGAAGTCCAGGATATAATTAATGAATATCATAAAAACCCTGAAGGGGTTTTAAAGAGATTTGGGATTAAGTAATTTTGAATTGAATTATTTTTTTAATCTCATAAAATCCTGAAGGGATTTTAAAGAGATTTGGTATTAAATGATTTATTAGAATTATTTTTTTAATCTTAATTTTTTATTTGTTTTGAATTCAAATTCCCGCTAAAGCTTGCCTAAAGGCAAGCACCCACCCTTTGTTTTATAATAAATTGCCAAAAAAAGTTACGAACTCAAAATTTTTTCAACAGAGCCGTTTTTATCTTTTTCCAATTTTATTAATAATTTGGTTCTGACCTTAATCAAAACTTTTAATAACCAAATTTACTTCTTTTTAATATGAAAATAGAGGGGCGAGAGATTTCACGAGATTTCATCACGAAGTCAAATTTGAAAAGTCCGAGTGAGGTCTCGAGTAGAGAGGTTTCAGAAATAGAAATTCAATTAAATGCGCTTGAGCATGAAATTAAAAATTTAGAGCATTTTTTTATTCTAAAAGATTTAAAAAAATTTAATGAAACTAAAAATAACCTTATTATAATTCAGAAGAAAATTAAAGTTTTAATACCCTAAGGAAGGGTATAAATAAAATAAAATGACAATTTTTGCCGGTAAAGAAACAAATGAAATGAATGGGATAATTAACAGCCTTAAAGAGACAGCCGCGCAGCAGAAAAATATTTTAACAGAGATTAAAAGACTTTATGGAATAAAACATTTAGAAGATGAGAATATAGTTTCTCAGCAAATTAGGGAATTAACGCAAGAATTGAATAAATTAAATGAAAAAATTTCTAGAATACTTCATGACTTTATTACTCCGAGAATTCTTCCCTGGCATCTTTTTGGCGCGTCAAAACTTTTAACAAAAAAAGAAAAAAATTTTGAACCCGATGAATTAGAAAAAGAAACTCTAAACAGATTAAAAAAAGAAACTAAAATAAAAAAAGGAAAAGAATTTAAAAAAGCTGTAAAAGAAGATGTGTATGCAAGATTAGCAAACAATCTTTTTTCAAAATATTCAAAAAAATTAATTGAAAAAGATTCTTTTAAAGCGCTTCAAGTAGATTTGGAAAAATCAAATGTAATGTATCTTTTCCCGACTTATATTTCAATAATTTTATTTACAACTCTTTTGGCTGCGGCTGCCGGATTAATTCTTTTTGCTTTTTTTATATTTTTTAGCATCCAGCCTCATCTTCCAATTATAAAACCTGCAACAGATGTTGGTTTAAGAATGCTGAAATTAATCTGGATTTTAATTGCCTTTCCCATTGCAGGATTTCTTATTTCTTATGTATATCCTTCTCTGGAAAGAAGATCTTCGGAAGCGCAGATAGATTATGAACTTCCATTTGCAACAATTAATATGGCGGCCATCTCCGGTTCTCTTATTAACCCGGTGAAAATCTTTGAAATTATAATTTCTTCAGGAGAATTTCCAAATGTTGAAAAAGAATTTATAAAATTAATTAATCAAATAAATATTCATGGTGATAGCGTTGTAAATGCTCTAAGAGCAATTTCATATAATACTCCCAGCAAAAAAATGAGTGAATTGCTTAGTGGTTTGTCAACAACAATAAATTCCGGAGGAGATTTAACTGAATTTTTTGAAAAGCGGGCAGAAACTTTATTCTTTGACTATAAACTAAAAAGAGAAGAAGAAACAAAAACGGCTGAGACGTTTATGGATTTATATATCAGCATTGTTGTTGCTGCGCCGATGATTTTTATGCTTTTATTAATGATAATGAAGATAAGCGGGTTAGGAATCTCTCTTCCTACTTCAACTATAACTTTAATGATGGTTGGAGGCGTTGCTATAATTAATGTTTTTTTCCTGATTTTTTTGCACTTAAAAAAAACCGGTTAAAAAATGGAAATAAAAAATAATAAATTTTTTAATGTCCTCGCAAACTGCGAATACAAAACAGGAAGTTTTGCATAATGGAATTTGAAAAACAGCATAAAATAGGAATTGCGTTGGCAGTTTTAATTATAGCAGGAGCTTTTTTATTTAAGGGAAGTCCTGTCTTTTCTTTAATTTTTGGAATTGGAATTATTATCGGAATTTTGCCTTTTGTTTTTTCAACCATTACTGAAACAAAAATTGCAAGAGAAAAAGAGGAAATGTTCTTGGAATTTGCAAGAAACCTTGTGGAAAGCGTAAAAATGGGTTCTTCAATAAGTAAAAGCATTTTGCTATTAAAAAAGAGAAATTATGAAGTTTTAAATAAACATGTCTGGAAATTAGCAAACCAAATTTCGATGGGAATTCCTTTAAATATTGCAATGCAGACTTTTTCAAAAGATATTCATAACAAAAAAATATCAAAAGCAATAACATTAATTCGGCAGGCTGAAAGAGCGGGCGGGGATATTGGGAAAATTTTAGAGTCTGTTGCAGAAGCTGTCAGCACAACTGATAAATTACAAAAAGAAAGAAAAGCTGCGATTTCTGCGTTAATGGTTCAGGGATATATTATTTTCTTTGTTTTCATAATAATTGTTTTAGTTATGCAGTTTCAAATTTTGCCTCTTGTTTCAGGTCTTGCCGGTACAGTCAGCATCGGAGGCGTAGAAACCAGCGGAGCAGGATTTGACCCAAAAGAAATCTCAGATGCTTTTTTGGATTTGCTTTTAATGCAGGGATTATTCAGCGGATTAATTATCGGAAAACTTGCAGAAGGGAGCATAAAAAATGGAGTTAAACATTCATTTATTTTGATGATTTCTGCTTTTTTAATTTCTACAATTTCAAATGCTCTTTTTGGAGGGTGAATGATAAAAAACAGGAGTTTTTCATAATGATAAAAAATAAAAGACAAAAAAATGCGTTTTTTAACTGCAATTTTTTTCAAAAAAATCGTAAAGGCTCGCATGTAAGTTTTATTATCTCATTTATATTATTCATAAGTTTTCTAATTTTTTTTATTGGCGTTATTAAGCCATTTGAAAAAACAGAATCAGGAAAGAGTTCTCTTTTAAAACACTTGGAAAATGAGATAATTAAGAATGTTGCTGAAGATGTTGAGGTTATTTCTGTAATTGAAAAAATTGGAGGAAGTAACGATTGTTTTGATATAAAAAATGAAATAATTAATGGTAAAGAGAATGTAGTTTTAAAGAATAATGGCTTGGAAAAAATATATTTATCAAATGAATTTACTTCATTAGAATTTTCTTGTTCAAATGAAAAGTATGAGGTTGGTTTAATCCGAACACAAAAATATATTTTTCAATCAAAAATTTTAAAATTAAATCAAAGCTATGAAGATGATTATGAAACTCTTAAAAGCGAGTTTGGAATTCCGGAAACAAATGATTTTGAGTTTAGTTTTTTAGATGATTCTAAAATTCCTATAACTGAATCAAAATTTAAAAAAGAAATCCCTTCAACAGAAACTCTTGCTGAATTAATCCCAATAATTTATTTTAACGAAAATTTAGAAATAGAAAATGGATATATCAAGGTAATTTTATGGTAATAAAAAATAAAAAAGGCTGGACTTCAGTTATTGAAGTGTTTGTTTCAATTTTGCTAATTGCCGGAATAATGGTTGCAGTAGTAAACAGCAACGCAATTCAGAAACCAAAACTCAGCGAGCAAATCTACAAAGACCAAGCTCTTACTTTAAAAATTATTCAGATGGATAATAGTATGAGAGCAAGTGTTCTTAATAATGATTTAAGCCGAGAAATAAATGATTCAATAAAAGATACAATGCCTGATTATTTAAAGTGTGAAGCAAAAATCTGTGTTTTAAATGAAGGGTGTAATCTTGACGAAATTCTGGAAAAAGATGTTTTTGTTAAATCTGTAATGATAACTACAAATGGAGAAGATTATATTCCTAAAGAATTAAAATTGTGGTGTTGGGAGAGATGAACACTAAAAATAAAATCTTTGTTTTTGTAATTATTTTGATTTCTTTAGCTTTTGTATTCGCTGGAAAAAGTTTTTTATCAGCCCAGCTTACAGAAATTGAAGGAATTAGTTCTGAAGATTTTACTTATCAAGGAGAAAATGTTGAAATTCAGGGAGAGGTAATTGTATGTAAATCAGGTTTTGATAATTGCAAAATACAAGTTACTCCAAAAGTAGGAGAAGCAATAGCTCTTGAATTAACTAAAGGAGTAAAATATGATCCAGCATCAGGAAAAATTTCCGTTGCTAAATCTGGCGCGATATTTAAAATAGGTGATGAAACTCTTTCAAATATAAATTCTGGAAACCTTGTTATAAATCAAAATACTGGAGAAATTAGCCAGGCAAAATTTACAACAAATTCTAAAGGAGGAGATTATAATATTAACGGAAATCAGTTTAATGTTCCTGGAGATAAAGAATTTATTTATCCTTCTGAAGACGGGGGATATAAATTTCCAGATGGAGCTGAAGTTGTAAAAGCTCAGCCAGGGATTCAAATTGAGAGTGATGAAATCATAAATTATAAAGGAAATAAAGTAAGCGGAGTTTTGAATTTTGATGAAGGGGGCAATGCTTTTGTAGCACCAACAAGAAAAGCAAACATTAATGATATTTCAATAACCGGAGCTCCAAAAGAAAATGTTTATGTTTATTTTAATTCTGAAACTGCAAAATTTTCCGGAAAAACCAATTATGTTGTAGTAGATGAAAATATTTTTGAATATAAAATCGGAAAAGAAACCCAAGCATTTGAAGTTAGTTTTGGAGAAAAAAATCCCTATCTGTCCAATTTTGAAGAAAATGATTTATTTGGTTTAACCGGCGGAGCTTTGGGAGAAGAAGGGCATTTGATTATTAATAAAGGATTTGTTGAGAATGGAATTGAATATCTTCCGTCAATAAAAACTTCCGGCAGTGTTAGTATGTTAAACGATGGAATAAGACTTGAACCAATTGAAAAAAGCCAGAAAAGAAATGGAGAATTTATTTTAAGAGATTATGCCCCGGGAAAAAATAAAGGCGCTGTTGAGATAATCTCCATTTCAGAGATGTCTGAAACCATCAAGATTGGAAGTGTTGTTGATAATAAAGGCAGAGTTTTTTTCACTTCAAATCATGAAAGTGGAGAGCCATTGACTGTCAGAGATTTAACCAAAGGAAGCGTCAGCGGATATTCTGGTTCATTAGAACTGCCTTTATTTCCGGATATCTTTTCCGAAAAAATTAAGATGAGCAAGTCTTATGTTAATTTATTTGATGACAAACCAATAATGACTTTAACACGAAATTACAAAACAGCAGATAAAGGATTAGAAAGATTTCAGAGCAGTGAAAGAGATAATTATTTAAAAGCTTTTCAAAAGGAACATGGAATTGTTAAAGGAACTAAGTATTATAATAATCTCAAAGATATAGTTACTAATCCGACATTTACAGCAAATAAAAAGACTTTAGAAATTAATAAGCTAATTCTAGAAAACGATGGCCCGCCTCCTGAAGTAAAAGCTCCTGAACAAGTTGTCGGATATGTTAGAGATATTTCAAATTTAGCTTATGAACTAAGAAAAAGAGAAGTTGATGTTCCTTTTAGTGAATATGATTTTTTAGGAGCTAAAGAAATTGCAGGAATAGACAAAATAATAAAAGATGAAAAGGTCAATTTCAAAGAAGCGTTTGATTTATACCAGAAAAGGACAGGGATTGTGAGCGGTCCTAAATTTATGTTTCAAGATACATCAATTCCAATAAAAACTTGGATTGAAGCGCTTGAATTTTAATTATATTTAAATGGATTATACAAAGGAGAAAATTTTCCATGAGTTTTATAAATTTCTTTCTTGTAAAATTCTTGTTCTTTTTCTAATTTGTCCCATTTTTCAAGATTTTTAGATCTTTGTTTAAGTTTTCTATATCTCTCTTCTAAATTTTTCTCTTTTTGAAAATGCGGCTCCAAATCTCTGTAAGCAAAATCTTTATAACCAAAATACCCTTGTTCTTGAACTATCAAAAGATTTAGTTTTGAATAATTAATCCCAAAAACTGGCCTGTCTTTTTTAGAAAGTTCTATTTTTCTATAGTTTTCAAGCAAATCAATGGCTTTATCATAACATTTTATGGCTTCTTCAATTAGAGAATAATTTTCTTGCTTTTTAGTTTCTTGATAAAGAGAACTAATAGATCCTCCCTGAATCATTCCTTTGAGCTCCCATAATTCTGGTTCTGAGTTTAATTCTAATGCTTTATCAACTGTTTTTAGCGCTTCTTTAAAATTATGGTTTGGATTCCTTATCCATCTTCCTAAATAATGCGCTTTAAGATAATAAGCAGGCATGTATAAAGAATCTAATTGTATTGCTTTGTCTAAAAGATTTATTACTTCAGTGTAAATTTTTCCTGCGGCTTTTTTTTCATTTTCTACCCCCAAATGCAACCCCCTTGCTTGATAAGTTAAAAATTGCGCCCTTATAGTGTGAGATTGAGCCCACATTTCTTTTTCATTTAAATTTTTCATATAAATTCCTTTTTCAATAGTTTCTTTAGGAATGAAAAATTCTTCAATAAAATATTCATCATTATCATTAAGCGGGAAGCCTTTTTTGAAACAAAGATGAGATTCATTATCCCAGTTAAAGTCTCCTTTATTAATCGGGTTGTCTGGATTTAATGCATCGTGCCCATCTTCTTTAGCATCCCAACGAACAAAAAAGTGATACTCTCCAATGTACGGAGGGGTTATGACTAAATTAATAGGCAAATTATAAAAATCTCCGACGGCATGATAAATATATGCTGTTTGATAACACTCTGCTTTTATTCTGCAAATTTGGCCCCACATTAAAGAATCCATTTTTACAAATATTTTTTGAGCCTCTTTTTTTGATAGTTCTGAAGCCGGCTTTTTTGGAACGTGTTTTCCCATATTTTTAATAACATAATCCAAAGAACTTATCTCTAAACTTGAACAAGTTGTTTCTCCATTTAAAGGTTCGTTTTCAAATTCAATTAATTTGTGAATTAGCGTAGGATAATTTTTTGAAGATTTTTTATAATTGGATGTTTCTTGGTTTGGATTGAAAACAATTTCTTGAGCTTTAATCGCATTAACAGAATTAAAATACGAAGCTCCGATTAAACTTAATCCAGCAAAACCGATTTTCAATTTATTCAATAAACCTTTTCCCATCGTATAAAATACAAGGACAGGCTTATAAATATTACTTTTGTGTAATTTTTAAGGGACTACTTATGTTAAGTGAATTTTTATATATCCTTTCTTATTGAAATTTAGATGCTGAATAAAAGAGCCCAGCTTACAATTTTCATAATAATCGCAATTTTAATCGTCGCTGTTGTTGCCTTGTTTTTTAGTTTGCGTGGAAATCTTAAGCTACCAGGAAAACCAGCCTCTCCTGAAACAGCTGAAATTCAAAATTTTGTTCAGGAATGTTTGGATGATTCCCTTGAAGAAGTTGTTTTCAAAGTTGGAGAAAATGGAGGATATTATTTTCCTCCAAAAGTTTCAACTCCTGTTTTAGAAGTCCCTTATTATATAAAAAATAATAAAAATTTAATGCCAAGCAAAGAAGATATTGAAAGAGAAATTTCAAGAGGAATTGAAAGAGAGTTATTTTTTTGCATTGAAGACTTCACATTTTTTGAAAATGAATATGAAATTACAAAAGGCAAAATAACTCCTCCTGAAGTTGTTATTGAACCTGAAAGAGTTTTAATTGAGATGAATTATCCTCTGACAATTCAAAAAGGCGATTCAAAATCTAAAATTGAAGATTTTAATTCAGAAGTTCCTGTGAGATTGGGAATTGTTTACGACGCTGTTGCAAGGTTTGTTGAGGAAGAAATAAAAACTCCAGAGATGTGCGTGAATTGTTTGCTGGAAGTTCTTGGGGAGGGGTTATACATCAATAATTTTAAGGAAAATGATAATACTGAAATTTTTGTTTTAACCGACTATAATTCAATAATAAATAAAAAGAAGTTTATTTATAATTTTGCAAATGAATATTAAAAATAGAAAATTCAAATTTCTCCCTCACACAGCAGACAGAAAGTTTCAGGCATTTGGAAAAACTCTTGAAAAAGTTTTTGAAAATTCTGCTTTGGCTTTGTTTAATATAATTTATGATGAAAAAATTTCAGAAAATAAGAAATTCAAAATTTCTGTTAAAGGAAAAGATTTGGAAAATTTAATGTACAATTTTTTAGAAGAGTTTTTGGTTTTAATTGACAGCAAAAATTTTCTGCCTTCTAAAATAACAAATTTAAAATTTGATCAAAAAAATCTTAAAATAAAAGCAGAAGTTATTGGAGATGACGCTGAAAATTATAATATAAGTGAGCATGTTAAGGCAGTAACTTATAATGAAATGTTTATAAAAAAAATTAAAAATAATTGGACAAGTCAAGTTGTGCTGGATGTTTAAAATGGAAATAAAAAAAATTTCAGAAAATATTTATGAAATTCCAAAAGAAGGAAAAATGAATGTTCAAGTTTAATTATACCAGATAAACATAAGGTAGAATTTATATAGCCAGGTTCATTTATTGTTAATGCAATTTGATAAAAACTTCGTTTCTATTCATGCTTATTTATGCGCCGACGGTTATGTTATAAAAAATCCTAAAACTCAAAAACAGAAATATTATCGGATTGGTTTTAGAAATACAAATGCTGTCTTGTTGAAAGATTTTCAAGAAAAATTTGAAAAGGTGTTTAGAATTAAACCAAGATTAGCCGTCGGACAAAGATGTGAGATTGGATCAAAAGAAATTTATGAAAAATTAACAAAAGAATTTGGAAGTTTTTATTCATATGAATGGACTGCTCCTCAAATTAGTAAAAAATTATCTAAAACATGGTTAAGATCTTTTTTTGATTGTGAAGGGTGGGTTTTTTGTAAAACACATCAAAATAGGCATATCGGGCTTGATTCAGTAAATGAAAAAGGATTAAATGAAATTATAAAAATGTTAAATAATCTTGGGATTAAAACTATCAAGAAGATTAATTTTAAGAGAAAGATGTATAGAGTTTTTATTTATGGAAAGGAAAATATAAATAAATTCGAAGAAGAAATCGGTTTTTTACATCCAGACAAATCCAAAAAAATTAAAGAAACAATAAAAGATTTCATGGTGTATATATGGAATTTTCCTAAACATGAAAAAGAGGTAAAGAATTTTGTTAAAAAAATTATGCATGAAAAAGCAAAAATAAAACACGAAAAGTATATAAGAATTATTTCAAAAGAAAGAATCAATTTAGAAAGGCTTAAAGAACATTTAGGAAAATATTTTAAGGTTAATTCCCTTTTATATTCAAGGATGAATGGAATTGGAAATAGATATTATGAATTAGATATTAATAAAAAAAAGGAAGTGCAAAGATTAATTAAATTAAATATTATACCTAATACATTTAAACTGAAAAAATCTTAAAACAAGATGTATAAAGAAAATTTGAAAAAGATTGCAGAGGGAGTTTATGAATTGCCAAAGTCAGAAGGAATGCTCGTCCCTGGAAGAGTATTTTTTTCTAAAGAAATGATAAAAAATATAGAAGAAGATTCCTTAAAACAAGTTGCTAATGTTGCGCATTTACCCGGAATTATCGGTTATTCTTTAGGATTGACAGATATGCATATCGGTTACGGCTTTCCCATCGGCGGAGTTGCTGCATTTGATTTAGATTCTGGAGTAATAAGTCCTGGAGGCGTTGGTTTTGATATAAATTGCGGCGTTAGACTTCTAAAAACAAGTTTAACAAAAAAAGATATTTTAAAAAAACAAAATGAAGTTTTAGAAGCTTTAGACAGAAAAATTCCTTCTGGCGTCGGCAGAGGAAGCAAATTCCAAATGACAAAAGATGAATTGAAAAGAATCTTGCAAGGCGGTTCAAAATATTTAGTTGAAAAAGGATATGGAAAAAAAGAAGATTATTTGCATACGGAAGAAGAGGGCTGCATTAGGGGAGCTGATGCCTCTAAAATTTCAGACAGGGCAATTAAAAGAGGAATTGGCCAGTTGGGAACAATCGGCGCCGGCAATCATTTTTTAGAAATTTTATTTGTTGATGAAATTTTTGATGAAAAAACTGCAAAATCATTTGATTTAAAAAAAGATCAGGCAGTAATTTTGATTCATTGCGGAAGCAGGGGATTTGGACATCAGGTTGCGTCTGATTATATTAAAAAAATGGAGAGCGAATATGGATTTAAAGATTTACCTGACAGGCAATTGATTAATGCTCCAATTAAAAGCCCGCTTGGAAAAGATTATTATTCTGCAATGTGCTGCGCAGTTAATTTTGCTTTTGCTAACAGGCAATTAATAACTCACTGGGTCAGAGAAGAAGTAAAATATCTTTTTCCTAATTCAGAAGTGGGCGTTGTTTATGATGTCTGTCATAATATTGCAAAATTTGAAAAACATATTGTTGACGGAAAAGTTAGAGAAGTTTGCGTCCATAGAAAAGGCGCTACAAGAAGTTTTGGACCTGGAAGAATTGAAATTCCAGAAGCATATAGAAAAGTCGGACAGCCTGTTTTAATTCCGGGAACAATGGGAACAGCGTCGTATGTTTTGGTTGGCGCAAAAAAATCCGAAGAAATTTGTTGGGGGAGCAGTGTTCACGGGGCTGGAAGAGTTATGTCAAGGTCAAAAGCAATAAGAGAATTAAAAGGAGAGGAAACAAAAGAAAAACTTCATAAAAAAAATATTGAAATTAAATCAAGAAGTTTCAAGGCAATCGCAGAAGAGTCCCCAGAAGTTTACAAAGATATTGAAGAGGTTGTCAATGTCGTGCATGATTTAGGAATCTCAAAAAAAGTTGCAAGATTAAAACCTTTGGTTGTGATTATTGGATAATTTTTATAAAGAAATTAAAATACCTGCTCTAAAATTTCGTAGAAATTTTTCCACAGCTTGCGAGGACTTTTCACTCGCAGAATTAATTTTGGGAAGATTATTATCATGACAGCAAAGTTTGAAAAAATTGAGTTAATCATTTCTTTAATAAGATTTTAATTAGACTGTTTTTGGGTAGAAATTATAAATAACTGAGTTGCGAAAGCAACGAGCAATTTCAATCAGAGCCTCATAAACAATAATTATTTAAAGATTGTTTATCTATTAAATAAATGATAACCATAAATGAAAACATCAGACACGGAAAACCCATAATAAGTGGAACAAGAATTAGTGTAGATGAAATCTTGGGGGCTTTAGCCGGGGGAATGACTTATGAAGAAATAGAAAAAGAATATGGCGTGAAAAAAAAAGAGATAATTGAATCAATAAACTATGCAATTTCATTAATAAGAGGCGAAGAAGTATTTCTTCTAAATAAGGATGAAATTTCTTCTTGATGCAAACCTGCCTTATTCTTCCGCAGATATTTTTAAGAATTTTAACCACAAAACAGAACATTCCAGAAAAATTGGATTGGGAAAAGTTACAGATAAAGAAATTATTAAATATGCAATAAAGAATAATCAAATATTAGTCACAAAAGATCTTGGTTTTGGAGATATTAGAAAATATCCTATAAAAGAGCATAAGGGAATTATAATTCTCAGAGTCCCTTTTTATTATGTTGCAAAACAAATAAATGAGGTTTTATTTAATTTTTTAGAATCAATTAAAAAAAGAAAAATAGAAATAGAAAATTCCCTTACAATAATTGAAATTAATAAATTTAGAATAAGAAAATAAATTAAACTTTTAATTAAGCTGTTTTATGGTAGAAAATAAATAAATCCGAGCGAGTTCACGGAAGGTAAATTATTTTATCAATTATCTAATTGCTGAGTGAGCTCGCGAGTAGAACGAAGTGAGCAATTTCAATCAGAGCCTGGTTAATAAAAATATTTATATAATCTTCTTTTCTCTTATAATTAATAAAAAAATGAAAATTAAAAATTTTCATAGATACAAAACAGGAAATTTTGCATAATGATAAAAAACAGGAGTTTTTCATAATGGTGAATAAAAAATTGACTTCAAAAGCAATTATTAAAATGATAAAAAAAGAAAAAATAAAATTAAAAGAAAAGGGAGTAAAAAAAATTGGGCTTTTTGGAAGCTATGCAAAAGGAAATCCAAAGAAAGGGAGTGATATTGATTTTTTAGTTGAATTTGATGAGATAGATTTTGATAATTATATGGAATTAATGTTTTTATTAAAAAAACTTTTCAAGAGAAAAATTGACTTGGTAATTGAAAAAAATCTTATTCCCGAATTAAATTATGTTAAAAATGAGGCTGAATATGTTAAA
>JWKY01000009.1 GCA_000806015.1 archaeon GW2011_AR19 | reverse complement strand
CAATTCCATATTGGTATTATGTTTCCGGGAACAACATTAAAAGAGAGCAGGTTCCTTCAAAAGAATTTATGGAGGACGAATTAGAAAATTTTATTGACAGCCAGATTCAAAATTGCGATTTAGAAAAATATTATTCAGAAGGATATAAAATTTCAATCGGGGCTCCTGAATCAAATGTGATTATACGGGATAAAGATATAAAAATTGAATTGAAAATGGATTTAGGAATTAATTTTGGAGAAGAGAGCGCAATTATAACTGGGCATAATAAAATTGTTAAATCTAATTTAGGAAATCTTTATGATTCTGCAAAAAGTGTTTATGAGCATGAGCAAAATAATTTATTTTTGGAAAAATATGCTGTTGATAATTTAAGACTTTATGCTCCTGTTGATGGGGTTGAAATTACGTGCAGTCCGCTGCACTGGAATGCCGACGAAGTTTTTGCTGAGCTTGGGGAAAATATTGAAACGAATACTCTTGCTTTAAGAAATTCAGGAAAAGAAAATAATTATTTTGTCTTGGATTTGCCTGTTTCGCCAGAATATGAAGTCAGATTTATTAATTCACGAGATTGGGCGCGAACTTTTGAGGTTGAACCTTCAGAGGAAAATCTTCTTCTTGTGAATCCCGTCGGAAATCAGCCTGATTTGGGAATTTTAGGATTTTGTTATGTTCCATATCATTTTGTTTATAATATTAAATATCCTGTTCTTATTCAGGTTTCAAAACAAGATGAAACTTTCCAATTTCCAATGGCAGTAGCTATACAGGGAAATAATCCAAGAGAGCCATTAGATGCAACTGCGTCGGAAGCAGAAAGCATTGAATTATGCGAAAATAAAAATACTCAAATAAAAATAAATGTTTTTGATTCTAATTCAAATCCTGTTGATGCAGAAATTTCTTATGAATGTTTTGGAGAAAGATGCAGAATCGGCGAAACTTCTTCAGGCAATTTAGAAAGTGATTTTCCTCAGTGCGTCAATGGATTCGTTGTTGCTAAAGCAAAAGGATTTAAGAAAGCTCAGGAAACTTTTTCAACAATTCAGGATGGAAGTTCTTTAAATATTTATTTAGATAAAGTTTATGAATTTCCTGTTAATTTAAAACTTGATGGAGCAAATTATGATGGAGAAGCAATAATTAATTTTATTTCTGAAGATGAAACTTCCAAAACAATTGTTTATCCGGAGCAAAAAGTTATTGGACTCAGCGAGGGCTTTTATGATATCAGAGTTCAAATTTATAAAGATTCATCTTTTGAGCTCAGCAAGACAACACAAGAACAGTGCGTTGATATTCCTTTAGGAATTTTTGAGCTGACAAAAAAGAAATGTTTTGAAATTGAATTTCCATCCCAGCTTATATCAAAAGCATTAGCAGGAGGAGGAACTCAGGAATATTATATCTTGGAATCAGAATTAAGCTCTGCAAATAGCATGGAAATTAATGTTGAAAGTCTGCCTGTCCCGGATACAATTGAAAAAATTCAGGAGAATAATTTGCTATTTGAAATTAAACCTGTGGAGATTATATTTAGATAATTTAAAAAATGAAAAATAAAAAAGTTTATTTAATTCACAGATGGGGAGGAGATTCTGAAAGCGATTGGTATGGCTGGACTAAAAAAGAATTAGAAAAAAAGGGGATTCCAGTCGGGGTTTTTGACATGCCGAATACAGATAATCCAAAAATAGAAAAATGGGTAAAATATCTTGAAGAGAATATAAAAGATGTTGATGAGCAAACTTATTTTATCGGGCACAGCGTCGGATGTCAGACAATTTTGAGGTATTTAGAGAAATTGCACAAACATAAAAGAATTGCAGGATGTGTTTTTGTTGCGCCTTGGTTTGAGCTGATTAATTTAGAGCCAGAAGAAATGAAAATAGCTCATCCATGGATAAATACTCAAATTGATTTTAGCAGAATTCTTGACCATTGCAATAATTTTTTAGCTATTTTTTCAAAAAATGATCCGTATGTTCATCTTGATGAAATTGAAAAATTTAAAAAAAATCTTGGGGCAAAAATTATTATAAAAGAAAAGCAAGGGCATTTTACTGAAGAAGACGGAATTAAAAAAATTCATGAAATATTGGAGTTTATAGCTTAAAATGAAAATGGGTTTCTTTTTTAGAAAAAAAGAAACTACCATGGTAGAAAAAATTATAAATCAAAAAAATGAATAAAAAAAATAAAATTTCAAAACTTGCATTAATTTTATTATTTGCAATTATTTTATTTATTTCGTTTGCAAGCGCATATGTTTCTTCCCGCCCGCAATATACTCAATCTGGTTTTGGTTTTTCTTCAGGAATTTTTGGTTCTGGCAATCCTCCTGTTTTTGACCAAAAAATGTGCGAAGCAGGACAGGATTTTGTTTTACAAGTTGCGCCAACTGGATGCTCTCCTGCCGTCGTGAGAAGCGACTTGCTTGAAGAACAGGATACTTGGGTTTTTTGCCCGATTGCAGCTACAAAAATTAATCCTTTAATTAAAATTGAAGCAATTGACAGATTAATTTTTAACCAGGAAGAATTTTCAGAATATGTTTCAGATATTGGATTTCATCCTGTGCGTTCTGCTTTAGGAGTTCAGGACAAAGTAACAAGCCCGGTTTTAGAAAATATTGGTTATGCAGTTGTTAAATTAAAAAGAATTCCGACTGAAGCAGAGATGCCGGATTTTGTTGAAGGAAATATTACCGCGAAGATGAGGTATGATATTGAAAATGCTTTTGGAACTTTCAGGACAGGATTTTATTTAAAGCCAATGGAAGATTCAGAATGGAATAATGAATTTTTAAGATATGGATTTTGGAGAGGGAAAGGATATATCAGAGCAGAAGATGTTCAGTCAGATAGAGCAACAATTTCTGTTTATTCCGGGAATACAATTTCAAGAAGTTCGGGTTCGTATCAGCAAAAACTTGGAACATTCAGCTTGAAAAAAGGAGAAGAATCTTCACAAGTTTATCTTCCAACATTTGATTACTGCCTTGGAGGTTTGAAAGTTAGATTAGATGATCTTAAAGACCCGGACACGACAGCGAGATTAAAAGTTAATGCAGATGATGTTGAAGTTGTTAGGGGGGAGAGATTTTTAGACGATAAATGTGTGGTTCAGGAAATAGAGAAAATAGGATTAAATCAAAAAGTTATAATTTCCTGCGAGGAAGATTTAGAGGGCGGATTTTTAGGATTTGGAAAATCAAACTTATACACCTTAGAAGTAAAACCAAAAATTGAATTAAAAGTCGGGGATAAATTAGGAAATTATTCAATCGGCGAATGGGTTTTTGACACTAAAGATAAAAGTGTTTTTCTTTCTTATGCTTACACAAAAAAAGATTCGCCTTTTAAAGAAGATTTAAAAGTTGTTTTCACAGCGCTTCCTAAAGAAGATATTGGAACTAGAAAACAATTAACAACAGATGAATTAAAATCTTTTAAAGGATTTATTGAAAGATACAGGGACGATGAGCCTGACAGCGGGGCTGGAGATTTCTGGAAAAATAGCTGGGATGGTGCTGAAGGAATTGGATTTCTTTTTGAAATTAGCTCAAGATGGGCAATTTCAGGAGAGTCATTTGATATTTTAGAATATAAACAAGCAAATGATTTGCCTCAAGAATTAGGAATATCCAAGGATGAAACCAAGTTAGTTACAGTTCTTGGATTAGCAAGCCCAAGCGACTCTGAAGCTATGAAGAATAATGCAGATTACAAAAGCGCTGTAGAAGATTTTGACATTTTATATTCTGATTTCCCGTCTATAAAAGAATACGAACTTAAAGAGACTCCTGCTTACGGGCAGAGGGCATTTGAAGAAAAAATAAAACTTGCAAGAGATACTGGCCAGAAAAAAACAATGTTTGAGCTTTGCGAGCAGTTTAAAGAAAAATATCCAAATTCAAATATAGACGAAGTTTGCTTTAATGAATTTGAATTTGCAAGCCAGGATATTTCATCGGCAGATGTTTTAATCAACAACAAAGTCAAGGAAATTTCACTTAAATCAATTTATGAGCCGACATTTGACGAATATGGCGCTGAAATTTTAGTTAGATTTCCAAATGGAGATATTAAAAAAATTCCTCTGCAAAAAAAGGATATTGTTTATTTAAAAAAATCAATTTCAAAAGAAAGCTTGTTAACAAGTGAAACTGAAAGAATATTTGAAGATGCTGATGTTAAAGTAAAAGAGGACGTTCTTTTTCTGAGTGTTCTTAAAAAAAGCACTGCTGATGAAATTATTAGATTGAAAGGAGATTGCAATTGCGATGTTGTTGTTACTGCTGCTGCTGAGCCGGGAATTCATGCGACTACCGGAGAATATAACCATTATACCGGCCATAAAATAGATTTGCGTTCTGTGGCTGAAGGAGAAAAATTAACAAATTATATAAAGAAAAATTTCAGGCAGATTGAAAAAAGAACAGACGGTTCAAAACAATGGACAAACCCAAAAACAGGAGCAATTTATTCTTTGGAAAATGAAAATGGAGCTAATGAGCACTGGGATGTATTAGTTACTTCCGAAACTTTTTCCGATGCACTTTCAACTAATTTCATACAACTCAAAGAATTAGAAAAAATCTCCGGCAGAGAATCTGCTGTAATAAGAGTAAATATTCCGAAAGAATTTTGGAGCGAGAGTTTTAAATTTACAGATTCAATAAAACTTGAAAAAGATGTTCCAGAAATTGTCAGCACTAAAGACGGATTTTATGAATTTACTTTAAAGAAAGTTAATCTTGAAAAGGTTGCAAAAGTTTCTGTTCTTCCGAGAATAAATTACGCTGAATCAGAAGCAAGTTTTAGTTTTAAAATTGGCATTGATAAAAGGGATATTAAAATGGCTCCTGAAAAAACAAAAGAAAGAATTGAAAAATTAAATAAAACAATTGAAGATTTTGAAAAAGTTTCAGAAGTAATGGGAAAAACAATTAAGGGGCTTAAAGGCGCTTGCTTAGGAGTTGGCGGAGCATTGCATATAAAAAATCTTGCTCAAAATGCGCAGGGCAAAGGAATTGCAAGGCAAAAAGTTATGAGGGGCGACGGAGGATGGTATGAAATCTGCGCCGACGCTGTTAATTCAGGAAAATATTCTTCTCAAGAGCAGTGTTTAATAAAAGAATCAGATAATATTGATGAAGATGTTCAGGCAATGACTAAAACTCTGGCGCAGCAGCAAGCAGATATTCAAGCAATGCAGAATAAATATAAATCAGACGCAAAATTCTTAGAAGAAAAAGTAATTGATACATCTGCATTTGCAGTTGAATATTCAGAACAAGTTAGTCCGGTTTTAACTCAGAGTCTTATTGACGAGATTAATACAGGCAAATCTTCTCAAGACAAAATTAATTTAGAAGATATAAAAAAAATTCTTACAAATAAAGATGGAGAAGGAAAGATAAAAGAGTTTGAAGGAAACAATTATGATGTTGATGAATTAAGAGAGATTGATCTTTCCTTAAGAACATTAAATTCTGACGCAAGCCCGAGAATGAAGCAGTCTGCAAAAGACAATCTTTATTCAACGCTGTTAGATATTCAAAAAAATTCAAAAGGTTTTGCTGAAAAGACTGATTGGGCTAAAGATTTGGAAATTGAATCCTCGCAGATTTCAACTTTAATTGTAAAAGAAGCTAAAGAAATTCCTTATACTGGAATAATAAATAGCGGGAGAATTTCTGAATTAGATTCTAATGTTCCTGTTCAGCCAATTCAAACCACAACTGGAAAACAATATTTAATTGCTTTAGATGATTCTGCTGGAACTGATATTTTGTCAATTAAAAAAGATGTTGATAATGGTTTAATGGTCTACGATAATCTTGGAAAAAATAGAATTAGTCAAGGAGAAGCAGAAGAACTAAAAAATATTTATTTTAAAAAATACGACGCAAATAGTTATAAAAATCCTTTTAAAAAATCTGCAAATCATGAAACTCCGGTTGTGCAATATTATGAAACTGAAGCGTATAAAAATTTGCCGGCTGTTGTTCCATTTGATTTAAAAAACGGATGGTATGTTGCTGCAAGGCAGACTTTGCCGACGCTGGGAAATATAAAAAGTTATGATGCTTCAGGCAAAGTAAATAATTTTTATTTATGCAATGTCGGTCCAGACGGAATTGAGGAATTTTTTTCAGGAATTGCAGACGACACCTGCCAGCAGATATTTTTAGAATCAGGAAAAACTTACAGAAGTTTTCCGGGCTTAAGCGAGAGCGAAGCAATTAATTTAGTTGAGAGCGCAGTCAGCGCTGTTGAGCAGGCATCTACAGCAAGATTGCGAAATCCAAATTTAAAAATTGGAGATAAAATAAGAATTAATACAGGGATTGGAGGTTCTATTAATGTTGCAGTCGGCAGTCCAGCGGTTGAAGTTCCAAATATTCAGTGCCAGGACTTTATGTCTCCAAAAGAATGCAATTTAATTTTTAATTTATGCGACCCTGTTATTTGCCCGAGTTCAAGATGCGATTTTGGAGGAGAGTATGTCGTTAAAGATGTAATTCAGTCAGGGATTGTAGGAAGCACTCTTTTATGTTTACCGAATGCAAAAGAAAAAATTTATGCTCCTGTCTGTCTTACAGGAATACAAGCAGGTGTTGATGGATTTACTTCAGTTGAAAAAGCATACAGAGATTGTCTGCAGAAAAGTTTAGATACAGGAGAAACAATTGGAATTTGTGACGAGATACAAAGTGTTTATATGTGCGATTTTTTCTGGAGACAGGCAGCGCCATTAGGAAAAATAGGAATTTCTAAAGTTATAGCAAAAGCATTTGGGCAGGGAACACGGGGAGGAGGAGAATATTTAAGCGTAGCAAATGCGTGGGAAAGCGCAAGCAAATCTGCAGATTATTTTACACAGAGCTATGGAATAAATTCTTATAATGCATTTAAATCAAGGTCGGCATCCAAGCAATTATTTGCTCCGGTCTGCAAAGGATTTATTTCGGGAGCTGTTCCAAAACTTGAAACTCTTTTTAATGCCGTAACAGAGCCGGACTCTCCTGTTCAGTTTCATGCAAGATTCGACGAGATTCCTTATTCAGATGTTACTGTTCCGCCGGTTTCGCAATATAAAGTATTTTATACAATTTATGCAGGAAAAGATCAGCCGGTATATTATCAGGTTTATTTAAAACCCGACGCTGAAGGAAGTCTTTATCAGGACGCTTCTTTCATCAGGAATGTTGCTTCTGGTTTTATTCCTGTCGGAGAGAGCGCAACTGAAACAAAAGATTTTACTGCTCCTGCCGGCTATAGAAAATTATGCATAAATGCAAATGGTTATGAAGAGTGCGGATTTAAAGAAGTTTCAACTTCATTTGCAGTTGATTATGTAAAAGATCAGTATGCTAAAGAGCAAATTACAAAAACAGGAGTCAGCTCCGAAAAAGAATGCGCTTCAGGAACTCCGAGTTTGTATAATTTCTTGACTCCAAATATTCAGTCATCTGCAGAAGGCGCGCTCAGTCCAGAAATTTATAAAAGAGGAATTACAAGACTTTGCGCAACAAATAATCCAGGACAGGGAACAGACTCTTCAAGATGGATTGAAGTAGGAAGATGTTCAGACGTCGGGCAAAATGTAAAGTGCTGGCTGGACCAAAACAGCATGGAAGACGCGCTTCAATTTGCAGGAACTAAAAATAAAACAATAACCGAACTTGAAAAAATCTGGATAACGGGCTTGAATTTAAGCGAGAATTATGAAGAAGATTTTAATTTAGAATTTGAAGAAATTGGGAAAATTGAAGGAGATGAAGGAAAATTAAGAGATAAAATTTCAAAAGCAACTTCTCTTTTAGAAAAAACTTTTTTTAATACTCAAAAAGCAAAAGTCTTTTTTGAGAGAGGAAAAACTTACGCTGAACTTGCAAAATTAGTTTATAAAAATTGGAAAGATAAACAGGTTGAATATTTAGGAGATGAGAAAGATGGGGGAGATAAAGAAGTTCCAGTTAAATTTAGTGAATCTGATTTTAAATTCATTTTAAATAGTTTCAGAATTTCAAATACTGATAAAACTTTTGATATTATTCTTGGATTTGATAAGGGTAAATGGCACCCTTGGGTTTATACTTCAAGTTTCCAATATGATTATCAGGGAGGAGCGGGGCAACCAACAATAACTGGCCAGAAAGCAGGGGAGTTTGATTTTGTCGGAGGAAAATGGATTTCTCTTGACGAAGCTATTGCAAAGTCCGGGGATTTTGGATTAAGCAATGAAGAAAATAATACATTAAAATCATTTATTAAAATAAAAGATTATCAAGAAGGAATTGATTTTTTAGAAACTCTGACAATTAAAAATAAAGAATTTATTTTGGAAAATACTAATTCTGAAATGTCGAGCAATAAAATTTTTAAAATTAAAAATCTTGAAAGTCCCATAAATAATATTTATTTTTATTACAAAGACGGAGATAAATGGTATTGGAGCTATTATGATAATGAAAACAGCCCAACAAGCGGGGGGAAATTTTGGAATGCAGTTCCAGTAATTTTAGTTAAGGGTGGTCCAGAAGATCCTTATTATTCTCTTGGAACAAAATCTAAAATGCCTTTAGATATTCAAAGTTTAGTAAAATCTTTAGAAAGAAAAAAATTTTATGACGGAGCTTTTTTGATTTTGACTTATGAACCAGTTATTACTGAAGAAATTCCAGACGTTAGTTCTGAAGAAGTTTCATTAAATGCAATTGATTCTTATAATAAATACAAAAATTTATTTGAGAAATATTCTAAGAAAAATAAACCTTCTAAACTTGAAGAAATAGAATTTAGGGCGTTGCTTGTTGCAGTTTCTCAATGGGAAACCGGAATTGGAGCATTAAAAACTTGCGGAAGTTCTGGAAATGAAGATTGCGAAAATTGGATAATGGGGTATACAAAAGGCGCAGAGTATCCTTCTGCGTGGAAAGGGACGGAAAAACAAATAGCATTGGCATCATCTTCATTAAAGAAAACTTTTGACAATCCAGAAGATGCTGGTGATGAAGATTATAAAAAATGCAAAACCCTTTCAAAAGAAGCTAAAATAAAATGTATTTTAAGCGTATATAATTCAGGATTAACTTATGAAGATTCTAAAGGAGAATTTCCCTCTGGAATAAGGACAATTAATAATAAAGAATATGTAGTTGGCTGGAAATATGCAGAAGAAGTTAATCTTTTAAAACAAGGCTGGCAAAATTATTTTAATGAAAAAATTCTTGCTGAAAAACCATTTTCTACAATTGAAGAAAGAATTATTGAAAAAGCAAAAGAATGCAGTGATTGCGGAACAACAGGAATTTTCGGAAAATGTAAAGAATCTTTATGCCTCGCTATTGGAGAAAAACTAAATAGAGAGTGTGAATTTTCTCAGATAATTCCGGAAGGGAGAGGTTCTAATTGTTTTGAATCTCAAAAATATCTAAAAAGTTTGACATTGAATGATTTAACTGCTAACTTAGTAAACGCAAATAATGTAAATAATTTTGAGTGGAATACTCAAAATGTGGAAATTATTTTAAGAAATACTATTAATCTTTATCTTGAAGAAAATGGAAGAAAATATTCTGACAATAAATATTTTGTTGATCAATTATATAAAAGAAAATTTTTATTTGAAAATGGTTATAAAGAAATTAATGGAGAAGGATTATTTAATGCTGAAGAGGATATGAAATATGTTCTTTCAAATCTGGCTCCTGAGGCATATAGAGAAATTGTATAATTAGAATAGCATTAAAATAAAATAAAAAATATTTTACTGCAGGCGGTGGAAGAAAGCGAGTTCCTTTGGCAGATTAAATAAAGATATGCGGAGATTAAAAGCATAGATTTTTTGTCAGAGTAATTTTTTTAATTTCTGTGAAGCAGGTATTTGTTTCTTGCTTCATTCCGGAAGTTTATTTTTATTTACTGCCTAAAAGGTAAGAAAATCCTTTATTTTTACTGCCTAAAAGGTAAAGATACGGGTATCTTCAACGCTATAAATTATTTTCTTTACTGCCTAAAGAGTAAAGTTTATAAGGTTATAAACCATGTAATTTTATGAGTTATCTGGAAAAGAAAAAAATAAATAAAAAGACACATTTTTATTTTGTAAAAAAAGTATCATATATGGGAAAATCCCTAATAATAAAAAAATATCTTGGGTCAGGTTCTTTAGAGATAAGCAAGGAAAAATATATATTAGATCATCTTGATGAATTAAGCAATGAAGAATATCTTTTTAGATGTCAATTTCTGGATAAAATAAAAAATAAACTATCATATAGCCAATTATTGCCGGGGCAGACAGAGCTAAAAACAATTAAGATTAAAAATTATTCAGAGGGCAAAAGATGTGAAAAATTAATAGATGCAGAATTTGCTGCAGAATTTATATTTAATTCAAATAATATAGAAGGCTCTAAAATCCCGCCAAATAAAGTTAGAGAAATAATTGAGAAAGGAAACACGCAATATGAGAATAAGAATGAAGTGAAAGAGGTAAAGAATTCTATTATTGCCTATGAATATCTAAAAAAAAGATTCAAATTTAATATTTCATCTATAAAAAGATTGTATCATTTGCTTACTAAGGATCTTGTTATGGAAAATAAATTACTATATCCAAAAGGTTTCAAAAAAATAGATAATGTGGTCGGCAATTCAGCTACTACTCCATTTAAAAAAATTGAATTGGAACTTCACAATTTATTAAAATGGTATCATGAAAACAAAAAGAAAATGCATCCGCTTCTGCTTGCATTTGAGTTTCATAAAAAATACGAATTCATTCACCCCTTTCTTGATGGTAATGGAAGAACCGGACGTTTAATAATGAATAAAATTCTTATTAGCAAAGGATATTCCCCTATAATAGTTTACAAAGAAAATAAAGCTTCTTATTTTAACGCATTAGAAAAATCAAGGGAAGGCAAGTTGAAAAATTATTATCAATTTCTGTTGAAGCAGGCAAATAAGACTTATGATTCTCTTTTGGAATTCATCAAAAAATATTAAATGCGGGAACTAGGATGGCTCACAACCCGTGAAATCTTCTTTAAATTCGCTTTTAATTTTCTGCTCATTTATTAGAAATTTCAGAGTTGCTCGTCGAACCAGGTTCTCATCAAAAATAAAATGCAATCTAAAGATTGCATAATGCAGGAGACCTGCTCGAGCTTTACTTTTGAAATGAAACTAAAAATAGCTAAAAGCAAAACTCTCGGATTCGAAATTAATAAGGAACCCTAATGGATTTTACAAATCCATAAATGCGGGAACTAGGATTCGAACCTAGGCAAGCACTAAGCTAATTGGTCCTAAGCCAATTCCGTTTGACCACTCCGGCATTCCCGCATATTGTTTTTATTTTTGCAAGATGGGAAAACTAGTTTGACCCGAACGTTTACGTTTGATTTCATCCCGAAGGACAAAATTCTGTATCACAAACGTGGGCGTGAGTTCTCCGGCATTCCCGCATTATTTTTCTTAGAAGATGTATATATAAAAGATTATGTTTTTTTATAATAAAAGTTTTAAATGCCGTTTTTTGATTATGAATATGGCAAAAATAGTTGTTATTGGGGATGTTATGCTTGATAGATATTATTATTGTAAAAATAGAATTAATCCGGAGAGTTCGGCGCCGGCTTATATTTCCAGCAAAAAAAATATAATTCATAAACCTGGAGGAGCAGGAAATGTTGCAGCGAATTTAGCTTCTTTAAAAGCAGATTTTAATCTTGTAAGTTTGGTTGGCAAGGATGCGGATTCTGAAATCCTAACCGATTCTTTAAAAACATTAAATATTCCTTACAAATTTATTTATGACGAAAGAAGAGAAACTGTCGTTAAAACTCGCGCCTTAGATATTTTAGACGGAAGATACCATTTTAGATTTGATATTGAAAACAAAATAGAAATTGGAAAAAATCATGTTGAAGAGATAGTTGAGGAAGCAAAAAATTCTAATTTTATTATTATCTCTGATTATAATAAAGGAATAATAAATTCAAAATTAATGTCAAGATTAAAGGGGTTGGATATTCCAATTTTAGTTGACCCTAAAAAAGATAATATTAAATTTTATAAAGATGTTTTTTTAATAAAACCAAACTCTATTGAAGTCAGAGAGATGGTTAAAGAAAATGACGATTTAAAGGCGGCAAAAACATTAACTAAAATTTTAAATTCTAATATTCTCTTAACAAGAGCATCTAAAGGCATTGCCTATTTTGGATTAAATGGAGATTCTTTTAGCTACCATTCTAAACCAATTGAAGAATTAAAAGATGTAACCGGTGCCGGAGATAGCGTCATCGCAGCATTTGCTCATTTTTATAATTTAGGAAAAGGATTAGAAGAATGCGTAAGATTGGCTAATAAAGCAGGCAGCGTCGCTGTTTGTCATCCGGGATGTTATCATGTTAAAGAAAAAGATTTAATCTAATTTAGAATTAATCTGCATTTTTTAAAGAGCGTATTTTGTTTGGAATTATTTTTATTAAAAGAAATTGTCGTGGTAAAAAATTTAAATAAAAAATAAATTTTATTTATCATTCTTCTTTTTTTTAGATTCTACTTCTTTTGCCTTAATTTTTTCTTCTAATCCAAGTTTTTCAATTAATTCTTTATAACGATTTCTGATTGTTACTTCTGTTATTCCCGCAATATCTGCAACTTCTCTTTGTGTTTTTTTCTCGTCATTCATCAAAGCAGCTACATATAACGCTGCTGCAGAAATTCCTGCTGGTCCGCGCCCGGAAGTCAGTTCAACTTTATCGGCTTCTTTTAATAATTTCAATGCTTCATTTTGTGTTTTTGGCGCAAGTTTTAGCACCGACGAGAATCTTGATATATAATCTTTTGGGGAAGATTGTTTTACTCTTATTCCTAATTTTCTTATTATAAATCGATATGTTCTGCCAATCTCTTTTCTTTCTATATCCGAGGCTGTTGCCATTTCATCGAGAGTTCTTGGAATATTATAAGAACGACACGCCGCATATAAACAAGCCGCGATTACTGATTCCATGCTTCTTCCGCGGACAAGACCTCTTTGCAATACATAATTATAAATTCTTGCAGCTTCATCTTTGACGACATTTGGAAGAGTTAAGTAAGAAGCAGTAACTCTCAATTCTGCCATTGCAAGTCTTAAATTTCTTTCAATAGAAGTTGAAACTCTTTCCTGCCATTTTTTTAATCTTAAGAATTTTCGCGTTTGTTTTGGTTCTAATCTGTAAATATCTGAAATTTCTCCGACGTTTGTTGTCAGACCTTTATCAAATTTTTGCATTGACATTGGCGCTCCCCCGCGGCCTTTTTTTTCTGACTTATCAAACTTTCCAGATAGATCCATGCCGGTATCAACCATTTTTTCTTCAATGACGAGACCGCAGTCATTACAAATTATTTCACCTAAATGAGAATCATAAGTTAAATTAATACTTTCACATTCCGGGCATTTTTTTATGGGGGTGCTCATTTTAAAATTAGTTTATAAATTTAACGCAAAGTTTATAAAGAAATCTCAGTGGGTTTAAAAGGCTTTTGGTAGGTTTTTTTGGATTTTTGGGAGAAAAATAGTTAGTAAAAAGAAGATTTATAATGCTAAGAAAATCATTCAACCAAAATCCCGTTAATAACCCCTTCCTGGCTTGGCCTGTTTGTTATTCTTACTCTTCCAAGTTCTGTTTCAACAATTGTCCCTTTTGTTAGAATATTCTGCCTTGCAAAAAATCTATTTGAAGGTGTTTCAAGAACATTTTTTATTTCAGCTATTTTTGATTTATTGTTTTGTTGAATATTAACTCTCTTACCGCTTAATAAAAAAACTTTTTTATTTCCGCCTTTTGTTTTGACTATTTTTCTTTTTTCTTGCTTGCCTAACTTAACTATTTTTTCTTGCCCGAGTTTTTCATACTTTTTCTTTTTTCTTCTTTTAAGATATTTTCCGCCAGTTATTTTTCTTCCAAGTTTCATGATGATGGAATTAGGTTGAGATTTATAAATGTTTTTAATTTATCGTTTAATCTTTTGAAACTAAAACTTTAAAAACAATTTATCTTCAATAAGAACATGGCTATACTGAAATCAAAAGATTTCGTGTATCCATTTAATAAATAAAATGGCTAATGCAATAACTAGACCTTTGGATTTGCTGAATAATTCCAAGAACAAGGAAGTTTCGGTGAATTTGAAAGGTGGAAAGCAGTTTATAGGAACTTTATTGGCTTTTGATATCCATATCAATTTGGTATTGGATAATGTGAAAGAGATGGAAAACGGAGAAACTAAAAAAAGTTTAGGATTGACTTTTCTTAGAGGAGATACAATAATTTTTATCTCTCCGCTTCAATTGCTTTGAAGTTAGATTACTCTTCAGCGTTCCTTTAGATTTTCGCAATTTAGGATTTTGAATTAGCTTGGCTCTGATAAATTTATTAATCCTTTTTTATTACTTTTATAATGTCAAACAAACTTAAAATAACTTTTTTAGGAACATCGGACGCGATTCCCAGCGCTAGAAGAAATCATACTTCTATTTTGTTAAATTACGGCGCAGAAAATATTTTAATTGATTGCGGAGAAGGAACCCAGAGGCAGTTTCGCAAAGCAAAATTAAATCCATGCAAGCTGACTAAAATTTTAATTACTCACTGGCACGGCGACCATGTTTTAGGAATTCCGGGATTATTGCAAACTCTGGCTTTAAGCGGTTATAATAAAATTCTTTACATTTATGGACCAAGAGGAACTAAAAAATATATTGAAGAAATTATGAAGATATTTAATTTCGTTGGAAAATATGAAATTAAAGTTGAAGAAATTATTAATAAAAGCAAATTTTTTGAAACATCTGATTTTTATTTGGAAGCAGAACAAATGGAACATGGAACTCCTGCAAATGCATATAATTTTATAATTAAAGATAAAATGAGGATTGACAAGAAAAAACTTGAGAAATCAAAATTGCCTTTAGGTCCTTTAATTAAAAATTTGAAAGAAGGTAAAGACATAATTTATAATGGAAAAAAATACAAATCAAAAGATTTTGTTTATTTTGAAAAAGGAAAAAAAATTTCAGTGATTTTAGACACTGCTATGAATTCAAGAATTGAGCCTTTTGTTAAAAATGCTGAGCTATTTATTTGTGAATCTAGTTTTGGTTCTGAATTAGAAAAAGAAGCAAGAGAGCGCATGCACATGGCCGTCAATCAAACAGCTAACATTGCAAAAAAAGCAAAAGTCAAAAAATTAATTTTAACACATATTAGTTCAAGATATGAAAAAAATTTAAACCAAATTTTAAATGAAGCCAAAAAATTTTTCAAAGAAAGTTATTTAGTCAAGGATTTGGATGTTGTTGAGGTTTAGGAAAATTATTTTTTGTTTTTTTAATTTGTATTTCTAAAATTTAGTAAAAAAATCAAAACTTTTTACAAAGCCCCATGCTGATAAAACTTAAATAGTATTTTATTTTGTTTAATATTATGCCTGGGTAGCTCAGCCTGGATAGAGCGACTGCCTTCTAAGCAGTAGGTCATGGGTTCAAATCCCATCTCGGGCATTTTCCTTAAAACAAATTTAAGGGAAGTTTATGAAAGAAACCGTTAGGTGTCTTTCAATGCGGAGGTGGCACAGCGGCTACTGCGGAAGCCTGCAGAGCTTCTTTTCGTGGGTTCGAGTCCCACCCTCCGCTTTCAATTCCCAGAAGTTAACAGAAAGAATTGAAAAAATAAACTATAAAATGCAATCCCTAATTAGAATAATTGAAAACCTAAAAAATTCTGAAATAAAAAATACAATTGACTCCCGCATAAAAGAATTTTCTGAATTAGGAAAAAAATCAATAAATGAAATCTTCAAAGAATTATGTTTTTGTCTCCTTACTGCAAATTTTTCTGCGCAGGGTGGGATTAAAATTCAAAAAGAAATTGGCGATGGATTTTTGGTTCTGTCTGAAATAGATTTAGCAAAAAAACTTTCTGAATTAGGGCATAGATTTCCAAATGCAAGAGCAAAATATATTCTTCTTGCAAGAAAAAAAATAAATGATTTAAAAGAAATCTTAAAAAATAAAAACGAACTAAAAAAACGGGAAGATCTTGTCAAGGAGATTAAAGGGCTTGGTATGAAAGAAGCTTCGCACTTTTTAAGAAATATCGGTTATAAAAACTCGGCAATAATTGATTTTCATATTGTTGATTTATTGGTTAAACATGATTTGATTGAAGCTCCAAAATCAAGATCATTAACCCCTAAAAAATATCTTGAAATTGAAAATTTATTAAAGCAAATTGCAAAAAAAACTAATTTAACCCTCGGAGAGCTTGATTTATATCTTTGGTATGAAGAAACCGGGAAGATTTTGAAATGAAAAAAAGAAATTTTTATCTTTTAATTATGGGTTTAATTATTTTAATTTTATTATTTCTATACTTTAATTCAAACAAAAATAAAGTTTGTTTTTCTGAAAAATGTTTTGATGTTGAAATTGCTTCAACTTCCGAAGAACTTTCAAAAGGGTTGATGTTTCGCGAAAATCTAGAAAAAAATTCTGGAATGTTATTTGTTTTTCCAGAAGAAAATTTTCATAATTTCTGGATGAAAAACACCTTAATTCCCTTAGATATAATCTGGATAAATTCAAACAAAAAAATTATTTTTATTGAACATAACGTTCAACCTTGCTTAGAAGAAATTTGTGAAACTTATTCCAGCGACGAAAAAGCGTTGTATGTTTTAGAAATAAATTCCGGAAAAGTTGATGAAGTTGGATTGGAAATTGGAGATGATGTTGAATTGAAGTTAATTAATAAGTTTTATTTGAAGTTCTTTCTTCCTCTCTTTCTTTAGCAGGAGTTTTTGTTTTTGAAAGATGTTTTTGTTTTTTATATTCGGCTTTTTCATATTTCTCGCCTTGCTCAACAACGGCGCTCTTTTTTTCTGTTTCTTCTTTTTTATCTTCTACTCCATCCTTATCCTTGTCTTCGGATTTTTTAGACTCACCAGAGTCATCCCTTGGGGAATCCTCAGATTTTTCCTCGTCAGGTTTCTTTAATTCAGGCTTTTTTTCTTCCTTTTTCTTTTTTGCTGTTTCAGCTCCTTTTTGCTCTCTCTTTTCTTCCCTTGCTTTTTTGAATTTTAATTTTTCCGGCAAATCAACAAGCTCAACTTTTACAATTTCTCCTTCCTTTCTTGCTCTAACTTTTACTTTATAGGGGGGTTTTCTAATTCCTCTAAACCATAAATATTCATTTAAATATTTGTCAATTTTTATTTTATTTAAATCTCTGTCATAAACTTTCATATGTTTCACTAAAAATTCCTTAATTGTTTTAACAGCTTTTGGGGTTTTTTTAAATCTTGGTGAAACGCGAATTTTTTCTCTAAGAGGAATTACATATTCTTTTTCAAATTTTTCTGATTTTTGTGTTTCCATTTTATCCGTAATGCAAAGGCCTCATTTTCTTTGGTCTAATATTTAATTTTCCATGTCTCCACGAACGTTTATAACGAGTGATTGCAGACGGATGAATTCTTTTTCCAGGTCCGAATTTTTTAAGAATAACCCAAACGGGAGCCCATTTTGTTCTTCTTCCTTGTTTTGAAAGTTTTTCTTTTTTTCCAGGAACAACTCTTTTAAAAGAAATCTTTCTTTTTTGTTTTTTAAAAAGTTTTTTTATTCTTCTCACCTTTATTTCAGAATTCTTAATTTTACCTTCTGTCTTTTTTATTTCCTTTGATTTTGATTTTATTTTTTCTTTTTTTTCTGTCATTTTATTTTATGCTCTCCAGAAAGGATTTCCCTTTCATTTGACCACGCTTTGGCGAATGAATGAGCGGTCATTTGATTCCTTCTAAGAATGACCTCCCTTTTTGAGTAAGTTGTCTTCCTGGTCTTTTGCTTCTAATTCCCTTAATTGTTTTTGCTATTTCAGTAAACCCGACTGCATCTGCTTGTTGAAGAATTGTTCTTATTATCTTGCCTGAACTTTTTCTGAATTGCTCCGGCCTCATTCCCCTATTCTTTCTGCTTCCATATTTTGTTCTTAATCTATTGACCCCGACGATACCCTTTTTATAAATTTGCCTAAGAATACTTGCTGCTCTTTTATGCCAAAAATTGAGGTCATTGATTGGTCTTGCTTTTGAAGAACCGGATTTAACAAACTGCGCCCATTCAGGCTCTTTAAATTCAGGAATTTCTTTCAAAGCATCTGCTAATTTTAAATTATATTCCTGAGCTGAAATTTCATAAACTGGATTAAATTTTTCTTCTGACATTTTACTTTTAGGCTCATCTTGCGACAATAGATTAACTTTTTCAGTTAATTAACCTGAATGGAAAAGAAATAAGTGGTTTATAAATTATTCGCCTTTTTAAATTGTTCAAATTCTCTTTGTTCAATTGCTCTAACCGCAGAAAAAGCATCTTCTAATTTTGGTCTAAAAATTTTATTTTCTTTTAAACTTTGAAATATTCTTTCATCATATGAATTTAATCGATTAACTAATGTTAATCCAGCAAACCTTCCAATATCCTGATAAACTCGCACATCAATAAAATAATTTAAATTTACTATGCCTAACCAATAACCTTGTCTTTTTGCATCAAAACTTATAGAAATCTCGTCTTTATTATATAATTTTTTTATCTCTCCCATTAAGATTTTCTCATTTTGTTATTTTTAATTATTTATATTCTGCAAAACTCTATTCTCTTGCCTTACGCCACTTCCTCAAAAAAATCTTTCATACCAAAAAACTTAAATACTTGAATACACATAAATAAGTATGACAAACATGACTTTATCAATTCCAGACGAAATACATAAAAAAATGAAGATGTTCAGAGATGTCAGATGGAGTGAAGTGGCAAGAAAAGCAATACAGCAAAAAATAGAAGATTTAGAAGTAATGAATAAAATTGCGTCTAAAAGCAAATTAACCAAAAAAGATGTAGATGAAATTAGCAAAAAGATAAAAAGAACTGCTGGCAAAAGATTTTATGAATACGCTCGTGATTGATACTAATATTTTTATGTCTGGTCTAATTAAAAAAGGATTAACAAGAAAGATTATTACAAATTCTAAAATTAATTTTCTTTTCCCGGAATTTGAATTAGAAGAAATTTACAATCATAAAAAAGAAATAATTAAAAAAGCAGGTTATTCTGAAAAAGAATTTTATGTTTTATTATTAAGATTATTGAAATATGTGAGAATAATTCCGACGGATGTCGTAGTTGATTATAAAAAACAAGCTTATGAAATTATAGGGAATATTGATGAAGATGATGTTATTTTTATTGCAACAGCTCTTGCTTTTAATTGTCCAATTTGGTCTGATGACAAACATTTTCAAAAACAGAATGTAGTTAAAATTTTCAAAACTTCAGAATTTTTTTATTTTATTAATTAAAATTATTCCACTCTTGCCTTACGCCACTTCCTCAAAATAATTGTAAAGCCGATGATTCTTCCTGTAAAATTTTTTCCAAGATTTTCTAATAGCTCGTCCTTAATTTTTATAATTTCTCCCCTGTCTCTGGTAGCGGATTTTAAAACAGAAATTTTCATAACTTGTGAATCCTTAAACTGATTTTTTAAACCATTAATAAAATTTTCAGTGATTCCCTGTTTGCCTAATTGCATTTGTCTAATTAACATTTTTTAAAAATTTTTCAATTTCCTCTTTTTTTATTTTAATTTTTTTAAATTTTTTAACTTCAAAAGTTCCAAGCTTCATTTCTTTTCTTTTTAAAATATCTTTCCCTTTAAACCAATGGACTTCAACATTGGATTTATTATCTCTCCAATCCTGACTTTTCGCGGCGCAGAAAATTGCAGATTCTTTTATGTCCTTGCTGGAAGAATTTTTAGATTTAAGATTTACAAACGGGCTTCCGGGTTTTGCAGTGTGAAAGACATCTTCTTCCGGAGAAATCTGAACAATTAATTCTTCATTGTTTTTTGCATCTTTTCCAGCCAAAACTAATTTTCCTGAGGAAGTTTCAAAGTTTCTAAAATTCATAATTAAAAAATAATATCGGAAGTTTTTATACTTTTCAGTTCATAAAACTTTAAAAAGACAAAAGAGATAGTCTGGAAATGAGCTATCACACTTTTTATGAAATAGTAAAGAATAAGGAAATAAAAACTGAAAGTATAGAAGGTATTATTTTTAAGAATTCAGATGGCCAGAGATATGTGGTAAATTTTTACGGAAAAGATAGATATGAAGCAATGGAAACATTAAAGATTGGAATAAAAAATCTTTCAACATTTTCAAAAGTGAATGTCCCATACGAAAGAAGAAAGATTATTCTTGACGGGCTTAAAACAAATCAATCTATTAAAGAGTTTTTGTAAAAAATTATTATTTTAAAGATTATTCTTTTTTAAAATCTCATTAACAATTTCCAAACATTTTTTTTGGTTTTGATAAGTTAATTTTTTATTCGCTTCAGAATATGATGCCCATAAATAATCTGAATGCTCTCTTCCATCTAAAACAATTTCTGAATTTTTTATTTCTGTGGAATATAAAGAAAAAGTTTGGCCAATTATTTTTCCTCTGTCCTGAAATTCTTTTTTGTAAAGATATTTTCCAGAAAAATTATGCGACTGAATATTTAATGAAAATTGCCCAGTTTCTTCTTTTAATTCTCTTTTCACTGCATCTTGCATTTTTTCTTTTGGATTTACCCCGCCTTTTGGAAATTCCCAGCCTCTCCAATGAAGTTTTCTTTTTAATAATAAATATCTAATTCCTTTTGATATTTATAAAGAAGATTGTTTTTTATTTATTTATGAAGAGAGGGATGATATATGGAGTCTTAATAACCATTTTATTAATTGGTGTTGTTAGCGCTTGGGATGTGCAAATCACAAATCCAATAAATGGAAGTTACTTTGGAAGCAAACCAAATAGTTTTAGCTGGAGTTTTTCTGGAATTAATCAATCTGATTTACAAAGTTCCTTTGAATTTAATATTAATAATGATATAGATGGAGAGTTAATCACAACTAATCCAGTATATCTTGCCCCCTCAAAAATAATACAGGGATGGAACACCTTGAATGTTTCAGTTGTTGGTTATACAAATCAAACAGAATATGCTGAAATAACTTTTTGGGTTGATAACATCTCACCCGTTTTAAATTATGTAATTCCATCTACAAATTTAGCTTATACAAATTTAGATATTTTGTCTTTTCAATTTAATTTAAATGAATTAAACAAGGGTTTCTATTGGGGCGGTTCTGATAAATATTTCCTTTGGAAAATAAAAAATAAATATGATATTGAATTTAATCAAAATACATTAAGTAACGTTTCTGATACTTTATCTGAACAAGATATCTACACTTTAGTTGGAGGAAATAAATATGAAGGTAATTATGTCTGGACTGCTTATGCAAAAGATGTTGATCCAGACGGAACAACAATTCGTGAAGTAAATCTTTCTGGAACAATTATTAGAGATATAACTAATCCAGTATTAATTTTAAATGGGGCTGATCCAATTACTCTTGAAGCTCTTTCTGATCCTTATATCGAATTTGGTGCTACTGCCACAGATAATCTAGATCCTTTAATTAATTCAAATATTATTATTGATTCTTCTGCTGTTGATACAAATACCATTGGAACTTACATTGTAACTTATGATGTTCAAGATCAGGCAGGAAATTCTGCAACGCAAATTACTAGAACAGTAAATGTTGTTGATACAACTCCTCCGGTAATTAATTTAGTTGGAAGTAGCTCAATTGATGTTGAAGTCTTTACTCCATATGTTGACGATGGTGCAACTGCATTAGATAATTATGACGGAGATATTACTGGAAGTATTGTGACTGTAAATCCCGTTGATACAAATACTCTTGGAACTTATATTGTAACTTATGATGTTGATGATAGTTCTGGAAATAATGCTGTTCAAGTTACAAGAATTGTTAATGTTGTAGATACAACTGCTCCTATAATTACTTTAGTTGGAAGTAGCTCAATTGATGTTGAAGTCTTTACTCCATATGTTGACGATGGTGCAACTGCATTAGATAATTATGACGGAGATATTACTGGAAATATTATAACTGTAAATCCTGTTGATACAAATACTATTGG
>JWKY01000008.1 GCA_000806015.1 archaeon GW2011_AR19 | reverse complement strand
TAAATCCGAGCAATTTATTGCGAGCAATTTCAGTATTCAGTAAAAATCAAAAGCCTTTTAACTTCTTTTATTTTCTTATTTCTTATGACAATCCGTCAGCCAATCGTCACAGTTTGCGGTCATGTTGACCACGGAAAAACTTCAATTTTAGATTCTCTTAGAAACACTTCTGTTCAGGAAACTGAAAAAGGCGGAATAACGCAAAAAATTTCTTTCACAAGTTATCCTGCAGAACAGCTTAAAAAAACCTGCCCGCTTATTGAAAGTTCTGGAATTAAATTAGATATTCCCGGTTTTTTATTAATTGACACTCCGGGGCACGCAGCATTTACAAATTTAAGAAAACGCGGGGGAAGCTTGGCAGACTTGGCAGTTTTAGTTATAGATATAAATGAAGGAATAAAACTCCAAACAGCAGAAGTAATTCAAATTTTAAAACACAACAAAACTCCTTTTTTAATCGCGCTGAATAAAATAGATAACATTTCCGGCTGGAGGACAGATTTGAAAATGGGATTAAAAGAAAATATAGAATCGCAGGCAATGAACATTCAAAATACTTTCAATGAAAGATATATGACTTTAATTGGTTCCCTAAATTCATATGGCTTTGAATCAGATTTATATTATAACATAACTGATTTTACAAAAAAAATCGCATTGATTCCATGCTCTGCAAGAACACAGCAGGGAATTTCTGAATTAATAATGATGCTGTGCGGTTTAAGCCAGAAATATCTTGTAAATAAATTAAAATTAGGAGAAAATGCAAAGGGAGTAATTCTTGAAATAAAAAAAGAAAGATCCGGGAATTATGCTGAAGCAATTCTTTACGACGGACAGCTTAAAAAATCAGACCAAATAGCATTATCAAATCTTGAAGGAAAACCTTTAATTTCAAAAATCAGAGTGTTGGAAGAAATTGAACCTTTAAGCGCAAAATTCAGACCAAAAGAAATAGTTCATGCATCAACCGGTTTAAGAATACAATTAATTAGCTCTGGAGAAAAAGAAGAAATTCTTTCAGGAATGCCCTTTGAAATTTATAAAAATAATCTGCAGGAATTAAAAGAAAAATTTAAAAAACAATTGTCTGAATCTATAAACTCATTACTTGAAAAACAAGGGGTGATTGTAAAAGCAGATTCTCTTGGAAGTTTAGAAGCATTATTATTTTTATTAAAACAAAACAAAATCCCGGTCTTAAAAGCAGGAATCGGAAGTATAAAAAAAACAGATATCGCTTCAGCAAAAGCAAATTTAGAAATTAATGAACTTGATGCGGTCATCTTGGGATTTAATGTTTTAATTGACGAAGATGCTAAATTTTTATTTCAGGAGCAAAAAGAAAAAATAAAAATCTTGACAAATGAAGTTATTTACAAATTAATTGAAGACGCTGTTGAATTCAGAAAACAAAAAGCAAAAGAAATTGAAAAAGAGCGTTTAATGGAGCTTGCTTCTTTATTTAAAATAAAAATTCTCAATCAGTATGTTTTTAGAAATACTCATCCTGCAATTTTTGGGATAAGAGTTGAAGCTGGAAAAGTGAAAAAAGGTTTGAGTTTAATTGATGACAAAGGAGAAAAAATCGGAAGGCTGAAAAATATTCAACATGAAAAAAAATCTATTGATGAAGCAACAGAAGGAATGGAAATTGCAGTCTCTGTTCCTGGAATAAATTTTGAAAGAGTTTTAAAAGACAAAAATTATCTTTACAGCGATATGTCAGAATCCCACTTTAGGAATTTCAAAAAAAACAAAGACTTGCTTTCTTCCAGCGAAATAAAGACTCTTCAGGAAATTTCTGAGATAAAAAGAAAAGGAAATAGCGAGTGGGGTCGAAGTTATTGAACAGCGACAAAATCTATCAAACCAATAACGGCCTCTTGGTAAAATTCTGGTTTTGTCTAATCTTTTTTAAAAAGATTATTTTCAATGACTGAGATGGATGTAAAATTCACTCAACAACAAACTTTTCCAAATCCCTTATTTTTACAGCAGAATTTAGCTCTCCTTTTCCTTGAACAAAAATATAATCGCCGATATTATCAAGAAACTTCAAATTTTTTCGAGTTATTTCTTCAAATAAACTTTCATATCCTTTTGAAATTTTATCATTTAGTTCATCAATAGAAACTCCATAAACTCCAAAAAATTTTTTACTGCCGGAAGAAAATCTATTAAAATAAATATATGAATAAATTAAATCCTTTGAATTGGTCTCGTCACCCTCCTTGTTGGTGAACAAACCATTTGCGCTTGAATTTAAATAACCTTCAAAAGTTTCAAAATTTTCTAAAAAAGAATTAAGATTTCTTGCGTTTGCAGGGGATAAATTTTTTCTAATGCTTTCTGAATTTTCTTTCAAAAGAAAAATGTCAGAATCCTTTTCCATTATTTTAGGAAACCCTGATTCAAAAAGATTTCCCTGAATAGATGTCTGCACAGGTCTTATTATTGCTCTATCTTTGCCTTCTAAAGAAGCATAAATGCTCCTAAAATGATTTTTTAAATATCTAAATGAACCAATAACTTTATTTAAATTTTCCTCGCCAAAACTATTTTTTATTTTATTAAAATTTTCATTAAGCGCATTATTATCTAATTTAAGAAAATTTTTAGTAAATTGATAAATTTTTTCATCTCTTCTGACAAAATAATAATCTGCAAAAATTTCTTTCATATAAGATTTGAGATATTGCAAAAAAGCAAAATTTTCATTTTTATTATTTTTAGTTTCATTATATGCTTTTTCTAATTCAGGATTTATTTTAAATGCAGCGTCTTTAGTCCAATCTTCCAACGGCAGATAAAACTCCTGGATATTTTCATACTCTCCTTTATCTGCTTTTTTAAATTTAGCCCATCCCAATAATTCTTTTTTTATGCTGACAAATCTTTTTTTAAAAATTTGCAGTTTGTCCTGTCTTTCTTTTGATGCATATCCATAATACGGGAGATTTCCATTTTTTTTAAAATGATTAAATTCATGAAGTTTATTCATAGAATTTGTTGAAAAAGCAATCTCGCTTAAAGTGGAAAAAGGCAGAATCTCTTTCATTTTTACAAGCAAAGGCAAGAAATTAATTCTATTAACTATTTCTTGTGTGACATCTAAATCCCCGCATGAATAAAATAACATATCATCAATGGCTTTTTTTCTAATTTCTTTTGTTTCTCCAACTAATCTCTTAAGTTCAGTAATCCTTAATTCTTCATGAGTTTGTGATTTAGTAAAATCAATATCAAGAAACTGCGCAACACCTGCTAATTTATGGCTTGTGTCAAATCTTTTTTGAGATAGATACGGATAAAAAATTTTTGAAAGCCACAAAGTATCAAGATAAATCATATCTTCTCTAAGCCTCTGCAAAAAACTTCTTACAAAATCTCTTCTTGGCTTTATTTCTTTAACCGCAGGATCATAAATAATTTTATTATCTTCTGACGCAAATCTTAATTGAGTTATATCATAAACCTGATTATGACCATAAGAAATAATCGGATTTCTCTTGTGCAAAGAATCTAAAAATCCCGAGATTAATTCTTTTTCATTTTTAAATTTAAGAATTTTAAAACCATTATATCTTTTGCAAATAATTTCATCTTTAGGATCAATTATATACATTTCTTTTTTCTTCTTTTTTCCTTTTCCCCAGATTGTGCCTACATAAGAAACTTCTGAATTAAAATTTTCCTCATACAGCTTAACTTTTCCAACCCCCTCAACCTCAATTGTTAATTTATCTTCTAAATTTTTTATAATTCTCTGTCTTTGCTCATGTTTCTTTTTTTGAGCTTCTTGCTCTGCTCCAGGAAGTTTAGAATATTTTTTCTCAGCTTTTAATATATTCTCTCTCCATTTAAGTTCTCTTTTTTCAAAATCTTTTTTCCATAACGGCTTCTCTATATCAAGAACTATGTAGGGAAGAGAATTAAGTTCTTTTTCATTTAAAAAATCTCCAAAACTTATTCCAGATAAATCTTTTAATTCAATTTCTGAATTTTCTCCGAATAATTTTTCAAGTTTGCTATTTAGAATAATTTTTCTATCCGGATAAGCTCCCCCAAATCTTAATAATTTGTCGTAATTTCCTATCTGAAAATAATTAGGAAGTTTGTTTAAAAAAGCCCTGTCGTTTGGGACTTCTATGCTCAAAACATCAAATTTTCCTCTTGATTTTTTCTGAATAGTTAAATCTTCAAAATTATTATTTCCGGCAAAAGAGCTAAGAATTTCTTTGCTAAGGTATTGGTTAATAAATTTTGTTGGAACTTTTACATTTTGCTCAACAAAAACCTTAACATTTTTGCGTTCTGAAGAATTAGAAATATATGAAAAATTTAAAATTAAGCGATTCTTGCGTTTTTGCTTTCTCTCAAACTCTGCAAAATTATTAATCCAAAAACCCATAAATTCCCATCAAAAACCTGCTTTATATTAATTATTATATTAATGGACAATCTTTAAAAACCTTGAAGAACATTAATTTTTATGGTTTTCAAAATAAATATCGGAACTAAAAGCGGAAAAACATACAAATTAGAAACAGAAGCTAAAGGCGTAGAAGGAAAAGAGCTTCACCAGAAAATTTTAGGAAAAGATCTTGATTTAGCTTCAGAATTAAAATCTCTTGAAGATTATGAATTTGAAATAACTGGCGCAAGCGACAAAGCAGGATTTACTGCATTAGAATCTATTCCTGGAACGGGATTAGGAAGAGCCTTATTGAGCTATGAAAAAGGAATGAAAAAACGCCCAAGACGAGAAGGAAAAAGAAAAAGATCTGATTACACTCCAAAAGGATTAAGATTAAGAAAAACAGTTCGCGGAAGAGTAATAAGCCCGGATATTGTCCAAATTAATTTGAAAATTATTAAGGAAGGAAAAAAACCCTTGGAAGAAATTTTTGTATCTGCTAAATCAGAAGAGAAAAAATAAATAAAATGACAACCCAAGAATTTAATCAAGATGAATTTGAAAGAGAAATGAAAAAGCTATATTCAAATACAGACCTTATGGTTAAAGGAAGAAGAGTTAGTTCTGAAAAAATTATTAAAGACTCGCAGTCTAACAAGAATTATGTTCTTTCTGAATTAATGTATGGCGACCAAGCCAAAAAGACACAAAATCCAAATATTGAATTTTGGGAGACACATCGGGCTTATAATTAAAATCTCACAAGTGTTATTATTCTTAAGTTACAATAATCAAAAGATTTAAATAGTTCTTTTTTCTATATAGATTATGACAAACCACATAGAACATTTTACAGCGCCTGGAAAATATTACATTGATAAATTCTTTGAGAAAATCAATAGAATAGTTAACACTCCAAGAGAAAAAACCGAGAATAAAATAGAGAATCATAAAAATCCAGAGTATAAAATAAAACAAAATTATAATAGAATGCAAAATAAATAAAATGACAAATGAAATTAAAATATTTATTCCAGCAGAATATCCAGAAAGTTCAGAACTATTTGAAAGAATAAAAGGGATTGATATGTTTGGACAAGGAGGATTATATAGAGGAGTCCCAGAAAGCATAGAAAAGATAGAAATTGTAAAATATTTAGATAAAAAGAAACAAGTAATTTATGAAGGGCCTGATCAAAAATTACCAGAAAACCTTTTAAAAGAATATGGAACACTTTCAAGAAAAGTCAAAGGGGTTATATATTTTATAACACCAACAGAAAGAAATATTAATATGATCGATCCAGTAACAGGCGTATCAACTTCTTTTATGTATAATGTGTATAGAGGGGGGTCAGAATGCTGTATATTTGATGGTGTTCCGATGGGAAACACCCGAGCAAATTCTTTTTGGACTGAAGAAAAAGTAAAATCTTCAGGATTAGCAAAAATAATCAAAGAAATAAATCCAGATTCAAAAATAATTTAAAATGACAAAAACATTTGAAAATTTTTTTAACGGACTAGAAATTCTCAAAGATAAAGGAATTGGAAAAAAACTCGGCATTTTGAAAGTAAATACCAGAGAGTATCCTCTTTATGAAAAACGAGTTAATCTGGTTAAACAACTTAATTCAGGGGCATATGAAGTAGTCATTTCAAAAGATATTTATCATATTATAAAAGACAATAAGTTTATTGAAAATAAGATGGAAGATGGGATAGAAGTAATTTATAGTGGATTTAATAAAAATAAGGCAATTGATTTTTTTAACAAAATTATTAAAGACGACAAAAATGAAAAATTAAAAAATTTAATATATAAAATATTTTCAAAAAATTAAAATGACACTTAAAAAATTATTAAATAAAATATCTGAATCATATAATAAAAGAAAAATAAAAAAAGGAATTTCTTTAGCTGAAAAAGCAGGATATTTTTTTCTTGCAGGAAAAATCGCTAAAAAACAAGGGTGGTTTAATAAAGCATTTGAATTATATAAAAAAGGGAAGGAAAAAAATAATTATGCATTTAGAGAAAGGTGTCTGGATAATTATGATAAAATTATTAATCTAATTAGTTTAGAAAAAAGTTTGACAATCAAGCAAATTCAGAAGAATGAAGAAATCTGTAATGATAGAATATTAAAAATATATGGAGAAAGATGTGATTGTGGAAACTGGAATAGACCCTGGGCTAAAAAAATCAATGATGATTTAACAATTTCTATGAAAAATTATGAGAAATCAAATTAATCCCAAACCTTAAAAACTAATTCTGCAATTTAATAACCTATTCATCCATCTCTTTTAAAAAAATACGAATTTCCTTTTTCTCCTTCAGGAGCAATAATATTTTCTTTTAACTGAACACAATATAAAATTCCTTTTTCAGAATCAACTTCAATAAAATCTGAGTAACAGAAAATATTTTCATTAACTCCGGACTGATGATTATCTTTTAAAGTTCTTTTATTAAATTCAGTAATTTCAACTTTATTTTCATACTGGTTTTTTATTTTTTCATTTTTAAAATAACCTCCCTGATCGCAAAATCCATAGCAAACTCCCTTGTCTCCCAAAAACAACCCAAACAAAACTTCCTTGTTTTTAGGCCCGTGATCATAGCAGTTTTTTAAAGCCTCTCCCGAGACATTCCATATTTTCTGATAGGCAAGCCTTCCTCCAACACGTATTTCAAGACCCAAATCATAAAATTCCTGTATCCCTGAATACAATCTTGGCACGAATAATCTGACGTCTCTTTCATTGAGATTCATGGTTCTTTTCGGATAAATCTCATAAGAATAACTCAATTCATCAACATCAGAACAAATAATCTCTAAAATTTTCTCTGATGGTTTAAATAATTCCATAGAAATTTCAATTAGATTCTGTTTAAAACCATTTATATAATCAAAAATATTATAAAGCAATCTATTAACTTAAATATATGGAAAAATCAGAACTGCCGGAAATAAATATTGGAATGGTCGGACATATAGACCATGGAAAAACAACTTTACTTAGCAGACTAACTGGAAAATTCGCAGATACGCATTCTGAAGAATTAAAAAGAGGAATTACAATTAAATTAGGATACGCTGATGCTACAATCTACGAAGAAAATGGAAAATATAATCTTAAAAAAGGCAGACCAATCAGATACATAAGTTTTATTGACACTCCGGGGCACGAAATGCTTATGGCAACAATGCTTTCAGGGGCGGCAATTATTGACGCTGCCATTCTTGTTATTGCTGCAAATGAAGGAATAAAACCTCAAACCCGCGAACACTTAATGGTTTTAGAAGCAAAAAAAATAGAGAATATAATTATTGTTCAAAATAAAATAGACTTAGTCTCAAAGGAAAAAGCATTAGAAAATTACCGGAAAATTAAACAATTTACAAAAGGCACAATTGCTGAAAACGCAGAGATTATTCCTATTTCAGCTCAGCAAGAAATTAATATAGACAAATTAATAGAGACACTCACAAAGTTGAAAATCCCTAAAAAAGACATTTCCCTTGAACCTATTTTTTTAGTTGCAAGAAGTTTTGATATAAATCGTCCGGGAACAGAAATTAAAAATCTGCATGGAGGAGTTCTTGGAGGAATCTTAAAACAAGGAACATTAAAAATTGGGGATGAAATTGAAATCAAGCCCGGGATGATTATTAAAAAAGCCCACGACAAAATATATCAAACACTGACAACAAAAATTATTTCTTTATATAAAGGAAATCAATCAGTTACTCAAGTTATTCCTGGAACAAGCATTTCTATTGAAACAAATCTTGACCCGATTTTAACAAAATCAGATTCATTAACCGGGTGCATTGTTTCTCTTAAAGGAAAACTTCCGGAAATAACATATAACACAAAAATAAAAACAAAACTTTTTAAAGAAATTTTAGGAACAGAAGATAAAAACCCGGTCGAGCCAATAAAAACAAAAGAAATGCTTATGATGAGCGTCAATACAACAATCACTGTCGGAATTGTTGAAAAAATAAAAAATGATACCCTAAATGGCGCAAGTGAAATAGAAGTATCATTAAATATTCCAATAGTTGCGCTAAAAGGAAACAACGTCGGGCTTGCAAGAAATCTTAAAGGACATTGGAGATTAATTGGATTCGGCGAGATTATTTGAAAGCGAGAAATTTTATTTTATTCTAACGACTTTCAAGTGATCGAGTAGAAATATTGGAATAAATTAAATACAGGCTCTGTTGAAAAAGTTTTGAGTTCGTAACTTCTTTGGAAATTCATCGTAAAAATAAAGGGCGGGTTTCAACGATAATCGAGGTGGAGTGGGCGAGCGACTTTGATTTCAATTAATTCCGAAGGCTATTTGTAAAAGGTAGAAATCGGGGTCGGGAGTTATTTGAACTCAAAACTAAAAAAATTTAGATTTTCAACAGAGCCTTAAATACAATAATCCTTAAAAAAGCTTTTTCTTAATCAACAAAAATTAACACATCAATAAACTTTATAATCCTCTTTCTCTTTTTTAAAAAATGACAATCTATTCTCATTCAAGACTAAGCGCTTTTGAACAATGCCCAAAAAAATTCAAATACAAATATCTTGACAAAATAAAACCTGAAATAGAAAAAACAATTGAAACGCATTTAGGAAGCGCGGTGCATAAAACATTAGAATGGATTTATAGCAATATCAAAGAAATAAATCAAGACTTAAAAATAGACGATATAATCGTGAAATATACGGAAGAATGGCAAAAAGAATTTTCAGAAAATATTTTAATAGTAAAAAAACAATTTACTGCAAGAGATTATTTTAATAAAGGTGTGCATTTTTTAATTGATTATTATTCTAAACACTATCCATTTAAAGACGGAACAATTGAATGCGAAAAAAGAATATTAATAGAATTAGACGGCGAAGAATATAAAATTCAGGGATTTATTGACAGATTAGTTTATAATTTAGAAACAGGAGAATACGAAATTCACGACTATAAAACAGGAAATCTTCTTCCAAAACAAGAACACTTTGATAAAGAAAGACAATTGGCGCTGTATTCCTTAGCGATAAAAGAAATTTATGGCAAAGATAAAGAAGTTCTTTTAGTTTGGCATTTTTTGGCGCACAATAAAATAATAAAATCAAAAAGAACAAATTCACAGCTTGAAAATTTAAAAAAAGAAACTATTGAATTAATTAAAAAAGTTGAATCTACAAAAGAATTTCCAAGAAACAGGTCAGTATTGTGCAACTGGTGCGAATATAAAAATATTTGTTTTAAGGAAGAGAGGGAAGAAAACTTTGAGAGGAATAAAAAAAGATAAAGAAAAGGCGAGAAGAAATCATTATTAATTATTTAAATTCTATAAGATTTTTTTCTAATTCATTAAAATCGTTGGTTTTTAGCGCGCATGCAGCAACAGATTGTAATTCTGGTGAAAGGGGTTTTGAATATCCATACATATCAAAAAAATGATTATATTTTATAATTTGTTTTTTTATATCAGGATTAACAAACAATTTATTCTTGATGCCATATTTTTGTGAGAATCCAGAAAAGGATTGCACAACATCAGCAACACCGTCTCTGTTTATATCCCATACTTCAATATCGTTTTTTTTAATAATTAAAGGATTGTATTCTATATTTTTATTTGAAAAAGATTTAATGTAACATAATCCTCCAATCCCGATTAGCAAAGAAATTGCGCCCTTTATTATTGTTGATTTTGCATTTAACATAAAATTAATAACCCTCCCAGGTATTTAAATCTTTCTATTTTGTTATCTTTTATAAGAAGTAACAATTTGGCTTAATTATATTTACTCTTTAAATTTATCCCTCTTCCCCAATTTCAATAAATTTAACCAAATCAGTAACATAATCTCCCTGCTGAAGTTTGACAATTCTAACGCCTTGAGTTGCGCGCCCCATTACCCTTATATTTTCCAGAGAAGTTCTAATTACAATTCCTTTTGCAGTTGTAATTATTATGCTGTCTTTGTCATTTACTGATGCTGTTGTAACAATCTCCCCGGTCTTATCCGTTATTTTTAAATTAATTACGCCCTTGCCTGCTCTTGAAGTTTTCCTGTAATCTTCAACCAAACTTCGTTTTCCATATCCTTTTTTTGTAATTGTTAAAATCGCCTTGGTGTCTAAAATTTCCAAACTAACAACTTCATCATTTCCATTTAGCTTTATTCCTGTAACTCCGTAGCTTGCTCTCCCCATTTCCCTGACATCTTCTGCATTAAATCTTATTGCTTTTCCTTTTTTAGTTGCTAAAAGAACTTCTTGTTTAGGCTTGACAACTTCAACGCCAATTAAAATGTCTGAATCCCCAGGAGGAAAATTAATTGCCTTGATTCCGGAAGCTCTTGGTTTTGAAAAATGTTTTAACGAAATCCTTTTAACCACGCCTTTTTTTGTCGCCATAAATAAAGAATCGTCAAAGTTTTTTACTGAAATAACATTTGTAATTTTTTCATCTTTTAATTCCATTAAATTTGTTATTGCCCGTCCTTTGCTGTATTTTTCAGAAGCAGGAATGTCATATGCTTTCAGCCAGAGAACTCTTCCTCTTGTTGTATTGCTCCTTGTAATCTTTGACATCCATTCTTTTGCAATATCCTTTTTCAGTTATTGTTATAGTTACTTCTTTTTTTTGAATCAAATCTTTTTCAGAAATCTCTCCTATTTGTCTTTTTAATATTTGCGTTTTTCTATTGTCTCCGTATTTTTCTTTTAATTCCCTGACTTCTTTGATAATAATTTTAAGAATCTCTTCAACATCTCCTAAAATTTTTTCAAGCTCTTCAATTTCTTTTTTTAATTCCTGTTCTTCTTTTTCTAATTTAGAAACTTCCAAAGAAGTTAATTGCTGCAGCTTAATATCTAAAATCGCCTGAGCCTGAACTTTTGTTAATTTATATTTTTTTATTAACCCTTCAGAAGCTTCAACTGCGCTTTTTGATTTTTTAATCAAAGCAACAGCGCCGTCAATATCATTTAAAGCTATCAGCAGTCCCTGCACAATTTCCTGCCTTTCTTTTGCTCTTTTTAATTCATATTTAGAGCGGTTTGTAATAATTAATTTCCTGTAATTAACATATGCATCAATAACTTCCTTAAGATTCATAACTTTTGGCTGACCAGAATGCAAAGCTAATAAATTAACATTAAAAGAATCCTGAACTCTCGTGTATTTATACAAAGCATTAATTACAAAATTTGAATTGACTCCTTTTTTAAGTTCAATAACAATTCTTGTTTTTCCTCTTGAAGATTCATCCCTTAAATCCGAAATATCTTTTAATTTTTTCTCCTGAACAAGATTTGCAATTTGGGTGACTAAAATAGTTTTATTAAGCATATAAGGAATTTCAGTTATTATAATTGCTTCTTTATTTTTGAAATTTTCTGTTGTAATTTTTCCCCTCATAATTAATTTTCCAATGCCTGTTTTATACAACTCAAGCATATCTCCCTGAACACTTCCACCCGTCGGAAAATCCGGCCCTTTGATAATCTCGCAAAGTTCTTCAAAAGTTATCTCTTTATTTTTAATATATGCTATAATAGCGTCGCAAACTTCTGTTAAATTATGCGGAGGAATAGTTGTAGCCATACCGACTGCAATTCCTGACGCTCCGTTTAATAATAAATTTGGAAGTTTTCCGGGGAGCAATTCAGGTTCTTTTAGAGAGTTGTCATAATTCGGAACAAAATTAACAGTTTCCTTTTCAAGATCCTGCAATAATTCTGAAGAAATATCCATTATTCGCGCCTCGGTGTAACGCATGGCCGCTGCGCTGTCCCCGTCAACTGATCCAAAATTGCCTTGCCCAAAAACCAAAGGATATCTTAATGAAAAATCCTGAGCCATTCTGACCATTGCTTCATAAACCGCAGTGTCGCCGTGCGGATGGTATTTACCAATTACATCTCCGACGATTCTTGCTGATTTTTTTGTCTGAGAGTTTGGCTTCAAGCCAAGCTGCTGCATTGCATATAAAATTCTTCTCTGAACAGGTTTTAATCCGTCTTCAACTGACGGAATTGCCCTTGACACAATCACAGACATAGCATAATCCAAATATGCTTTTTTCATTTCGCTTGAAATTTCTGTCTGGATTACGCCCTTCTCTTCTGTTAATTTTTTTTGGGTTTCGTCGTCTGTCTTATTTGAGTCTGTCATCTCAAGCAACCTCTTCCCCCTTTTCATCTAAATATTTCATAAATTCATCTTCTGAAAGTTCTTTTTCAATAATATCTGCTCCTGCCCATTTGCATTTATGACATTCCCATTCTCTTCCCCCGCCTTCTTCGCTGTCGCTTCCGCTTAAAACAACTCCAACATCGTCGCTTTTGCACTTCGGACATTCTTTAATTTTAAAAGTTTTTTCAGTTTTCTTTTTGTCTGGCTTTTTTCCACCTTTTAAAATCCAGTCTGGTGTTTTTAGTTTTGATTCGCGGGGCATTTTATTTTAAAAACTCCTCCTAAAAAAATTAGAATATTCTGCGCTGGGAGTGGGAATCGAACCCACAAACCCCAAAGGGCACTGCGTATCAGACAGTCGCAATAACCATTCTGCCATCCCAGCACAGTATAAATTTGAATTAACCAAAATATTTAAATACCCAGATATATTGAATATATTATAACTGCGTATCAAACGGTTGAATTTAGCCATTCTGTTCGAATCCCTTTTATTTATTATATTAGTCATTTTATTTTTTTAATTTCTTCAATTTATTTAATAAAATTCCTGCCATCTTATCAATTTTAATTTTATTTATTTTTTCAATATTTTTTAATACTTCTTCTGAAAAAATATTTGATCCTTTTTCTGCGCCTAAAAATGCGCAAGCAATTTCTGGAACTGTTTGATTATCTCCTCCGCATCTCATTGCTAATAATGAAGAATCTTCAGGAGAATTTGAAACAATATAATTTGCAAAAGCTCCCGGAATTGTTTCTCTAGCAAACCAACTTACCCCAATTTTCTCAGGAATTATCTTTTCTGCATCTTCAATACTTTTTCCTTTTAATAATTTCAAAGCAGTTTCTATTCTTTCGTCAATTCGTGGCTCGCTTGTTTTTTCTCCGAATTTTCCATGATATTTTTTAACAGCATCAATCCCCTTTTTTATTGCTTCAAATTTTTCAACACCATTAATCAAACTTGCTAAAGTTATATTACAAGCGATTGCTGCGTCGATTGTAACATCAGTATTATGAGAAATAATACAAGTATTAACAGTATTTTCTACTAACGCTTCCATATTATTATGAAAAAACATTGCAATTGGAAGACATTTCATTGCAGAACCGCAAGTTATTCCAGTTTTTCCCATTTCATAAACATCTTCTCCAGCAAGAATTTTTGTTATTGCTTTTTGTGTGCTTGGTCCGTAAACATCTCCTTTAAACACATCATATTTTTTATGCAACTCCATTAAATAATCCCGGGATAATTCAGGAGTAATTTTTCCAAACTTCATTAACATGTCATAAACAATTTTAGTTTGCGTATGTTGGTCAAATAATTGATTAGATTTTCCATAAAATGGAAAAGAAAAATAATCTCCAAATTTTCTTTTACTAAACAATTCTCTTGCTTTTTCTGGAGTAAGCATTGGAGAAAACCTTGGATTAACTCCCGAGCCAAAATATAATCCAGTAAATGCTCCGCTAATTCTATCTTCGATTTTTATTTTTGTTTTTTTCATCTTAAACATCCAACTGCGCTTTTTGCGCGTTTTCTTGTATGAATTCTTTTCTTGATTGAACATCATTGCCCATAAGCATTGTAAAAGTCGCGTCAGCTTCAACAGCGTCTTCAATATAAATTTTTTTTATTTTTCGATTCTTTGGATTCATTGTTGTTTCCCAAAGCTGGTCAGCAGACATTTCTCCCAATCCTTTAAACCTCGTCACTGCTCCTGAAGATTCTGAAACACTTAATTCTTTAATAATTTTTTTAAGTTCTTCGTCCGAATAAACATAGTAATCTTCTTTTTTCCTGATTCTATACAATGGAGGCAGAGCAGCATAAACATTTCCATTTTCAATTAAGTGCGGCATGAATCTAAAGAAAAATGTCAAAAGCAAAGTCATAATATGCTGTCCGTCAACATCTGCATCAGTCATAATAATTATTTTACCATACCTGAGATTATTTGTATCAAACTGTTCGCCAACTCCTGTTCCGATTGCAGTGATTAAATTTATAATCTCTTCGCTTGAAAGAGTTTTTGAGGACGCTGCTTTTTCAACATTTAATATTTTTCCTTTTAATGGAAGAATCGCCTGCAATTCTTTGTTGCGCGCCATTTTTGCGCTGTTATGAACAAAAATTCCAGAAGCTAAAGCAAAATTATGCGTATTTGGAACTTCTAAATCATAAACATCTATTTTTTTATTAATCCATTCCGTGCTTTTAATTTTGTGATTGTAATTTTTAACAGATTCCAACATTAATTCTGGATTATTATTGAAAAATCTTGAACAAAAAGTTTTCATAGACAAAACAGATTTATCATTATTTTCAATTCTTATCTTATCAAATTTATATAAATTCCCTTCTTTTTCAATAGTTTGTTTCATTAATTTTATTGTTTTATTATAATAAGTTTTATTATATGAATTTATTCTTTTTTCTCTAAATTCCGGAGTCCATTGCTCTTTTGTTTTTTGTCTTCTCCAGATAATCAAAGCTTCATCTTTCCATTGTTCTTTAGCTAAACTAGATAAATATTCTTTAGCATCTGGATTTTCTTCAAAAAATCTTTTTACTTTTTCAGTAGTTTTTTTCCTATTTTCCGGGTTCTGCCAATAGATTTTTTGTTGCTCATTAAGAAGCTTATTATTTTTATTTCTGCATTCCTCATTAGAATTATAAAATTCTTTAAATTTTGCAACCATGTATTTTTTATATTCCTCATTTTCCCATAACTTTTTACTGTTCTGTCTTATAATTTCATTAACTTCAGGTGTTTTTGCCCAATTGCTCATTTTCTCTCTGTATTCTTTAGTTTGATGAGCTTTAGCTGCCTTTTCCTTAATGTCGGGTCTATGAATTGTTTTTTCTAAATTTTCAGTATGTAAAATTAAATGTTGTTCTTTGGTTAATCTTACGATATTTGAAGGATTATTATTTCTTTTATTAAAATCAATGTGATGTCTTGCCTCTCCCTGTTTTTTGGAATAAATATTCTTTTCCAAATTGTATTCATCAGAAAGCATGTGTGTGAAAATCCATTTTCCATTTGTATTTAAAACCATCTCATAACCCTCAATTGTAATTTTCCCGCCGATTTCAGATATTTTTTTATATAAAGGCATTAAAGAATCTTCAGAGACTAAATCCTTTGCTTCTTTATATTCTCCATTTCTTAACATAAATTTATGGTCGGGGGTGCAAATTATTTCTTCATCATTGTCTAAAACAATTTTAATTACTTCTATATTTTTTTTAGTTAGTCTCGGATATTCTATTTTCTCTATTCCAATACTTCCGTCTTCTTGTATAGTATAACAAAAATTTTCTTTTCCTTCATTGTATTCTTCAATTAATTCTTTAAAAGAGAGGTTTCTCCCGTCAGCAAGCTCAACTTTTGTGTCTCCGTCAAAACATCCGCCAGCAGATTCTCCCTCAACAATATATAATTCAGTTTCTTCTGATTTTTTTGAAGAGCAGTCGGCTAATTTTCCGGGCAATCCTCCAAGACCAAAGACGCTTTTTCTTCTAACTAATTCTCTTGCTTTTTTAGCAGCGAGTCTTGCTTTTGCAGCATCCAAACATTTTGTAATAATGTTTTTGGCAATATTTGGATTTTCTTCAAAAAATTCTGCTAAAAGAGAAGTAACAATTGAATCCACAAAACCCTTGACCTCGCTGTTTCCTAATTTGGTTTTTGTTTGTCCCTCAAATTGAGGTTCCGGAATTTTAATGCTGACAATTGCGGTCAGGCCTTCGCGGACATCCTCTCCGGACAAACCTTCTTCACCCTTTAATAAATTTCTCTTCTTAACATAATCATTAATTACTCTTGTTAAAGCTGTCTTAAAACCAGAAATGTGCGTCCCGCCCTCAACAGTATTTATTGTGTTGACAAATCCAAAAATATTTTCCTGATATCCGGAAATATATTGAATAGAAATTTCAATAATCACACTTTCCATCTCTTTTTTAAAATAAATTGGCTTTGCAAATAACGGTTCTTTTGATTTATTTATCCACTTTACAAATTCAATTAATCCGCCTGTAGAAAAAAATTCTTCTGATTTGTTTTTATTTTCATCAACTAAATTTATTTTTAATCCTGAATTTAAAAAAGCAATTTCCCTGAACCTGTTTTCCAAGAATTTATAATCAAATTCAAGCGTAGAAAAAATTTGTTCGTCCGGCCAAAAAGTTATTTTAGTTCCCGTTTCATCTTTCCCGGCGCTGCCGACAGCTTTTAATTTAGTTTTTGCTTCACCGCGGGAATATTCCTGAGAATAAAGCTTGCCGTCTCTTTTAATTTCCAAGATTAATTTTTTTGACAGAGCATTTACGCAGGAGACCCCCACTCCATGCAGTCCTCCAGATATAACATAAGATTTTTTGTCAAATTTTCCCCCGGCATGCAATTTTGTCAGGGCAACTTCACACGCAGGAACTTTATATTGCGGATGAATATCTACCGGAATTCCTCTGCCATCATCATCAACCGTCACGGAACCGTCTTTATTTATAAAAACTTTTATACTTTTGCAAAAACCTGCAAGAGCCTCATCAACACTATTATCAACAACTTCATAAACTAAATGATGCAGCCCTTCTTTTCCTGTTGAACCAATATACATAGCTGGGCGCTTTCTAACTCCTTCCAATCCTTCTAATACTTTAATAGATTCTGCTCCATATTCTTCTTTTGTAGACATTTTATTTTGAATTTTTTTATTTTATCTAATAATAAAATTAACTTGCTTTATAAAGCTTTCTTCCATTTTATCGTCGATAAAATTGATTTTGATAAAAAAATTTGATGTTTATGGATTTTAGAAAATGTCCTTTGTTTATTGTAAAAAAAATCCTATTTCACTCAAGAACTTGCTTAATTTTTTACTACATTAGAATAAATTTTCCTAATTTATTCCCGCAACAATGTTTTTCGTTGTGAGGACCGAGCGACTTTGATTTCAATCAATTCCGAAGGTAAATGTAAAAAATAGAAATCGGGGTCGGAAGTAAAAAAAATTATTCTAAAACCTGTTTTATTTTTTTCTGCATTTCCATTTCTAAATCAAGTTTCTTTCTCTTAATTTCCTGCTCCTGCCTTTGAAGTTCCTGCTTTAATCTTAAGTCATATTCGCTTTCTAATCTGGATTTAAGAATTTTTTCTTTTTTTACAAGCTCTGCTTCAAGTTCTCTGTGCGATTGTTCAGCAAGTTCTTCTCTTATTTGCTTTATTTTTCTCTCTTCCTGATTTTTAAGCATCTGCTCTTTATTTTTTATTCTCTCTCCTAATTTTTGTTTTTGAATTTCTAATTCTCTTCTTGTGCGTTTTTCTAATTTTACTTCTTTATCAATTTTCATTTTTTCTTGTTTAATTTCCATATCAAACTTTTTTTTAGATTCTTTAAAAATTTCTTTTGTTATTTCTTCTAATTTTCGATTTTGATTTTCCAATTCCTCTTTAGCATGTTTCTTTAATTCAGCATTATACTCCTTGTCAATTCTTGCTTTTTCCTGTTCAAATTTTTTATTAAGTTTTTCCCTGAATTTTTTAGTAATTTCTTTATGCAAATCAGCTGCAACTTTCTCATCAAATTTTTCTTGATATTCTTTCTCAAGTTTTTCATTAAGTTTTTCCCTGAATTTTTCATCTCCTGCTTCTAATTTAGTTTTTTCGCCTAAAAAACTCTTTTCCAATATTGATTTTTCTTCTTCAAATTTTTTATTAAGTTTTTCCCTGAATTTTTCAGCAACTTCTTTATGCAAATCAGTTTCAACTTTCTCATCAAATTCTTTTTGATATTTTTTTTCAAGTTTTTTTCTTAATTCTTCATCTCTTGCTTTTAATTTAATTTTTTTTCCTGAAAAATTCTTTTCTAATCTTAATTTTTCATTTATAAGATTTTTAAATAATTTCTTATGTTCTTTTTCCAAACTGACTCTTTTGTTTTCAAAATCAGATAACAAGCTATCATGTTTCTTACGATATTTTTCTTCTCTTCCTTCTAAATCCATTTCCATAAATTCATCAATTTCTTTTTCTTTTTTCTCAATTCTCTCTGACAAAGATTTTTTTGTATCTTTCAAGAAACTATTAAAATTAGTATCCACCAAATTATCAACACCGGAATCAATAAGAATTTTTTGTCTGATTGCTGATTTTTTAATAACTTCAGAATCCTGCTTGTGGGCTTTTTCTATTTTTTCTAAATCTTCCTGAATTCTTTCTAATCCTTTTTCAACTTTTTTAGTGGAACTTTTTTTTCTGTTTTTAGGCTTGTATTTTTTGTCAATTTTTAATTTTAAAGTTTTAATCTGTCTTTCAATATATGGAATTTCAGAAACTTTTTTCAGTCTTGACTTTATATCCTGTTCTTCGCCGGCAAACCCACGAGTATCAAGAGAATTAAGTTCTTTTTCAAGCTCTTTTAATCGCTCAACTCCAAATTTAAATGTCTCAAAATCTGTTTTTGAAACAGAACCCTTCTTCTGTTTTTTAGATTTTGGAGAAGTTTTATTTTTTTTACTCACCATTTTTTTTCTCTTTTTATAAAGTTATTTTAGTTTTTAAATATTGCTTATAAAAGGAATTTATTCCCGTTTATAACCTGCTCTTTTCCATTCTATTATTTGCTTATTGATGTTTTTTTCCGGAATTTCTTCTTTAATTTCGGGGAAACCATATCCTTGTTTTTTCCATTTTTCTAATTGAATTTTAATTTTGTCTTTTTTAACGCCTTTCTTTTTTAATCTGCTTAATTCCTTTATCTGTTTTTCCTGCCTTTTCTTTATTTTTATAACAACTTTTTTCTTTGCTTTTTCCAGCTTTTCTTTTTTAGCCGGAACTCTCTTTTGAACAGCAGTAATTAATTCAATATTTTTTGCCAGCTCTCTTGACTGCTGTTTTCTCAACGCCAAAAGCAATTCATCTCTTGATTTTATAAAATATATAAAAAGAATGACAATTAAAATAACAAAAGCAAAAAAAACTAAAATAAGAAGATTGGTTTTTTCCAGGAAAAACTCATTTTGTTTTGGCTTGACCTCAAATAAATAAGATGAAACGCTTTTTATCCCGTTATATTCTATAGAAGTAACTAAAACATATTTTCCGTAGGAGAGTTCAGGACTAATATCAAAAACTTTTGAAAAAGAGTATTCATTTCCAATAATCAGATTTTCTTCAGAATAAAAAATTGATTCTTCAGAACTCAATAATTCATAGCTTGCTTTTACTTCTTTGGAATAATCTTTCCCGCCAGATGCAAATACATCAATATCAACTCCTAATTTTCCTCCGGGATAAACATCAAAATATTTTGGAATTGGTTTTTGTATTATTGAAAATAAACTCGCAGATTCTCTAAAAGTCAGGAGAACAGGAATCTTTTTTTTAAAATTTGTATTAGTTATAATTAAATTCGCAAAATAAACATGGGAAACATTTTGAGGGTCATTAAAAACTATTTCAATTTCTTTTGATTCTTTTGGCTCTAAAGAAAATTCTGTTTCGCTTAGCGAAGCTATTTCATCTGTTCCAGTAAATTCAATTTTAAAATTATGGGGTTCTTCTTCATTATTTGTAATTTTTATTGAAGTTCTTGCCTCTGCCCCTGAAATTAAATTCAAATTAATCGGATAATCGGGAGTTATTTTAAAACTTGCAGGCTGAGAGAATTTAAAATAAATTCCTATTGCAATTGCTAAAACAATTAAAATAACAATTAGCGCAATCCACCCCTTTCTTTTCATTATAATATTAGTTTTTTTAGCTTTATTAATTTATTCTTGAAATTAATAATGGAAATTTTTCCTGAATTTGCTTTATTTCTTTTATTTCCCGTAAAAGGAATAATGAAAAAATTTCCTGTTTTTACTTTATTAATTTATTCTTGAAAATACCTGCTCGCAGAAATTAAAAAAATTGCCATAATAGAAAAGTTCGAGATATTAAGTTAATTAATTAAGATAAATCATAATTAAAAAACTGCCTGGATAAAGATTATAAATAAATCCGCTGAGCGAGTAATTTTAATATCCCGGATATTTAGCGTTCCACATTTCTATTGCTCGTCTTTATGATAAAAATCTAAGAATACTAATAAATCCTCTCCTTTATGATAAGCATAAGATAATCTAAAAGGTTTAACATAAATTTCTCTTGTTCCTTTTCTATTATGTTGCATAGGTTTTCCAATCTCAGGATTTTGAATTATTTTTTCTATTTGTTTTTCAATTTTTATTCTAAGCAAATTATCTTTAATTTTAGAAAAAATTTGTTTAAAATTATCATCATAGTCAACTTTCACCATTTTTTTATTTCTTTAAGAAATTCTTCACTATCTATTCTAGTAAATTCTCCGCGATCATGCCTTTGCCACGCTAATTCTGTTTTTATTGCAAATTCTAAATCTTCTTTAATAAACTCTTTCATTCTTTCCATCTCTTGCTTTAAAGCAATTATTTCTCTGCCCATATTCTCGAGGTTTAATCGTTTTTGTTCCATGTTTATCCTAAATAAACTAAGTTTTTAACTTTTTTGGTTAGAAAATTAATCATTTTAGTTTATATGTCTCCATATTAGTTTAAACGTATCTAGATTAGTTTAATGTCTTTCTTTTTCCCAGCATCTTCCCAACTCTCTTATATTTCCTAATTGATAAAAATATAATTAGAGAGACTAAAATTAAAACAAGAATTAAAGAAGTCAATAAAATATCATCTTTTCCAAATTTAAATCCTTTTTCCTGCACAACAAAATGAGTGCTTGCTACTGCAACTCCGTCAGGATGTATTAGTTCAGTTCCAAAAACATACTGGCCAGGAGGAAGTTCGCTTGTAAAAAATTCTTTTTCGTATGATTTTTGGTCTATAACTGCAATAGTTTCCGACTCCTGAAGATAAGTCTGACCTTCAAAATCTTTTATTACATATCTTAAAGTAACATCTATTTTTTCTTTTGCTCCCATCTGAATTAAATCAATTTTTGAAATTAAGTTTTGTCCTGTTAAAAGAATTTTTAAAGATTCTGGAATTGCAAGAGTTATATCAAACAAACTTTTTTCTGTTTTTACATTTATTGTTACCAAAACTTCCCTTTCAGAAATTCCATTTGTAACAATTATTTTTCCTGTATAAATTCCCGGCTCTTTTGGAGAGGAAATTTTAAATTCAGCGCCTTTTGTTTCGCCTGGTTCAAGACTCATTTTATTATTTTCAAAAGAAATAATATTTCCTATTGTCTTAACTTCGATTATATAATCGTCTGATATTTCTCCATTGTTTGTTATCTTGAGCAAATCAAATTCCACCTGCTTTAATGAAATTGTTGTATCATACATATTATAATTCAAATTAAAAATTCTTTTTGGCGACGGCTTTGAAACTCCGGCTCCTCCGCCAGCCCCGACAGCAGGCGCTGGTCCGCCTCCTCCAAGAACGGGAACACTCGTATCAATTGTAAATGCTTTTGTTTCAGTATTATTTACATTATTTGCAGTATCATTGCAATAAAATCTTGCAGTATAACTTGCGTCTGCAACTGAAGTTTGCGTGAAATTATAAGAGTTTGAAGTTCCTGCTCTTGAAAGAGTCTGGTTTGTTGCTCCGCTGTTTAATGTGTACCAGCATGAATCTACAAAAGTAGTAAAATCTATTGCAGTTGCATTAAATAAAATTGTAGAAACAGAATAAGTCGTCGCTATTGGGGAATTTATAGTTAAATTAGGAGCAACAGTATCCAAATAAATCGTTCTTGTTTCAGTATAATTTTTATTATTTGCAGAATCATTTACTGTCGCATTCAAATAATATTTTCCGTTTTCTAAATCTGAAAAATTAATATAAAGCGGTGAAGTTGTTCCGGCAGTTGAATTAATTAAATTTTGTGTTGAGTTAAATAAAGAAATATTTATTGTATTAAGATTTGTTTCTGTTACAGACACATTTGCTTGTATGAAATTTTGTGAAAGATTTGAAGAGTTTGTTGTTGGATTTGCAAATACTGGAACAGGGAGAGTTGTATCAATAGTAAAAGTTATTCTAAACCAATCTTGATTATTAGCAGTATCATTAACCCAGATTGTTAAATTATGCTGTCCTTCTGCCCACTGAACTGTTGTTATATTATTACAATCTGCAAGAGTTGTATTTGTTGTGTAAGTGTCATTTGAATACCAACAAGTACTCAATCCTGCAGTAGCATCGCTTCTTGTATAATTAATACTTAAATTAGTGATTGAACTAAAAGAATTATTTGTTGGAAAAGTTATATTTAAAAGAGGATTGATAGTATCTAAAATTATCTCTCTTGTTTCTGTTTGATTTGTATTTCCTGCTGTGTCGCTGATTGTTGCATTTAAATAATATTTTCCGTTTTCCAAATCTGAAAAATTAATATAAACCGGCGAGGTTGTGCCCGTTGTTGAATTAATTATATTCTGGGTTGAATTATACAAAGTTATGTTTGTGATATTAATATTTGCTTCAGTGAAAGTTACATTCGCTAAAATATCCTCCTGAGAAAGATTACTCGCATTTGTCGTCGGATTTGCAAAAACTATTGAGGGATTTGTTGTATCTAATTCATGAATAAGTTGTGTGATTTACCAAACCTCTGTTATATAATTCTGAAACTTCTGTCGCTGATAAAGCGCTGTTAAAAATCATTGGTTCGTCTATTGAGCCATTAAAAAATAATCTCTCGCCAGAACTATCAAAAAAGTCTCCTATTCTTCCACTATTTGCTGATGTTAAACCATTAAACCAAACAGTTATATCATTTGGTGAATAAGATGTTTGTGCTGGCACAACACCATTTACATATAAAATAGGCGAAACTGCATCTTGAACTATTGCAATATGTGTCCAAGTATTGTCTGAAAATGGGGAAGCATCAGTATCTATTCCCCATTTAATTTCATTTGCAACGTTCATTTCGACACGCAGGATTCCACTATTAGGTAAAATTGGTATATAAAAAAAAGTATCTTGTACTGCTGAATTTGTAAAAGAAATAATTGTGTCGTGATTCGGAGGGGTAGCATCAACAGGTTTAACCCAAGCACTCAAAGTTCCTTTTGTTGTTGTAGATAAATCTCCAACTGCTGTATCAATATTAATTCTGTCATTCACGCCGTCAAAACTAAATCCACTATCCAACTTTCCCCCCGTCGTCCAATTTACTCCCCCAACTCTTGTTCCGTCATTTTTATTTCCAGAAATATCTCTTACAGAAGTTGTATTTCTATCAAAATTCCAATATCCGACTAACTTTGAAACATTTAAAGTTTCATTATATAAATAATAAGTCATATTTTCAAAGTTTGTTTCTGTAACTGAAACATTCACATAAATTGAATTTGAATTAATTGTTGAATTATCTGCAGGAGTTTGAGAGTTGTAGGAAATTGTCGGGAAAGTTGTATCTAATTTGAATAAGTTGTGTGATTTACCAAACCTCTGTTATATAATTCTGAAACTTCTGTCGCTGATAAAGCGCTGTTAAAAATCATTGGTTCGTCTATTGAGCCGTTGAAAAACTGAATATTTCCAGTGCTCCAAGCAATATCGCCAATAGAAGTATAATTTAATCCGCTCATTGCAGATTGAACTCCCGTATTTGTGTTTTGTGAAACACCATTTACATAGATTGTTCTTGAGGAATCACTTGCAAAAACCCCAACTATATGATACCAAGTATTAGTTGTCAAAGTAGTTGTGCCTGTTGCTACTGCACCATCTGTATCATAATGTTGTGCACTGGCTTTATTAGCTGTATCAACAAATATGGATAATGCACTGTTACCTGCAGATTTTGGATTTATTGTAACTATTCTTTGATTTACACCTAAACTCTTTAGATTTATCCAAGCACTAAAAGTTGCAGGGGTCCCGCTGATTACTGCATTATTTCTCTCAATAAAATCATCCACACCATCAAAACTAAATCCACTGTCTAATTTTCCCCCCGTCGTCCAATTAACTCCCCCGTTTCTTGTTCCGTCATTTTTGTTTCCCGACAAATCCCGAACACTTGTAGTATTTCTATCAAAATTCCAATATCCGACTAACTTTGAAACATTTAAAGTTTCATTATATAAATAATAAGTCATATTTTCAAAGTTTGTATCTGAAACTGAAACATTCACATAAATTGAATTTGAATTAATTGTTGAATTATCTGTTGGTGTTTGGGCATTGTAGGAAATTGTCGGATTGGTTGTATCAACAGTATACTGCCTATCTGGTGAAGTCCAGTTAAGATTTCCTGCATCATCAATTGCATAAACTGAATAATTATATTTTGCATTTGACAAAGATGTGAAATTATTTTGTAAAATATTATTTACTGCACTTGTGTCATATAATGCTTTTATTTCATTTGCTGAAAGAGCTCTGTCAAAAATTAAGACTTCGTCAATATTTCCGTTAAAAGGAAGTCCTCCATCTCCTTCTGTTGCATCCCAAAACCTTGTCCCTATTCTTCCATTATTCATTACCAAATTATTAAACCAAATAGTTTTATCAGTTGAAATTGAAAAAGTTTGTGCTGGAGCAACACCATTAACATACAAAACTGGCGAAACCCCGTCTTGAACTAATGCAATCTGGGTCCAGGTATTATCAGAAAAAGGAGCAACGTCGGTAGCCACTTGCCACAATGCTGCCCCATTATTTATAGCATTTATCCGAAAATTTCCAGTCGTTATATCTATCATAAGATGTATCATATCTGTCTGATCACCATTAGCAAATGCAATAATTTCATCTTGAGCCGTAGGCGTTGCATCAACAGGTTTAACCCAAGCACTCCAAGTTCCTTTAGTTGTTGCAGCCAAATCACCAACTGCTGTATTAATATTTATTAAATCATTCACACCATCAAAAGTAAAAGAATCCCCGCGTTTTCCTGAAATGTTTGCTACTGCTCCTGAAATTGTTCCAAAGTTGCTGTATGTTGAATTATCAAAAACATCTGTTGAGTTTCTGAAATCCATTGCCCAATATCCTTTAACTGATTTGTTCCAGTCAAACCATGCTGAAGTATTACTGGCGTCGGTAATTGTTGCATTCAAATATGAAGAATTACTTGACGAAAATGTTTTGTCTGCGGGTGTTGGCGAGTTCCAGGTAAAAGTTGGATTTGTTGTATCTAAAGTTATTGTCCTTGTTTCAGTTGAATTTTCATTTCCTGCCGTATCTATAGCAGTTGAGAAATAAGTATATTGCCCGTTGCCTAAACCAGTTGTTGAATTATGCTTTGTCTGATTAACATAAAGAAGCCAATCTGTATTATTTAACTTTTGCAAATTTGACATATACAATTGTGTAACCTCGTTTGCAGATAAAGCTCTGTCAAAAATACGGACTTCATCTATTGAGCCGTTGAAAAAATTACCAAGGGAATTATAACTTCCAATAAAAACATTATTTGCGGGTCCATCAATAGGTCCTGTTGTTGCACTTCCTGTTACCGCTTCTGCTCCTCCATCAATATAAAGCAAAACATTTGTTCCATTAAAAACACCAACAACTTGATGCCATTTCCCATCATTATAAGTATTTGTTGAAGTTGCAGTTTTAGACACCTCAGAAACTCTAATTCCAAATATAATCTTATTAGCAGTCACATAGTCTACACCCAGCAAATAACTTTGGTCGCTCCCCCATCTTGCTACAATGGGTGCATTAAGTTGAGATGCTGAAAGTTTAATCCAAGACGCAACTGTTATTTTGCCAGTTATATTAAGACTTGAAGGGTCGCTAACATTAATAAAATCATTCACGCCGTCAAAAGTATAACCTCCGCCATAAAATCCTCCTGTGCTATTAAAAAATGCCCCATTAGGTGTTCCGTGATTTTCATATTTTGAAACATCCACAACACGAGTTCCGTTTTCTCCAATTGCTGAAAAATTATTCAAACCCAAATGCAAAACTGTTGAATCATTGAAAATCGTGAAATTAGTTCCGTTCCAATTAAATTTTGCCGTATTTAAATTTAATTCAGTTATAGAAGTATTTATGATGATTGAATTATTGTCTGAGCTGATAGTTCCATTTGCAGGCGTCGGGGATTTGAAAGAGATTTGCGGGAAAATTGCATCTCTATTATCCAAACTCAAATTCCCAATTACCAACGGAGTGTAAAAATTATTTGTTCCTGCAAGAAATTGAATTGTCACATTTGCAGAATTTAAATCTCCTGTTGCATTGTAATCCTGAATAAAACAATTGCTGTCAAATGCAACAAAAGCCCCGTCATTGACACTTGCTTTCAAAGAGCTTCCCATGTTTTGCTGACAACCCTGCAAAGTTATATTTATTGTATCATTTCCTGCAAAATTCACACCCGTCCAATTCATTGTTCCTGTTGGAAAAAATCTATTTGTTTGGTTGTTGTAAATCGCTAAAACTTCGTCAGCGGTTAAAGCAGTATTCCAAACCATAAATTCATCTAATTCTCCTGCAAATTCATACCCCGCATATTGAGCCATGCCAAGTATAAAGAATTTAGGTTGAGTGTTTGGAGTTCCTACAGTAAGTTCAGTTCTGACTAATTTAACTCCATCTAAATATAATTCAGAATTATTAATTGTGCTTCCATTATAAGTTAAAACAACATTATGCCAATTTCCATTTAGAACGTTAGAAGTTGGCCATTGAATCATTCCCGCTCCTTGAATTTTAAGCAATATAGTTGAACCGCTGTTTATAAATAATGTAAATTCCTCAGTATTTGCATTTCTATTTCCATAAGCCCAAAATGCTCCAAAAGTATCTGTTGTTTTTACCCATACAGACAGTGTTCTTGGAGATGAACCATAAACTCCTGCGCCATTAGGAAGAGTAAGATTACTGGCATCAGAACCTCTAAAAGTATAACAATTTCCATAAATACATCCAGTATTGTTAAAAGTTACTCCAGTCATTTTAACTCCATCATTATTCTTGTCTGTATAATCATAAGTTATTCCATCAGAATTATTATTAACATCAAAAGGATAATATGCAATTATTGATGAATTTGAGACGTTTAAGTGCGTGAAGTTGTTTTCATAAGTTGTGTTTGTATTTACTGAATTGGCATTTCCGAGAATAATCGGGTCAACAATATAATCAAACCAAACACTTCCTCCAGGCTCACCAGAGTCATCCCTTGGGGAAAAAACTTTCAAATCAAAAGTGTTCTGGCTTCCATTTAGATTTGTCAGATAAATTTTATATTCCTTGTCTTCGCTGATTTTTTCAAAAGTTGCAATTGTATCATTCTTATCTTTCTCATAAACTTCAACTCTAGGATAAGTTAAATTAGGCCCATGAGGGTCATCCCTTAGGGAATAGTTAACGAGCCAATCATAACCCGCGCTGTTTAATTCGTTTTCTAATTGCGCAATCTCTTCCTGCGGAGTTAATGCGCTTGCTAAAAATATAAATAAGAAAATAGAAATTAATATTATTCCAAATATTGTTAAATTTTTTATTTTATTTTTCATTTTTTAAAATTTCCCAAGAACCGCCTTTGTCAGGACCTATCCTTTTTATTTTGCCTTCTTGTTTTAATTTTTCTATATTCCATTCTATCCCTCTTCTTGACAACCCCGTTTTTTCAGCTAATTCTTCCTGCGTTATTTTTTGATTTTTATGAATTATATCTAATATTTTCTCCACAGTTTTCTCCACAGTTTTCTCCACAGTTTTCTCCTGGCTAATTTTTGACCTCTCAAAAATAATTCTAAAAAATTCATTGCTCTCAAAACTAACTTTTAATTTTCTTTCTTTGATTAATTTTTTTATTCTTCCTATTCCAGAACCGATTTTCTCAATTAAATTTATTCTATGAAATAAATCAAATAAAATCGGATTTCTTGATAAACTTATTTTTCCCAAATCTTTTTTATCAAAAAGCAGTTTGCCTTTATTATAAATTTCAATTCTATCATCAAAAATTTCAACAAAAATTCCAGCCCCGCTTTCAAAATAATCTCTATGAGCCAGTGCGTTTAACAAAGCTTCCTTTAATGCTTCTTCTGGAACCTCTAAAATTTCCTGCCTTGGTCCTCCTCCCTTAATAATATATTCTAATTTTAAATGCTGTTTTAAAAATTTAAGAGAATTTTCATAATTGCTGATTAAATCTTCATTAAAATCCTTCCTGTCTATTACGTTCACTCTTTCTTTGCCTTTATACAAAACACAAGTTGTAAAATTCTGCCTGATGAATTTAGGGATGTTTTTTCCAAAAAATAAAATTCCAGCATTGTTCAATTGAATATTTTTACCTGATTTAACAGCAACAGATAAATTTATTAGAACATTTTTAGAATTATTCATCTTTGAAATGTTGCTTTTCTTCAAAAAAGAGTTAAATTTGTTTTTATCAAAATCTTTAGGAAATTTAAAATTTTCATTTATTTGTTCATCAAATTTAATTTTTCCAAGATTTACTGCAAAATATAAAATCTCATTTCTTGTTAATTTCTGGGAATTTGGACCCTGCCTCAAATAAAATCCTGAAGAACATTTGTAAGGCTTGTCTTTTCCTTCAAAAACATTTATTATCAAAAGATTTTCAAATTCTTCAAAATTAATTTTAATTTGAGGTTCGCAATTCCTCGCAATATCTTGAATTTGAGATTTTAATTTATTGTTAACATCAATGCCTTTTATTTCTTTCTTATCGCTGATTCCTAAAAATATTTTCCCGCCTTCAGAATTTGCAAAGGCAACAAGTTCTTTAGATAGGTTTTTTGAGTCAAAACTCTCTTTAAACTCTATTTTCAATCCTTCTCCTTCTTCCAAAATAAAATTAATTTCTTTTTTATCCATTTTCACCTCTTAAGGAATCAAGCCTCATTTTCTTTTCATAAATCTCGCAAGGAACATCTATTTCATTTATTTTTATGGAGCCATTGCAGCCCGCCTTTGCATAAATTGTAATATCATTTTCATTTGTCAGATTTTTTTCAAAAGTTACTCTGATGTAATGTTTTGCAGGAATTTCGTTTGTAAAATTGCCATCTCTTTCTTTTACCTGCTCATAAACATCTTCAATAAAAGTTTTATTTTCGTCAAGATGTTCTGCTTTTGAAATTAAAATAAGTTCATAAGTCTGATTTGACAAATGCGGAACAATCCATTCAATATAAGAAACTTTTTCTTTGCTTTCTGTTCTTATTTTTTTAATTTGATAATCTAATTTCTCTTGGATTTCTTCTCCATAAATTATATTCCTGTATGGTTTATCCAAAGATTTATTTTCCATAATTTCATTTTCTTCTTTTTTCAAAACTTTATTTTCAATTTCATTCAAAACATCATCATCTAAATCATTTTCATTTTCTACAATTTTATTGTCTTCGGTATAAGCAATAAAATCCACTAAAACTCTTACCTCACCAGAGGATACACCGTCGGGTGTAGAACCATTTATTTTATGATAAAGTTTAATTTCTTCTAAATTAATATTCTCGGGAAGAGCCGTATATGCTAAAATGTTTTCATAATTAACTTCAGAAGAAATTACAATCTCTTTTCCATTAGAAATATTTTTTTCTGTAATTTCAGGTCCGGGAGTAAAATATTCAATTTCATAATCACTATTTGCATTTTCGCTGATATTAATTTCAATTTCTTCCTGCCTTTCAATAATCTCTACTGCTCTTCCTGTAATAAAAGCAAATAATCTATTAAAAAAACCAGGATTTTCTTTTTCATAACTTAAAATCAAACTTCCGGTTATTGAATTATTCAAATCCGCAGCAATTGTATTCTCCAATTTATAAATCGAAATATTTTCTGCCTCTTTTGGAAGCAGAACATTTGTTTCCCGACTATCTGCTTTTATTTTTTTTGTCCATTTTACCGGCTTTCCTGCAATTGCTGTATGCTGAATTATCTCTTCTGTAAGATTTTCAAAAATCACACTGCTCCCGGTAATATTTGTTTCATTGCTTTCAAATTTAACATTTTTAACTATAGAAGCAAATTCAGTGTCGTTGTAAATTAATTTAATTTCAAATTCATTTTGTCCTGTAAGAATATTTAATTCAGACAAATTTATCAAATATTCCGCCCTCTCGCCTGAATAATCCGTTGTTATAGTCGCTGTATTGTTTATTATTTCCAAATTTACTTTTTCATTTGAATTTTTTATTTCAGCTGTCTGACCCTGTTCAAGCGCATAAACAATTGGCTTGTCTTTAGAAACTCTTCCTGAAACTTCATTAACATTTTCAAGAGCAGTTTTTCCTGTAATTGTCAAAAATATTTTATTAAAAAAATTCAAAATTATTTGCCCTGTTGCCGGAGTTGTCTCTTCTATTTCTTCTATTGGTGTTTGAGGCTCACCAGTGTCATCCCTTGGGGATTCTTCAGTTTCAGGAATTTCAGAAGTTGTTATTTCTGCAGGAATTTCTTCTTTAGTTTCATTAGATTCTATTGTTTCTGTTTCTTCTTCAGCTTCATTAGATTCTGTTGTTTCATTTTCTAAAATTCCCTTAGAAATTTCTTTATCCTTCTCTTTCTCAGACAAAATATTCAAAACAAAAAAAACTTCCGGATTTCCTGAACCATAGCCCTCTCCTTTCCCGGAAATTTCTGTTCCAGAAACATAAAATTCTCCCGGTTTTGGAATTTCTTTTATTAAATTTCTTAAAATAAATTCTTCATTGTTAATTAAAACTTTTGTATCTGCAGGAATAAATTCATTTGGCTCTAAATTCAGCTTTAGTTCGCCAAAAAGAGCTTCCTGAGAAACATAAGAATTATCAACAGAAAGAATTACCTTACCGGTTAAAACGGGCTTAAGAATAAAGAAACCTGCAATTAAAATTAAAAAGAGTATCGGCAAAATTAAGAAATTTTTATTAATCTTTTTATAGCCAATTGAAAACTTTTTTTTGGGAAAATCGTTTGGGTTTTTAACATATTGAGTAATTACCTTACCGCCTTTTTTTATACTTCTATAATAATACGGACCAAATAACTTACCCCCTCTTTTAATATACTTTTTATACACCATACCACCCCTTTTATTTCTAAAAAATTTAGGTAGGGTAACCTTTTAAATATTGCTTTAAACAAGAATATATCTCCTTTTAAAAATACTTGCTCGTTTCACTCGCAGAAATTAAGAAGATTATCCTAACAGCAAAGATTGAGAATGAGGTTAATACTTTAATTAAATTGTTTAAAGTAAAATTATAAATAAATCCAAATGAAGTGAGCAATTTATTCTTTTTTCTTCTTAGAAATCCAACGAACTTTTCTTCTTTTCATATGCATATTTTTTCTGCATTTTGAGGAACATAAATGCTTTATTGTTCCGTCAGCTAAAATAAAAGTCAAACCCCTATGAATATCATATTCTTTTTTGCAATAAAAACAGATTGGCATTTTATATTTTAGCTCCAACTTTAATTAAATAATTATCTTTTCTTCTTCCTATTCCAAGAATTTTATAATCAAAAGAAGGTTGTAAATTATCCATTACTTCTTTTACAAGAAATTTATCTTTTCCCATCACATTAACATAAACATTTTCCGGATCATTGCAAAAAAACTTTCCTAATTCAGATTCTAATTTAGAAAAATTAATTTTTCCATTTTCTATTGTTGGAATTTCTAAATCAATTATCATGTATAAGCCCCCTTTGTTACTTTTGGTTTGATTCTACGAGCCTCAATTTCTGTTTCTCTAAGCATTAAAACATCTCCAACTCTCACAGGCCCTTTTAAATTTCTCCTCATTGACCGTCCCTGATCCTTGCCTTCCTGAACAAGACACTTAACTTGTGTAACTTCTCCTCTAAAACCAGTCCTTCCTAAAATCTCTTCTACAAGAGCCGGCACAGCTTCTCCTAAAACAATTCTCTCGCTTCCTTTTGAAGATTGCTGCTGCTGTTTATCTTCTTTTTGTTTTTGTTGTTTTGAACTTCCGCCCATTTTATAAAATTATTAACAACTCCTTTGTTATTTTCCTATTAAAAATTTTTGTATTTGATAATTTGTTTTTCATTTGGTTAAATTATATTTTTATCTTAAAAAAATTTATTTTTTCAGAGCAACAATTTCTTTTTCAGCGTCGCCGGATTCAATAACAACAAGAGAAGATGCTGAAACAGGCAAACCTGCTGCAATTCCTAATTTTTGCTTGCTATCAACTTCTTTGCATAAAATCTTTTTTTCTTTGCACAAAACTGGCAGATGCTGAACAATTTCTTTTGGCTCAACATCAGAAGCATAAACAACTAATTTTGCAGTTCCTCTTTCAATAGCTTTGGTAACTTCATTAGTTCCTTTTTCTATTTTTCCGGTCTTTCTTGCCTTTTCAATAATTTGATATATGTCAGTCATTTAAATTTTTTCCTGAAATTTGAATGAATACAAAAATTTCCTGTTTTTGCTTTCATTTTGGTTTTATTTCTATTTAGTTATAAGAACAATTAAAAATTCCTCGCGAATTTTTAATCGCTCATTGGATATTTAGTAAAGAAAAAGTTGCTTTATAAATCTTTATTCATTTTATTTCCTGTTAAATGAATAATGAAAACTTCCTGTTTTCTTTATTTATTTTAAAAAATATCTAAAAAGAATCTAACGCTGAGGAGCTAACTGAGTATGTTGATATTGGTTATGATGAACTGCTCTGTTTTGAGGAGGAGCAGGCAGACTTCTTGGAGGAGGAGTTTGTTGATGGTGTGCTGGAGGCTCTGAAAATTCTTCTTCAGATTTTCCTCTTTTCATAAAATGCAAAATAAGAAAAATAATTAAAATAAGTCCGACAATTCCAAGGATAATAAAAAGAACAGATTTTGTATTAGATTCCCGACTTTCACTTGTGCCTGTCTCAAATTCGTCTCCTTCTGTCTCTCCAATCAAAACACAACTTTTAATTTCTAAGGGTCTTGAAAGATTTGTCCCGCAATTATTTAAATCATTGCAAGTTTTTGTTCCGCACTGATTAACAGCGTCAGACCATTCGGTGCAATTCCAATTTTCAAAACATCCTGTTCCGTCGCTGACTAATCCGGTAATTGATAACATCTCTTTAACTGCAGAATGATTTAAAGGCCAAACAATAAATGTAAGATTATCCTCTGAAATATCACAATTATAAATTGAATTAGTCGGAGAAGGCTCACCAGAGTCATCCCTTGGGGAGGGACATATCAATAAAACTTCGTTGCTTGCAGAACAATTAGAACTAAATTCACTGACTGAAACAACTCCGGAAACATCTTTTATGCAAACTGCTCCTGAACTTGAATTTAATTTATCAACATAAACTATTTTATTGGAGATATTTTGAGTTGAATTAAACAAAACATAACCAAAGTTATTTGTTGGAGAAGAGGTTTTAATTTCAATGTCACAAAAATCAAGTTTTTCTGAAGCTGAAAAATTCCAGTCAAATTCAACTCCCTGATAACCTTCTGCTACCTGCACTATTTGCGAACCCGCGCCTGAATAATTTATTGAATTATCAAAAGGCAAAAATTCCATTCCTTCTCCTATTGAAACGTCAGCAGTTGTTGAAATGCAGGAAGGTTTTGAAATTACCCCGTTTCCGTCGCAGTCATAAGGCGCAGTATAATCAGAAGCGCCACAGGCGCTTGCGTCTTCAAAAACTGCGATTTCGTTTGCACAGCTGGATTTTACATAAGTAGGGTTGCAGGAGCATGCTCCTTGAGAGCACGAATATGCAGCGCCTAATAATTTACAATTATAAGGTTGAGAAATAACTGCATTATTTACAGAGCAGGAACTTTCATTTAAATGAGTATTATTAATGCAATAATCTTGTTTTGGAGAATTTAAAAAAGTTAAATTATATGCGCTTCCTGCAATAGTGTAATTTATTCCAGCGTCGGTATCTGTGCAAGCAGTAATAGGACAAACCAAATCAACCCCGTTACAATCCTCATCAATATTATTTCCGCAGATTTCTGTTGCAGGACCTACATAAGCACCTCCGCAAGCACTCCATTGCCCACTTGAGCAAGTTTGAACTCCTTTATTACACTCTCCAGCATCAGTAGTCCCGCAGATTTGGGTAGCGCCATTCACGCAACCAACTTGCACACACGAAGAAGAAGAAGAAGAACTACAATCAGAATCAGCGCAATCTATTTTTCCATCAGCATCGTTGTCGAAAACATCATTACAAGTTGTCTCAGTTCCATATTGACAAGTTTTTCCTCCTGTACTAAGTTTTAAATTGCAATTAGAATCCGCGCAATCTTTTCCAAAATCACAATCATTATCTAAATTGTCCGAACAAAGAGCAGTGGTATTCTCTGGAGCTCCAGGATAGATTAGCTTATTGAGGTCATTGCAATCTACAACTCTCCCACACGCGTCACCAATAGTAGAGTTATAACCATCTCCGTCGCTGTCAAGGCAAAGAGGAAGAGGTCCCTGTTGAGGTTGGTCCAATGCTTTCCCAGTAATTTTTCCAAAAATATTTTTTATCCATTCGCTAAAAGAAACTTTTCCGTTTTTATCTAAATCATTTTCAGAATTATAATGCGCAGAAACAAATGCAACAGACATTAATAAAAATAATCCAAAGATTATCGCCAATTTTTTCATAATTTAATAATAAAAATGAGATATTTAAATATTATTGTTATTATTTATTTCCAAAAAACTTCCACGTCGTCGGTTCTTAGGATTTTTTATTCTTGAAAAAATCCATCACAATAGAAGTTCATTTCCAATTAATTTGAACTTCGTCAGTTCTTTGCCTCGGTAAAATATCAACTTCATCTAAATTTTTATGAGAAAATTTAATTCCTTTCTTGAACATAATTTCTCCTAAGAAGCCAATCATTGCGTCAAAAAGCAACATTTAAATAGATTAATAGACTATTTATGCTATGATTGCTTATTCAGAAATTAAGATAAATAAAGACACGGCTTACTTAATTGAAGCACTCAAAGTAAAAGGATATTGGTCATCAAAAAATTTTACTTTAACAATTCAGAATAAAGACCTTCCTTTACTAAACCATATTGAAGAACTAGCAAATAATTTAGGTATGAAAGTTGGAAAAAGAATATTACTTAAAATAAGACTGAACAATAATACAAAAAAAGAAGAGGTGAAATTGATTGAGAAAAATAAAGAGTTAAATTTTCACATAGAAAAAAGCCCTTTTGATGAAAATAAAGTAAAAGCTGTTACAAGCCTCCCTTATAAGAAAAATCATAAAATATCAATCAACTATAATAATAGAATATATCTTATTAATATAAAATACCTAAAAGATAAAATAATATGTGAAGGAAATTTAGAATGTTGGGCATATGGCGATTTAAGGTTTCCAACTAAAAAATTATTAGAATTTCTGGATAAATATGCTAATAAAAAGAAATTAGAAATAGGAGAATATATGCTTCCTAAAAACACCGAGTTAATAGCTTCAGCATTTAGCGCGTTAATAGATTGTGAAGGTTCAATTAATCATTATCAATTATACAGGAAATTAAGAGTAAGAATGAGAAACAAAAAATATTTAGAGCAGTGGGCAGAATTATTAAATAAAATAGACATTGGATGTAAATTTAGAAAAAATAATGATAAAGAATATGAAATAAATATTTCTGGATGGGAAGATTTTAATAAATTATCTGAAATAGGGATAAAGTTCTATAATTCAAAAAAAGAGAAATCTTGGAAAGAGATTATGGGTAGTTTTAAAAGAAATCAGATTTCAAGAAACAGCTATAAAGAATTTTATGTAAAAGAATTAAAAAAATTGAATAAAAAAGTAACCTCGGAGGAATTTGCTAATCATCTTAAAAAAAGCAAAAGAGTAGTTAATCATTATTTATCAAAACTCAAAAAAGAAGGATTAATCCAATTCGATAAAACACATTGGCCTCACTTATATTTTATTTCTACATCGTCAGTTCGTTGACGTGGGGCTATGTCTACTTTATCAATATCTTTAGCTAGAATAAAATCTCTATTTTTAAATAAAATTTCACCCAAATATGCGATCATACTGCCGTTATCAGTTAATAAATCATTTGATGGAACAAAAAATTTAGCCCCTCTTTCATCGCACATTATTTTGCACATTTCTTGTAATCTTGAATTGCATGCAACACCTCCTCCTAAAAGCAATTCATTTTTTCCGGTGTGCGCCAAAGCTCTTTCTGCAGTTTCAACCAGCATTGCAAAAACAACTTCCTGCATTGAATATGCTAAATCAGATAATTTATAATTAGGCTCACCAGAAGGCTCATCAGAGTCATCCCTTGGGGACCCAGATTCCAATTTTTGTTTTAAATTAGTTAAAATTCCTGAAAAAGCGCAATCCATTCCTTTGATTGTGTAAGGCAATTCAATTAAAGTTTTTCCTGTTAAAGATAATTTTTCTATTGCTGGTCCTCCGGGAAAACCAATTCCTGCGTAGCGCGCAAAAGTGTCAATAAAATTACCGACGCCAATGTCCAAAGTTTCTCCAAAAACCCTATATTTTCCAGAAGCATAAGCAATCACTTGAGTATTTGCTCCGGAAGCATAAAGCATGACCGGATCTCTCGCACCAGTTATTTGACCAATTTCAAGATGAGCAACACAATGATTCACGGGAATAATTGGTTTTTTTAATTTTAATGAAATCTCTTTTGCAAATTTTATTCCTTCAAGCAGACAAGGAGCCAATCCAGGACCCTGAGAAAAAGCAATTGCATCAATTTTCTCCTCGCTGATTCCTGCTTTTTCTAAAGATTCAAAATAAATTCTTTCTTTATTTTCCCGATGATGCTTAGCAACTTCCAGGGGAATCAGCCCGCCTTTTTCAGTTGTAAAACTGCTTTTAATATTTGAAAGAATTTTTCCATTTTTTACAATTCCAATTCCAAAAGTGTGCGCTGTTGATTCAATTCCTAAAATAATTGACATGAAACAAAAAGAAAAAAGAAATATATAAAATTAACTAAAAAATAAAAAAATAAAATTAATTAAAAAATAAAAGATAAAAATGTTTTTGAATTTATTTCCTCTTTTTCTTTTTTCCGCCTCTAGCCATTTTAGCTTCACATACATTTCCTTTTCCATCTACATAGTAAAGAAACCCTGGCTTTCTCTTAACAATATTTTTAGCAATTATACTTCCCATCTTTTTTTACCTCCTTTTGCATGAATAAGTATGCCCTCATTTCTTTTTAAACTTTTCTACCGACGAGAGTTTAAAATTTTTTTAATTATCTCCTCGTAATTACTATTAAATGGGATTTCTAATGCTTTTTTATAAAGTTTTCTCGACGGAATATTAAATGTAAATGGGATTGCTTTTCTAAAATCAAGAACATTATTACTGCTATCTAACCAGATTATTATGAAAGGAAAAAATACAAACAAAGAAGTATAGCTCATTTTTGTTGGTTTTTCAAATTCAAATAAAAGTGCTTTGGCTTTTTCTCTGGATGAAAACATCAAGCCAATTACTTTTTGAAACCATGAAAGTTTTTTAACATTTGAAATTTTAATTTTTCTTGTGACCTTTAGGTTATTATTTTTAAAATTAATATAAAAGTTCATACTCCAAACCACCTCTTCATTTTTTCCTTGTCTGCTTTTTTCGCTTTGTAAGTTTCGTAATGAAGGGCAACATTTTTTTCGCAAACAAAATCATGCTGCCTGAATCCTCCGCCAAAAGTTTTAGGAATGTGCATTAATTCATGAATAATTGTTTTTATTTTATCTTCTTCAGATAATTTTTCAAATCTTGGACACAAAAATTCTAAAGCATAAACAGCGTCAATCCCAATTGCTTTTTGCATTAATTTTCCGAGAGCGTGGCATCTTGCAATAGTTCCTCTTGAAGAAGTTCCAAAACTCCTAAAACATTTAACTCTGTCCAATTTTACATGCGGAAACAAACTTACACAAAGTTCTTCAACAATTATTTGAATGTCCGGCGCAGGTTCGTATTTCATTTTATTTTTTTCCTGAAATTTGGATGAATGAAAATTTCCTATTTGCTTTCATTCCAAAATTTCAATAATTTTATTTCTTGATGTAAAACCGCTTTTTATTTTTACGGGTTTTCCAAAATATTTTTTCAATATTTTACATAGCTCAATATTCGCCTGGTTATCAATTGGTTTTTCTTTAATCCAAACTTCATAATTATTCTCTAATATTTTCTCTATTTTTTCCTGTGATGAATTTGGATGAAGTTTTATTTTTATTTTCATATTAATCACAGATATTTTTTCTATGTCCAATTTTCCAGATAGTTATTAAGTCATTTTCCAAAGAAAAGAGAACTCTATAATCCCCAACTCTTAATCTAAATTTATTTTCTCCTTGAATTCGTTTTATGTCTTTTGATTGAAATCCTTGTTTTAGCTCATTAATCTTTTTATAGATTCTAGAAGAAATTTGATTTTCTAATTTGTATAATTCTTTTTGAGCTTTTTCTTCCCATTTTATTTCAAACATTATAATCCTAATTTTCTCCCAACTTCTTCATGAGAAATAAACTTTGGATTTTTCTCTCTTTCTCTTAATTCTCTTTTTGTCTTTTCGTTCAATTCCAGATTATCTTCTATGAGAACCTCTATAACATTGTTGTATGTTTCTCGTTCAAAAATCTTCATTTTATCCAAATATTTTTTTACTTCATTAGATACTTTTATTGTGGTTTCCATAGTATATCGTAGTATACCTTAGTATATTTAAATCTTTTCATTTTAATTTTTCTAAAAAGAATTTTAGTTATCCCTTTTTAATGGACTGTTGTAAACACAATTCAAGTATTTGTAATCCGCTTCAGTTGGATTACCATTTGGAGGCCTGGGCTCAACTTCGGTGACTATGCTGGGCTTGTAGTTGATATGCCCTCCACTAGTAACTGTGTGCGCTAGTTCATGGTAAACATTAAACTTGTCAAAATTATCTAGAGGATTCCAAACAGATTCAGCAAAAAATATGTCACCATCTTCATTATCAATGGCATGCGCAGAACCGCCCATATCAACAACAAAATCATGCATCATCTTTTCTGCAAAATAAATTATTATTTTTCCATCCCTATTTTTCATTTCATATAATTCTTGCGGTATTCTATCAAGAACAGTAATGTTTTCGGAAGAATACAAACCGCCAGTCATTTTATTAAACACGTCGCTTTTTAAAGCAGTAACAACAGTATTAACTTGTTCATCGGTGCCGTTTTCTTTTGCCACAATAATTTCAGGTTGTCTGGTCCACTTTCTCATCCAATTTTCATATTTACCGTTTTCCTTCTCCCACACCACAGTAGACAGGTCTTTGTAGACATCATCAGGAATTAGATAAAATGCACTGTCAACCATCCTTGAAGGTTTCTCTTTGTAATTGTGATAACCATTCGCAGTTATCAATAGCTCTGGGTCACCTCTAACTTTTATTGAGAAATAACCATCGTCTAAAGTAGAAACAGAAATACCAGCATAACGAATTTTAGCAGAGGGGATGGAAACATTTTCACCAACCTTAAAGATGCAATCTCTAACATAACCGCTAACAACTCGTTCTATATCTACAATTCTTTCTTCTTGTTTAATGTAACCAATAATAAAAATAATTATAAAAATCAAAACTAATAACGAAATTACAAATAATATCACAAAAAATAATTTTTTCATCATCTGTCCTCAAGTTTTTTGTATTTTCTCCCCAACGCTCTATAAATTTCTTTTTCAGTTTTGCCGGCAATTCTTTTTTTTCCTTTAAACAAACCATGCTGTGTTAAATGAAGCCCTTTTTTCTTTGCAATAACTCTTAATCCAATTGCAGAACCTTTTGACGACGAATAAGCCAGCAATTCCGCTCCCCATTCTTTTTCATTAGTGTAATAAAGTTCTATCTGAATTCCCTTAACTCGTCCACGTTTGGGCGAGCGACTTCGTGGTAGAGAGTAAATTTTTTTATCAATAGCTCGTGCGAGGTCGGGAGCAGAGTTTGTCAAAAAATTTCCTGTTTTTTGTTCGTATTTAACTTTCCATGTTGACTCATGCTCTCCTCCCTGCAAAAATTTTCCCCGCGTCTTCATAAAATCTTCAAGCTTCTTTCTGTCTTTTGGGATTAAAACAATATCAATATCAACATGTTTTTTTTCATGTCTTCCAATGCTTCCAACAATTTTAATTTTTTTGCAAAAAGGCTTTAACTCAGAAATAATTTTTCTCGCTAATTTTTCAACTTCCTCGTTGTTTTTCATTTTAATTAAATCCAAATAATCTCTCATAATCTTTATGATTCATCCAATCAAGAACTACGGCAATCAATTCAATTTCATCTTTACCGATAGAATATAATAATCTCCAATCTTTTCTTAAATTATAAATCCAGAGATTATCAATATTATATTTTTGTTTCAATTCTTTTGGATTAACTTTTTTTTTACATTTCTGCCGCAAAAAGCATTTTGACAAACATCATTTATTGCTTTATTAATTTCCTTATAGAGTCGAGAGTCTAAATTCTCTAATTCTTCAAATGTCTTCTTTAATTCAACATCAATAAAATTTACTTTGCATTCCATTGTAATTCTGGTTTATTTCTAAATCGCGCAACAAATTCAGGATTCCAAATATAAACCACATAATCCTTTTTATCATAAGCGATTTTCATCGTATTCTCTAAATATTCCATTATAACTTGAAAAGTTTGCCACATAACTTTTTTTGGAAGATTATTAAAAAGTTCTGTTTTCTTAAATTCCCCGGAATTTTTATCAATAAATTTTTCAACCATCAAAACCGTTTGCAATGTTGGACTTCTTGCTATTTGATTCAATTGTAAATATTCTTTTTGTGCTGTTTTCATAATAATATCAATTGATATGAGTATTTAAATTTTATGTTTTGCATAAACCTGAATAAAATTTAATCTACTTTGTTTAACTAAATTCTCCTCAAAGAATAACGGAGCGGATTTTAACAATTTAAATTTATTGGTCAATTTATCATCCAAAAACATCTCAGCTCAACCCTGCTCCCGACTCCGATTTCTATTTTTTGTTTTATTCTGTAGTCTTTCATTTTAAGATTTTTAATTTTAAATAATTTCTTTTTGTAAATTCCAAAACTTTTTCAGTATATTCTTTATCTAAACTTGTTCCGTAATAGAGCATTCCATTTCTGTAATATCTCATTTGATCTGCAAATTTAATATCTTTTTCTTCAAACCCCAAAACTTTGAGATACGCAACTTCAGCTTTATGCGCTTCAAATCCCGAGGCATTATATCCATCAAGAAGCATCTTTGCTCTTATTGTTTCCATAAGAATATCATAGCATAATTTTATGATTGTGTTTGCATTGCCGTCAGTAATTTCAAATTTATCCAATAACTGCAATAAAAAAGAATAATTCTTCTCTGATTCTTTAATAAGAAATTCTGCCCTGAATTTATTAGGGCTTTGTTTTTTAACAATTCCTTTTTTAATAAACTCTTCAAAATCCCCTGCATCTTTCATTTGAATTTTTTCCTGAAATTTGAATGAATGAAAAAACTTCCTGTTTCGTTTGACGTCCTCGGAAAACGAATGAAAACTTCTTGTTTGCTTTTTGCTTTCATAGCTCAACACTCCCGGCAAGGATTATGCCATTTAAAATATTATTTTTTAAATGTTTATGTATGTTCTTCCAAGAATCATAAAATTGCACAATTATTTCCCTGTTTAAAATAAGCCCAAATTCTTTTAATTTTAGTGGTTTTTCTTTTCTTTCAATTACGGCAATATCTATGTCTGAATTTTTAACATCTTCTCCCCGAGAATAACTTCCAAATAAGATTATAGTTCCTCCAGCTAAGTTTTCTTCAAGATAATCAGATAAACCGGATAAATAAATATTCCTTAAATTTTCCGCTTGTTTGAGCTTTATTGCTTTTCTCTCATCCCCGTTAAACTCAACAAAATTAATATTTTTAGTTTTTTTAATAGTTATTAAATTATTTTTATTTAATAAGGTTAATGATTTAGCTACAGCGGTTGGGGAAACTTTTAATAATTGCGCAATTTCCCGTTGGCTTAGCTCTTCCCCGGCTCTAATGCAAAGCAATGAAAATATTCTGTATTGTAATCTTGTCCATTTTAGTTTATAGATATCCATATTAGTTTACATATATAAACTATAGTTTATAAAACTTCCTAATCAGAACTTTTCAGATTCATAAAAAAAAGAAAAAGAATAAAAATCTAATCTTGAGTAGTAAACATAATACTATTATCCTCATTTATTATCACTTTGCCATTTCCCCACCATTTGATAACTGCTCCGGTTCTACCTGAAGAAGCAGATTGTATAAAACATTTTCCACCAGGTGGACTTTCCCTATCAACTTCAGTCCATCCAGCATAAGCTGAACTTGATCTTTTTGCAGTAGCCTCACCAACGCGAACTTCATTTCTGCCCAAGCCCAAAAAACCTCCTCTTTTTCCAGTAGTTGTGATGGGTGTTCTTGAAGATACAGTTGCAGCTTCCTTAACTCTAAGAGCCGCGCTAATTGTCTGTCCTGGCTCAACTTTAACGTTGCCAGAAGCTGTTTTAATCATAAGAGAGGTTAATCCAGTATTAACTGAATTTAAATTTACGCTGGGACAATCACACGATGAACAACTAGGTACACCATCTTTTTCACAAGTACCAGATTTTCCAGTACAACCCTCAACTACCGAACAGTCCGTATCGCATTTACATCCTTCTGCAGAAACAAAACTTATATTCGTTAATAGAAAAATCATGCTAGCTAATAAGATAACAACGCTAAAAACAATTAAACTCTTTTTCATTTTTTACCTCCTTTCATTTTTTATAGAAATCTATTTGATTTCTTATTATTATTATTATTATTATCTTTATAAATATTTCCATCTTTTTAACTTTGTTAAATTATATTATATTTAATTGATAAAAAATAATAAAAATTATCAACATTTTAATTATTTAAAAATGACATTAAATAGCAAAAATTTATATAGTTTAATTTTAATGTAATAAAATGAATTTAATAAACAAACTAAAAAAACCAATAAAACAAATTGCACTTGGAATTAGCCTCTCTCTTTCTACAATTACGGCTTATACTCAAAATCGTTCAATAGAATTTTATGGGGGAAATTTTGAAAACGCTAAAAATGAAGCAAAAAACACAAATAAATTAATTTTTATGGATGGATATGCCGTTTGGTGCGGTCCTTGTAAAAAAATGGATAAAGAAGTTTTCACTAATGACAGTGTAGCTGATTTTTATAATAAAAATTTTCTGAATATAAAAATGGATATGGAATCAGAAGAAGGAAAAAAGATAAAAAAATTATTTTCTATAGGAGCTTATCCAACATTTTTGTATATTAATGGAGAAGGAAAATTACTCCATAAAGGGGTAGGCTGGATGAAATCTCCTGAATTTATTAAACTTGGTAAAGAAGCGTCAGATCCAAAAACACAGCTTGCAACATTCAATGAAAAATATGAAGAAGGCAATAGAGACGGCGAATTTATATATGAATATTTAAAAAAATTAGATGGGGCATCTATAAGTTATGAATATATTTCAAAAGATTATTTCAAAACACAAAAAGATGAAGACCTTAATTCAAGAGTTAATTGGAACATCCTTTTTATTAATAAAAATAATACAGATATAAATTCTGAGACTTTCAATTATTTAATAAAAAATAAAATTAAATTTGACGAAATTTATACTTCAGATTCTGTAGATGAAAAAATTTTTAATGCATACTCTTCTAATTTTAATAATATTTTATATAAAAAATCATTTAATGATTCTATTTATCAAGAATGGAAAAATAAAATAAAAGAACAAAATTTTTCAAGAGTTGATGGGGTTCTACTTGAAGTAGATTTACAATATAATGAAAAAATAAAAAACTGGGAAGAGTATGCTAATAACGCGATTTTATTGATAGATAAACACAACAGGAATTATAGCGCAGATAAATTAAATGATGTTGCTTGGACATTTTTTAAAAATATAAAAAATAAAGATCATTTAGAAAAAGCATTGAATTGGTCAGAAAATTCAGTAAAAATAGCAGATAATCCAAATAATAATGACACCTATGCATGTCTTCTTTATGTCTTAGGAGACACAGCAAAAGCAATACAAATTGAAGAAAAAGCAATAAGATTAGCAAAAGAAACAGAAAGCAATAAAGGAGCTATAGAAAGATTTAGTAAAAAATTTGAAAAAATGAAGGCTGGTGAAAAGTTAGATTAAATTAATTCTAAATCAGAAAACAATTAGTTTTCTATTATTATTATTATCCTCTTTAAAAATATTTCTCTTCCCTATTTCAACCCAATCCCCCAAGATAATCCGGCATCTCGCCTGCAAATATTGTTTTATCAATCGGTTCGCAAAATTTTATAATTTATCTTTTATAAACTCTTCCCCGTTTATCTATTATTCTAACCCAAATTATTTTTCTTTGAAAATCAATATCCATTAAAGCCCTATAATCTCCAATTCTTAACTTATAATATTCTCCTTCATAATGTTCAAGAAAATGAAAAGGATTTTCTTTAATTTGCTCCAATTTATTAATAATCCTCAAGGAAATATTTTGAGGAAGTTTATCAAGAAAATCTTGCGCCTTTTTATCCACTTTAACTAAATAACTCATTTTTTGGATAATATTCTTTTTTTAACATTTTCCAAAGAAACATACTCTTTTTCAGAACGATTTCTTGCCTCTTCTAATTCTTCTTTAGCCCAATTTGTTAATTCTATTTCTCCCTTTTCTTCTGTAAGCATTTCTTTTATTTGAGCTACATCTCTAATTAATTTTTTCAAATCTTCTGCGCTTACGTTTATATTTTCCATAGACTATCAAGAATTTACAAGTTTAAAAAATTATCTTTTCTAATTTTCTCTCGCAAAGTTGCTCTATTCCCGACCCAACTTGCGCCCACGATTTGCATTAATTTATATTAATATTAAAAGTTTGTCAAATCGTAAACGCTCGCACTCGTTATTTTTTATTTATTTAATTTTATAAGTTTCTCTCGCAAAGTCGCTCTGCTCCCGACCCCGATTTCTATTTTTTACATTTACCTTCGTGATTAATTAAAATCAAGAATTAATTGCCTGTTTTTTAATGCTGTACGGCTCAATAATTCTTGCTTTTAAAACATCTTCAATTTTATTTGTAAATAAATTCAAGCCAGTATTAATTTGCCCGGAGTCATGTAAAAATCTTAGTTCAGTTAAAATATCAATCGGGTCTAAACCTGCATTTTCTGCTAATGTCATAGGAATAAATTCTAAAGCATTTGCAAATTCTTCCACTGCTAATTTCTCTCTCCCGATTAGAGATTTAGCAAAGATTCTCAATCTTCTGGACAATTCAACCTCCACGCTTCCCCCTCCTAAAACAATTAATCCAGATTTCAAAACACAAAGAACATCTCCAAGCCCGTCTTTCATTGCTCTCTCAACTTCGTCAAGAATATGCTCTGTTCCTCCGCGGATTAATATTGTCAAAGATTTTGGATTTTTACAGCCATAAACATAAGTCATAATATTCTCGCCGTGCCTGATTTCTTTAACACGTTCAGCGCCGCCAAGTTCAAATGGAGTTATTTCTTTCAGATTGGAAATAATTTTTGCTCCGGTGGTTTTAGAAAGTTTTTCCATGTCGCTTCTGGCAACTCTTCTGCAGGCATAAACTCCTTCTTTGGCTAATAAATACTGGGCAAAATCATCAATTCCTTTTTGGCAAAAAACAACATTTGCTCCGGAATCTTTAATATTATCAATCATTTGTTTTATTATCTGCTCTTCCTGAAATAAAAATCCCTGCAATTGCTCCGGAGAAGAAATGGAAATTTTTGTGGTAATTTCAGGATTTTTCAGCTCCAAAGGAACATCAATTAAAGCAATTCTCGCTGCTTTGATTTCCGACGGCATTTCATGTGAAATCTTTTCTTTTTCTAAAACAATTCCGGAAATTAGCTCGCTGTCTTTAATGCTTTCTCCTCTAATCTTTACTATTTTAATATCATTTAAATTAAAATTTTCAACTTCCTGACTGCATATTTTAATTTGCTTTATGATTTTAATAATTATATCAGCAAGTTTTTCTTTTGAATCCTCTGCGCTCTTGCCGGTCATAGCAGTCATTGCAATTTGTTTTAAAATATCGTTTTCATCGTCATGCGTTTCAGAACTGTCAACTTTAAAGGCTATCTCTTTTAAAATCTCCAAAGATTTTTCAGCAGCAATTTTATATCCATGGATAATAACTGTCGGATGAATTTTTATATCCAAAAGTTTCTCGGCATTTTCTAATAATTTCCCGGCAATCATAACAACGCTTGTTGTGCCGTCGCCAATTTCAGATTCCTGAGTTTTAGCAACTTCAGCAATCATTTTCGCGGCAGGATGCTCAATTTGCATCTCACTTAAAATCGTCACTCCGTCATTGGTTATAATAATTTCATTAGTCGGAGAAACCAGCATTTTATCCATGCCTTTTGGTCCAAGGGTAGTTTTGACAACTTCTGCAATCATTTTCGCGGCAGCGATATTATTTCTTTGCGCATCTTTTCCAATTAGTCTTTGAATATCTTCGGGCATTAAAATAACTGGTTTATTCATTTTATTTCCTGTTAAATGAGTAATGGAAAACTTCCTGTTTTGCTTTCATTTGACCACGCTTGGGCGAATGAATGAAAATTTTTCCTGAATTTACTTTATTTGTCATGATATTCATCCGTTAAATTTAATTTTAATTTATTTAATTTAATGTTATATTTATTGAATTCTTCTTTAAACCAGATTGGAATCTCGCCGGCCAATACTAAATTATTTCCTTCGTGATTGGAGCATACATACAGGAGATTATACCCTCAAACATTTCTATTCCAAGAGGGAGATTATTTTTGGTCAAACGATATTCTATATTATTCATTTTATTTCCTGTTAAATGAATAATGGAAAACTTCCTTTATGCCCTTCCTTAGGGTATGTTTTGCTTTATTCATTTTTAATTTTTACTTTAATTTTTAAAGTTTCATCCTCTGATATAATCTTCGCAATCTCTTCCAAGTCATATTTCGTCGGGAGATAATGACCGGCATCGCCATTCTTAAATGGACGGATAAAACAAGATTTTATTTTTTTCTTATTTAGTTTATCCCTGATTTTAAAGGCCAGAGTATATTTATCCTCATCTTTAATTGCCGTCATTTTATAACCTGAAATTCCTTGGGCAAAATATTCTTTATAATTTTTATAAATCCCTATTTCAACTTTTTTCATATTAAAATTTCAAATTTAAAATATTTAAACATTATTATGCTCAAAAGCTTAGGTTTTAGTAACATTTATAATCTTAAACGCTTTAATAAAATTATGAAAAATGAAATAACCGTAGCAGATGTAATGACCAGAAAGCCAATAACTATCAGTCCAAAAACAAATTTGCTTGACTGCGCTAAAAAAATGCTTAAAAACAAAGTTGGAGCTTTGTTAATTGTTGACAAAAATAAAAAATTAGTAGGATATATTGCTCAAAAAGAAATACTTTGG
>JWKY01000007.1 GCA_000806015.1 archaeon GW2011_AR19 | reverse complement strand
AAAAATAAATTTAATAATAAAGCTCCAATAATTACCAAAAAGATTATACCAATAACAACCTCTTTCTCAGAGAATTTCATTTCTTTTTTCCTTCTTTAATTAATCTCTTTTTATGTTCTTTAATTTTTGCTTTATGTTCTTTTATTGTTTTTTTTAATTCTGCAATTCTTGCTTTTTTATCAAATTTTTCTTTTTTATTTTCATTCTTTGATATAGTTTTATTTCCTTTCATAAATTTATAGATCATGTAAATAATAATAATCAAAACAATTAATATAATGGCTCCAATTGTGACATTTTTTTGTCTGCTTTTTGAAACTTCTAATGTTTCTTGAACTCCACTTTTAACCGCTTCTGTTATTTCTTCTTTGCTTGTTTCTGGTTTTTCACAAACGCCGGTATTAGAACATAACTCATCATTTTTACAGGCACAATCATTAGAATTCTTACAATTTTCTTGATTTATATCACAAAAATTATCCCCCTCTCTATAAAGTTTATTCCAACAAACTTCATGTACACAAAAACCCCCTTCACATTCACTTCCCAAAATACAACTCGTTAAATCACATTTACCAACATCAATGGGACAGCTAGAGCACGCTTCATAAGTTAACTCTTTTATTCCATTTCCACACCACGTCGCACATTTTCTTACATCTAAAATTCTATTTTGATCTCCTTTGTCATTAATACAACTAGAACCGGGCGTCAAGGTGCAAGGACAATCACTTAATGATTTTGTGCAATCTTCTTTATTATTATTCGTTAAACATTGATTGTCTCCAAGATAAGGATAGTCATGAGAAAAAATTTGACTTTTAGTTTCTGGGGATCCCGTACACAAAAGTGCCGATTCATCACAAGTTATACTTAAAGTATCTGTAACTATTCCTTGACTTAAAATTGCACGAGAATTAAAAGATAATTGATAATTTTTTTCATCAGGTAAGGAAAATTGACCATTATCGTCTTTAGTAGACCAATCACAAGTTTGATCACAAATATTATTATTTGAAGTAATAAGCACTTTCATCTTAGCTATTCCATCTTGATATTCCGCTTTAGTCAAAGGAGTTATAGCCCCAATTGTAAAATCATCTACTGCAGAAACCAAACTACTTAACAAAATTACAACAAAAATAAACAATGCAACTTTGCTGTCTTTCATTAAAAAAGAAGAATTTTCAACTATAAAAATTTAACTAAATAATTTTCCCATAATTGTCTAAGAATTATTTAATTTATATACAATCTAAAAAACGTATAGAAAGGAATGTGCGAGGCATTAAAGCTTTTTTGAACAGCCCTTTAAAATTTAATTCACATAATTTTAAACTTCTCAATTTTATTATCAATTTTTATATCAAAAATAATTGTTTGATTAATTTCTTCTCCTTTCTCTCTACCAATTTTAGTTAAAAAATATCCTATTTTAGTTACACAAGCTAATTGAAATTTTAGAAAAGGTTTTTCTCTCATTGTCTTTTCTAAACTTTTGGGTTCTTCGTTAGCTTCATCCCAATTAATTGTTATATCTTTCATAGTGTTTATCACAGAATTTACTTCGTTTGAAGATAATTCTAATTTATGGGCATACTTATTTCTTATAATATTTAATTTTGATAAAACATCGTATTCTGAATCACTAATTTCTTTTAGCTCAAAAAGAATTTTTAGTTTAATATCTTGCGAATTAATTTTTTCTAATCCTGTTGAACATTTCTTTTCTAATAGATAGTTAACAATGTATTCTCCATAAAGCCCTAATAAAATTATTATATCTCTAGAATTTTGAACAGGAGCTTTAAACATTTCATTCAGCAAGTCAATAAATTTTTGCCATTCTGTTTTCATACAATTAACTATATTTTGGGGTTTTAATAAATTCTTCTTTTAGAAAAAGAAGCAAAATAGGAACTCCCCCATTTTCTTTTTAGAAAAAAGAAACAAAAAGCGGGTGGGCAATTTCTCTAATTAAATGGTCATCGTAACCATCCTCCTCCCCACCTTGAAAGAAAAATTTTTAAGTTTAGGATTTTTATTTAGATTTTCTTTTTCTTCTATCAAGATAATATTTAATCAGAAAGAATAACAAAAATAAAGAAGTTAAAACAAATATCACAACCAAAACATTTGTTATGGTATTTATCATCTCTATCTTCGTGCTTTCAGGAATTATTATCCTTGTCATTTTCTTTTTTCTTCTTTTCACATTTACTGCAATAAGAACCTTTACAATTTAATATTCTTTTGGGAGTGTCTCTCATTGCTTTAGCGGACACCCCTCCAATTATTTCTTTACATTCATCACATAAATTTAAATTTTTTCTTCTCATATTTTTTAATAAATCTTTTCCTTTAAATTATCTCCTAACTTCTAAAAAGTGATTATTCTTTTAACAGAAATTAATCACTTAAACAAAATTCTTGACTAACTTTGTCATAACACTTATTACAATAGTATTCCCCTTCAAATAAATTAGAAGGCATTTCAAATTCACATTTCAATCTTATTGTTTTCCCACATTTATTACATATCTCTGCCATTTTATTAATAAAATTATTTAGTTTTTAAGATTTTGTTCTCTCATATTAAAACTTAGCATCTTAATGATCTCCAAATAATATAACTGAGTGCAAGGAGTATACTAGCAACAAGCACCAAATTTATTATCCTTTGTTTTAACATTTTATGAATAAAGACCCCCATAATAAAATATTTGCAATAATTATCAAAGTAACACTTATTGAATTTTGAGTCTCTTTGTCCATTTTATTTTTCAAATTCTTTTTTTAATTCCCCTGTTTTAATACCTTTATAAATTACAATTATTAAAAAAACACCCCAAGCCAAAGGTGGAATTAAATAACTTCCTGTGAAGGTATGCCCTAAGGAATTTAATATGTAGAACGTTGGGGCAATTACTACTACAATTAGCATCATAAGATAAAGTTTTTTTGTTTGTAATTTTGTTGGTTTCATTTTAAATTACTCCGAATACGCTAAGAAATAAAAAGATTACAGCTAAACCTATTATTATTGTTGAAATTATTTCCATAATTTTTTGTGTTTTATTTTTCTCGACTTTTTTTAAACTTTTTACACCCGCAAAAACTATTCCTATTACAAAAAAGATAGTAGAAAGTATAATGTCTTTCTGACGGATGTAAACTATTATACCCATAACTATCCAAGTAATTCCTATTATTAAATTAAACCAGTCTAATTTCATTTTAATCTAAATTTATTTTTCATCTTCCCTCGCACCACTCACAAGGTTTATTTGGGCAATCTGAGTTTAATAATTTTATTGCCTTATGCCAAGTAGCTTCAGCAATTTTTATATACGCTATTCATTTTACTCGTATACTACTCGTGTAAACTTTTAATAGTTTATAAACATTTGTTTATGATGACTGACTGGGATAATATTAGCTTTATTGTTAGAAATAAAAATAGAAGGGCTGTTTTTGAGGCTTTAGAAAATCCTAAAACTCCCACAAACTTATCAGAAGAACTAAAAATTAATATCGGTTTTGTAAGTAATCTTTTAATAGAATTGCAAGAAAGGAAAATGATAGAATGCTTAAGCCCGAACGAAAAAAGAAATAGGTTTTATAAGGTAACCAAAGAAGGTAAGAAAATAAAGCAGTTAATAAAAAAGCAATTATTTAAATAACCAATAATTTAAAAAAGAAAGATTTCTTAAATGATTTATGAAAATTGAGAATGATAAACAAAATCTCCATTTTTTAATGGAACTTTATCAAAAGATGATTGCAATAAATAAAATGACTTTAAAACACTCTGAAGAAGAATTGGATGAAGTTAAACAATTAAATCTTCCACCTGTAAAAAAAGGATATATAGATATAGAAAAAGATTTAATTGAAAATATAAAGAATAGAAAACAAGAAATAAATGACTATGAAAAGAAAATTGAAGAACTTATTAAAATGAGTTACTTTATTTAATCCCTTTAAAAAATAACCAAATGTAAAAACTTGGTGGAGGATAAAAATCAAAGCAGAAATTTATGGAAAGGCGATTTGCCACAATCTAAACCTCACGGCAAATTAAGATTTTCAACAGAGCCATATACATAGAAAATTATATAAACTTTGATATTTAGATTATATAATGGAAAATGAGGAAGTTTTCATTAATATTTCAAGAAACTTAGCAAGAGAAATGTTTCCAAATACTTCTAAGGGTAGAACTCTCTCAAGAATGATGGCGGATACTTTAAACACTAATACTCAAACCATTCATGGACTTATGATTCTTGGTGGATTAATTTTGATTAGTTCTAGAAAATCTTAAAAATTAATTCTTAACCTGAACACTTTTATTCTGTTCTTGGTGGGGGGATTTTTTTTATTCTCAAGATCGAATCTTGGTTAAATTCAAGAGAATTTATTGAAATTTCTTATTTCAAATCCCAAGATTGATTTTGGTGGAAACGATTTTGCTCTTGCATTAATTTAAAATTTATCAAAATATTTAAGAGTAAAATCGTTTTTGGGATTTTTTTATTTCCCAAATCATCACAAAAACATTTATATAATTAGTTCCTTTTAATCTAACATGGTTTTTGCAGCCATGGGACCTTTGATTGTAGATGATTTAGAAACAAGAGCAAAAAATCTGTTAAATCAAAATGAAGAATCAAAGACATTTTGCGTTGAAGATAATTTTAGCAAAGAAATTGAATTTTTAATTAATAATGAATATCTCTTACAAAAAGAAAAATCTCCAAATGTAAAATATGAAATTACTTCTAAAGGCAGATAATATATTTCAGGATGATTCTCAAAATTCTAAATATTCTAAGAAATTATTAATTCCCCTTCTGCTCAGTCAAAAAGAAAGCTTGGTTTGAAGAAGCTTCATGAAGTTTTCCGTCTTTTTCATAAAATCCTGCAGTTCTCGGCAGCGCAAATTTTCCTAAAATTCCTAACTTTGAATAAATTACATAATTAATCATCCTCTTTTCCCCAGCTTCTAATCTTTTAAACTGCCATTCTATTTTTTTGCTTTTCTCGTCAATTTTCGTTGGAATTTCTCTTCCAAAAACTTTTTTATATAAATTTAATACCGGCGGAATTCTTTCAACTATAAGCAAGTTTTCTATCGGTTTTCTTGTATCAATAAGCAGAGAAACTTTTAATGCAAATTCTCCGCCTTTTGATTTTACGAAAGTTACTCTTTTTTTTATTTTTAGGTCGGTCTTTGCATATTCTTTTACAAAAATAACAATTGCAATAATTAAAATAATAAAAATTAAAGGAAGAAACCAGTTTGTCTTAATTTTAACTGCCAGCGATTCTCCAGGTTTTAATTCTCTGTTCCAGGAATAAAATATTTTAGAGTTGTTTCTTTCAACATTATCCGGCGATGGATTTACTGAAGTAAAAAGTCTGGAGATTATATTTTTCTGAACAGTTGTCTGCACAATTTCAGGAAGATTTCCATTATTAGATTTAGTAATTGTAGTTGTGCTTACAAAAAAACCCTGTTTCTCAGTTTCTGTTATTATTGATTTTTTTTCTGCAAATTTCATAACTCCTTCAATATCCGCAATTATATCTTCTGCTGTTATTTCTGCCGTGAGAGTGTAAAATCCCGCTGTGAGCTGTTTAAATTTTTCTTTGTCAAGAGTTATTTCAAAGTTTTTTGTTTCTTTTGAAGCTAATGAAAATGATTTATCAAGAGTAAAAAAATTAGATGAGAATTCTGCATCCAAGTTTTCAAAATTAAAGTTTATTTTATTTTTAATATAAATTTCCACAGAGTTTGATTCTGGGTCAAAGTCCGCCGAGCCTATTTCAAATGCCTCATTTAAATTTATTACTTTCGCATTTAATGTGCCCTTATATTCTGAGTTGTCTGAACCGCGGATAAAATAATCAAAAACTGCTGGTCCTGTTTTTGTAACATCGTATGGCGGGGAAACTATAAATTTAATTGTCTTTGTCTGCCCTGAGCTGATTGTGGATTTTTCTTCCGGAAGAGAACCAGAGCCAAAAAAAGTGTAAATCATAAACTCATCCGTTGCTCCGTTATTTTTTATAGACAGCTCAAAAACAGCAGGCTCGTTTAAATCAATAATCATAACTTCATCTGAACTGGTTTTTTGAACTTCCAAATTAACTGCTAAAATTAAAGGCAAGAAGAACAATAACAAAAAGAATCCGCCAAAAAATAGATATTTTTTCATCCAAAACCAAGAATTAATTTCTATTTAAATATTTCTATTTGCAGCGGCTGTATGATATAACAAATAAATTTAAGAAGTGAGCGTTTGCGCGAGAGAAAATTAGAAAATTAAAATTAATAAAAAGAAATATTACGAGAGCAGGCGCGAGTAGAGCAATTTTAATGTTCAAGAAAAATTAATAATTTTTATATTTAACGTTGCATATTGTTATGCAATGCTGTTTAAGCAGACAACTTTTCTTTTCCCATGGTTTTAATAAAACGAGAGGCTTTTAAAACTTCTACTCCAATAATTTCTTTATTTTTATCAAACTCAATATTTATACCAGGAGCTACTTCCTCAAAACTTTCTTCTTCTCCTTCTTTAAGGCAAATAAAAAGAGAGTCAGATTCTGCATCATAATTATATTTTTTATTCATTTTACAAAAAGAATAATTGAATATTCATAAACTTATCTTTTTTAAATTAATATTCCTTATATTTCTCGTTGTGCATTATTTCTTTTAATTTATCTGTATATTGTTTTCCAGCCGATAATTGTTCTTCCGGGGGAATATTTTTAATATATCTGACTTCTATCGCGCCGGTATTTTTATTTCTAAAAGAATATAAATCTGAAGATTTATTATCTAATCCATCTCCTTTACTATCCCTGAAATTTGTGTCTGCATTGATCTCTAAAAAAGATCTATTTTCTTCAAAAATTATAGAATAATTCTTATTGGGAAAATCAATTTTGTATACCGAACCGGCATATTCTTTTTTATTCGGATGTTCACCGCAAAAATTTATGAAATCTTCGTGAAGTTGTTTATTCACTTCATTGTATTTTTCTAATTTAGGTTTTTCTTCTATTTTTGCTTCTTTATTTTCTCCGCATCCTCCAATAACCAAACCACTAGCAAGAAAGAAAGTTGAAATGAGGTTTTTCATTTTTAATATTCATCCTGTTAATTCAAAAGACCACATATCCATTGTCTATTTTAAAAATTGTTTCAATTTTAATCATCTTTAATCTTTCCTCTTTTAGGAATCCTTTCAATTAAATTTCCATTTTCATCATATTTCTCTCGTACTAAATGATCAAACTTCCCGTCAAGATCACTATCATATTTAGAAATCATTCCAATTTTATTTCCATTTTCATCATATTTAGAAATCACCTGATATTCAAATTTTCCATCCCCATTATTATCTTCTTTATAATTCTCTTCAATCTTATTTCCTTTTTCATCATATTTAAAATCTTTAAACGCTCTGCCGATCAATAAATTTCCATAAACCTCTCTTATTAATTGGCCTTTTTCATTGTATTGCTTAAAGACATCTTTTGTTTTTTCAGTTGTTTGAGAATAAGAATTAAAAATCAAAGCCCCTCCAAGAAATAAAGTTGAAATTAGAGTTTTCATTTTAGAAAACCCCTAGTAAACTTCTTCTAATCCAAATAATCTTGCTAACCAGTTGATGAATCTTTGCCACCAGTTTAACTTTTTAGCTTCTTCGTCAGTCAAATCAATTGCAGGCTCTATTGTGATTCCGTCATTTTCGTCTTCTGCGCTGAAGAAAGTATCGTCGACTGCATTGTTTGAAGCGTCTTCATCAATATTAAATTTTATTGTTAAGCTTGCTGAGTTTCCCATTAAATCTGTTGCAGTGTAAATAACTGTGTACTCCTCGTCGTCGTCAAGATCTAATAAAGCTGATTCAAATGCGAAGTTTGATGTTTTTGTCATTGTCACATTTGCTGCACCATTCAAGCTGTATTTAACAACAGCGTCTTCATTTGCAGAAACTTTTAATGTAACGTCTGTGTCATCTAATGTTTCATTATTTATTGGGCTGACAGCAGTAATCACTGGACCAACTAAATCGTTTACAGTAAATGTAACTGAAGCAGTTCCTAAATTTCCAGATAAATCATTTGCCCAAACAGTCCAGGTGTTTGAACCTTGCTGCGGAACTAAACCTGAGAATAAATTTGATACTCCGTTGCTGCAAGATACTGCAGTAGAATTTGTAACTCCGCCATTTAATGAGTACCAGCATTGGTTTAAATTTCCTTCAGCATCATTTGGAATATAAGTAATATTAGTTACAGCAGTTGTGTAAGTTTGCGCATTTACAGGGCTTGAGATTATAATTGCCGGAGCATTAATATCTAAACTTGCAGAAACAGTTACTGTTCTTGTTGCAGTTGCTAAATTTCCAGCTAAATCTGAAACTGAATAAATAACAGAATAAGTTCCAGCAACAGCTGTGTTAACATTATTTGTTATTTGAATTTGTGAAGTTAAATCTCCGTCAAGATTATCCAAGGCAGTTGCGCCAGCGTCAGTATAAACACTTCCAAGAGCAATAGTTAATGGATTGGTTCCTAATATAGTAATTACCGGAGCAGTTGTATCAACGGGATTTACTACAAGAGTTAAATCTGCAGATTCTGTTCCTGCGCTTGTCTGAGCTGAAAATCTAAGTGTGAAAGTTCCTGCGCCAAGAATATTAGTATCTAAAGTATGTGTTTTAGTCCATAAATGTGTAGAGCCGAATTGTGAACCCGGTTCATTCCATGATTTAAGTGTTCCTATTCCAACTGCTTCAAGTTTTTCATTAGAAACAATTATATTATTATGTGAAGAAGCTGTTAAAACTAAATTTAGCTGGGCTCCTTGAGAAACTGTCATTGAACTTGCGCTTGGGTCTGATTCAAAATCAAACCAAATTCCTGCAGAAACCATTGAAGCAAAAGCTAATAAGAAAACTATTCCGAAAATTGATTTTAAAATATTTTTTGTTTTCATTTTATTCTGATTTTTTTTCTTTATTTGATTTATTTAAATTATATTTTACTCCTAATGAACCCATTGCTCCTGAACCAATTATATAACCTGCTTCACCATAACCCGAAATATTTTTTAAAGCATTATCTTTTTTAGCGAAAGGAGAATATTCTACTCCAGCGCCAACATAACCAGACATTTTTCTTTCTGTGAAATTATTTGTTTCATTAAAAGATTGTACAGATGATTGATCTTTAACTCCGTCAATTTCCATATATTCTTCGCCTGAACTTGTCATTGTTTTTTTTGTTTCTTGTCCGATAAATCCTGCTTTAACAAATGCTTCTAAATTTGGAGAAGCAAGATATGAAAGAGCTAAACCTAAACTAAGATTATTTGTAGTTTTAGTATTTTCTTTTATTTCTGTTCCTGTGCTTACAAAATACATTTTTGCAGGAACACTAACAACTTCTCTGAATCCGTCTTCTTGAGTTAGATTTTCAAGAGATTTTGTTGAATTTGAAAATGAAACATAAGGACCTAAAAAAGATTTTTTTCCAAGTTGAACCTGCGGATTAATTTCACCGACAAATCCTGCTGGAATGGTATATCCTACTCCAAGTTTTATTCTTCCATTTAAATTTGAAGGAGTTTTTTCTTCATCAGGCTGGACTCCATCTAAAAAGGCAAAATTCTTAAAATCATTTGCTTTTCCATTAATTAAATTTCCAGCCAAATAAATAGACTCGGCTTTTTCAGAAGATAAATATTTTCTTCCTAAAGAATCTAATGCATCTATTCCTTCTTGATGAAGAGCTTGATCAGCAATATCATTTTCATCTAAATTAAGTAAAAATAATTTATTAGGCATTCCTACTAAATATTCTATTGATCTATCTTTAGGATTAATATCTTCATAAATAACCATATTATCTGCAGGGAAAATAACTCCAATATTTTTTCCTTTTTTGATTTTTTCTTTCATTTCATCACCTAAATTATTAGTTGAATCAAGAGGGAAATAAACAAAAGTTCCATTGTCTGTTGTAATTGTATGGAATCCTGCTGTTTGCGCTTCAGTTGCACTAAGTGTTATAAGTCCTCCACCTTCTCCTTTTTTTACAAAAAGATCTTCAATATTTTTTTTAGTATCATTATCTGAAGTATATTTGAATACATCAGCATCTTTTCCATCAATTTGAGCTTTCTCAGTGCCAAAGACTACTCTAGGGATAAGTTCATTATTTCCCCTCATAGTTGAAAAAGTTGGATAAACTTTTACTGTTTCAATAGGAGTTTTATCTTTATCAGATTTATCTATAACAACATATCCCGGAATGTCATAAGCATTAAGCATATCTTTTTGCAAAACTTTAGTTCCTAATGCGCTTCCTTTTTCATTTAATGTAGAAACTTGAGCATTAGCATTGCTAGAATATAAAAAAGGCGCTGTGATTAAACTTCCGTATAAAAAAGTTTTTCCCGCAACTTTTTTTCCTGCATTCAAAATCTTTTTTACAAGATTATTTTTTGTCATGTTAAATGTTATGGAAAAGGGGTTTATAAATCTTTTGTTTATGTTGTTATTATCAAGTTTAAACACTATTCTGTAATTTTTTAATAGTGTTTAAATATTTTTACCAACGGGGATTTAAAGATCTATCTTATTTTAAGTTTAATGCTAAAAAAATTTCTCAAACCATTTAAATTTTTATTTTTGTACTTTTAGCAAATTATTTTTTAATAGCACTGCAATTCTTAACAAGAAGTTAATTGGATTTTTTAATAAAAAATTTATAGATTTGGCTAAAGCCCTACAGGAATAAAAATTTAAAAAATGCGCGAGCCTCTCTTCGAACCGTGGGAAAACCAAGGTTTTCCTAACGCTACCTTTCCTTTTCGCTTTAAAATATTTAGCCAACCTCAACTAAATATGGATTTTACAAATCCATGAATGCGCGAGCCGAACTCCCGACCTCACTCAGAGATTGATAAAAATAATTTACCTTCCGTGAAGTCGCTCGGATTCGAAGTTAATAAGAAACCTCGTTCCAAAATATATTTATGTTTTTGAATTAACAAATATATTTTTTGAATGCGCGAGCCGAGATTCGAACTCGGGTTATCTCGTGTTTGCTTTTCTCTCTTAAAGGAGGTTGATTGTCAAGGAACATTGGTTCTCCCACATTGGCAACGAGACGTTCTGCCGCTGAACTACTCACGCATATTATTTATTAATTAATAAACAAATGTTATTTAAAAATTTATTATTTATGGGAAAACAATTATTTTACATTATAATAAAACTTAAAAATAAAGAGTATGATAAAAAAGCATGAAAAAATTATTTTTAACTATTTTAATGATATTAATCCTTGCTCCTATAATATTAGCGGATAATTTAACCAATAATATAATAATCCTTTCAAAAACTGAAACAGGAACAAATGAAACAGAAAACCAAACAACAAATTTAAATTCAGAAAACCAAATAAAAGTTGGAGTTTATGTTTTAAATCTTGGGAAATTTGACATTTCAACTGGCGTATTCACTGCAGATTTTTATTTATCATTAAAATGCGAGAGTGTTTGTCCGAAGCAGGATTTTGAATTTATGAATGGTCGGGCTTCTTCAGTTGATAAAATTATTGATGCGCCTTATGAAAAATTTTATAGAATACAAGCAAATTTGAACAGCCAAGTTGATTTGAAAAAATTTCCATTTGACCGGCAAAACATTCAAATTATAATTGAGGACAAGAAAAAAACAATTGAAGAATTAGAATATCTTCCGGATTTAGAAGCGAGCGGAATTGATGATTCAATAGCATTTACTGGCTGGAATATTGAAGATTGGAAAGCAGAAACGCAAATCCATAGATATGAAATATATGATGAAAATTATTCGCAATATGTTTTTACAATCCCTATTTCAAGAATTAAAATTAATGCAATTTTCAAAACTTTTCTTCCAATTATTTTTATTATTTTAGTAATGCTCTCAAGTTTTATTCTTGACCCGGACAAAATAACTACAAGATTAGCAATGGTGGGCTCTGCATTAGTTGCATCAGTAATGTTCCATATTTCTTTAGGCAACCAAATTCCGCCCGTCGGATATTTAACCTTTATTGATAAATTTATGGTTTTAACTTATTTCATAATATTACTTAGCTTTGTATTTAATGTGTTTTTGCTGGAATTATATGAAAGAAAAAAGGACAAATTAGTTCAAAAATTGCATAGGCTTACTGAATTTACTATGTTTGGAATTGTTCCAATATTTTATATTATTTTATTTATCTTTTTTATGTAATTTCTAAGATTTTCATAAATTAAGGAAATAAAAATATTTTTATATGCTTTTGCTCTTGAAATTAGCATGTTTGAAGAAACTAAAATTAAAAAGAAAGTTGAAATTGCAGAATTTATCGGTTTTATCAAAAAGTATAAACCTGAACAAATAGAATGCGCCTCTCACACGTTTTTTAGATTAAGTGAAAAACAAAGGAAAATATACACTTGTGATGAATTGAGAAAGATTTTAACTCAAGAAACGCCTTTTTTGATTGGTTTTCAGTATAATAAAAATTGCGCTGTTTTTTACAAGTATAAAAACAAAAACCTTAAAATGATAATTGCTTTTAATGATAGAAAGATTAAAATAGTTACTTTTTATTTTATAGAAGAATGGCAGATCCCAAAGATATGAAATCAAGACATTTGGAAGCAGAAGGAGAAATGAATTACGATTTTGTAAATGATATTCTATTTTTTAAAATAAAAGACAGGGAATATGACTTTTCAATAGAGTTTCAGAATATGGTTATAGATATTGATGAAGAAAAGTTTATAGTAGGAATACAGATTTTTGATGCTTCTAAATTTTTAAGAATGTCTAAAGTAAATCTAAGAGAAATTCCGAATTGGAGATTTAATGCGAAGCTGGAAAATAATACTATAGAAATTCGACTTGATTATCAGTTAAAAATAAGAAACATGATTTTTGAAAAGAATCCGATAATTATTCAGGAAAACAAATCTGAGAGTTTAAGGCCTCAAGTTGTGCAGACGATTTAATTTTAAATTTGCATTAATCTCTTGAAAATAATCTCTTATAATTCTCTTCTATCTTTTTTTCAACTTCTGTTAAAGAAATCTTTTTTATTTCCGATATTTTTTTATAACTTTCAATTACATTTGCAGGTTCATTATCTCTAAGTTTGTCCGGATGCAGAAATGGAGAATCTGTTTCACAGAATAATTGTTTAATTGGAGTTTGCTCAACTATTTTTTGAAAATGCTCTGAGTGTTTGACATTTGCAGGTATTGAAAGATTCCAGTTATTATTAATAATTCTACTTACTAATTTCATATTCCCGCTAAAGCAGTGCATAATTATTTTATTATAATTTAATTTTTCCAAAAGCTCTATGCACTCTTTTTCTGCTTTTCTTGAGTGTATTATAATAGGGATATCTAATTCTTTAGCTAAATTCCCAAATTTTTTTAAATTTTCTTTTTGAGTTTCTAAACTATCTTCTTTTGCGTGTTTCAAGTCAATTCCAACTTCTCCTATTGCAGAAATTTTTTCTTTATTTTTTTTAATAAATTCAATTTCAGAATCAATTTCCTTTTCAGAGATTTTTAATGCGTCTATTGGATAAATTCCCAAGCAAATCTTTATTTCAGGATATTTTATTTTTAGTTTTAAAATTTCTCTGTTTGATTTTGGACTTGTTCCGGCTGTTAGGATTTTTACATTTTTCTTTTTGGCGTTCTTAATAAAGGTGTCAATATCTTTGCAAATATCTATGTGAGAATGAATATCTATGAACATTTCTCTAAATCCTCTTTCTTTAAAACTAAATATCTAAATTTGCCCTGTCTTAGTTCATTAGAAAATCCATATCGCGGAGAACAAATAATAACCTCATATCCTGCATCTTTGATTATCTGCATTGCTGGAATAAAATCAGCATCACCTGAAATTAATATGCAAACTTCACATTTCTTTTCTACTAATGTTTTTCTAATCATTTCAGAAGCAATCATAACATCAATTCCTTTTTCTATTTTTATTTTTAATTCTTTTATTTTCTTAAGTTTTCTTTCTTCAACAATTATCCCTTGTTTTTTTAATCTGTCTAAAAATCCCATGTGCTTATAATATATAGTTTCATTGTCAGAAATGTCCGGGACTGCATTGTAATATCTAATTTCTTTTAGTTCTAATTTAAAGTTATCACAGATAAATTTTGATAGGCTCTTGAAATCTATCTTAGAAGGTTTATTAATTAATGATTTAGAATTATGATAAAAATTGCTTCCGTCAATAAAAATAATGGCTCTTCTCTTTTCCATAAAAATAAATAAGCCCGGCATTACCCTAAGGCCATACCGGGGATTTGATAATTATTATAATTTACAGCAGTTTTTAATCTTTTCTATTTTTCAATAATGACATCAATATCTTCGCAGATTTCAATGTGAGAATGAATATCTATGAACATTTTAATCTTTTTAGTATGAATTTAATCAAAATCAAATCTCTCATAATCAAACTTTCTATGGTCAATAGCCATTAAATGAACTTCTTGTTTTTCCATTAATATTTTAAAAACAAGTCTTAATTTCCTTAAAATTCTGGTGGATTTATAACCATGCAATTTTCCAGATAAATAACCTCCAACATTTTCTGGATTTTCTTTTAATCTTTTGATTTTGTTATTGAGGATTTTTACAAACTCTCCATCTTTTTTATGTTTTTTGAATTGTTTAGAAAAAGTTTCAGTTGATATAACTTTCCACTCCATTATAAATCTTCAACAGAACTTATTTGTTTGAATTTTCCTCTTTTAATATCTTCTTCGCTGGATTCGATTTGATGCAAAGTATCTTCATTAGATAGGATACAAAAAGTTTCCATAGTTTGAGCTAACTCTCTTTTTGTTGCCATATTTCTTTCTATTTCTTTTAGTTTCTTATAAATATCCGTCAAATTTACCGATTCCATAATCTTCATAGAAAAATAAACTATATAATCTTTTTGGTAAATGGTCCCTTCTTCATCGAACCGAATGAAAACCAAGGTTTTCCTTAATTCACGACTACTTCCGTTGTGAATTAATTTCGCTCGCGAAATTGCCCACGAAACCTTTCCTTTAAACCGACCACGCTTGGGCGGTTTATCAAAAAATTTCCTGTTTTTTGTTTCTCGCTCCGCTTTAAAATATTTAGCCATCCTTGATGGAAAATGTATTCTTTTTCTTTTCATTTAAGAATACATTTCAAAAAATGGTCCGTACAAGAATCGAACTTGTGTTTGCTCGGTGTAAACGAGCTGTTCTGCCATTGGACTAACGGACCTTAATAATATAAGAATATAATAAGATAAAATTAATTTTTAAGGTTTTGGTTAGCCTTTTTTTTAAAGAAACGTGAATTATTTTTAAGGTATTTTTCCCTCAAATAGAGAAATTTTTTTGTTGCAGAAAACTCTTCTTTAAATGGATTTTTTATTAAATTTTTAATTTGTTTTTTATTTATGTTTCCGGAAATGTAATGATTGTACAATTCTTCTCCCAAATCATAGCCGTGTTTGTAAACAAAAAAACTTGGCAGAACTTTAAGATTATCTTCAACTATTTCTTCAAGATTTTCTATTTTTACATCTTTTTTATTGCAAAAATCTTTTACATAATTCTCAAAATTTTTAAATTCGCCATAAAGAGGCTTTCTTTCAGGATTGATTAATTTTGAACAAAAATAACCTATTGCTTCTGATAAAATTTTCCAGGATTCATGATCAACATAATTATTCATAGTCATTTTATTTGGATTGACTTTAGAATTAATATAATGAACAAAATGACCCGCTTCTTCTGCTATTGATGAATTAACATTTTCTGAAATTAAAATTATCTTAGGTTCATAAAAATAAATTGCTCCTTTTTTTTCTTTTATCTCTTGAAATTCTTTTTTATATTGTTTTTTAATTCCAAGTTTTTCGAATTTTAATTTCTGACCAACCCAATAAATCTCCGGATAAAATGGAACCTTTAAATCAAATTCGTTTGCTATTTCATCTATAAAATCATAAGTTTTTTGTTCAATTTTTTTTTGTTTTTGTTCGTATCTCATAAGACAAGATATAATAGGATATATTTAAATCTTTCTTTTTGTAATAACTTTAAAGTAATTAAAATACAAAGATATTTAAAGGTAAATAAATTCTTAAAAGCATGGCATTAAAAAAATTTGAATCAATTAAGAGAAATTCTCTGTTGAGCGAGATATATAATTATCTTCCAAACAAAGAAGATAGGGAAGATGTGATTCAGGACTCTCTAATTAAAGTTTTTCGTAATCTTGAAAAATATGATGAAAGAAAAGGAAAATCATTTTATGGATGGGTTCAGGAAATAGTTAAAAATACAGCTATTGACCATACGCGAAAAGAAAAAAGAAATCCTTTGAAAAATAAATTAATTTCTGAAAGTGATGATTCTCTCAATTATCTGGAGCAAAACACCTTTATCAGCCAAGACAAATATTTTGATAGAAAATTGGTGCAAAATTTTTTAAATAATTCAATAGAAAAACTCCCGCAATCTCAAAAAGAAATAATAAAATTACGTCTCTTAAAAAATAAAGTTTCTTATAAACAAGCAAGTCGGGAATTAAATATACCTGAGGTTACTCTTAGGAGCTCGTATTTAAGAGGAAGAAAGAATTTGGGGAAGATGATCTCTGAAGAGTTTAGCAGAGATTTTCCAATCAGTAATCTTTATAAGTAAATAATAATTATTTAAAATATGGACGATAAAAAAAACGAAATTCCGGAGATGAATTTAAACAAAAAGTATGCTGAAACATCAGCTAGTCCGGAAATGAATTTAGAAAAAAAACGTGTCGGTGAATCTATTAAAGAATCTGCGCAACAATTTCCTAATCCAGAACAAGCTAAAAAAGAAATAGAAAAAACCAAAAAAGAACTTGAAAAATTAAAAAATTTTATTATAAAAAAATTTCCATATATTAAAGCAATAAGTATTTTGCCTCCGCAGGCAATCAGGTTTTTTATTGAAGAGGAAGATGTTCCTAAAGACGCGGAAAAACACACGCATCTGCATTTAATTGTGCCGGACGAAAAAGAAAAAGAAATTCCTAAAATAAAATCTGAAATTTTAAAACAGTTTGAAAAAGCGGAGCATCCAAAAATTTGGCTTCATATCAGGACTCCGTCTAATATTTGGGAAATCTGCCTTGACCAAAAATTTGAATTAAATGGGGCAATAGCAATGTCTTTTCCACTTTATGATAAAGGGATTCTCGGAGCGTTGAGAGTTGCAGAAATTCACAAGTCATTAGTTTTGCAAAAATTTGAGAAATATGTTGTGTCATATGTTATTGCGGGGAGTTTAGTAAGGGGAGAAGCGATAAAAACTTCAGATGTTGATGTTTTTGTTATTATTAATGATACCGACGTTAAAAGAATGCCCCGCCTGGAATTAAAAGAAAGGTTAAGAGGAATTATTTATCAGTATGTTGCAGAAGCCTCTGCTCTTGCAGGCGTTGAAAACAAGCTTGAACCGCAGATTTATCTTTTAACTGATTTTTGGGAAGGTGTAAAAGATGCTCATCCGGTAATGTTTACTTTTATTCGCGACGGAGTTCCGCTTTATGACCGAGGGACTTTTATGCCCTGGAAAACTTTATTAAAAATGGGCAGACTTAAACCCTCCCCGGAATCTATTGATATGTTTATGTCTATGGGAGATAATACAACCAAAAGAGCTGAAAGAACATTATTAGAAATTGTCATCGGAGAGATTTATTGGGGAGTCATTACTCCAAGCCAGGCTTTGCTTATGCTTTATGGATTACCTCCACCGACGCCAAAACAGGTTGTTTCTGAAATGAAAAATATTTTTGTTGATAAGGAAAAAATGCTGGAAAAAAAATATTTAGACATTCTTGAAGAAATTGTTATAAAATATTATAAAGGATATGAACACGGCAAAATTAAAAAAGTTTCGGGAAAAGAAGTTGACAGGCTTCTATTAAATATGGAAGATTATATTAAAAGAATGAAAGAGTTAAGAGAGCAAATTGAAAAAAGAACAAGCGAGAAAACCATTGAACAAATTTACAAAGATGTTTTTGAATTATTGGGGCAATTAACAAATCAAAAATCGCAAACAGCAATTATTGAATCTTTTGAAAAAAATTTTGTCAAAGTGGGAAAGTTTACCAATCAGCATTTAAGAATATTAAATGAAATAGTTAAAGCCAGAGCTGATTTTAAAAAAGGAAAACTGAATTCGCATAAAGTTGACAGTGCCAGAAAAAATGCCAATTTTTTAATAAATATATTAATAGAATATTCTCAAAGATGTGAATTGCTTCCTTTAGAAAAAGGAAAAATGCTCATTAAATACAAGGAAAAAGGTCTTGAAAGAACTTCTGAATTATTAAATTTTGAAGGAATAAGCTTTTTATTCAAGGACATGAAAACAAAAAAGATAACAGATAAAATTGAAGATTGCGAGATGGATGAAGTTGAAAAAGAAATTAAAAAACAAAAAGGCAAAAGAGAATTCAAAGTTAATCCAAAAGTTTTTGAGCTGCTGAAAAAAGAATTAGGGGAATTTGAAATTGTTTTGTGAAAAGTCAATTAGGTATTGTTGTAATTTTAAAATTATTACATAAGGAAATATTTATAAAGTTTAAAATTCTATAAAAATATGGGAAAACTAGAAAATACTCTTTTAGGAATTAGTTTGATTGGATTATTATCTCTTGGCTGGTGCAACTACAAACAAAACAACACTCTTGATAAACAAAAAACAGAAATTAATTCTTTAAGAGATGATAGCTTGAATTTAGCTTTTAATAATAATAATCTTAAAAATAGTTATATTGATTCAAAGAATAAAACAAATTTTTATTCTGATTCCCTTGAAAGAGTTTTAAATTTGTATTCAAAAACCAATTCAGAAATTAAAAAACTAAATCAAGAATTAGGCAGTATTAAAGGAGCAAAGAAAAAAATTTCAGGTGAATTAGAAAAATACAAAATCGCGGACAACACAGATAAAGTTTGGCTTCTGGAAAAATATGATTCACTTTTTAAAGTATATGCTTTTGTAGAAAAAGAAATTGCGAAAAAAATTCTGGAAACTAATAATTTAGAAAAAAAATACTCAGAATTGGAAAAAGATTATGCTCTTAGTCTAAAAAGCGGAGATTCTGAATGGAAAGGAAAATATGCTAAATTAAAAGAATCTTACGATAAATTATCTGATGAAAGAAATTTGGAAGAAGCAGTCAGGGAAAATATGAATTCCTATAACGTAAAAAGCAATACTGAAGAAGAATTTTCTTTGAAAGTAAAAAACAATAAAAGTTTTCTTGAAACTCTTTTTGAATCAAAGAGACCAAGACTTAAGAAAATGGGAGAGAAATATGTGGTTTTCAAAGATGATTCTCCCGAAGGCATGCAGGCTTTTGTTGCTGATGAAGAAGGAAGGCAAACTCCTTTAAAAAAAGTTGACAATCAGGGGATTTTTAGTTATTCCCACATAAAGTTTAAAGACGGGAAGTATTCTTTTTATGTGTGGGATAAAGATGACAATGAATCTCTGAAATATTTCTTCAATATTTCAGGCGGAGTTATTTCTAAAAATAAATTAGATTAAATCTTTTGCAGTAAGATTAATAAATACTTAATTTTTCTTATTATTAGGGGGAATAAAAATGGTGATAAAAATTTATACAACTCCAACATGCCCTTGGTGTAAAAAAACAAAAGAATTCTTCAAAGAAAATAAAATTAAGTTTAAAGAGATTAATGCTACATCAGATAAAAAAGCAGCAAAAGAAATGATTGAAAAATCCGGGCAAATGGGAGTTCCGGTTATTGAAATTGACAAGCAATTAATTGTTGGTTTTGATGAAGAAAAATTAAAAAAAGCTTTGAAGTTGAAATGAAATACGATTTTATAATTTTTGGCGGAACCGGACAGCAAGGAGGCATTTGCGCGCGTGATTTAATTGAATCCGGATATTCTGTTCTTCTCGTTGGAAGAGACAAAACAAGAATAAAAAATTTGCTCAAAAATAAAAAAACCGGATTTATAGAAGTTGATTTAAGAAATGAAGAAGAAATTGCAAAAGCAATAAAAAGCTCAAATGCCGAAGTAGTTGTTAATTGCGCTGAGCTAATTTTTAATGTTGCAATAATGAAAGCCTGCTTAAAAACAAAAAAATCGTTGACTGATCTTGGAGGATTGCAGAAAATAACTTTAGAACAATTCAAATTGCATGATTCTTTTAAAAAAACAGGAATTATAAATATAACCGGCTGTGGTTCAACTCCCGGAATTGTAAATGTAATGACTGCTCATGTCCTTGAAAAACTTGATTCTGTGAAGACAATTTATTTAGGGTTTGTCTGGGATTCAAATATAAAAAAATTTGTTGTCCCGTATTCAATTCAAAGTATTTTTGATGAATTCACAGAAAATCCAATAACTTATCATGACGGAAAATTTGTAAAAGAAAAAAGAATGACCTGCAAAGGAACAAAGAATTTTAAAGAAGTAGGTAAGCAAACAGTTTATTGTATTGTTCATTCAGAAGTATATAGTTTTTCCAAATATTTTAAAAATAAGGGATTAAAAAATATTCACTATATGGCAGGATTTCCCGAGCATTCAATGAAGGCAATTCAAACATTAATTGATTTAGGATTTAATTCAGAAGAGCCAATTAAAATTAATGAAAAAGAAATAAAACCAATTAATTTTACAACTGAAGTCCTAAAAAAAATTAAATGGCCTAAAAATTATATGGAAGTGGAAAACTTATGGGTGGAAATTTGCGGAAAGAAAAACAACAAAGATATTAAAATAGAAATGAATTGTATTGTAAAAAGTCTGCCGGGATGGGAAGATGCAGGAAGCAATGTTGATACTGGTAGAACAATTTCAGTAATTTCACAAATGTTAAAAGATAATCTTATAAAAGAAAAAGGGGTTTATGCTCCTGAAGCAGTTGTTCCCTGCAAGCATTTTTTTAAAGAACTTGCAAAAAGAAAAATGTATATTTATGAAAATGGGAAAAAAATAAATTAAGAATATTAAAATGGTAAAAAAGAATTTTGATGTAATTATCGTCGGAGCAGGAGGAGTTGGCTTGGCTGCTGCAATGTACTCTGCAAGACTTGGATTAAAAACTTTGGTTCTTGGAGCAAGCCACGGCTCTGAATTGCCAGTAGGTGGAGTAATTACCACCACAACTATTGTTGAAAATTATCCTGGTTTTATCAGATTAACTGGGCAGGAGATTGCAAAAAAATTAGAAGAGCATGCTAAAAGCTACAAATTAACAACAATAACAGAAGAAAAAGTCAGCGATATAAAAAGAGAAAAAAATTGTTTTGCAGTTAAAACAAATAAATCAGAATATAAAACTCTGGCAATAATTTTTGCAACAGGAACTAAATGGAAAAAATTAGATGTTCCCGGTTCTAAAGAATTTGAAAATAAGGGTGTAAATTACTGCGCTTTGTGCGACGGGCCTTTGTTCAAAAACAAAATTGTTTCTTTAGTCGGTGGAAGTGATTCAGCAGCAAAAGATGCTCTTGTATTAGCTGAATCTGCAAAAAAAGTTTTTATAATTTATAGAGGAGAACAAATTCATCCAGAGCCGGTAAATATGGAAAGAATTAAAAAAAATAAAAAAATTGAAATAATAAATAACACAAATATCACAGAAATAAAAGGAAATAAATTTGTGCAGGAAATAATTTTAGACAATTCATACAAAGGAAATAGAAAATTAAAAGTTGATGCTGTTTTTGTTGCAATTGGACATATCGCTCTTTCAGACCTTGCAAAAAAAATAGGAGTAAAAACAGATAAAAAAGGAGAAATAATTCTTAATCATAAAACTTCTGAAACAAATGTTAAGGGAGTTTTTGCAGCCGGTGACGTTACAGACAAACCATTTAAGCAGTTAATTACCGGAGTTGCCGACGGATGCACTGCTGCTTACAGCGCTTATGAATATATAAGTAAGAATAAAATTATTCCTTGTTAAATACCCAATATTTATAAATCTAAAAGTTTTATATTAAATATGGCAAAAAAAGCTAAAAAAACCAGTGGCAGTGGAGTTGTTATAAGCATAGTAATTATTGCAGTAATTGTTCTAATAATTTTGGGAATCAATTTGCTTTCTAAAAAAAACACTCAGGATGAAACTTCTGAAGAAAATTTAGGACCTCCTCAGGAAGATATAATTTCAGAAACTCCTGAACTAACAGAACACTTTGTAGAAATTACGAATGAGGGATTTGTCTCAAAAAATTTAGAAATAAAAAAAGGCGATAAAGTAACTTGGATAAATAAGTTAATTACTGAAGTTTGGCCTGCCAGTGCTTTTCATCCAACACACACGTCGGCAGTTGGGCTTATCATAATCATTTGCAGCCAAGTAAAGACGGAAAAATTATTGTTTCTTAAAATGTCAAGAAAAATTTTAGCCGCAATTTTAGTATTGGCATTATTAGTTTCTGGTTTTTTTATAGTTAAGAATTTTACAGGAAATGTTGTAAAAGAAGGAAGCAAAAAAGAAATAGCTCTTGAAAACAACTGCGAGTGTGTTGAAAGAGAAAAAATAATTTGTTCCGAAGGATATGAATTAATGGATGAAAAAAGACTTTGTCAAAAGGTCAGTGAAAAATGTTTTACAGGAGAGTTAAATAAGATTTCCTGCGAACCCTTTGTGCAATATTCTCCTGTGCTTTTAAGCTGTTCAAAATATGACTGCGACGGAGAAATTTGGAAAGTAAAATAATTTTAAGATGAAAAAATTTAAAAGAGGAAGACTCAAGAATTTTCGTTCTTCTTGGTCTCATTAATCTATAAGACAAATGAAAGAACAAAATAAAAACATTTTAATTTCTTTTTTATTGAGGTCAGGTCTGGCAATTGCGTTTTTTTATGCCGGCATTTCTTCTTTCTTAAATCCGACAAATTGGATTGGATTTGTTCCTAACTTTCTTGGAGTTATAATATCAAAAGAAATATTTTTAATGGTTTTTTCTATTTTTGAAATTCTTTTGGGAATTGGATTATTATTTGATTATAAAACTTTTACGCTTTCAATTTTATCTTCTATAACTTTGTTTTTAATTTTATTTGGAAATATTATGAATTTAGAAATCCTATTCAGAGATATTGCAATCTTGTTCATGGCATTGGCTCTTATAGCTTTATCATACAAAAAGAAGGGGAACAAAAACAGGAAATTTTTGACAAATTTAACAGGAAATCAAATTAAAGAGGAGAAATAATAAAATGCAATCAGAATTTATAGTTTCATTAATTGTTCTTGCACTACTTGGAATTTTTATTCCCGGTTTTCTTATAAAAAACAGGCTAAAGAAAAAACCGGTAGTCTGTCCGATTGACGGCGGATGCGATGAAGTTTTGAAAAGTAAATGGAATGCAGTCTTTTTTATAAAAAATGATATTCTCGGATTGTTTTATTATATTTTGATTTTATTTTTGGCCTTGTATTTATTTTTTGTGTCAGAAAAATTGCTGTTTTTGACTAAAATTATCAGCGGGGCATCTTTATTATTCTCTTTATTTCTTGTATTTATTCAGGCAAAAATAATTAAGGAATATTGTTTTTACTGCCTGATTTCTGCTTTAATTAATTTACTGATTTTTATTAATGAGTTTGCATTATAATGCTTTTAATGATGTATGAACAAACTCTACTCCCGACCTCGCTCGGAATAATGGGGAGGAGTTTGTCTCGCGAAATCGCTCGCCCAAGCGTGGTTGAGTTAAAAACGAACAAAAAATAGGAAATTTTTTGACAAACTCGCCAAAGCGTTGTCGAGTTAAAGGAGGCTTACACTTAAATGGGGAATGAAAAACAGGAAGTTTTTCAACAAACTCACCCAAGCGTGGTTGAGTTAAACACCAATCTAAACTTCATTAATCTTGATCTAATTGCTCCTGGCTGGCGTTTTAAAATTTGCGCAATTTCAGAAATAGTTTTATTTTCAGAATTTAATGTTTTTAATTTTATATCGTCTTCTTCTTTCCAAGACTCATAAGCATTTGGAAAATTTTGTTTAATTTCTTCTAATCGGTTATGATAGTTTTCTTTTAAGTTATTTTCTTTATTAGAGTTTAAAAGATTAGTATTATTATTTCTCTTTTCGTCAGCATAATTATTTATCACTTTTAAAAACAATTCTCCAAAATCTTCTAACTTTTGCTGTCCAACTCCTTTAATATTTAAAAATTCTTCATTATCTTTTGGAAAAGAGCCAGCCATTTCCCTTAAAGAAACATCTCCGAAGATTATAAATGGAGGGACATTCTTTTGAACAGCAATTTGCTTTCTTAGAATCCTTAATTCCTCAAATAGTTCCGGATTATATTCCATTTGTTTTTTTAATTCTTTTGGAATTAATTTTTTTTGATTTATTCTTATGGGTTCTAATAATTTCAAACAAGAATCGCAGGCTCCGCAATTATCTTCCAAAAAATCCTCTCCAAAATATTTAAGTGTCTGCTTTCTTCTGCAGGAATTATTTTCACAATAATTCATAACTTGAAGCAATTTAGCTCTTGCATTATTTTGAGTTGGCTGACTTTCTATCTTGTCAATAAAAAATTCGTGCTTTCTTTTATCTCCTCTTGAATAAAAAAGAATGCAATCACTTGGAAGCCCGTCCCTGCCAGCTCTGCCTATTTCCTGATAATATCCTTCAAGTGTTTTTGGAAAAGTGTGATGAATAATTAATCTAACATCTGGTTTATTAATTCCCATTCCAAAAGCAATTGTTGCTACAATAATATTTACTTTATCTTTAATAAATAATTCCTGATTGTGTTTTTTTATTTCATTATTAAGTCCCGCATGATAAGGAAGAGCATTAAATCCGTTGTATCTTAATTTTTCCGCAATATTTTCTGAATCTTTACGGGAGAAGCAATAAATAATTGCTGATTTGTCTTTGTACTCTTTTAATATTTTTACAATTCTCTCCATGGATTTCTTTTTTTCTACAACTCTTAAATTTAAATTTTTCCTGTTAAAACTTGAAATAAATATTTCAGGATCTCTTAATGATAATTGTTTTAATATATCTGTTCTTACTTTTTCCGTTGCTGTTGCAGTTAATGCTATAATCGGAGATTCCGGAAATATTATTCTTAGTGATTTGAGATTTCTGTATTCAGGCCGAAAATCATGCCCCCACTCAGAAATGCAATGCGCTTCGTCAATCGCAATCAAGCTTATCTCTAACATGCTTAAAAATATTATAAAATCCTCTGATGCTAATCTCTCCGGAGCAATGTAAAGCAATTTTACTTTTTTTCCCTGAATTCTTTTTTGAATGTCCATAATTTCTTCCTGTGAAAGTGAGGAATTGATATACTCCGCATTAATGCCATTTGCTTTTAATCCATCTACTTGATCTTTCATCAGAGATATAAGCGGTGATATAACTAAAGTAAGTCCTTCAAATTTTAATGTGGGAAGCTGATAACAGATAGATTTTCCCCCGCCAGTCGGCATAATCACAAGAGAATCTTTTTTTTCCAGAGTATTTTTTATAATATCTGACTGCATTGGTCTGAATTCATCATAGCCAAAATATTGTTTTAATAAATTTTCCATCTTTTTTATAATTCCTTAATATTTGCATATTTTGTTTAATCACTCACAAATCGTTGTTTGTTCAAATAAATTTTTATACTAAAAATTCATAATCACAAATCGTTGTTTGTTCAAATAAATTTTTATACTAAAAATTCATAATGCAAGTTATTTTTCGAATCTTTTTATCTCTTTTATTATTAAACTATTTATTTCTTGTTTTAAAATGTTGTTGCTGAAAGATTTTCCGCCTGACAGAAAATATTAAGATTTAATTATCTTAAAAAAACAACTCTTAAAATAAAAAAGCCCACCCTCCATTCACCCTGATAAAAAATTAAAAATTTCAACAAAACATATCAGTTTAGTTTTGTTGCTCAGAAGAAGGCTCTTCCTTTTTTTCTTCTTTAGGCTCTTCTTCTGTTTGACTATCTGAAGTTTCTTCAGATGTCGATTCTTCTGTTTTATTTTCTTCTTCCATAAATAATCCTACGTTTGAGGGTATAAAAGTGTTTGCATAGTTCATTGCCTTTTTTTTATTCAGCTTCGGTAAAATGATTGTCGTAAGGATTTGAAACATTGGCGGGCGAGCGTTTTGACTTTGAGAAACTTTTAATATTAACATAAATTAATACAAATTGTGGGCGCGAGTAGGGAATTTAAACACTAATTACCTCTTTCGCAAGAAGCTATTTTATCTTGATTTGACTATCTGTCTATTTTAAATTTAAAAGATAGAAGCTAAAAAATTTCAAGTAAAGTTTTTAAACCAATTTTCTTCATAATATCCATGACAATTGGGAAAGTTATTCAATTTAGGCGGAGCAGGCGAGTTATTCACGAGAGGCATTTCTTAATTGAAATTCCGGATTCTGAAAACCGGGAGCAGGCTGAAAAATTTGTTGGGAAAAAAGTTGTCTGGAAATCTCCCGCTGGAAAAGAAATTACTGGAAAAATTTCAGGCGCCCATGGAAATAAAGGAATTGTAAGGGCGATATTTGAAAAAGGTTTGCCGGGACAGGCAATTACAACAAAAGTTGAGGTGAAAGAAAAATGAATAATCATGCTTTGTTAAATTTTACTCCGAGAAGCGGATATTTGGCAATAATTAGTAAAATGCTGATGGGGAATGATTATTCGGGGTTAGAATGTATCGGGGAAAAAAACTATAAAGCCTCTTCCAGCGACAAGAAGGAAGTTTATGTTGATTTAGAATCTGGAAAGTTAATTTTCAAATACCCTTCGTCTGAAGTTAAAGAAAAAAATAAAAATTTTTTAAAAGAACTAGAACAAAGTCTTTTAGAAAATTCTAAAAAAATATACTAAAAATGAAAAATAAAATTTTAATTAATGTAGAACCTGGAAATTTAAGTTTCATTGAGAATTATTTATCTGGTTTATACGGCACCCATCAAATAGAAGGAAGAAATTTAAGAGTTGTAAAAAAATATTATTCATCGGGAATTTCGCTTAAATCAGCAAGAGGATATTTTACTTCTTCACAAAAAAATGTTTATATTGATAAAATGATTATTCCAAACTCAATAAGCAAAGAAATAAAAAATAAATTAATGGAAATGGCAACAGAATAAAATGGCGACCTTGACTGAAATTAAAATTTCGTCTGAAGTTCCCCATTCAAACAAGGAGAAAAAATGGCGACCTTAAGAAAAGCAAATTCGTATTCAAAAAAGAACGTTACTCCCTTCACTAGAAATAGCAGTATAAAAAATAAGGCATATATTAAAACAATTCCGCCGCAGAGCATTACAAAATTCACGATGGGGAATAATAATCTTTCTAAATTAAAACATCATTTAACGCTGGTTTCCTGCGAAAAAGTTCAGATAAGACATAATGCTATTGAAGCCTGCAGGCGGCATCTTCATAAAGAATTGGAGGAGAAATTTCCCGGTCAATTTTATTTTAAAATTATTCCTTATCCGCACCAGATTCAGAGAGAAAATAAAATGATTACAGGAGCTGGAGCAGATAGAATGCAGACAGGAATGCAATTATCTTTTGGCAAGTCTATTGGCAAAGCCGCGGTTGTTAAACCCGGAGACAGGATTTTTTTTATTGCTGTTCCAAATGAAAAAGCAGTAATCTTTACAAGAAAAATAATAAAACAACTTAAACCAAAATTGCCTTGCAGGACAAGAGTTGATTATAAATTTTTAGCATAAAAATTTATTTGAACAAATAACAATTTGTGATTATGAATTAGTTGTATGAAAATTTATTTATGCCCTTGTTTTAGGGTATTTGAGCAAACAACGATTTGTGATTATGAATTTTCAGTATGAAAATTTATTCTTATGAATTTTTGGGATAGATTTCTTAAACACCCTCATCATATCTAAAAATAAAAAGGTTTATATACCTGTTATAGTTACTATATAACATGGAAAAAACAACAATACAAATCAATCTTGAAACATTAAATAGACTAAAAGCTCTTAAAAATTTTGAAAGACAATCTTATGATGAAGTACTGAATACAATAATAGATAATTGCGAAGAGGAGAATTTAAGCGATGATGAAATCGAAGAAATAAAAAAAGGTTTAGAAGATGTTAAAATGGGGAAAATAAAACCTATTGAACAAGTTGCAAAAGAGTTAGGGATAACTTTAAAATAAAATGTTTCAGATAGAGATTACTGAAATAGCAAAAACTTTTCTTAAAAAATTGCAAAAAGATGATGCTGAAATTATTTTAAAAAAAATTTATTCAGTTAGAGAAAATCCATTCAGATATCTTAAAAGATTACAAGGCGAGAAATTATGGAGATTAAGAATTATGGACTATCGGGCTATTGTAGATGTCGTTGTTTCTATGAATAAAATTATTGTAATTAGAATCGGACATAGAAAGAATATTTATAATTAAAACAGATTGCGGAGAAAAAATTTAACAAATTTATGAAGTTTCTTAAGACTATTTTTTATTTAAATGCGCGAGAATAACTTTAATAAAATTCTTTACAGAATCTAATTCTTTTAATATTAATAAAATTTCTTCTTTGTTTATATTTCCGTATCTGTGAGAAAATTTATTTCTTGAAATTACTAAATCTTTTAGCTTTCTTTCAAGTTTTTTGTCAATAATGTTTTTTTCTTTTAAAAAGGTAAATAAATCTTTTATTTGAAGAGGATAGCCAATCTTCTCAATTTTAACTATTTCGTCTGCTAAATCAATCATTCTATTTAGAATTTGAAAAATTGCCATAGAAGTTGATAGAAATTTTTCATCATTATTCAAATTTTCTTTTGTCGGAGAAATTTTTCTTAACTTTTCAAAATAAATGTTTACATCTTCAACAATAAAATTTAATCTTTCTTTGTTAAGCATTTTGAAGCATAGAATCTATTCTTTGTTGTATGAATGGAGCAATTTCTCTGTATTGATAAAAAGTTTTCCATTTAAGCTCATGCAATTTTTCTTTATCTTTGGAAAAAAGTTCTTTTCCTTCGCTGAAAACCTTGATTTTTATTGTAATTGGCAGTTCATCAAAAAACGAAATATCAAATTTCTCTGAAAAATCCCTTAAAATCTTCTTTTTTTGAATTTTATTTAATTGCCCAATAACGCAAATATCTATATCCGACATTGGGCGAAAATTTTCAGGATAACTTCCAAAAAGATAAATCGCAAGAATTGAACTATTCTTGGATAATTTCGCAGTTAATTCTTTTATTTCTGCATTGTAATCTTTTTTCATCAATTATAAAGAAGGAAAGAGTTATTAAAGATTTTGTATTTATTCTCTTTTAAATTGTTATTTCTATCAAGTTACAACATAACCAAAACATTTATAAACCCCCATATCTTGTAATAATTATAAATATTAACTATTAAGTAGTTAAATAGATAAAAATAAAATGACAGAACAAAAATACCTAAAAATTCCATTTATTTGGTCAAAATATAAAACTTTTAGCGGAGCTGATTTTAATTTGCTGTATAAAAATGTTGAAGGAGATTCAAAGGGAGCAAATATTACCTTATTTGAAAATGAAATTGATGGGGATTCAAAGGGAGCAAATATTGCATGGGTAAATTTAATTAAAGGAGATTCAAAGGGAACAAATATTGCAGGACTTGTAAATAAAATTGACGGGGATTCAAAGGGAGCAAATATTGCAGGAGTTTTTAATTATTCTAAAGGTGTTAAAGATTTTTTATTTCAATATGGGACCCTTGCAAATATTATAAAAGAAGAAAACAAAGACGCTTTTGTATTGCAGGCAGGATTATATAATGAACTCGGGGATAATTATTTCCCTTTTATTCAGATTTACGGATTAAAGAATGTTCCAAAATTAATTAAAAACGCTTTTAAAAAAAGAAATTTGGAAGATAAATTAGAAGGAGAGCAGAAATAAAATGACAAATTTAATTAGTAAACTACTTGGAATTGGATTGGGTTTATCTTTAGCTGGAAGTGTGATTTTGTTTGATGGCTATAAAAAGTATAATCTTGATGGAGAAATTGTAAAATATAATCTTTCTTTAGCAGACCCGCTTAAAGTAATAACCAACGATTCTGTTTTTATTTATAGTTCATATCATAATAAAGATTCTATAGATGGTGTTTATGTTTATTCCCGTCCTATTAATGGGGTTTGTAAAGCAAACGAAGCACATGCTTATTCCAGATCTGAAGGAGATAAAAAAGAGATTAAGAGATACCAAAAGAAATATACTAATTACTTAAATAAAATAAATTCAAAAACAAAATGACAAACCAACCAACACCGCAAGAAATTGAAGAAGCAAAAGAAAGAATAAGAAAAATTGCTTTGAAGAATTTGAAAGCTGGGAACTTAATGAATTTAGCAAGCGCTTTTTTAGTTGAAGAGTCCGGAGGTTATGGCGAGGCAGGAGGTTCTGCTGTTGAGAAATTTAAATATCTGCCTTCATTTAATTCGGGCTTGAAAAATTATGATTTAGAATCTGGCGAGGAAAATGATTTATTTAGAGATTAGTCAGCGACTTATACTCAGAATTAATGGGCGGAAGCAAAAAAGTCAAGGGAGAGCTAAAAGATCTTTATATTGGAGAAATAATCCCTAAAATGCCTCAGGAAGAATTTAATAAATTAACCGATGACAAAAAGAAAAAAATTCAAGAAAAAATGGAGCTTTATAATAAGCTTACCTTAGCTTACCAAAATTACTTAACTGACAAAGCAGTTTCAGAATCTCTTGGCGAAAGAAAAAGCTCAACTTTAAAAAACTTGGAAAAGATTTTGACAGAGGATTAAGATGAATCAAAAAAATCTTTTAAAGGTTATAATCGGGGGACTTATAATATGCGGGGGATATTTTGGAGCTTTTAATTATTCTTCATATAGCCAAGAAAATAATTTTCTGAAAAATTTAAAAGAAGAATATAAAAATGAAATCGCTAAAGACAGAATGGAAATCTACAAAAACTTGCCATTTGTATCTAAAGTTTCTTCTTTTGGGGCATATTTGGCTGCAAAAGAAATTTATAATCAAACTAATAAAAATAAAAAATGAAAACATTAAAAAATTTAACAAAACTTGTAATGATTCCCGCAGTAAGCATTATGTTAAATGGATGTTCAGAATATACAAAAAATGAGGAGGAGATATTGCGATTTCAGTTAATTCAACAACCTTCCCTGAAATGTGGGGAATTGTTTTTAGATGCGAACACGGAAACAAATTTCCTATTATTGGAGAAGAAGATAAATATAAAAAATTATGGGAAAAGTTTGACGATGGAGATAGCGTTAAGATTGCATATAAGGAAAATTATTTGATAAAATACGAGCGTAAAACAGATAAAGTAATAAACAAAGAATTGACAGATTATGATTTTATTGACGCTGAAAAAATAAGGGGAAATTAAAATGACAAATGAAAATTTAGGCAATATAGAAACGGGAAATGAATTTGAAGGAATTATTTATAATGTGAGGAATTTTTCGGAATTTGCTTATTTTGACGCAAAGAAAGAAATGCAAAATGAACTGACAGAACACAGAACATATATTTATTTTAACGACAAAAATTTAAAGCTTTTACACAGAAGTTTTGAAGACATACGTTTTCCTAAAAGGCATCATTTAGGATTAAATGAAATGAGCAAGGATAATTAAAATGGCGGAAATGATTTGGCCGGCTAAAATAAGACGAGGTGAAAAAACGAAAAATAATTTCGGATATGTGGAAACTATCTATTTAATAGAACCTGCCAATGGTGATGCTGAATATGTTACAACTTCATATTTTAGCAGATTTGATAGAAAATACGAAATCCATTCAGCTTATTTAATTGAAGGGAAAAACATAACAAGAGTTGGAAGATGGAAAAAAGATCTTGCAAAAGTTTTACATCCTTTTTCAAAAGAAGAAATTAAAGAAAAATTTAAAGAAGGATTTTTTCAGATTAACTGATTTGGACAATTTAAGGAATCATTCTAAATTTCTCAAAATTTATAAATCGTTTTTTCTTATATATTTAAAGGTGAAAAATGAACTCTGCATTATTAATCATAATAATTTTGTTGTGGTTTTTTCTTGGATATAAAATTTACGGGAGATTTATTGAAAAACAAATTAAGCCAAATGATAAAAATAAAACTCCTGCTTTAACCAGCAAAAATAAAATTGATTTTTCTCCTGCAAAAAAACCATTTTTAATCGGGCATCATTTTGAATCAATTGCGGGAGCCGGACCAATAATCGGACCAATTTTAGCAGTAAGTTATTTTGGGTGGCTTGCAGTTGTTCTTTGGATTTCAATCGGCGCAGTTTTCATCGGCGCAATGCATGATTATGTAACTTTAATGGCTTCAGTAAGAAATAAAGCAAAAGGAGTTTCAAATATTGCAAAAGATTTTTTAGGTTCAAAACCAGGCTGGGTTTTTGGAGCAATGATTTGGGTCGCGCTTGTATTAATTATCACTGTTTTTTCTGTTTCAACGGCAGAAAGCATAATCTATAAATCAGAATTAGTTCTTCCGCTGATTGCAATTTCAGTAATTGCGCTGGTTCTTGGATTTGGAGTGGAAAAATTAAAATGGAATTATAAAATTTCAAGCATTATTGCAATTATTCTTGTTTTTATTTTTATTTTTATTGGAAATAAATATCCTCTTAATCTTGGAATTGAAAATCCTGTTTTGCTGAGAAATATCTGGATTTCAATAATCCTTCTTTATGCCGGAATAGCGTCGGTAACTCCTGTCTGGCTTCTTTTAAGACCAAGAGATTATTTGAGTTCTATTCAGCTATTTATTCTTATGATTCTTGGATTTATAGGAATTATTTTGGTGCATCCAAAAATCAGCGCGCCGATTTATATTTCAGGAAATTTTCCACTCTGGCCAATTTTATTTATAACTATTGCGTGCGGCGCTGTTTCTGGATTTCATGGACTTGTCTCGTCGGGATTAACAAGCAAACAGCTTTCAAAAGAATCGCATGGAAAAGCGGTCGGCTATGGTTCAATGCTCGGAGAGGGGGCGCTTGCAATTTTAGTCACAGTTTTAGTTATCTCCGGAGTAAAATGGGGAAGTGAAATTTCCGGAGGTTTTCAAGCAACATTAAAAGAAGGATGGGTTGCTTTATTTTCTTCCGGCTATGGAAACATCGTCGGGAGTATTGGTATTCCTTTAATAACAATTAGTTTTGCTGTGCTTCTCGGAGCAATAATGGTGAATCAATTTATTTTAACAACCGTTGACACTTCTGCAAGATTGGGGAGGATGGTGATTTCTGAAAATCTTTTTCCAAAATTTAAAAACAGATTTTTGACAACAATACTGACTTTAATTCCTGCCTGGCTTTTGGCAGTAACAAATTCTTATGAAACTTTATGGAAACTTTTTGGCTCTTCAAATCAGCTGATTGCGTCAATTTCTTTGATTGCAGTTTCGTGTTTTTTTATCTCAAGAAAAAGAAATGTTAAATTTATTTTAATTCCTGCAGTTTTTGTTTTATTAACAACTTTGTCGGCTTTAATTTATTTAACATTTAGAACTAACGGATATTTTAATCAAGGAAATTTTGCTTTAACTACAATCTCCCTTGGAATGTTTGTATTGGGAATTTTTGTGGCTTTTGAGGGGTTTAAGTTTATTCGGAAAAAATCCAAGAATTCAAATTCTAATAAAATATAAAAATAGCCCCGACCGAACGACTTCGTGGTAGCGGGTATTGCAATTTTCTTTTATTTTGTAGCGTTTCTTTCGTTTGGCTCACAGACGAACGAGGGTGAATGTAGTGATCCCTTTCTAAAAAAACCCGCGTGCGGGGTCGGGAGTAGGATTTGAATTGTTCAAATCCCGATTAAATATAAAATGGCCCCGACGGGATTTTACTCCCGTCCTGACTTTGTTATCAATAAAAAAATAAAAACAAAAGTTTCTCAAAGTCAAAACGCTCGCCCACGACACGTCGCTCTTCAAATCCGAGACAAGCATATTTTCAATATGATAAATGGCCCCGACGGGATTTGAACCCGCGACACCCGGATTGCTTTGTGATTTTCACGAAGCACGTGAAAACTTGTTTTCGCATAAAAGTCCGGTGCTCTACCAAACTGAGCTACGGAGCCATCCTCTTGACTATCTTTTCTCTCCGAACCACAAGAGTATGGCTTCGGAGGAGCCATTAAACAATTTAAAAGAAATTAATTTATAAAAGTATCTTACTGAATACTCTAAATTTTAATTGATATTTATTTAATAAAAATGAGAAGATTTGGATAAAATTATTAAAAAGAACTCTGACAACGTCAAATTCCCTTTTAAACTCATAAGCAGAAAGGTTTAAAAACCATTTTTAAGTTCTTTTTATTATTAATTAGTCATTAAACTCATTTGCAATTATCTTCCATAAACCCCTAAAAAAATGTATATTCTACAGCCAAAACACATAAAACTGAATGAAAAAGAAGCAAATGAACTTCTTACTAAATTTAATGTTTCAAAGGCTCAATTGCCAAAGATATTTTTAACTGATCCTGCTTTACCTTCCGGTTGTAAAATCGGGGACATTATTAAGATAGAAAGAGAAGAACCTGAAAATAATAAAGTAAATATTTATTTTAGGGCTGTAATATAAAATGGAAATAAAAAACAGGAGGTTTTGCATAATGATAAAAAATATCAAATACAAAACAGGAGGTTTTGCATAATGGAAATAAAAAACGAGCACATCATTGTTAAAAATTATCTAAAAACTCACTCTCTTGTAGAATCAAATGTTATTTCATTTAATGATTTTATTGAATATAGAATGCAGGAAATTGTCAATGAAATAAATGATTCAATGGACAATGAAGATTTTGAAATAATTCTTGGAAAAATAGAAGTTGGAAAACCAAAAATTATTGAAGCAGACGGAAGTTCTTCTTTTATCACTCCAAGTGAAGCAAGATTAAGAGACTTGACTTATGCTGCCCCAATTAATATTGAATTAACTATTAAAAAAGATGGGCAAACTGATTCTGAAATTGTAGAAATTGGAAAAATTCCGATTATGGTAAAAAGCAAAGCATGCAATACTCATGGAATGTCCCGTGAAGAATTAATAGCAAATTATAATGATCCCAAAGATCCCGGCGGGTATTTTATAATTAAAGGAAATGAAAGAGTCATGATTATGGCAGAAGACTTGGCTGAAAACCAATTTTTTATAGAGTACGGAAAAAACGGGGTATTAGTCCTGAAAATGTTTTCTTTGAGAGGAACTTACAGAATTCCAATAACTCTCAACGAGGGAAAAGATGGATTGTTTAATCTTTCATTCAGCAGATTCAAAGATTTACCTGCAATTGTTTTATTAAAATCTCTTGGATTAACAAAAGAATCAGATATTGCAAAATATATTGGAAAAGAAAATGACAGCGTTATTGTCAATCTTTATGAATTTGTCAATATTGTTACAAAAGAAGATGCGATAATGTATATTGCTGAAAAGACAAATTTACAGGGAACAAAAAAAGAAATTGTTGAAAGAGTAAAATCAAGAATTGATTCATATCTTTTTCCGCATATCGGGCAGAAAAAAGAAGATAGAACAAAAAAAGCAATTACTTTATGCAAATTAATAAAACATTATTTAATTGCAAAAGACAACCCGGAATTAAAAACAGACAAAGACCATTATGCAAACAAGCGAGTCAGACTTTCAGGAGATCTTTTAGCAACTTTATTCAAAGTAAATTTAGGAATTTTAATAAGAGATATTAAATATTCTCTTCAAAAATCAGTAAAAAGGAAAAATTATTTTTCAATAAAAGTTTTAGCAAAATCGACGCTGTTTTCTCATAGAGTTGAATCTGCTATTGCAACGGGGGCATGGACTGGCGAGAGATCCGGAATAACACAAAACATGGATAAAACAAATTATTTAGCAACAATTTCTCAGTTGCAGAGAATTTCAAGTATGCTTCCGTCTGATCAGGAAAATTTCAAAGCAAGAACACTTCACCCGACGCATTATGGAAGATTCTGTCCAATTGAAACTCCTGAAGGAACTGAAATTGGTTTAAGAAAAAATTTGGCAATATTAAGCAAAGTTTCTACAAGAACAAAAATGAATGAAGAAGAAATAATTAAAGTTTTAGAAGAAGAAGGATTAGATAAAGAAGCAATTGAAGGAAAAGACGTTGTTTTAAATGGAAGGTTTATTGGAACTGTAAAAGATAACGACGAATTTGCAAAAAGATTAAGAGAAAAAAGACGTGAAGGAGGATTGCCGGAGCAAATTAGTATAAGAAATGATCATGGATTTGAAACAATTAGATTTTCAAGTGAAGCCGGAAGAGTATTAAGACCTTTAATTATCGTTGATAATGGAATTCCAAGAATAAACAACAATCACTTAATTCAAATACAGCAAGGAAATTTGAATTGGGAAGATTTAATTGAAAAAGGATTAATTGAATATATTGACGCGTCTGAAGAAGAAAATGCGCTTGTTTCATTATTTGAAGAAGAATTAACTCCAGAACATACTCATCTTGAAATTGACCCTATTTCTTTATTTGGCGCAATTACAAGTTTAGTTCCATACGGAAATCATAATCAAAGCTCTCGTTTAAATCGCGGGAGCAAGACGCAAAAACAGGCTTTAGGTTTGTATTCTGCTAATTATTTATGCAGATTAGATACAGATGTTTCAATTTTACAATATCCTCAAAAACCAATTGTCAGGAGTTTTGTTTATGATGCTCTTGACATTTATCCTGCAGGACAAAATTTAATCGTCGGTATTATGACTTATGAAGGGTATAATATGGAAGACGCTCTTGTGCTGAATAAAGGCGGAGTGGACAGAGGAGTTGGACGAAGCTTTTACTTCAGACCATATTCTGCTATTGAAATGAATTATGCCGGCGGGCTAAAAGATGAAATTGCCATTCCTGAAAAAGATACTTCAGGATATAGAATGGAAAAATTATATCGTTATTTGGAAAGCGATGGTCTTGTTTATCCTGAAGCAGAAATAAATGAAGGAGAAATTTTGATTGGAAAAGTTTCTCCTCCTAAATTTTTATCAGAAGCAAGAGATATTTCAATAAGAACAAAAAAAGAATCCAGCGTAACAATGAGGCAGGAAGAAAAAGGAATTGTTGACGCTGTTTTTATAACAAAAGATAATGAAGGAAATAAAGTTATTCAGGTTAAAACCCGCGACCAGCGTATTCCTGAATTAGGCGACAAATTTGCAACATCGCATGGACAAAAAGGAGTTATTGGATTAATTGTTCCTGAAGAAGATATGCCTTTTACTTCAAAAGGAAATAAGCCGGATATAATTTTTAACCCTCATGGATTACCAAGCCGTATGACTGTAGGATATTTACTTGAATTATTGGCCGGCAAAGTTGGTTCATTAAAAGGAAAAATTATAGACGGGACTTCTTTTTTTGGGTCAGACAAAAAAGAATTAGAAGATCAATTAGAAGAATTAGGATTTAGATTTGATGGGAAAGAAACAATGTACAATGGAATTACCGGGAAAAAAATGGTGTCAAAAATATTTTTAGGAAATTTATATTATTTAAAATTAAAATATATGGTTAGCAATAAAATGCACGGAAGAGCTTTGGGTAAAATTGCATTATTAACAAGACAGCCAATTGAAGGAAGGTCTCGCGGCGGCGCATTAAGACTTGGTGAAATGGAACAACAGGCATTGATTGCTCATGGGTCTTCATTATTATTAAAAGAAAGATATGATTCAGATAAAATAATTCTTCCAATTTGCGTTAGATGCGGTTCAACAGCAATAGACGATAAGATAAGAGGAAAAATAATGTGTCCAAAATGTGAAAGTGAAGATGTTGAAATTATTGAAATTTCATATGCTTTTAAACTTCTCGTCGAAGAATTAAAGGGAATGCACATAAACACAACTTTTAAATTAAAAAATAAATATGAATAATGGGTTTCTTTTTTAGAAAAAAAAGGAACAAAAAACTAAGATAAAAAATAAAATGATGGAAACAATTAGAGCTAAAACAGATAGGCAATATGATGATGGACTTCATTGGTTAGGAACTTATGTTAAAGAAACAAACGGAAAAGAAAAAAATGTAGGTGGAAATTTAACTTTTAAGATATATAGTGAAAAAATTACTGCTTATAGTGATTTAAAAAAATTTAAGATTGAAGGATACAGCAAAGAGAATATGGAATTTATCCAAAAAACTCTTGAATCGCTTGTAAATTCAGAAAAAAGACGTGCAATTATTTTAAGCGAAGGAGACATAGAATAAAAATGACAAAAAATATAGAAAAAAGAATTTATTACAGAATTAAATTAAAATCAGAAGAATTATTTAATAGAGCAGATGCATGGTTATTCGCAGGAACATCAACTTATCAAACTACCTCTCGTGGTCTTTCTCAATATAAATTTTCTGGAGCGATAATTAAATCAAGTCCAAAAAGTAGATGTATTTACATTGGCGGATATAATAAAGGAACTATTAATTTTTTAGAAAAAAGATTGAAAGAGGCAATAAAATAAATTTAAAAAATACCCATGAAACCAATAAGAAAAAAAATAGGAGAAATAAGTTTTTCTTTACTTAGTCCGGAAGAGATAAAAAAACTTTCAGTTGCAAAAATTGTGACGCCGGAACTTTATGATATAGATGGATATCCTGTTGACGGCGGATTAATGGATTTAAGGCTTGGAGCAATTGATCCCGGAGTAAGATGCAGAACCTGCGGAGACAGACTTAAAGAATGTCTTGGACATTCCGGAAGTATTGATTTAGCCAGATCAATAATGCATTTGAAATATATTCCTTTAGTTGAATTAGTTTTAAGAGCTTTTTGTCAAAGTTGCGGCAAGTTGATGCTTGAAGAAAAAGAATTGGAAAAATATTCTCCAAGTAAAAGAGCAAAAAGAGCGAGGGACAAGAAAAAATGCCCTTACTGCTTGAGTCTTCAGGAAAAAGTTAAATTAGACAAACCAACAACTTTTTATAAAGGCAAAAAAAGACTTTTCCCGACAGAAATAAGAGAAACTCTTGTTAATGTTCCGGATGAAGAACTTGAAAAAATTGAAATTAATTGCGGGACATTCAGACCTGAATGGGCTATTCTAACTTCTTTATTAGTTCCGCCAGTAACTGTAAGGCCAAGCATCATTTTAGAAAACGGCGAACGTTCAGAAGATGATTTAACGCATAAATTATCAGATATTATAAGAGCTAATCAGAGGTTGTGGGAAAATTTAAATGCGGGCGCTCCCGAGGTTATTATTGAAGATTTATGGGATTTGCTGCAGTTTCATGTCACAACTTTTTTTGATAATACTGTTTCAAAAATTCCTCCAGCAAGACACCGAAGCGGTCAGCCATTAAAAACGATTACAGAAAGAATCAAAGGCAAGGAAGGAAGAATTAGAAAAAATATCGCCGGTAAGAGAGTAAATTATGCAGGCAGAACAGTTATTTCTCCTGATCCTTTTCTTAAAATTAATGAAGTCGGCATTCCTTATGAAATTGCAAAAATTATTACTGTTGCCGAGACTGTTAATGATCTTAACATAAAAAAATTAATAAAACTTATTGAAAAAGGAGAAGATTATCCCGGCGCTAATTATATTATGAGGCCGGATGGAAAAAGAAAAAAAATTTCTCAGGAATTAAAAGAAGAAATAATTGCTGAAATTTCTCAGGGATATATTGTAGAAAGGCATTTACAGGATGGAGATATTGTTTTATTCAACAGACATCCGAGCCTGCATAGAGGAAGTTTAATGGCCCATTTTGTAAAAGTTCTTCCGGGCAAAACATTTAGAATGCATCCTGCTGTCTGCACTCCTTATAACGCTGATTTTGACGGCGATGAAATGAACATTCACAGTCCGCAAACAGAAGAAGCGCGCGCAGAAGCAAAAATTTTGCTTGATGTTAAAAAAAATTTGATGTCTCCAAAAAATAATACTAATTTAATCGGATGTGTGCAGGATTCTATAACGGGAAATTATCTTTTAGGATTAAATGAATTCTCAAAAGAAGATGCAAACCAATTATTATATCAATCTGGCTTGGATTTTGAGCCTGTAAAGAAAAAGATTTCAGGAACTGAACTATTTTCAATGATTCTTCCAAAAATTGATTTTTCTAATGATTCAATTAAAATAAAAGACGGAGAAATTATTAAAGGAGTTATTGATAAAACAACTTTTGGCGTTGAAGATGGCGCGCTGATTAAAAAAATTGACAAAGATTTTGGGAGAGAAGAAGCTTTTGATGCGCTTACCAAAGCATTTAATCTTGGAAAAACATATTTGACTCAACATGGAATAACTGCATGCGTTGAAGATTTTGATTTAAAAGAAAGTGTTATTGAAGAAACAGAAGAAATTATCAAAAAATCTGAAAAAAGAACAAAAGAAATTATTGAATCTTATGAAAATAAAAGTCTTGAAATTATTCCCGGCAAGACTTCAGAAGAATCCAGAGAAATAAAAATTCTTCAGGTTTTAAATGAAGTAAGAACAAAAATTGGTTCTATTGTAAAAGAAAAATTCCCGAAAGAAAATCCGGTAAATAGCATGATTAAAGCCGGAGGCGGCGGGAATATTTTAAATATTACTCAAATGGCTTGCTGTGTCGGACAACAAGCATTGTGGGGTAAAAGAATTGATATTGGTTTTACTCAGAGAACTCTTCCTTTTTTTAAGAAAAATGATTTATCTCCTAAAGCAAGAGGGTTTATCAAAAATTCATTTATCAAAGGATTGAGGCCAGATGAATTTTTCTTTGGCTCTATTACAGGACGGGATAGTTTAATGGATACTGCATTAAGAACTCCAAAATCTGGTTATTTATATAGAAGACTTGCAAACGCTTTCCAGGATTTAAGAGCAGAATATGACGGAACAGTAAGAGACAGCAATAATAGAATAATAGAATTTAAATATGGCGACGATAATAAAGATGTTTCAGAATTGCATACCGGCGGAAATATTGTTCCGGGTGAAGCTTTAGGACTGGTAACTGCCCAGTCATTTGGAGAGCCTTCAACACAAATGGCATTAAATGTATTCCATTTTGCAGGTGTTGCAGAGATGCAGGTAACTATGGGATTGCCAAGGCTGATAGAAATATTTGATGCGAGAAAAAAACCTTCCTCTCCAAAAATGGAGATTTATTTAAATAAAGAATACAATAATGAAAAAGATGCGGAAATCTTTGCTGAAAAAATAAAAGAAGTGACATTAAAAGAAGTTTCTTCAGAAATTGCAATAAATTTCAGCAAAAAAATAATTGAAATAAAAATTGACAAAGAAGCTTTAAAAAAAACTCATGTGACTATAAAAAAGATAGTTGAAAGATTAAATGAGTTAAATTTTAAAGCAAAAGAAAAAGACGAGATGATTGTATTGAATTCTGACGCTCTTTCTTTCAAAGAAATCTATCTGTTAAAAGAGAAATTTAAGAATACGATAATTTCAGGGGTAAAGGGCATTAAACAAATTTTAATTTTAAAAAAAGAGAATAATTTTGTTATTATAACTCTCGGAACAAATATTGAAGAAATAATAAAAATGAAAGAAGTAAATAAAGATAAAATTATTTCAAATGATTTTTATGAAATTGCGGAAGTTTTTGGAATTGAAGCTGCAAGACAATTAATTATTAATGAAATAAAATATGTTCTTAATACTCAGGGATTAGATATTGATGACCATCATCTTAAACTGGCGTCAGATGCTATAACAAATACCGGGCAGATTAAAGGAGTTACAAGAATGGGAATAATCGCGCAGAAGTCTTCGATTCTTGCGAGGGCAACTTTTGAAACTCCAATAAAACAATTTGTAAATGCTACAGTTAAAGGAAGCAAAGAAAAATTAAAAAGCGTTATTGAAAATATAATTTTAAATCAGCCGGTTCCTGTTGGAACAGGATTTCCAGGGTTGCTTGTTAAAGTTATAGGTCCTTTAGTAAAAAGAGAAGAAGACAAAAAGACTGCAAAAAAAGAAATTGTTGAAGCTGTTAATAAGTAGCAGTCTTTTTTCATGTCCTCGGCGAGCGACTTCGTGGTAGGCAGTAACTAAAAAGAAAAATAAATAAGCCGTGCGGGGTCGGGAGTTTAAATCCTGCGGAACTCAAATAGGAAATTTGAGTTTAAAGACAAAAAGACTGCAAAAAAAGAAATTGTTGAGATGGTTAATAAATAAAATGAAAAATTTATTTTAAATTTTCTAATCCTTGAGCGGTTTTAATTTCTTTAATCTGCTGCAAATAATTGTCAAATTCTTTTTGTGCTTTTTGAAAAAGCGTATCTTTTCAAAAATTGTTCTTCCAAAAAGTTTAAATAAGATTAAAAATTAAACATATTAAGACAAAAAAATGGAAAAGAATTATTTTTATGATGAATTTTCAGATAGGTTTATGATTTCATGCAAGAAAATTAATGAAAAAATAGTTGGAAGCGTGAGAGTTTTAAATGTAACTCTTGATTTTGCGAATAATGGCAAAATTGTAAATGTTGAGATTAGAAATATCTCCGAATATTTATCCTCTCTTGGATTAAATTCAATAGCTTTAACTGATTTAGAAGACGCTCAATTAATATTTAAAAAATATAAAGATGGCTATATTCTTTATTTTATCTTAAAACCAAAACATGGAAATATAGAAAGAATCCCTTTTAATGTCCCAATGAAACAATCCTTGATTATCGCTTAAATTTTTTGATTCTTTTTTCCAGATTTCTTTTATATTCTACTGCATGAATTATTAAAATTTTATTGTCTTTTAGACAAGTAGCAATAGAAAAAGTAATATTCTTGCCCATTTCGTAAAAGAATTCGTAACCTAAATCTCCAAATTTCAAAGTTTCTATTTCTATAGCAATTACTTTTTCAAATTGCGGAAAAATATCAGTAACTCTCTCATGAGCAATCCCTCTTTTATCAATGCCAAAATAATAATAGTTTGTAAAAATTAGTTTTTTGCCTTTAATTTTTTCTTGAATTATTTTGCTTATTTCTTGTTTATCTGTTATTGTTTTAACTTCTTTTTCGTTTGTCATAAAAATCTATAAAAAATTAAAGTTTATATACCTATTTTAAAAAAGTTATAGATATAGTAAAAAAATTTATATGATGTCGCAATAATTATTTCTGGAGATGGAGATTTTGTTCCTGCAATAAAGCTTGTTCAAAAGAACAATAAAAAAGTTATTAATGTTTTTTTCCCAAAAAGTTCTTCTTATCTTTTAAGAAATTGTTGTAATGGTTCAATAAACTTAAAGAAAACTTTAATGTAAAAAAAGAAGTCCCAATATGGCGAACCATGCGGGACAGTTATTGATTATATTACCTCTTTGAACTTTAAAAAGATTTTGGTTATCTTCTTTTTTTAGAAAAAATTAGCTAAAAAAGAAATTGTTGAAAGTGTTAATAAATAAATTTAATTCTGAATAAAAGATAGAAATTTTATTCTTATTTTGGTTTTAACCTTTTTAACAAATAATCCGACGGCAAAAAGATTTATAAACAACTCTTGTTAATCTTTTTAATGACAAACATCCTCGATATGCAGGATTTAAGATATCTTAATTTGTTTGCGCAAATAACAAGAGTAGATACAAGATATTTTTTTGAATATAACAATATGCTGGTTTTTTGCGTTCCAAGAAGGTTAATTAAAAAAGCTCTTGGACAAAATGCGGAGAATTTAAAAAAAATGAGTAGTATAATAGGAAAAAGAATAAGGGTGGTTGCTCAGCCGGAAGGCATAGAAGATGCCAGAGAATTTATTAGAAGGATTATAAGTCCAATTACATTCAATGGAATTGAAATTACTCCGGAGGAAATTATTGTCAACGCCGGAAAGATGAATAAAGCAATGTTAATTGGAAGAGAAAAAAGGCGCTTAAATGAAATGAAAAAAATTGTTCAATCTTTTTTTAAGAGAGATTTTAGGATTGTTTAAATTTAAATAATCAATTTTCATAATCTATTTATGGATATACTTCCTATAATAACAACAATTTTTGGAACATTAATGGGTTTTGCGTATCTTCCGCAGACATATAAAATTTTCAAAAGAAAAAGCGCAAAAGATATTTCGCTAATGACTTATCTTTTTTTCGCAGTTGGAGTTATTATTTGGTTAATTTATGGTCTCTCTATTTCTAATTATCCAATAATAATCTCAAATGTTGTTGCTCTTCTTGGGGTAAGTTCTGTGATACTCGCATATTTCTTCAATAAACATTAGTCAAAAAACTTTATAAACCATTTTCTCAATTGTTAATATATGGGATTAAAAAGCGCAAATAAAAAAATAAAAGACAGAAAGAAATTCAGATGGAAAGACCGCAAATATAAAGTAAGAATTTTAAATCTTTATGCTAAATTCGATCCTCTTGAGGGAGCTAATCAGGCAAAGGGAATTGTTCTTCAAAAAGTCCAGAAAGAAGCTAAACAGCCAAACTCAGCGATGAGAAAATGCTGCAAAGTTCAATTGACCAAAAACGGAAGAAGCGTTACTGCATTTATTCCGGGGAATCTTGCCCAGAAATTTATTGACGAGCATGATGAAGTTATGATTGAAAGAATTGGCGGAAAACAAGGACGTTCAAAAGGAGACATTCCGGGAGTTAGATATCAGGTAATTAAAGTAAATGACCAGCCTTTGCACAGATTATGGCAGGGAATTATTGTTTGAGCCAAAATTAGTTTTAAAAAGTTATGGAAGAAATGTCCAAAAATTCGGGCAGACAAAAGTAAATGTTGTTGAAAGATTAATGAACAAACTTGCAACTGCCGGACATAGGGGAAAAAAGCACAAAATTCAGAAAAAATCAACCGGAAAATATACCAGAAATATGAATATAATTTTAGAAGCTTTTGAAATGATTGAAAAAAAAACAGGAAAAAATCCTGTTGAAGTTTTAGCAAAGGCCATTGAAAATTCAGCGCCGAGAGACGAGGTAACCGCTATTGAATATGGCGGGGCAAGATATCCGCAGGCCGTCGATGTTTCTCCAATCAGAAGAGTTAATCTTGCTTTAAAACATTTAACGCACGGAGCATCTGATAAATCATTTAATAAAAAGAAAACTTTTGCTGAAAGTTTGGCTGCAGAAATTCTTTTAGCTTTTGAAAATAATGGAGAAAGTTTTGCTATCAGAAAAAAAAAGGAATCTGAGTCTCAGGCTGATTCTGCTCGTTAGAAAGTTATATAAATATTAAACCTCTAAGCTAAATATGGAAAAAATATCTATTAATAAAAACGCTTTAGTGGATTTAGTTAGATTAAAAGAAGAGTTTGATTCTGTCGTAGAATCAATTGAATTAATGAATGATAAAAAATTCATGGAATCTTTAATAAGATCTAAAAAGCAAATAAAAAATAGAGAGTTTTCCGATTGGAATGAGCTATAAGATTCTTCCTACAAAAGAATTTGAGAAAGATTTTAAAAAATTAGATGCTTTTGAGCAAAAAAGAATTAAAAAGAAAATTGAAGAAGTTTCTGAGAATCCTGAAAGATACAAACATCTTCATTATGACTTAAAAGGAAGTTGCAGGATAAGAATAGGAAAACTAAGAGTGATCTTTTCTTATGATTTAAATTTAAAAGAACTTTATCCTGAGAAAATAGTTTTTGGACATGAATATTAAATAAGAAGATAGTGCGAGATAAAATCTTAATTATAATTAGTACCAATAAGCCATTCACGAATTTTTATGAGAATACCTGCACCAATAACGCCTAATCCTCCAAATAATAATATTAAACTATATATTCCAGAATTACTAAAAATGGATTCGTCTGGATAGATAGTCATTAATAAGTAACCAACTCCAACCATAATGCCTCCAAGAATAAGAAAACGACTAATTTTTATCATTCTCATTGATGGAAACAAACATTTAAATATTTTATGATACATATTTTATAATAATCTTTCCTGTTAAATTTAAAAGGAAGCATAAATATTAAACTTCTAAATTAAATATGGAAAAAATAAAAAATCCTGTTATTATTGAAGGACTATTATTGCTTTTCTCTTGGATTGTGGGTTTGATAATAGATGATACTATCCAAAAAAGTATTGTCCAATATCCAGATAGTTATAAATTATATCAATTAATTCAGAATATTACTCATGCCGATAATTTCTTAGCATCACTTTTTGTATTCTTATGGGTGCTTGGAACAATAATTTATATTCTTCATAAAGTCAAAGATTAATTTTTTTAATACAAATTAAATCATACAACAAAGTTTATCACAAAACTTTAAAAACTAATTCTTCAATTTATTCTTATAAAAAATGGCATCAAAAGAAAATAAGAAATTTTCATTTTGCTTTGTAAAATAAAATGGCGCAAAAAGAATCAAATATTGAAAAGATAAAAAGAATTGTATCTAGTCAGGTAAATATTAGAAATGTCGCTACAAGCGCGCATATTCACCACGGCAAAACAGCATTCACCGATAATCTTCTTGCTGCTGCCGGAGCAATGTCTGAGAAAAGCGCAGGAGATTTAGAGGCAGGAATGGCAACCTGGCAGCATGTAGATGAACAGGAAAGATTAATGACTGTCGACGCTGCAAATGTTTCTATGGCTCACGAATATCAGGGGCAGGAATATTTAATTAATTTAATTGACACTCCGGGGCACGTTGACTTCGGCGGAAATGTTACAAGAGCCATGAGAGCTATTGATGGAACTTTTGTTCTTGTATGCGCCAGCGAAGGGATAATGCCGCAGACTGAAACTGTTTTAAAGCAAGCATTAAGAGAAAGAGTAAAACCTGTTTTATTTATAAATAAAGTTGACAGATTAATCACTGAATTAAAATATACTCCGGAACAAATGCAGCAAAAGTTTACAAAAATTATTGAGGAGTTTAATTTGCTCTTGAGTCAAATTGCTGAAAAAGAGTTTGCAAAGAAATGGCAGGTTAATGTAGCGGACGGCAGTGTTGCATTTGGTTCAGCGAGAGAAAACTGGGCTTTGTCTATTCCCTTTATGAAAAAGAAAAATATAAGTTTTAAAGATATTTATAAAATTTATGAACTTGAAAAAGAAGAAAGAGATAAATGGGTTTGGAAAAATGCGCCGTTGAATGAAGTTATTCTTGATATGGCAGTAAAGCACCTGCCAAATCCTTTAGAAGCGCAAAAATATAGAATTCCAAAAATATGGAAAGGAGATTTAGAATCTGATTTTGGAAAAAGTCTTCTTAATTGTGATCCAAAAGGAGAAGTAGGATTTGTTGTTACAAGAATTGTAATTGACCCGAGATCAGGAAAAGAAATTTGCGCAGGAAGATTGTATTCCGGCACAATTACCAACGGCATGGAAATTTGGGCAAATCAAGCAAAGAAAAAAGGAAGAATCCAGCAAGTTTTAATTTACAACGGCATTAAACCGGAACAAATGGAAAGCGTTCCCGCCGGAAATGTCTTGGCTATAAGCGGTTTGGATATTGATGTTGGTGAAACAATAACCGTAAAAGAACAAATGCCTTTTGAAGAAATAAAACATTTATTCCAGCCAGTTATTACTAAATCAATTGAGGTAGTAAGAACTGCAGATCTTCCAAAATTAATTGAAATATTAAGAAAGATTTCAAAAGAAGATCCGTCTATAAAAATTGAAATTAATGAAGAAACAGGAGAAAGTTTAATTTCGGGAATGGGGGAGCTTCATTTAGAAATTGTTGAAAACAGAATTAAAACAGAAAAAAAACTAGAAGTTAAAACTTCTGCGCCGATTGTCGTTTATAGGGAGACAGTATCAAAAGCTTCCAAGCCATTTGAAGGAAGAAGTCCAAATAAACACAATAGTTTTTTTATTAAAGTTGAACCAATTACCGATCAAATTTACGACGGCATTATGAAAGGAGAGCTTCCTGAAATTAGAGTTAAAAAAAGAGCGGATGAAGTTACAAAATTCTTTACAGGTCTTGGATGGAGAAGCGATGAAATTAGAGATGTAAGAGATGTTTACAAAGGAAATATTTTAATGGATGAGACGAGAGGGGAAGTTTATATTGGAGAAGTTATTGAAATGGTAATGGATGCTTTTGAGATGGTGATGGACAGGGGACCTTTGGCAAGAGAGCCGTGCATGAAAATGAAAGTAAGTTTAACAGATATTAAACTTCATGAAGATGCCATTCACAGAGGCCCGGCGCAAGTTTATCCTGCTGTAAGAGAAGCAATTACAGAAGCAATGAAAAACGCAGGCGCAACATTATTGGAGCCTTTGCAAATTCATTTAATTGAAGTTCCTGAAAGTTTTATGGGGGCTGGTACAAAATTAGTTGGAAGCAAAAGAGGACAGATGCTTGATATGAACCAGGAATTAGGGAGCGTGGAAATAAAAGCAAAAATTCCGGTTGCAGAAATGCTTGGATGGAGTTCAGATTTAAGAAGCGCGACAGAAGGAAGAGGAGTTTCGTCGCTGGTTGACCAATTATTTGAAAAAATTCCTGCGTCGCTGCAGGAAGATGTTATTAAGAAAATAAGAAATAGGAAAGGACTTGCTGAAAATCAATAGTTTTAAATATTCTATCTAATTATTTAATAAATGGAAAACAAAAATTATTTTTTAGATATTGTAATTAATAAAGAAAAATTAAGTGATGGAAAAGATATTTTTGTAGCTTTATGCCCAAGTCTTGATGTTGCCAGCCAGGGAGAAAGTGTTGAAGAAGCGATTAAAAATATAAAAGAAGCTGTTGAACTTTATCTTGAAGAAATGCCTGAAGCTTATGAAGAGCTTGAATTTACAAGAAGCGAAATGCCGACTTTTTCTATTATTGAGGTAAAGAGAGATGGCAAAGTTACCAATATTGTCGGGTAAAGAACTTGCTAAAGGAACATTAAAAGCGATAATGAATCAAGCTGATTTGAAGCTGGATGATTTATTAAAATTAATCTGAGAAAAAAATAAATATACTCTATAATAATAATTCTTAAAAAGGATTAATTAATTTTTTATTTATGATTACAATTATAAGGTATAGGAATGATATTTATTTTGGATTGGAAGGGGAAATTGAATATCCTTCAACAATGCATTCTGGATATATTGATGAAGAAAGAGAGATAATGAAACATTATAGAAAAAGAGTTGAAGAATTTGAAAAAGATAAAGAAAGTGCAACCTATCTAAATAAAGTTCATGTAAAAAAAGCATTAGACAAAGAAATTCCTAAGTGGAAAGAAAAATATGAAAGTGAACTTAGAGATATAAAAGATAAATTAAATTTTATGAGTGATCCTTCTGAACAATTATGGAAAAGAGAATATACTTTTTATCACCTCAATAATACGAGTATAGAAGACATGACAAAACCAACTAATTAAAAGTTTTAAGTGAGAATCAATAAATATCTTTTAGAATAATAATTCTTAAAAACTTCTTATTAATTATTTTTTCATGAACAAAGAAAAAATTTATGTTTCACATTATGTAAATGAACCTGTTTTAGAAAATAGTCCTTTAAAGAGAATAGTTTTTTTTACAACTCTTGATAAAGAAATTACAAACAAAACAGAATTCTACAAGGAATTTGATGCGGGAAAAACTTTTACTAAAAAAGATTTAGAATCTGGACTTAAATTAAAAAAGATAATTGAATTACCTCAGCCACTGCATGAAATTGAAAAGAACGAAGGCATCTGGAAGGACAAAGACAAAAACATTTATCTTACAGACGCTTGGAAACCTTTTGGAAATTATAAGAAAATTAAAATTAATTAAATCAAAAAGATAAAAATATGCTCACAACTTACGATTTATATAAAAGACCGGAATATCATTTTGAATTAAATGATTTAGTAGAATTCAAATTATTGAAAGGGTACAAATTAAGAATACACCACACACCGAAAATTTATAAAAGAGGAGTAATTGCAAAAGCATATAATAAAAATTCAAATGAAAAAATCATCGGGACAGTTGTTGATTATTATCCTATTAGTAAATTAAAGGATTTAGAAATAAAATTAATTAGGGAAGACCGGTGTGAAATAAAATTAAAATTAAGCCAGTGCAAAGACCTTAAAATTATATCCTGGTTTCCTTAAATCAACTGACAAAAATTTTCTGTTTAGTTTGACGTATTCGGAAAACAGATGAAAAATTTACTATTTTTCTTTTCAGTCTTGATTAAATTATTTTTTAAGAAATCATGTAGAAAGGTTTATAAATTAAATTTTTTTAAACTACTTCATGGCACGAACAAAACCTAATATGAATGTTGTTTTTGTAGGGCACGTTGATGCCGGAAAATCAACTTGTGTAGGAAGACTTATGTTTGATACTGGAGCTGTTACTGAACAGGAAATGAAAAAGTTAAAAGAAGAAGCTGCAAAATACGGGAAAGCAGGTTTTGAATTTGCTTATGTCATGGATAAAATTAAAGAGGAAAGGGAAAGAGGAGTTACAATTGATTTAGCTTACAAAAAAATAGTTACTCAGAAATTTGAAATTACAATTATTGACGCTCCCGGGCACAAAGATTTTGTCAAAAATATGATTACAGGCGCTTCACAAGCAGACGCTGCATTTTTAGTTATCGCTGCTCCTGCCGGAGTTCAGCCTCAGACAACAGAACACTTATGGCTTTTAAGAACAATGGGCGTGAAAAATCTTGCTATTGCTGTAAATAAAATGGACGCTGTTGAGTATAAAGAAGACACTTTTAAAAAAGTTAAAGAAGAAGTTTCTAAATTATTAAAACAAGTTGGCATCAATCCCGACACAACTCCTTTTCTTGCCGTCGCTGGTTTAAAGGGAGATAATATTGCAAAGAAATCAGATAAAATGTCATGGTATAAAGGACCGACTATTTTAGAGCAGTTTGACATTTTCCCTGCTCCGGCATTACCAACTAATTTGCCAATGAGAATGCCTGTTCAGGATGTTTATGAAATTACCGGCGTTGGAACTGTTCCTGTTGGAAAAATTGAAACAGGAATTATGAAAGTCGGACAAAAAATAATTGTTCTTCCCGGCAGAACAGGAGAAGGAATTCAAGGAGAAGTTAAAACTATTGAAATGCACCATGAAACTTATCCAGAAGCTCTTGCAGGAGATAATGTCGGCATTAATCTTAGAGGAATTGGAAAAAAAGATATTGCAAGGGGAGATGTTATTTGCGACGCATCAAAGCCAATTTCAATTGTAGAAGAATTTGTTGCGCAGATTGCAGTTATTAATCATCCGACCGTATTAGCTAAAGGATACACGCCGGTATTCCACATTCACACAGCTCAGGTTCCTTGCCAGTTCGTTGAATTAATTGCGCAGATGGATCCAAAAACCGGCGGAGTTCTTAAAGAGCATCCCGATTTTTTAAAAAACGGAGATGTTGCGAAAGTTAGAATAAAGCCAATGGGAAAACTTGCTTTGGAAACTTCAAAAGAAAATCCGTATATGAGCAGATTTGCTGTTCGCGACGCTGGTTCAACAGTTGCTGCTGGAGTTTGTTTGGAAATTACTAAGAAGAAATAAATTAGAATATTTCTCTAAATTAAATCCGTATAAGTAGAATACAAATATTTAAAAATCATAAAATAAAAATGTATAATTTATGCGGGTTAAAAGATACAACAGAATATCTCTCTGCTTTATCCTTAGAAAAAGGCATTGAAAATTATAGAAAAATTATAAAACATCAAAAGTAATTTTAGGACACTATTTCTTTTTAACAATAAATCTTATAAACATCAATTTAGTTAAAAATCCATGGAAAGACTGACAAAAGAGATGACTAAATCTGAAATTGAAAAAGAGATTTCTCAATGGGGCGAGTATGTTCAGATTGATAATCTGACGCGATTTTTAAAAACAAATCCTGGCATTCCTATTGATGTCAAAAGATTTATCAATCAAAAGCTTGGAGAAGTTTATGAAAAAAGGAGAATGTTTTTTGATTCCGCAATAAGCTATGAAAAAGTTGCAGAGTTGTGCGTTTTACGACAGGAAAAAACAAAAAATTTTCTTAAATCAGTTGATAATTATATAAAATCCGGCTATTTTGATAGAGCAGATTTGACAGCTAAAAAAAGCTTGCAGGAAGCAAGTTCTGTAGAAAGAGCAGAAATTTTAAAATCTCTAAAAGAATTTTATAAACAAGAAGCAGAAAGAGGCATTAAAGAAAACAAAAGAAGCAGCACCGTAAAAGTATATGAAAAAATGCTTGAAATGAATTCAATTCCTATTCAGGAAAAAACAGAAATAAAAGAAAAACTGCTAAAATTATATTTAACTCTCGGAATGATGCCTCAATATAACAAAATCAAGGGCAGAACACTCACCACGCAAAAAAAAGAGCCTGAAAAAGAAGAAGAAATTGAAGGATTGGAATTTTTGTATAAGTGATTTTCTGGATTATGAAAATCGCAAAGTTTAATAATTAGTGTTGGTTATTCTAAATAAGATGGTGAACAAAATCAGGTTTATTGATTTATTTGCGGGAATTGGTGGTTTTAGAATAGCTTTAGAAAGAGAAAATGCTGAATGCGTATTCTCTTCTGAATGGGATAAAGATGCGCAAATAACCTATAAAGAAAATTTTGGAGAGATTCCAAAGGGAGATATAACTAAAATTAATGAAAGAGAAATCCCCGAACATGATATTTTATGCGGAGGTTTTCCTTGTCAAGCATTCAGCATCTCTGGAAAACAAAGAGGATTTAAAGATACAAGAGGAACATTATTTTTTGATATAGCAAGAATTGTAAAACACCATAAACCAAAAGTAGTTTTTTTAGAAAATGTAAAAAACTTAATAAAACATTCTCATGGAAATACCTTAAAAATTATTTTGAAAACTTTAGAAGATTTAGAGTATAATGTTTTTTATCAAGTTTTAACGGCAAGTCATTATGGAGTTCCGCAACAAAGAGAAAGAATTTATATTGTGGGTTTTAGGAATGATTTAGGAATAACAGATTTTCAATTTCCAAAACCAATCTATAAGAAAATTTTTGTTAAAGATATTCTTGAAGACGATGAAAAAGCTAAGGATTGCATTGTAAAAAGAACTGATTTAAAATTTTGGAAGAGAGATGAAACTCCTTCATTAAAATTAATTCAAATAGGGCAAATTAATAATGGGGGGCAAGGAGAAAGAATTTATAGCATAAATGGTCATGCAGTTACTTTGTCTGCTTATGGGGGAGGGGTTGCTGGAAAAACAGGGGCATATTTTATTAATGGAAAAATAAGAAGGTTAACTCCAAGAGAATGCGCAAGAGTTCAAGGTTTTCCTGAAGATTTTAAAATCCCAGTAAATAAATATCAAGCATATAAACAATTTGGCAATAGTGTTTCTGTTCCCGTTGTGGAATCAATATTTAAGAAAATAAAAGAATATTTATATCAAGAAAAGATAAAAGAAAGAGTAATGGTCTCTTCTGTTTTTAAAAGGAAATATGGTTATTCAATTAAAACAGAGTTAGTAAATTCTTAAAATGAATGAAAAGAAATTATTAGGTTCTGAAACAGCAAAGGGCGGTTTTAGAAATGAAGAAAAAGTCATTAAGAGATTTAATAATTGGAAAAAGGATAAAGTTGCTCAAGAGTGGCTTAAAATTATGGGTTATTTTTTAGAAGAAATTGAATATGTTAAAGCAATTAAAATATCTGGCGGCTATAAAACAGATGTTCAAGTTCAAGTTACAATAAAATTAAAAGACGCAATTGATTGCGAAAATTTGTCAGTAAAGTTAGTTAGCAATTCCCAAGGTTTTAATCAAATTGATAAAAGAGAAATTGACAAATATGTTAAAATGTGGAATATTTCAAAAGAGATTGAAGAAATCTTAAAATTATTCACTGGAAAAATTCAACCAAGAAAAAAAGTAAAATTAAAAGATTCAAGAAGAATGTTATTAACAGAGATTTCTGAAAGCGAAAGAGATAAAATTATTAATTTCTTTTCTAAAAATAAGATTTTAATTATATCGGATATTTTAAAAGGAAGAGGTAAATTTTCGGCAGATTGGATGCTTGTTATTTTGAAGAAAAATGAAGAGAGCTATGAATGGGTTTTAAAAGACATTAACACGGTTATGAATATTTTTGGACAGGGGGATGTAAGAGTTACAAATGAAGGCAGTTTAAAAATTGGACAAATAGGGATGCAAAGAAAAGGCGGAGATGCGGGAAGGGAATCTGCAAAAATGTTGCAGTTTAAGATAAATCCTTGCTTATTGTTTAAAAACAATTAAGATGTCAGACACTTTTTCTAAAAAAGAGAGAAGCAAAATAATGTCTAAGATAAAGAGCAAAAATACTTCTCTTGAACTTAATTTTAAAAAACTGATAAAAAAATTAAAATTTGAATATCAACCAAAAGTGTTTGGAAAACCCGATTTTGCATCAAAGAAATTGAAAATAGCTATTTTCATTGATAGTTGTTTTTGGCATAAATGTCCAAAACATTTTAGAAAACCCTCTGCAAATAGTTCTTACTGGACGCAAAAAATAAATCGCAATGTTGAAAGAGCAAAAGAAGTGAATAACTATCTTAAAAAACAGGGTTGGAAAGTTCTGAGATTTTGGGAGCATGATTTAAAAGATAATCCTAAAAAGATTATAACAAAAATACAAAAGATTATTCCGAAGAGAGATTAAGAAACGGGAATCATTCAAGGATTTTAAAGGAAGATTAATCCCTTAATAGATAAAAAGGTCGTTTATAACACTAAACTATATTTGAGCGAACAAATTAGCATTCAAGAAAAATGAATTATTAATCTTTACCCGAGGATTTTTTCAACAGAGCCTTTTTATACATCCAACCATAAAAGTTCTTTATCAAAATTATAGGCATATTTTTGAGGAGAAGATTTTTTCCATTTTTTACTTCCTACCTTTCTATATTTTATTTGAAAATTAAACTTTATTGAAGGAATTTTATTAGTTTTAACAAATTTGCCCAGTTCAATTCCTTCTTTGTTATTGAATCCTCTCAATTCAAAATGTCCAAAACCTTCGGTGAACGGCTGAAGAATCCACGAATATCCATTACCATAGAATCCTCCTTGACCCTCAAAAAGTTTGTCCTCTACCTTAGACCATAATTTACCAAAAACTTCAACTTCCACCTTGCTTTTATTTAACATATTAAAACTTATATGTGAGGGAGATTTAGAAGTAGGAGAAATGGAAATTTGTTTGAAAGAAAAAGATACAAATGGTTCATAGACATCTTTAGCTATAAGATATGTACAATAAGCATAGATTATTAGAACAATAAAAGTAAGAACGGAGAGGATTAAGTTTGCTATTTCAAAGAACATTTTTACGGAAATGATGCCTTTCTTTTAAAGATTTATATAATAAAATTAAAACAAAGAGAGATATTGCCAACCCCACACTAAATTATTTAGTTTAACTTAACATTCTAATAAAATCCGTTCTCGCAGAATTAATTTTTTCATCCTCTTTTCTTAAGTTTCTTTAAAAAAGTCAACTCTTTCATAAAAGTTCTCCAAACCCCTTATAATTATGTGGTTTTTTATAATTTCTTTTATTAATAAAGATTTGGCGTCAAATTTTCCTATTTTTATGCTTAATCTAGAATTTATTTCTTTTATTTTGTTTTTAATTTTATTATCATTTGTTTCTAAATAAATATCAATATCGCTGCGGGGTTTAGGGATTCCTTTTGCATAACTCCCGAACAGGATTATCATCTTTTTAGGAAAATTTTTCTTAATATCTTCAAATATTATGGATAATTCTAGATGTTTTTTTAAAAGCATATTTAATTTATGAATTTCTGCAGAATAAACATAGTTCTTGGCTTTTAGATTATTTTTAATAAAAAATATTTTATTTTTACCTTCTTTCTTATAATCAAGAACATTTTCTTTTAATAATTCATTAATTTTTCTTAAGATTGTAGAGTGGGATTCATTAAGAGTTCTGGCTATCTCTCTTAAATGCGTTTTGTTTTTTAATAAAACCAAGATTATTTTTAATTCCAAGTTGTTTTTATTTTGAACCATATGTATCATTTATGAACCAATACTATTTAAAGTTTTCTCTTTAACTTGATGAGCCCAATTCCGCAGAACCCCGCCACAAAACATTTAAAAATAATAAAGCATAACAAATAATATGAATATTGAAATGGAAAATCAATTATCTTGTAATGTCAGCATTATTACTGAAAAGATAGACGATAAATTAGTTTACTTAGCAAGATGCGAAGAACTTGGGATAAGTGATTTTGGGGACACCATAGAAGAAGCATTAAAACATCTGAAAACCTCTCTTAATTTATTGATAAAATATGACTCTTCAAAAGCAGAACCTTTAAAAAAAATGCAGCCACTTTTCACAACCAGATTATTTCTTTAATAATATTTGAAAAATTCTTCTCTTGATATTTCTGCCTGATTATTTAATAAATCAGTTAATGTACCGACAGATATTTCTTTATGATGTATTGGAATAGACAGAGTTTTTTGTTTTCCATTTAAAATTCCTTTCATAATTACATGCGTTCCTGCTTGATGTAAAATTTTCATTCCCATTCTTTCAAAAGCTTTTACTGTCTTCTTTGAATCAATGTTTCTTAATTTCATTATTTACCTCTTGACACTATATTTGAAAACCACTATTTATTTATAAATGCTGTTATAGAAAATTATATATAAACTTCTATAAAATAAAAATCCCCCGCAACATTTAAAAACTGCTTTTCTTTTTCTTAATCATTAGAAAGATATTGTAAGATTATATCACAATCACAATCATTGTTTAATTTAGCATATTAATGCTATTAAAAGAAGAAGCAGCTGAGAAAATTAAAAATATTTTTCTAAATGAAATCATAGATTTCAAATTAATTAAACAAAATTAAATAAAATAAAAATGGCAAAAATAAGTCCAGTATCAATAAAATATATGATACACGCGAGTTTTACAGCTGAGGGCGCTTTAGAAAAGCCCGACGTAATCGGAGCTTTATTTGGCCAGACAGAAGGTTTGCTTGGCGCGGATTTAGAAATGAGAGAACTGCAAAAAGAAGGAAAAATCGGCAGAATTGAAGTTGACCTGGAAAAACAAGGCAAAAGAACAATTGGAAAAATCCAAATTCCCACCGCTTTAGACCAGTCTGAAACAACTTTAATTGCAGCTGCTATTGAAACAATTGAACGTATGGGTCCGTGCGATTCCCAGATAGAAATAGAAAGAATTGAAGATGTAAGAGGAAGCAAAAGAGATTATATCTTAGAAAGAGCAAAAAAACTTATGCAATCAATTGGCGGGTCTTTAGAATCCCGTGAAATTTCAAAACAAGTTAAAGAGTCTACAAAAATTGCAAACATTCAAACATATGGAGAAGAAGTGCTTCCATGCGGAGATTTAACCGGAGAAGAAATTATTGTAGTTGAAGGAAGAGCAGATGTTATAAATTTACTAAAAGCCGGTGTTAATAATGTTGTTGGTATGAACGGCACAAAACTTCCGGACTCAATAAAAGAACTTGGAAAGAGAAAACAATTAACTTTATTTGTTGACGGAGACCGCGGAGGAAAATTAATTATTCAAAATGTTTTGGATAATGCAGAAGTTAAATATATTGCAATAGCTCCGGATGGGAAAGAAGTTGAAGAACTTGCCGGGAAAGAAGTTCTGATGTTTTTAAGAAAAAGGATTTCAGTTGAAGAATATCTAAGAATGGGTTATATCCCCCGAAACAGGGAAGAATCTGCGCCCAAGAATCTTGAAGAATCTTTAGGAGAGCCGGGAGAAAAAGTTAAGTTAGATGAAGAAAAAAAATCAAAGCTCAAAGAACTTTTAAAAGAAAATCATGGAACTGGAAAGGCTCTCCTTTTAGATTCTGAATTAAATGAAATAAAATCAATTTCCATAAAAGGATTTGGAGCAACTCTTAAAAAAATAAATGAAAAACCAAAAATTATTATAGTTGATGGAGTTGTCACTAAAAATATTCTTTTAGATGCGGAAGAAGCAGGATGCCAGATAATTGCAGCAAATAATTTTGCAGCTACAAGCGACAAAATTAAACTTCTGAGCTTTTGATTTTAAGAATCGCCTGATTTTTTAGCAGTATTTATTTATAGTCAAAAAAATGCTCACTAAGTGTCCTTAACATCAAGTAACTTGAAAGTTAATATTTTATGTTGTCACCACAAAGTTTATAAATCACTTTTTTCTATATATTCTATTCTGAAAACAATGTTTTCAGATAACTAAACAAAAAATGATAAAAATGAATACAAAAAACCTATTGGTTTTTTTCTTTGCATTGGCTAGCATTCTTTTAGTTGCTAACAACTTTGTTAGCGCTGGTGCATCAGAACTTGTAACAATTAATGATGTTAAGATAGATGATGTCTTTGCATCAGGAAATGAAGTAGCTGTTGTTGCTGGTGAAACAATTACTGTAAAAGTATTTTTCACAGCTTTACAAAGCGCTTCAGATGTCAAGCTTAAATTAGAGCTTGAAGGCGCAAAAGTTAGTGAGGAAGCAGTAACTGCTCCTTTTACTATTGAAAGAGAAAAGAAATACAGTAAAACATTAACTTTAACAATTCCTTACGAACTTCAAGACGAAGTTAGTGATGAATTAACTCTGGATATAAAAGTCTGGAACGGCGACTTCAGAACAGAAGACAATAAAATAAGCTTGAATGTACAAAGACCTTCATATAATGCAGCAATAATGTCAATAGATTCAGCGCAATCAGTTGAAGCTGGAAAAGTTTTACCGGTTGACGTTGTTTTAAAAAACACAGGATACAATCGTCTTGATGACGTTTTTGTAACTGTAAAAATTGGCGCATTAGGTCTTGAAAGATCCTCTTATTTTGGAGATCTTGTAGCGATTGAAAGCAAGAACAATGATGACACTGTAACAAAAAGATTCTTAATTGAATTGCCATCGAACGCTAAAGCAGGAGCATATACTCTTGAAGTAAAAGCTTCTAATAATGACTTTAGTGTAAGCCAATCTAAACAAATTGCTGTAAAGAATGAATTCTCAAGCAGTGCTGTTGTAGCAGACATTAAAAAATCTGCTTCAGTTGGAAGTGAAACTGAATTTGAGTTAGTTATTGCTAACCCAACAGACAAATTGAGAGTTTTTAGAATCGTAACTGAATCTAACGGCGATTTAACAACTGGCTCAAGCGCACAATTAGTTTCTGTGCCTGCTGGACAAACTAAGACAATTGCTGTAACAGCAAAACCTCATTCAAAAGGAGACTATACATTTGATGTAAGTATCTTTGCTGGAGAGGAACTTGTTGACAGCGTTAAACTTGGAGTTTTAGCAGAAGGCAGATCAGCTAACAGCGGTTCAATTGTTGCTTTAACAATTATACTAGTGATTATTTTCCTAGTATTGCTCGGCGCTTTAATTGCTTTGATGAAGAAAAAACCAGAACAATCTGAAGAATTCGGGGAAAGCTACTACTAATTGCTTTTTTTATTTTTTATTTTTTCGTTTGCAATTTTGCTTTTCCTTTTCTTCTTTTAGAAAAACGGGTTTCTTTTTGAAAAAAACGGGAAGTTTTTCAACAAATTTCACAGGAAATAAAATTAAAGAAACTACGATGGTAGAAAAACCTTAATAGTAAATATTTATATGGATAATAAAAATGAAAACAATAATCGGCAAATCATATTTAATAGTTCCTCACGCAGGGGGAGAGCTTACCTTTCAGTATCCTGCATTTGAAGGAACTTATGGAAGTGTTGCAAAAGCAATTGATAAAGAAGGATTAAAAAGACCAAACTCTCCTGAAACAGCTTCATTAGTTTATGATGCTTTTCAAAATCCAAATAATAAGTATTCAAAAGAAATAATTGATATTCTAAACAATATAAACAATAATTATTTTTGGGAATTTATAGGAAATCTTTATCTTCCAAAATCAGGTGAAAAGATTAATAATGGAGTTATTATTGAACATAATCCAAAAATTAAAAATGGAAAATTGATTATGAATAAAAATTCTTTAATTAAAAGATTGCAGTCAAAGGATTCTAATGTAAAGTTTGTCCCCTTTGGATTTAAAACAGGAGAACAAACTTGGCAAGAATTAGAAAAAAATCTTTACATTATTGCAAGATATGGAAAAGAAGGGGCAGAAAAAATTGCAAAAGTTGCTTCAAAATATAAAAATAAACCTTACATTTTTTCTTTTGATTCTGTTGATGAAGAAAAAGTGCCAATGTCTGCCCTGTACAGGAGCCGGGGCTTTGGCGACAGATTGTATGTCGATGGCAACGACTGGGATGACGACAGTCGGGGTCTTGCTTTTGGAGTATGTGGGGATAACAATTCTTCTTAGCGTAGCGTTATGACAAATGTCTAACGCGAAGTCAATCAATTCTGCCAATGAAATTAGCAGGTATTTAATCTTTCTAACCAAAAAAGTTAAAAACTTCATTTATTTAAAATAAATATGGAACAAAAACAATTAAGCCTTGAGAATATGAGCAAAGAAATAATTGCTTTGAAAAAGAAGATAGAACAAATGGAAGAATCAATTGCAGAGGATTTAAAATTTGCTATAAGAACAGAATTAGCGTGGCAAGAGATTGATGCTGGAAAAGGAAAGAAAATGTCAGTAAATGAATTTATGAATGAAATAAGATCATTAAAATAAAATGGCTCTTGAGGTAATTCGTTCACCAAATTTTCTTTATCGTTTAAAAAAATTAGACAAAAGCTATTTAGATAGAGTTGAAAAACAAATAGAAAAGATAATTCAAAACCCGAAGATTGGCAAGCCAATGAGACATAACAGAAAAGAAACAAGAGAAGTTTATGTGAATCCTTTTAGGTTATCTTATTCCTATAATCAAAAAGAAGATTTATTGATCTTTTTAGATTTTTATCATAAAGATGAGCAATAGAAATGCGCGACGAGAAATATAAAAATTATTAATTTTTCTACCTAAACCGTTTTTCTAAATATTAATTATACTGATTAAACTTACTCATAAAAATTAGTGGCGATAAATTGTTCTTAGCACAGCGTTATGACTAATGTCTAACACGAAGTCAATCAATTCTGCGAACAGAGTGAGTAGGTTTTTGTATTGGCAAATTAATTAGATATTGCGCTGATAAACTCCTCAATTAATCTTTTAAACAATCCTTTTATTAAAATAAAATGGCTTATCTTAAAAATATAGAAAAAATGTTTGAAGAAAATAGGTGGGATAAAACTAAGAAATTTGTTAGAAAAAAAACAAAACAATTTATTGAATATAACAGATATAATAAAGATAAAAAATTAAAAAGTTGTCTTAAATATTTAGCTTATCCTTTAGCTCTTACGGCTTTAACGCCTATAAAATATTATCTTATAGCAATACTGATTGGAGAATATATTGGATGTGAAGACAATAAGACAGAAAAAACTTCTAAAAAAAAATCTGAAATAATCCGGGATTCAACAAAAAACTCTTTGGAATACCCTAAGGAATACCCCAAGGAGGGGCATAAAAATACAAAACAGGAAATTTTGCATAAAGGGCATAAATCAAAAACTTTTAATTTATATCCTGCTAAAATTGAAAATTAAACACTCATGCTAATTTTTCAAAATCTTCTCTTGAAATTTGAACATCTTTCTTCAAAATTTTATTAAGCAATCCTCTATCAAGTTTTTCACCTGGATGGTTTGGAACAACAGTTGTCCTTCCATCTTTGCGCCTCAAAAAAACATGGCTTCCAGATTGTCTTATAATTTCAAAACCAATTTTTTCAAGAAGACGGATTAATTCATTTGCTGTAATCTGAGGCAATTTTGCCATTTAAACCTTTATTTTTTGAGTTCCAATAAAATTGCTTTTTATTTTAACAATTCCTTGAGCTTCTAAATAAAGAGAAATTGCTTCTTTTATTCTATTTATCAACTCGCCCATATTTTTAGCTTGAGTATGACACCCTGGAAGCTCAACTACTTCTGCAATTAAATAGCCGTCTTCTCCTTTTTCTATAATTAAATTAAAATCCATCTATTATATAATAAAAAATATTATTTAAATCTTTCTAAACCTTCATGCTAATTATCTTGCTTACTCCGTCGCGCATACGACGACCACGCCTGGACGGAGTTGCATGATGTTATACTTTCATTGAAATAATCTTACTAATTCCATCATGCATACTTACTCCATAAAGAGTATCCGCGCTTAAAATTACTTCGTCGTTGTGCGTTATAATAATATATTGGCCTTTTTGCATATATTTCTTCAGCAAACCTGCCAATCTTTCTGAATTTCTTTTGTCAAGGGCGGCGTCAATTTCATCAAGGATATAAAAACAATAAGGATTTAATTCTTGTATTGCAAAAATTAAAGAAAGCGCCACAAGAGTCTGTTCTCCTCCTGACAACGATTTTACATCAAAATATTTTCCGTGGCCTGTTTTAAGAACAATCTGGACGCCAAAACCCTCCTCAAATGGAGATTGCTTGTTTTCTAATTCCAAATAAACTTGTCCTTTAAGGCTAATCTGCGAAAAATTTTCAGAGAAAATTTCATTTAATTCTGTGAGAGTTTTTAAAAAAGTCTTTTTTTTCTTAATATCAATTTCATGAATGATTTTTAAAACACCTTCTTTTTCTTTTTCTATAACATCTGCTTTTTCTTTAATTAAATCATATTCTTTTTTTATTGAATCATAAACTTCCAGAGACCTTAAATTTACAGAGCCGATTCCTGAAATAATTTCCTGTGTTTTGGAGAGCCTCTCAACAAGAGTTTCTTTATTGACATTTATTATTTCAGCGTCTTTAAATTCTAAAAATTCTGTTTCAAGATTCTCAATTTCTGCATTGACTCTGGCGATTTCAATTTTTAGATTATTAATATCCTGCTCTTTATTATGAAAAAAATTATT
>JWKY01000006.1 GCA_000806015.1 archaeon GW2011_AR19 | reverse complement strand
AATTCTCCTTTTGTTTGGATATTCAAACGGACTGTTGTTTCCATTTCATTTCGTGTCGTTTCGTGTCTGTGCTTTATAGCTTTGACTTGATTTGACTTTAGGTATACCTTTGTATACATATGTAGATTATTTAAATGTTTTGATTTGAGAAAAAATTGACTTATCCAGAAATAAAACTATTTTTAAGATAACCAATTCTTAGTCAAATTCTCTTTATTACTCGCTTTGAGATTACAAAATTTATGGGCGCAAACCCCATTTCCCACACTTGTCTTACCGCCCTTACTATATGGATTAGGTCTATGGTCTGCTTCAAAATCCACCCAATCAACATGTTTGTTACAGTGCCAACAAATTTCTTTCCACCCCGCATCATTCCAATTGCATTTAAAGACAATATTATCTTCTTCATGCACTATTATCTCAGGAACAATTACTCTCCCTTCTTCATCAAATTCTAAGGTCATTTTTATTTTTCCTTACAATCTTTAACAGAACAATTATCCTTTAATAATTTAATTGTATTTTTCAATATATAAATTCACTTCACACTTTCTTTAATCAGCTTCGCCATTGTTGATAAAAATTCTTCCGCCCTCTTCTGCCACAAATCAATATCAGCGCCCTTTAAATCAGTTATTTTTCCATGAGAAATTTCTTTATGAAGCGCGAGAAGTTCCCGATACCACTGAACATATTCTATTTTTAATTTTTTGTTATTAACAAAATTTCGCGCAAGCTCTTCCGGAATATGTTCTGGCGAGGGCGGAGAAACATTTGCCGAAATCAAAGCAGCGTGGGCAGAATCAACCATGCACCAATATAAACCTTCAATAGCATTTAATTCTGCTGCTTTGCTTCGCGCAAGATGCGCCGGAGCTCTTTGAAGATTATTATAAATTGCTTCAGGGGTTGATTTTATTTTTCCCTGAATTAATAAAAATTTCAACGGGTCAAAAAATCCGGCCATATCAACTAAAGCTTCTCCATTTCTAAGAATATTTAAAATAATTGGATCGCCCCGCATTAAATCCTGCCACCAGGTTGTTAATTTTACCGTATTAATATGAAGACTTGTTTGATAAGGATTTGTTCTTAAAATCGCATCAAGCTCCTGCCTATACCAAGCAGTTAATTCCTGATCCCATTTTATAGACGCGTCGTCAATTACGATTATAATATCAATATCTGAACCGACAGTTTGCGTTTTTTTTGCCGTTGAGCCAAAAAGAATAATTGATTTTATTGCCTTTTCAAATTTTTTATAAGCCTTTGTTGCAAAATCCATTGCAATTTCATGCTCGCTTTTTAATTTCAAAGTCGGAATGTTTTTTAAATTGCTTTTTTCAGTTCTCTTTTTTTTATTCACCATTATGCAAAATTTCCTGTTTTGTATCTTTATGCAAAATTTCCTGTTTTGTATCTTTATGCAAAATTTCCTGTTTTGTATCTATGAAGATTTTTAATTTTCATTTTTTTATTATATACTTTAATATTTAATTAATAATTTTTGCTGATTTTAAAGTATTCTTAGGCAAATTCTTGCTTGCATTTAATATTTCTATGCCCAAGGTTTTTCCATTTTTATCTAAATCTATATTTATTGATTCATTAAGAGAAATAGTCTGAGCTACTTCCCCTTTTGAAATTTCTTTAAAATAAATATACCCTGCATCTGCTTCTGAATCATAAGTGATTTTCATTTCCAAATAAGAGTTATAATCTTTATAAATTTACCCTCTTTAGCATAAACAATTTTTAATAATTTATTATTTATTTTCTTGTATGCTTCTATCTTATTTTCTTTAGAAATAATATAATCTGGAAAAATTAATTGTTTCTTTAATTTGCTGGAACGTTATTTCTCTTTCTTCTATTCTTTGTTTTGCATGATTAATTAGGAGAATTTTCATATTATATACTTCAAAATATATATTTCAGTTTTTAAATTTAGTGAATTTAAGGATTTATAATTTATTATTTATTAAAGATCATTTAAAAAATCATTCCATTCCTCTCCCGCTCATCCTGTTTCCTTCTCCGCCTCCGCCTCTTTGTCCGCCAAGTTCAAAAGGTAAATTTGAAAATCCTGCTCCAAACATTTCATAATGCACTCCTGGAAGCATGTTCCCATGACCTGAAAAATATCCTTGCTGTAATCCAATTGCCTGATTCCAATAAGGACCGACGCCGTCCTGATAAATTGGCGAGCCAAAAGCCTCTAAAAGCGGGACATACGGAGAAGTTCCAAACTGCTGAATAAATCCTCCAGCTTCAACAATAGTTCTTCCTTTAAATCCCTGTTTTTCTAACTCTTCTAAATATTGTTTAATTGGAACATTTCCCATTCCGGGAGGCAGATGAGAATCATAACTTCCAAAATTATCTGTTAAATGAAGGTGTTTTATATGCGGAGCCATGGCTTGAAATTCTTTTAGTAAATCTTTTTCCGTGAATCCGTGTTTTCTGTGAATGTTGAGATGCCCGACGTCAAAAGTCAGTCCAATTGATTTGTCTGCTTGTTTTTCAGCTTCTGATTTAGAAAGACCATCTTTAACAGCATTTTTTACAAATTGTTCTTTTGATAATAAAATTAATTTGTTCATTTCTTCTCCGGTTGAAAACGCAAACCCCGGATAAAGATTTTCAATAGAAATTACAGGAGCTTTTTCTCCAAATTTTTTAAAGGCATCAAAAGCAACATTTCCAAAAGTCGTTGCAGATTTTTCATTTGCAAAATCCTCCATGCGGGAATATACTTTTGGAGCAAGTACAGGAGTCTTTAAATTATGCATTAAATTTTGCACTGCTTCTGACTGCGCCATAATATCGCCTGGATGAATTTTATCTAATTCCCCTTGATACTTGCTTCTGATTTCAGTTAAAAATTTTCTCTGTTCCGGCGATCCATATTTATACGATTTACTAAATAAACCGCTCAAATGCTCTTCTATATCTTCCAAATAAGTTTGGGCATTCATAAAATGATTATATGCCCGTCTTTGCACTGGATCCTCATTAAGATATTCTTTTAATTTTTCAGGAGTCATTTTTTTTTCAGCCATTTCTTTTATAAAATGCGAAATCTGAGGGGAATTATTTCTAAGAATTTCATCTGCTCTTTCTTTTTGAAATAAAAGCTGTGATATAGAATTGTCCCATTCAGAATGATTCTGTACAGTTATTTGTTTTTCCGGAGAAATAATTTTTCCTTTTTCAAGAGGAATTTCCTGATAATATTCGTTTTTCATCTCTTTAATTTCTCCTCTAAGTATTTTTTTTTCAATATCCGGCTTTAACTCCATCATAGATTCTCTGCCAGGATAATATTTAATTTCCTCTTTAATTGCAGTCATCTGTCCTGTTTCTTGGTTTATTGCGGTCAGCTTTTCAATTTTTTTTCCTTCAGGAGTCATTTTCCATTCTGTTCCGCCAATATTTGTAGCATGAACTACTACCGGAATATTTCCCAGAGAATCGGCTTCATGCGCTTTTGCAATAACATCTTTTAATTGATATTCAACAGCTTGCCTGTTAGATTCACTCCATCCACCCTCGGCAATTCCAGACGGCTCAACAAGAGGCGAATGAACAGAAATTTTGGCTCCGGTTAATTTAGCCATACGCTTTATTTCTTTAAAGTGCTGTTTAGGAATAGCTTCAAAAATTTTCGGGTCTATTGCTCCAACTTCTATCGGGACAACTCCCTGCCTTAAAATTTTGTCTAACTCAACTATTTGATTTGCGATTGTTGGATTTGTTGTTGCTCCAAGCGACGACGCAGCGACATGATAACCCGTAAAAACATCTCCGTAGCTTGGTTTAAAACTACTATACCCTCCCTGATAAATATTCTCTATATTATAATTAGTCATATTGAATAAACAATTAAATTATTTATATACTTAACGAGAGGGAGTTCTGTTGAAAAAACCTGCTTCGCAGAAATTAAGAAGATTACCCTAAAAGAAAATTTTAGAAAGTCCGATTAATCCTGCGCCGATTATTCTTTAAAATATTTTTTATACAAATCTGAATTTTCTTGAATATCCATTGCAGAATATTTAACTTCCCCATTTATTTCATTTGAAAGATATAAGGTTCTGCTTACCCCAAACCCATCAGGCTGTTGGATAAATAAATCCATGTACCCGTCGTTATTTATATCATTGATTAGGCGTATGTCTATAGAACTTCTTTCACACCCACTAAAAACCATTCCACCAATTGCTAAAGGTAAAATTACATTTTTTGTGAATTTGTTTCTTAAATTTTTCATCCCCCTTCTACTCCCTCTCTCTTTATAAACATTTCGTTACTTTGGAATTAATACGGATTTAACTAAAAGACAATAAATTTTTTAAAGCTGAATTCATTAAATAAAACATGGAAACAAAACAAATTTCTCTTGAAGAAATTTATCAAAAACTTCTTGAAATAAATGCAAATATTAAAAAATTTAAAAAAATAGAGCAGTATCTTGAAGATTTAGAGTTTGCAAAAAGAACAGAAGAAGCTTGGAAAGAAATTGATGAAGGCAAATATACAGAATATTCTTCTCCAGATGAATTCTTAAAGACTCTTAAAAAATGAGAATAAAAGAAACTGATTCTTTTAAAAGAATAAAATCTAAATTAGATAAAAGTTATTTGGAAAGAGTTGAGAAGATAATCTCAAAGATAATTCAAAATCCTGAGATTGGAAAACCAATGCAAAATAATAGAAAGGGAACAAGAGAAGTTTATATCAGCCCATTTAGATTATCTTATTCTTATAATTTAAATGAAAAAGTTTTAACATTATTAGATTTTTATCATAAAGATGAACAATAAAAATAAAATTAACGAGGCGTATACGCTCTCTTAGATTTTGCAATATATTTGGACCCTCGCTCAGAAAATCCATCTTTTGGTCTTGATTCACCAGCATGCATTAAATTTTTAGATTCGTTTTGTAATTCTTCTTTTAGCCTTGATTCACCAAAATGTATTAAATTTTTAGATTCATTCTGCAATCTTTGATTTGATTTGGGCAGATAATCCTCCTGAATTTGGTGATATTTTTCATCTTTTTTTTCTTGTTTTAAAGAATAAAAATTTTCTTGTTTATCTTCAGGATTTTCTTGCAAAGGCGCAGATGATGCAATTTTTTCTAAATCCGACGATTCTTGAAAAGCTTTTAATTTTTTTAAAACGGGTGAAAAATCTTCCAATTCAATTAAAGAATCTATAAACTTATTTTCCTCAATTATTTTTTTAGGGTTTTTTGTTTTTTTACTATCTTCAGTTTTTAACTTCAAATCTTTTATAGCTTTTGCTAATTTTTTCAATTCTTTAGCAGACAATTTTACTTTTTTGTTTCGTTCAATATTTTTATTGAGCGAGTGAAAATTTCCTATTTTCTCATTTAAAGGCATAAAATATATAAGGAATGCTTATATATAAAATTTATGAAAAAGGGGCTGAAAAAAATTAGTATTCTTATTATTTTAGCTGGCTTTTTTTTTATTTTAAATTCTTCTTTTGCAATTATTACGGGAAATGTTATCAGCAAAAAAGTTGATGTTCTGGATTCATTTATAGGAATAATGTTTCTTGTCAGCGGGCTTGCATTGTTCGTAGTTAGCGAGCTTGAATCAAAAATATCTGTGTATGATGCTTTTAAAGGAAAAACTCCAAAGAGAAAAGAAGAATTTTATCATATGACAGACCCTTCATTATATTTTAGCAGAGTTGGAAATGTCAGCTTAAATGAATTTAAAAGAGGGGTAAAAGAAATTGAAAATGACCCTGAATTAATGCAATTAGTTAGGGAAGAGTATGGTTCGCAGCTTTTAGAAAAAGAATCTAAAGGAAAACTCTTGGAAAGAAATATTGCTGAAGAATTTTTAAAAGTTTTATATTCCGGAAAAATTCCAAGAGAAAAAAAAGAATTAATTACAAAAGAAGAAATTTCTGAGATTAGAAGAGCATTTGACTCAGGCTGGGCAGGAACTCCGAATATAAAACAATCAAGAGTTTTAAAAGAATATGGCTTTGCTTATATTCCCAAATCAGGACATGGAGAAATTTATTCAAAGAAGAATCCAAATATAAGAATACTTGCTTCATCAACTCCGAGCGACGTAAATGCAGGAAAAAATGTTGCAAGACAAATAGTTAGTCTGCTGAAAAAGACCGGTTAGATATCTGACTTTATAAATAATTTATATAATTTATCCGCTTCCTCGCTTTTGAGTAGGAGATATGCTAAATTTCTTTTGCCGAGATTTTCTGCCAGATAATTTAAAACTTGATTATATTTTTCTTTTGGGTCAGAAGAAACCGCTTTTTTTGTTTCAATTTCATGCCTTGAACAATATCTTATAATAATAGGAAAGTTTTCAAAAGAATCAGCAAAAACCGCATCTAAGGGCCGTTTAGAATTAATCTCTTTTATTTTTTTCGTAAAATAAATATCAGATTCAAAAGATGAATTTTTATCAGATTCAACTAAATGAATTTTTGTTTTTCCAGCCATCTTTCACAAGAAATATCTCAGGATTATAAATCTTTCTAATGTTTTAATTTCAAAATGATTACAAGCTGGGAGTGAAATTAATTTATTTTTTTAATAAATTTATCTGCTATTCACAATTGGAGCAATGAGAGGTAATTATCTCTTTATATCCAAGCAATTCTCTTGCTTCATTAGAGCTTATAAAATATTTTTTATAATTTTCTTTTTCACTATGATAACAAAATTTTAATTTTTTTTCTTTGGCAAGTTTGTCTAATTCAGCGTAATATAAATTCTTGTATTCCATAAAAGAACTTGCTCTTTCATCATACATTTCCTTTACTCCATAATTTGGGTTTTCGTTTAACTCATCCATTAAATATTCGCATTCATTTTTAAGAGTTTTTCTTTCTTTGTTCAGAAAAAATAATCTTGACAAATCCCTGCATTCACACTTGCCATTTGATTTTTTTAGAGAGTAAATATATTCCTTTATTTCCATTATGCAAAACCTCCTGTTTTGTATTGTTATGAAAAATTTATTTTTCATTTTTATTTTTTGAAGATTGGCGCAATTAATTGATTGCAATTAGAGCAATGCACGCAGACAATTTTCTTTTTATTTAATAATTTTTCAACTCTTTTATAGGTTGTTGGTTGTTTATTATAATTATTTTTTTCATTGTGATAATATAATTTTAGTTTCTTGTTCTTAATTAATAAATTTAACTCCAAATTATGTTCATTAAAAAAACTTATACGCTCATATATTTTTTGTTCATAAATGTCTCTTACTTCGTCATCTCCTTTATGAATTCCGGATAAAGAATCAAATAAATCATTGCAGAGAGTCTCAAGTTCTTTTCTTTCTTCTGCTAAAGAATGCAGTCTTACTAAATTTTTACATTTGCAAAATTTGCTTTTTTTATAAAGTTTTGAGAGATAAAATTCATTTTTGCTCATTTGTTTGGATTTCATTTTTTTAATATCAACTCCAGAGCTTTTTCATAATCTTTTTGCGCTTCTTTCTTTTTGTCCAAAAGTTTTATTAAAATGTCCCCTTTTGTTTTGTACAGCTCGGGATTGCTGGGAGACAATTCTATGGATTTATTATAATCCTCCAGCGCTTTTGACAGCTCTCCTCTTTTATAGAGCATTTCTCCCAGCGTAGCGCGCGCTTCAAAAAAGTTTTCTTCAAATTCTATTGCATAATTGTAACTGTCAAGCGCTCTTTCGTCTTTGCCAAGGCATTTGTAAACATCTCCTTCATATTTATTAGTTCGTGGGTCTGTAATATCCGCGTTCATAGCTTTAGTGATGTATTTCATTGCTTCCTCGCATTTTTCCTGTTTATATAAATGAATTCCAATTGTCCTATCTGCTATTCCTAAAAATTTTTCTTTATCCAGAGGAGTTACGTTTTTATTTTTTTCAAGGGTTGGGTATAATTTTTTATCTTGTTCTATTCCTAAAAATAATTCCCAGCCAAAGGTTTCAGAATCCAAATCATATTCTATAAAATAATGATCGTCGGCCTTTTTTGCAGTTATTGGAAGCCCTGCTTTTTCAGCGATTTCAAAATATAAAACAAGAAAATTGTAAGAATTCATTTTTTTTGTTTCAAGAGCTTTATGAAGCAAGACATCCGGATCGCTGAAATAAATAAAATTATGCGCTCTGAAAATTTCCGAAATATTTTTTAGGTTATTGAGCGCCTGTTCTTTTTTTAATTCTTCTGCCACACCTTCAATGTTAACCTCTTTTTTTGCATTATTAATTATTGAATCTAAATTCTTATAATGAAAAGGCAGTACCTTAAACCCCGCTTCTTTTTCTAAATCAAGAATTTTTCTTGCATAATGAAATATCTCCCTTTTAGGAGTGTTTGCACTATCTGATTCCATTTCATTAACTTGCGCATTTGCTAAATTTGTAAAACTGTTTAAGCCATTTAAAGAAACTATCAAACTTCCCGCAGCAAAAAATCTCTTTAAATATTGCAGTTTAGAACTACTTTGTACCATTCTTAGCTGAAGGATATGAATATTATAAATCTTTCGTAAAGTATTAATTTTAAAGTTACTACACTACAGAAAGATATTTAAATATCTAAATAGATTATTAGAGTATGAAAACCCTAAATAAACTTTTACTAACGATGGCTTTAGCAGGTTTAAGCTATAATTCTTATTCTCAGGATACAATCAAAACTGCAGACGGATATACGGTAAAAAATAAAGAAGGACATATTATTCAGGATGTTGTGAAAAAAGGAAAAGGGGAAGGGGTTTATGAATATGACGCTGGAAAATTAACAAAATTAACAATATTTAGTGAAGGCATGAAAACCCGATTATATAATTACAATGAAAAAGGGCAGTTAATGACCGAGACAATTTATAATAAAGAAGGAAAAATAAAGGAAGTTATAAATAGGGAATTATTAAAATGAAAACTCTCTCAAAACTTTTAACTGGAACATTTTTGGTAACAACATTAGGATTAGCTTTGCCTAACGAGGTTAAAGCGCAAAAACCTGCAGGAGTTGCAATTGCATATTTAAGTTCTCGCCTTAATTTAAGAAAAGTTTCTTTAGAAATTGATTCTATTTCAACATATGATCTTTGCATTGATTCTATAAAAACAAATTTTAAAGCAAAAGTGCCTTACACAACTTTACTAAAGGGAGAAGATTTTCTTTTACCGCCGGCAAAAACTTTCTTTTTAACCTACAACAAAAATAAAGAAGCAGTTGTAATTCCGGTTAATTTTAATTTTGAGGGGGCATACGTCCATAAAGATTCAGAAGCTGCAATGAGAAAAGAATTAAAGAAATATGTAAAAGAGTCATTTAAATTAACAGCTCCCGTTGATTATGGATCAGAAGAAATGCTTGGTGAGATACTTGAAACAAAAAGAAAATGAAAGGAAAAGAAAAATGAAAACCCTTTCAAGAATTTTGGTCGGAACGGCTCTAATAACGGGGTTAAACGGATGTTATCCGTTGCAGCATGCAATTAAACTAAAAAAATATGAGCCATTGTCAAAAGAACAAAAAGACAGTTTGCTTAACAAACTTAATCCGGGATTGAAAGAATATTTGAAAGATGTATATGTAATTGATGAAAAAGATTTAGGAAAAAATTCATATGCTCATACACACTATAATAAAAAAACAACAATATGTTTTTCAGAAGAGTTCAAAAATAAATCTGGAAGTCATTTTCACGAAGCTGCTCATGTAAGGAACTATGCTTTAGATAAACATAAATCAGATTTTTCAAAAAGATGGAAAAAAATTGCAGATTTTAAATATGGAAAAAAAAATATAAAAAATGTTTGGTATTCTTGGCCATTTATCTTAAAGGATATTACCTGGAAAGATGGAACAGATAATCCAAAAAATGGTTTATTAAATCCTTATTCTTCAACATCAAAAAATGAAGACGCAGCGGAGTTTGTCGGATGTTTAAGTTATGATAAAAATCCCGAAGATATAGAAGAATTAGATAAAAATTATACAACTGATAGTCTTGCGCTTACAAAAGAAGTTTCAGAATACAAATCTGAAATGGACTCTTATTCATTCCTAAAAAATTCCCTATTATCAAAACCTTTTTTGTCAGCAAGGGATTCTTTGCAGCTGAAATTATATTCTTCACAACTAACTCTTTGTTCTTCGATTATTGAGCTATCTTCATTCATATTAGAATCAAAATCTTCACGTAATGCTTCATCTTTAGAAAATTATTCAAGACTTTATCCCCTTTATTTCGCAGACACAACTGATTCAAGATATCAGCAAAAACTTGATTTGCTTGAAGAATATAATTTTTTAACCAAAGCCGAGCATGACACTTTAAGTGAAAAACTTGGAAGCTTGTATTATTTAAGAGAAAAAGATTTAGAAAAACCAAAAGATAAATCAGGAAAATGAAAACTCTGAAAAATTTAATTAAAATTGCAGTCCCCGTTTTAGTATTAAGCGCTAGTAATTTTAAAAGTTACGGACAGGATACCCTAAAGACGAAAGAGGGATATGAAATATCTTTTGGAAATTGGCAAACTTTAACATATAATAAAAAAAATCAATTAATGAAGAAATTTTTAAAAAATGGAGATTTCAAACATACTCATTTTTATGAATATGACGATAAAGGACAAAGAATTAAAGACGAATGGTTTATAACTTATAAAAATGAAAAGTCAGAAAAAGAAATAACCAGTTTATATTTCTATAATTCAAATGGCAATGTAAATATGGAAATAAGAATTGATAAAAAAGGGGAAAACGAAGTTATCAAATATAATTCAAAATAAAACTTTTTCAAAGATAACTCTGCTCGCTAATTCGATTTTTTATTTTTCTAAATATAACTAACCATTCCGTGTGCTTTTTTGTAAGTGTTAAATAAATTAAATACTTTTTCATCTGCCTTTTTTACAGCCAAGGGTCTTATTAATTCAGCCTCTATCCAGCTCTCTTTTTTAATTGGTTTTTCTTTAATTTTAATTTCTGTATCTTCCTTTTTTTCGTCTGATTTTTTCGGTTTCTTTTCATAAACTCCGATTAATGCTAAAAATGGATTCACTTCTGAACTTTTCTTTTCTTTTTCAGCCTCTTCATCTTTTTCATTTAAAAAAGAATCTATTTCTTCCTGCAATCTTCCCAAGCTGTCTGTTGTTGCGCCTTCAATCAATCCAAAAACATCTTCTAAATCAGATTTTGAAATCTCCAGATTTAATTTTTCTATCTCGTCGTCATTTAAAACATATGCTCTGAATGTTACTGTTGTTTTTCCTCCAAAAGAATAGTGCGCCTGCTGTTGGCTTACTCTCTGTGGAATTCCCCTGAAATAAAAATCAACTAAAATGCAGATATTATAATTTCTCTTTTGTTTTTTTAAAAAATTGTCTTTTGCAAATTCCTGGGGAAGGTCTCCTGCAAATGCTGAAGATTTAATGTCAAGTTTTGATTTTCCAAATAAAGTCAGCTCAAGAAGAATTGTATTAAAAGTTTTGACTAAATCAACGCTTCTGCCGGCTTCTTTTTGTTCAAGCTGCTGCGCAGATTTTAAATATGGTTTTGCCCAGCGGGAATAAAGCTTTAAACTGTTTACCTGACTTCTTAAATAATTTTTTTCTAATTCATATCTTTTTTTTAATTCATTTTCAGATTGAGCCAGCCAAATATTAAATTCCTGTATTCTGGGTTTCAAAATTCTTTTAACACGTTCATTTAAATCAAGTTTGTCAGCCTCTTTTTCATTTGATATAGACAAAAAAGCATCAATTAAAGTTACAAATCCCGCCTGACCTAATGCCATTGATTTTATAGAAGAATTTCCTTTTTGCATATCAACTTTATCCATCCAAATTTGTTTCAGAGAAAGCACAGCAGCTTCGTGGATTAGCCTGTCTTTTGATTTAAGTCCGCCGTATTGCTGTAATCTTGTTTTAAAATCTTTTAAGTCATAAATTAAATTTAAAACACTTCTTAAAACAACGTTAATATCTGCTAAAATTTTTGTTCCTTGCTGCTGCATAATTGTTGCTCTCTGGCCAAGCTCGCCAAAATGGCCGGAACCCGGAGAGGAAGTAAAGTTGTCAATTAATTTTTCTGTTTTTAATCCAAAATCATTCATTAAATCTGTAATAAAAAAATAAATCGGCTCTAATCCCTCTGAAGATGAATCGTATCCAATTACATGTTCTGCCTCGGGCTTTCCCTTTTTTTTATAATGCTCGCTGATTCTCTGAATAATCTCGTGAATTGATTCTACCATGAATATTAATATATTTTAGTATTTAAAAAAGGTTTCTAATTTGGTTTTGTTAAAAAAATTTAATGCACTCAATTTTTGTGAGAGAAATAAATTAAAAAAATTAATAATTAGAAAAACTATCTTGGGTGGTGGAAGGGGGAGCGAAGCGCTGGTTGGTGGGGCTTCCTAATCAAATCCAAAAACTTGGTCGGGAGTTGGGTGGGGCAAACAACTCAACAAGAAAAAATTCTTAACAAATCAACAAAATAACTAAATTTATAAATAATTCATTTGTTAATTATTCATGGGCTGGTTTAAAAAAAAGAATAAAGTTTTAGATTTAACAAGATATAAAGAAAAATTTCCTGAAGAAGAATCACAAGAAAATGAGGTAAAAAATTTAACTCCAAATTCTAATTCACAAGCTGCGTCGGAAAATCCTGCAAGCAGTGGAAGTTCGGGAGGATTTCTTGGAAACTTCTTTGGCTTTGGAGGTTCAAGCAGTTCTGCAGAAAACATGCCTCAAACAGCCTCGGAACCCCCATCTTCTGATTTAGAAGATAGACGGCAAAAACTTGTAAAAAGATTAACTTACATGACGGATCAAATTGAAAATCTTTCAAATCAGATTTATAGACTGCAGCAGAGAGTTGAAGTTTTGGAAAAAAAGGCAGATGCGGGAAGATTTTAAATTCCTGGAAAAATCTGACTCTGTTGAAAAAGTTTTGAGTTCGTAACTTTCTTTGGCAATTAATTATAAAAGTGAATGACGAGAGTAATTCTGGGTGGAGGAAGGGGGAGCCGAGCAATTACGAAAGTGACAAATTTTGATTTAAAAATAATTTATTAATAACAGCTTTCGTGATTGGGAGTAAAGCGCTGGTGGGTGGGGCAAATGACTTCGCAAGACAAACTTATTTTATTTTTATTAATCGCGAGCGAGGTCGGGAGTAGATTAGAATTCAAAACGAAATGTAAAAAAGAGATTTTCAACAGAGCCAAGAATACAGAAACTTTTATATAGTTCTTTCATTTTAAAGTGATTACGAAAATGGCAATTAAAAAAATCCTTAAAAATTTGGGAATAATTTTATCATGAACTTAACTAAAAAGCAAATACTTTCTGTTCTGTTAGCAGGACCGATAGGTTTTTGTTTTGGAATGGCTCTGAGAATGGGACTTGGTTCAATAGAAAGAGAACTTGAAAAATATAATGTGGATAGTTTTTCAAAAACAGATACTCTAAAAATAGATACAACCTTTGCGAAAAGAGGAGAAATTTACACAGATACTTTAGTGAATTATTCCATGATCTTAAAAAAAGAAATTTATTTTAAATCATCTCGCGACGGATTTTGTTCAAAAGGTTCTCTATTTGTTAAAAATAAAGAAATATCCAGATATAAATTATTAAAAAATGGTCTTGCTTCGGAAGAAGTTTTCTGGCAAAACAATGAAACCAAAACTTATCATCTAAATGGAGATTTTATTGGCAAAGGATTTAAATTAGACGGGCTTGAATTACGAGTTAATGGGTTTAAATCTGCTTTCGGACAGGAAGACAGCATATTAAATTTGCCTGCATCCAATTCACAAAACAAGAATTACAAAACAATTTATACACGAGATACAAAAGAAGGAAAAATTTTATTGAATAATTTAAAGCCAGAAGTTAATGAATACTTAAATAAAATAAAAGAATATAAAAAACTAAATGGCTCCTGGAAAGATTAATTTTATTAAGCCATCGGGCTTTTTTGATTTGTGAAAATATTTGATGAAAAATTTCTTGAAGGCAGAATTTAAATTAAAAATATTAAAATACAATCTTTTGATAACGGCTTTGTCTGGAGTTTGATTTTTTTAGTAATGTTCTTGGGAAATTCAAATAAAAATTAGGGGTGGGTTTTCGAGCTTTAGCTCGAACTTGGAGTGGGAATTAGAAAAAAATCAAAACATCAATTTCAAAACAATTCCGGATAAAGCCTTGATAACCTAAACTTTAATAATCTAAAAAAAATTTTCAATGGGGCTGCGCGGATTTGAACCGCGGTCGCCAGGTCCCAAACCTGGAATACTACCAGGCTATACTACAGCCCCATGATATTTAATGAATTTTAAAAGATTAATAAAGTTTGCGATGAAAATTTATTAAATTCAAAAAACCAATAATCCGGCTCTGTCCGGAGTTTTAGATTTTTCACTAAATTTTGGAAATTCAAATAAAAATTAAGGGCGGGTCTCGTCTGAAAGACGAGGTAGAGTGGGAATTTGAAAAATCAAAAACTCCAATTTGAAAACAATTCCGGACAGAGCCAATAATCCAAACATTTTAAAAACAAGATTTCTAATCTAATAATATCTCACATGGTAAAAACAAAAAAAATAAAATCAGCGGGAAGGTTTGGGGCAAGATACGGAAAGACTCCGAAAGCAAGACTTGTTAAAGTTGAAGAAAAACAAAGAAAAAAACAAAAATGCCCTTTTTGTAAAAGATTAGGCGCAAAAAGATCCTCTAAAGGAATTTGGAATTGTCCTAAATGCAAGAAAAAATTTGCGTCCGGAGCATTTTATTTAGAGAACTAAATACCCTAATAATTTAAAAGTTATAAACGAGAGACCACAAAACAAGATGAAAACATTAAAAAACACAATTAAATTAATAAAACAAATTTCAATTAAAGAAATTAAACAATAAAAAATGATAACCTACAAATGTTTCAATTGTAAAAGTAAAATAAAAGACGAAGATCTAAAAAAAAGATTTGTTTGTCCTGCTTGTGGAAGCAAAATTTTTTACAAGCAAAGAACAAAAATCAAAAAAGTAAAAGCCGAATGACTTCACGGAGGAGAAAATTAATTAGATAAATTATATAAATAACCGAGTGGGCTTACGAGCTGAATAAAGTGGTTTTGCGGGACAATCTATTAAAAATTTGAATAAAAAAATTTATCATTAGATACATTAAACAAAATGCAATCAAATAATAAAATGACAAACGATAAAAATATTCAGGAAGTGCAATTTTTAGAGCAAAATCTTCAGAACCTGCTTTTTCAAAAACAAGCTTTTCAAATGGAGCTGACAGAAACTCAGTCTGCTTTAAAAGAAATAGAAAATTCTCAAGACGATGCTTACAAATTAATTGGCCAACTGATGATTAAAATTTCAAAATCAAAAATAAAAGAAGAGCTTTCTGACAAGGAGAAAATATTAAATTTAAAAATTAAAAATTTTGAAAAACAAGAAAAATATCTTTCTGAAAAACTTGAACAAATAAGAAAACAAATAATAAACGAATAAATATGCTCTGTTCGGAGTTTTGAGTTTTTACTAAATCTTGGAAATTCAAATATCTGTGAATATTAAATTCAGCTTAACTTTTAAAATGTTTTTATGACGACAATTCCTTTTATCCCGAAGCTGGGCTGGAAGGGGGGAGTAGAAGCGCTGGGGGCGAGAGATTTCACGAGATTTCATCACGAAGTCAAATTTGAAAAGTCCGAGTGAGGTCTCGAGTAAGGGCAATTTTGCGGGCAAAGCAACGAGCAATTTCGTTGTTCAAGAAAAATCAAAACTCCAATTTCAAAACAATTCCTACTCCCAATCACGAAAGCTGTTATTGATAAATTATTTTTAAATTAAAATTTGTCCCTTTCGTAATTGCTCGAACAAAGCAAAAAAAATAATATATATCTTAAACCCGAAATATTTATAAATCCATTCTATCATAATTTAATATGGTTTTAGACAGAATAAAAAGAGCTTTTTCAAACGCGCTTGGTGAATCCGGGGAAGATGAATATCTTGAGATTGATTTAGAGAGCGAGAATGTAAAAGGAAGCAAAATCATTGTAAAATTATTTACACTAAATCAATACGAAGATGTAAATGTAATCTTAAATGCTTTAAGAGACGGATATACTATCGCAATTGTTGATTTTAGAGTTTTGAAACAAAAAGACCCTATTGAATTGAAAAGAGCAGTTTCAAAAATAAAAAAAACAGTTGATGCCCTTGAGGGCAGTATAGCAGGACATGAAAATCTTATTGTTGCAACGCCTTCTTTTGCCAAAATTCATAAAGAACTTCCTCCTGTAAAACCTGCTAAAAGCAAGTTTGATGATTATTAAGTAGGTTTGATTCTTGGTTTATTAAAGAGAGATTTTAGAATTTTCATATCAGTAAATCAAAGTCACTCAAATTTTTTTGAGATTGTACCATAAAAGTATTTCTATATCTTAATTTTATTTGTTTTAATTAATCAACCTCAATTTATAATTAATTAATCCAACTTTTCAAACCTTTCTGACACGATAATTTTCTTAGCGAAGCATTATGCGGAACGCTGATGCGAAGTCATCTCATTCGAGCGATAGCGAGCGACTTCGTGGTAGGCAGTAACTAAAAAATAAAAAAAGATAAAATATGCCGTGCGAGGTCGGGAGTAGAGCAAGTTCACGGAGGGTAAATTATTTTATCCCAATGCTGGGTCGGAGGAGGGGGAGCGAAGCGCTGGGGGTGAGCAAAAAAACTCCGCGAGAGAAACTTAAAAAATCAAATCTTCGCAATACTAAACACAGTTTTCAAAGCCACAATTATCATCGCAGGAATAAATAATATTAATAAAGCCCCAAAAATAGAAGAAACAACATCCCCAAGCCCAAGACCAATTAAAGACCCTGACACGCTTTCTTTTCCAAACTTGCTTACTATTACTAATACTGCTCCGGCAATAAGAAAAGTATGACTTTCTTCCCCTTCTACTTTTATGAAACTTCCAACAACTATTCCTATAAGAACTAAAAGTCCGTAAATTTGCGCGCTGTATGTAACTAAATATGGAATTTTAATTAGAGTAGTAAACACGCCGACCATAACTGCAAGCACGACCCCAACTAAAAAAGACCACGCCCCGATAATGTTTTCTTTAGATTTTAATACCATTTTATAATATTGTTTCTAATTTCATTTCATATAAATATTTTTCTATTTAAAAAAATTTGTTGAAAATTCATAATGACATCCTCCGCACCCTAAAGTGCGAACGACTTTGATTTTAATTAATTCCGAAGGCATTTATAAAAAATAGAAATCGGGGTCGGGAGTTGCGGTTTCCTTGGTTAATTTCCATCGGGGAGGTGGTAGGCAGTAACTAAAAATAAATAATAAAAATAAAAGATCTCTGGGCTGGAAGGCAGGGGAACGAAGTGCTGGTGGGTGGGGCAAAAGACTTCACAAAAGAAACTTAAAAAATAAAACAAATAAAAAATTACGTGCGAGGTCGGAAGTATGGTGGGCGAACTACTCCATTTTAAAAAAGGGAGATTTCTTTTTTATTAACCTATCATCTCAATATAAAAAAATTTATAAAGAGGGTTTTATCAATATTAAGATGTTAAAGAAATTTTTGCTCATCTTTTTTTTATTTTTATTTGCTATGCAATTTGTTTTAGCTGGAGATACAGAAATTAAAATTAAAACCCCGGAATTTACCGAAATTCATTTAACTATTTTAGATCCCGACGCAGATTATAGCGCTTATGCAATTTACAAACAAACTTCTAATGCATATGGAGATGCAACTTTTATTTATTCTGGAGAAGAACTTATTTTTGATTTAATGGTTGTTTTAAAAAAATCAGACAAGACAATTTCATCTGAAAAATATAGAAATAACTATATTGCAGGAGAGCCCGTTTATTTAGAAATTATTCCTGAGGGATATGAATTAAAAGAAACTCCAACACTTTCCGGGACAAATGGAGGGAACGTAGAGAGTACTAATATAACCAATAATATAACCAACATTACAGAAATTAATCAAACAACAGATGAAACAAATTTAACTTCTAACGAAACTTTAACAGAGGAAAAGTCAGGATTTCTTGGCGCTTTTTTAAATTTAGGAAAAAAAGACAAAGCTGAAAAAACAGATGAAGAAAGCAAATTTTCTTTTAAATGGTTATATTATATTATAGGGGTTGCTTTATTAGCAGCAGTTGTTTTCTTTATTTTTAGATATGCTCCAAAGAGAGGACCTATCAAAGTTACAAAATTGAGCGAAGTTAACAAGCCAAAATTTTCTGTTTCCGAAGCGAATGATATGGAGGAGCTTATTTCAGACGCCGAAAAAAGAATAAAATCCGCGCAAAGGGATTTGGAAAATCTTAAGAAGCTTTCTAGAAGATGAAAAATAAATTTTTCAAAATAAAAAACAGGAGTTTTTCATAAAGATAAAAAATTGTGAGTTGGAATTTGCATTAATTTATTTTAATATTTAATTTTTGAATATTAAATTTCAGCAAATTCACTCGCATCTGACTCACTCGTCCTCTAAAGCCCTAAAATACACAAATCAACATATCTTTTGAATAATGGAAATCTTTATAAAGTGTCATAATTAAAGAATTACATCAAAAATGAGAAATAAAAGTTTGTCTTTGATGATTGCAAGTATTTTTGCAATGGTATTTGTTTTAGGTTTTCTTAGTGCAACAGTTGCTTTTACAGGAGTTTCTGGCAATACAACTACTCTTGAATATTCAACCAGCGCTCAAACAGTTACAATTTCATTTCAAGCGCAAGATGTTGATTCAGGAGCTGATACTGATAATCTAGATAATCTTCTTTTTACGACTGTACCTGTAACTTTAACAAGCGGTCCAAACAATTTTAATTCTGCATCTACTATTATTGGCGTTATTACTTCTTTAACAGATAGTACTACAAGCACCCAAATGTCTTTAACATTTACTGTTCCAGCTTCTCAAACTCTTGGAAATTATTTAGGGACTTTAATTTTAAGCGGAGATGAGCCAACAGGAGCACCTTTAACTCCCGTTAATTTAGGAATCCAGATAAAGATAGTAGATACAACTAAACCAGTAATTACTATAACTGGAAGTTCTCTTGAATATGTCGCTCTTGGAGGAACATATACTAACGCTGGCGCAACAGCAACTGATAATTTTGATTCAGCTATAACTGTTACTTCTGTGTCTACTGTTAATACTCTTGTTGCAGGAACATACACAGTAATTTATAGCGCGCAAGATTCAAATGGAAATATTGCAATTCAAAAAACAAGAACAGTAGTTGTATATGAAAACTTTTGTACAGCTGGCTCAAGTGACACTAATTTAGCTTTGGCTGTTGATATTACAAATAAAGGAACTGGAGAGGATGATGAATGGTTGCCTTTAGATACAATTGAAATTGAAGTTGAATTTGATAATAACAGAGTTTCTACAAATGGATTATATGATATAAATGACCTTACATTTAAATTAGGAATATTTGACAGCACTGGAAAAAATATTGCTGGAGATATGATTTGGATAAGTGAAGATGCAGAGGAATTTGAATTTGGAGATGTTGATGAAGGAGATGACGCTAAACATACTTTTATATTCAGAATAAACCCTGCAGAATTTAGCGCTGACGGAAATTATGATGTTAAAATAAAAGCATTTCCATCTGGAAAAGAAGCTACAGATTGTATTTCTCAGTCAAGTGATTTGACAAGTTTTGGAACATCAAAATACGAAGCAGATATTTCAATTAATTTGCCTGGTGATGATGAAGCAGTTGTTGTTGATAAAGAAACGTTGCCTTTACCTGCAACAACACAATGTGAACAAAAAGTTACTTTTTCAACCGACATTTGGAATATAGGTGACAAAGACTTTGAAGATCAAATAATGATTACTCTTTTCAATACTGAACTTGGAGTCAGCGAAAACAAAACAATTGTCGGAGATTTAGACCAGGGAGAAATGGTGCAAGCTGAATTCACATTTAATGTTCCGGCCGGTGTTGAAGAAAAAATTCATAATTTAGATATAAAAACATATTATGATTGGGATGCAGACAACTCTGAATACGACGAGGTTTCAAAAGAAACTTTTAATTTCCCTTTAACTGTAAGCGGAAATTGTGTTCCTCCTGCTTTGACTATCTCAGCTAGTTTAGAATCTGGCGGACAAGCTGGAGAAAGTTTAGTTGTTAAATCAACAATTACAAATACGGGAAATGAAGAAACAGTTTATACTTTTGCAGTTTCAGGATTTTCTGACTGGGCTTCAAATGCTAAAGTAAACAACACTTTAACACTTGCTGCTGGACAATCTGGAGACATTTGGGTAACTCTTAATGTTGATAAAAAAACTTCAGGAGACCAGACTTTCAATATAGAATCTTATTCAGAAGGAGAACTTCTTAAAACTCAGCCAGTTCAGGTTGGAATTGAAGGCAAGCAGGGATTATTAAACATCTCCGGCAGCGATAGTTTAGTTGCAATATTAATTGCTTTAATCAGCGCAATCGTAATCGCAATAATTATTGTGCTTATTGTAAAAGCTTCTAGAAAGAAATAATTTTTTTATTTTTCTGAGATTTCTTTAATTGTTAGTTCAACGAAATTATTTCATCTCCTCAACACTCTTCTCACAAAACTTTTTTTATTTTCTAATCTAATCACCAGCACGCCAATTAAATATCCTAAAATTCCTCCAACAATTACATCGCTTAAAAAATGAAGTCCAAAATAAACTCTTGAAAATGCAACTAAAAATGCAAAAACAATCCAAGCCCATTTAATTTTTGGAAATTCTTTTGAAATTATTGGGAGAGCGCAAAAAACAAGCATTGCCTGAAATGAAGGAAAAGAAAAATTCCAAATTTCATAACTTTTGCTTGCAAGCATTTCAGGAATAGAAACTAAATCTTGCTGAAATGGCCTTAATCTTTGAATTGCAAATTTTAAAATAAAACTCAATATAACTGAGAAAAAAAGAGTCAGCCATAATGGAAAAATCCATTTTCTTTTATGCTCCTGCCATAAAAATAAGCTTGTTAAAAAAAAGAAGATTATTATTTCTGAACTGATAAAAGTTATTCCTAAAAAAACTTCGTCTGTAAAAACATTTCTTAATTTTGAAATGTTCTGGACAATTAAATTATCAAAAACAAAACTCAATATGACTGCAAATCCAAGCAGGATAAAAATAATTGCTAAATTTTTACCTCGAAGAGGTTCTTGCCTGCTTGCAGGTTCTTGTGCCCTCCTTGGGTATGACCTTTGGTTATTTTTTGTATTATTTCCCATCTTTAATTTGTCTTTTTCCTTTATGCCCTTGAGGGTATGAAGATGAATTTGTCAAAAGATTTCCTATCTTTTGTTCCCATTTAATTTTATTTTCCATACTTAACTCAATATCAAATTATTTAAATAACTAACCTTTCTGGGATTGTATGGATAAGGGTTTAAAAATTTTCATTAGATATCTTATTATTGTTCTAATAGCTATTCCAAATCTTTTTGTTTTTTATTTTATTTTTACACCTGCAACAATTTATCCTGTTTTTGGAGCATTTAAAATTTTTTTTAAAGAAGTTTTATTGATTGGAAATACTTTTAAAATTTCTGGGGAATTTTTTATAGAAATAATCCCTGCCTGTATTGCAGGCTCTGCATATTATCTCCTGTTTATTCTTAACTTTTCAATTCCTAAAATAAAAATTAAAAAAAGACTTAAAATGCTTTTATTTTCTTTTAGTTTTTTACTGATTTTAAACATTCTTAGAATTGTTATCTTATCTTTAATTTTTGTTTATTCCCCTGAGACTTCAAATTTATTTGATATTTCACACAAATTATTTTGGTATTTTGGGACTACAATCTTTGTTGTTTTAATCTGGTTTATTGAAGTAAAAACATTTAAGATTAAAGAAATTCCAGTATATTCAGATATTAAATTTTTATATAAGGAGATTAGAAAATGATGGAATTTTTTAGCCAAATTGTTGATGGATTATTAGCAATTATTGCAAACTTTGGATATTTTGGAATTTTTGTTGGAATGACAATAGAAAGCTCATTTTTTCCTTTTCCAAGCGAGATAATTATGATTCCTGCCGGAGCATTAATTGCAAAAGGTGAAATGGTTTTTATTTGGGTGTTTCTTGCAGGTCTTTTAGGAAGCCTTGCAGGAGCATTGATAAATTTCTTTTTGGCATTTTATTTAGGACGGAGAACAATTAATTTTTTAATCTTAAAATATGGAAAAATTTTTCTTTTGGGAAAAAAAGGATTAGAAAAATCAGATATTTATTTTAAAAAGCACGGCGAAATAACGACTTTTATTGGGAGACTTATTCCGGTAGTCAGGCAATTAATTTCTCTTCCGGCAGGTTTTTCTAAAATGAATATTTTTAAATTTTGCTTGTTTACCTCTTTAGGCGCTGGAATTTGGATAGCAATTTTGATTTATTTAGGGTATATTTTTGGAAATAATTTAGAATTAATAAAAACAAATATGACTTTAATATTTTTAGTTATTTTTTTATTTTTGTCAATTATTTTAGTAACTTATCTTATTTGGATAAAAATCAGGAATAAAACAGCTGTTAATTCTTTTGCAAGAAATTAATTTTGCCGTCAATTTTGTTGTTGTCAGCTTAATTAAATTATTATTGGAGAATTAATCGCGCTTATTAAAGGTAGTGAAGGGGCAAAATCTTCTGAGCGAAGCGTTATGAATTTATTCTAACGCAGAGCAATAATTTCTGCGAGCCTGCGAGCCGAGAGTTTTGGGAAGCGACAAACATTTTAAATTAATAACGACTTCACAAAGCTTGAGCAGGTATTTTCATCCATTAATATTAGCAAAAGTCTCAACCATAAACTTTTCTGTTCCTTCAAGAATTTCGCAATTATTTATTAAAATATTATAGCAAGCCGTTCCTGTCTGCTCTATTCTTGTTTCTTCTCCTTCTTTTAAATTAATATACATATATTCCCCGTCGGAACTGCACATTGCATTTTCATCTTTTATTACTTTTGCTCCAAGAATTTCATAAAGCTGTCTTAAATTAAGAACTGCAATTATTCCGTCGCCATCACAGTTAAATTCTTCTTCCGAATTAATTACAACAAGTTTTTTTAATTCAAGCTCCCCGTTAAATTTAACAGCCTTTGCTAAATCTCGCGGGTCATTTCTTAAAAAAAAGTTATAATTTTGATAATGCGCTCCATTTTCATTAAACAAAGCGACTTTTGTATTGTATAAAATTAAATTTCCTTCTTTGACTATATCAAATTTTGTTCCTTTGTATTCAAAACTTTTAATTGAATTAATAAAAAAAACAGCGAGAACAATTAAAATTACAAAAACTCCAAGTCCAAGAAGCACATTTCTTAATTGTTTTCTTTCTTTTTCAAGAATGTTTTTATTCGGTTTTCCTTCAATTTCATTTAATACTTTTTCAGCTGAAATTTCATCTTCTATTTTTTTATTTTCGTCATCCATTTTAATTATATCTTTTTAGTTTTCTTTTACATTGCTATTCAAGTTTTTCTACCATCGTAGTTTCTTTTTTCAAAAAGAAACCCGTTTTTCTAAAAGAAAAACCCATTTTTAAGGTCTCTTTATATTCATTTAGATTTCAAAATTGATAAAAACTATAATCTCTTCTATAAAATAAAACTATTTGACTAGGACATATGTCTGTAGGAAGCACATTGAATTAAAGAATAGTTATTTTATATCCAATATCTTATAAAGAAATGAATCAGTTAATTTTAATAGCTCCTGTTTTTCCCCTTTTATATACACGCAATTTTCAACCTGAGTTATTTCCTCAGTTCCATTTTCAATTATTATAAAATTATCAGAGCAGGTTTTTATTGGAAAATCTCCTTCACAGGTTTCATTGCTAAAACATGCAGGCTGTATTCTCGCGGCTATTTGCTGGAGATTCGCATAAACTTCAATTTCAGATTCCGCCTCTTCAGAATATACATATAAAGGTTTATTGTAATAATTATTTACATTTTTTAAAATATTTGTAGTGTCGGTTGTTTCAGTTGGAAAATATCTAAATATAAAATTAATTTCTCCTATTGAAACTTTCCACAACCCGTTTTCATTAAGAAATTCATATCCATTATATTCCATTTTATTTTTTCCTGAAGAACCTTGCCCAAGCGAGCCAACAACTACTCCAAACACGCTTCCAAACATTACAATCATTAAAATTACTCCAATGATTATGGAATTTCTTTTTCGCTTTTTTTCCTGTTCTGATTTTGAAAGTATTTTTCTCATGTTTTCCTATGATTTTAATTATTTTATTAATTATAAATTTATGTTTTTTGTTTTTTTAAGTTTTTTTCGCGAATTTTAGAATAAAAGAAATTGTCGTTGTAATGGCATAATTTAATATGGGGATTATTAAAAGTAATCCAAGTCTAACCTTAAAATTTTGTATGAGGTAATTTATTCCCTAAAATTTTTCCATGATGAAATCTGGAAAAATTCAAATTAATATTTGCGAAGCAAGTTTTTTCTTTTTTATTTTAAAATATTAAATTTACTTGCTCATTATTTTTATAATTATTCCCCAAACAATTTCATGAATTTTGCTGTTATGATAATTTTTTAATTTCTAAGAATAAACAAAGTTCTCACTAAGTCTTAAAAAAAAGAAAAAGAATAAAAAAAATAAAAAATTTTTTGGGTTTAGACACTTACTACAGGTCCTGTATAAGCAACAGCACTTGTATCAAAAGTCTGTGTTCTTACATAAGTACTTGCAAGTTGAGTATCTGCAGCTTCATAACCAGCAACTAGCATTAGCAGCTGAATTAATACAGCTTCCTCCAACAATAATAAGATTCTTTGTTGCTACACTACTAACTTCAGTATCTTTTACAAGAACAGCTCCACCTTCTGGCACACTCACTGCAGAAATGTCTGTTAAGAACACTTTTGCATACGATTGAGATGCGCCTGTTGGATAATAAACTTCAGCATAGTCTCTATCTGGCTTTGTATAGTGAAGTATTTTTGGAGCAATATCACCACCTCCTGCAGCAGAACCAACTACATACGCTTCATAAATGCTTGTAGTTCCTTGTTCTTTACCTGTTCCACCTCCTGAACCTGCGAATGCGCCTACACTATTGTTGATTTGATCTATTTCAATATCTCCATCTGCATTTGGATCTAATCTAACTGCAAAATATGGTCCTGAAGCAATATTGTCATCCTTATCCTCTCCAACCATAGAAAGGTAATAAGTATCCCAACTATGTCCAGCAGAACCTCCTGCTCCTAGATCAGTAACATTAGTGAAATTAATAGCGCCTATTGCAGTATCTGCAACGGGATATACACCAAAGATTGTATTAGTTTCTCCACCTGCTCCATCTAAATCATCTCCTTCACCAAAAGTACTATTAGTAGCTTTACTAACTCTATAAGGCAACCAAACTTTTAATCCACCTACTGAGAAAACAGTATTGAAGTTTACATTTGTTCCTGCAGTGATATTAACATATTTGTCAGTGCTATTTACATGGACAAATTCAATATCAAACGAAACATCTCCAATTTTAACACTATCACCAGCTTTTTTACTTGAGATAGTTTCTCCTGTTACTTTATTTAAGACATCTGTCTCATTTCTAACACCCGTTTCTTCTCTTGGTTTTAATTCCAATAGATATGATTCAGCAGTATCACTATCATTATATGTTGCTACAAAATATTTGTGATAATCTAAATTATTCTTTTTGGACCAAAATGTAAGTCTGGTTGTAGGGGAAGTTGCAAGTCTTTCATCATAGTTTTTACCAACTCCTGCAAAATCACCAGTAGCATTACCATATAAAAGAGGTATTGTTGCTGTTCCATCCTTAATTGGAAGGGTTATTTTAACATTAGTATCGCCGTCACCAGCAATAGTAAGTTTGTCTTCTGTAGGTCTTACAAATTCAGTCATACTGAATTTCAAACCACCCATTCCTGGAAGAGTAATCTCAGATTTTGGTGTAAGGAATAGCTCATCATCAGCTTTCCATTCAAGTGCTATGTAGTCTATTTTTTCAACTCCTGAACTTGGCGCACTTTTTCTCATAAATGCTCTAACATCAGAAACAGTATCTCCATTTAACTTAATTTCATCTCCATGTGTAAGTTCAAGTTTTCCTACACCTAAGCTAAATTCTACTGTACCAATTTCTCCGCCAACTTCAAGTCTTCTAACATCAGTAACTCCTACATATGTTCCATCAGCTAATTTTTCAGTTTCTCCTTCTAATAAATCAGAAGTTATAACTCCATTAACTGATAATGCTGTACTATCAGCATCTATGTAATCAATAGCAACATCATAAGAGGTTGCTCCAAGAGTGACTGTTGTAACTTCACCTTCTTTAACAACTCCTTTTGTGCCTGAATCAAGTAAAGTAAGCTTGCCTGCTTGATTATTAACAGTTCCATTATCCCAATCTGAAATATAGAATTGTTTACCAAATAAGGGCAAGAAACTTCCTTCAAGGTCATCAAGTTCAGAACTTACTACATCTGATTCTGCGTCATCAAGAAAGTCAAGAGTATAGTTCATAACAAGCTGTCCATCTGAAATATTTATTCCAATAGTTGGAGTTTTATCACTTAGTCCTGCTAAACTCTCATAATCAGAATCTCTGAAATGAGATAATTTAGGGCTTCCTAAAGTAACTCTTTGTTCAGCATCAAATGTATCTGAATCTTCAGCAGTGTAAACAACATCTTTTAATAAATCTAAGTCAGCATCATCAACAGTAGCCCCAAAAGGCCCGTTTAATGCATCACCTAAATTTATTTTATCACTGGCCTTGTCCAATTGAACAACATTTTCTCCAGTAAGAGTTGAACTCGTGCTTGTTACTCCGAGATTAAGATTTGCTTGTATGTTTCCAGCTTCAACAGCATCAAGAGCCGAAACTCCAGTACCTGAACCAGAAACAATTGCTGCATTAGCTACACCCGCTTCTACGAAAGGAGCAGGGTAATTTGCAGCAGCAGCGAATCCAGCAGACATACCAGTCATAATTAAACTAGCAGCAACAGCTGAAATTTTTCTAAAATTAATTTTCATTTTTATTTTTTTTAAACCTCCTTTCATCTGTATATAGGGAATATTTCACCCCGTATGTTGCCTACGACAACATTTTTTTTCAACTACAGCACAGGGAGGCTGAATGTTGAAACATTTCCACAAGGCAGATATTAAATCTATTCCCTGTAGATTTGCCATCTTAATCATTAAGATGTAATTATAAGATTTCTTTTTTCTTTAAAAAGCTTACGGCTCTTTTACCAACCAGACAGGGAAAAACACTCCTTTTTCAAGGTTCCATTTATAAACCTTGTGTTATTACTTTAATTACACACTTGTTTTTAATTCATTAAAGCAAAAAATTTATTAAGAGGTAAATATATACTAAAGATATATATTAAGAAATACCATATATACTAAAATGGCTTCAAAAACAAGGGAAATAACAATAAAAGAATCAAAAGGAATATTTAATTTAATTAAAGACAAGCAAATTTCTAAATCAGATTATAATTTTGAAGGATTGTCTGCTTTAAGGCAGTTATTGAATAATGAAAAAGCAAGAATGCTGCACGTTATAAAAACTCAAGAGCCAAAATCAATATATGATTTAGCCAAAAAACTTAAAAGAAATTTTAAGTCAGTCGTGGAAGATATTAAACTTCTTGAAAGATTTGGATTTATTGAATTAATCAAAGAAAAGACTAAAAAACGGGTTAGACATAAACCCGAGATTGCTGTTGATGAAATAGTGATTAGGGTAAGTGTTTGAGAGAATACAAATTTTAAAAACACGCCTCAAAATTAATTGAAAATTCTTTTCTTGATTTTGCCAAGATTTGAGAACTACCCTTGCAATTATTTGTAAGATTTCCTTCTTGAATCTTCAAGATTATCTCTTCTCCTGCATTTATTATTAATTCATATCCTTTATTAGGTCTGTCTTCTCCAGTTGGCCAGGATTCTTTTAAAATATCAGTCAGAGTTTCATTTAATATTTTACAAGTGTCCTCCTCATTTGAGCATCTCTCTTTAAGGTCGCATTCAAAAACAAGGTCTTGAATAGAATTTAACCCTCTGGAAGTTTGACAAGCCGCAGTATATTGCAAAGTTGATTGAAGGAAACTATTGACCTCATAACTTTCTATTGCTTCTGTCTTTGGTTTGCTTAAGGAAAATGCCAAAAAAACCAGCAAAATAACAGACACTAAAATAATTATCAGGGCAAAGCCAATCATTTCTTCTTGTCCTAACTTATTTTGTTTGTAATTTTTCATTTTAGTTTTAACATCTCTATTAACAATTTATCTATTTCTTTTAATAAATTTTCTTCTAATTCTCCTATTTTGTCTTTTATTCTCTTTTTATCAAGCGCGCGAAGCTGAAACAACAATGCCGTAGAATTTTCTTTTAATCCATTTAATTTAGAATTTTCAATATTAATTGTAAAAGAATATTTTAAAGCAGATAATTTAGTTGTTAAGGGAATTACAACAATCATTTTGCCAATTTCTTCAGAAAAAACAATTGCGGGTCTTATTCCAAATTGTTCGTGGCCATTGCTTAATGGAAGTTCCAAGAGAAAAATATCTCCTTTTTTCATTTTAATTTCCTGTTAAAATGGAAAACATGAAAAAATTTCCTGTTTTTGCTTTTTTTCATAAATTTCTTTCAAAGTTTTCAAAATCTTCATCACTTGCTTTATCCCAAGCAGTGAGTTCTTCTTTTAATTCAATTTCATCTTTTACAGTGCTTAAATAAAAGAACATTAAAGCCCTGTCTAAAACATCTTTGGCAGTAAATCCTGTGGCTTCTGAAATTTTCTTTAATTTTTCTTTGCTTTGATTTGAGATTTCAATTTGCATTATTTTTATAAGCTCTTCAGACTTTTAAACTTTACCTCCTTTTAATTTTTAGATGCTTTTTTAGATTAATAAACTTTTATTAGTCTATTGTATCTTCTCATACCTCACAAGTATTTTTCCTAATTCGCATTTATCATAATTTAGGTAATTTTCTGAATCATATTCTTTTCTGCACAACGAAACAAAATTTTCTGCAGAGATTCCTGTTGTTTTTTCTCCTGGATCTGAAATAAGTTTTAAAGTGCCGCAATCGGGATAATTTGCGCTTGTGCAAATAAGATTTTTATTTTCAGGATAGATTTTTATTATTTCAATATCTAAAACTCCCCAGAAATTTTTATTTTTATTTTTGTAATTATTTATATTATTTTTTAAAATAAATACTTTATCTAAATCAATGCAATTTTCTTTGCTTCCAAAAGCCTGTCCGCACGAGAATTCAGGCGAGTTAGCCAATCTTGAAACTAACAGTTTCGCATTTTCTTCCTGCAAGACGCTTGCTTTTTCTTTTAATCCTGAAAACCCTACAGAAAAAATAAGCAATCCCACCAAAGCAAAAAATACCATAACTGCTATTAACATAAACGCCATTTGCTGAATTTTCATTTGCGAGCGTTTGCACGAGACAAACTTATTAGAATAATCTTTTAAAAAATTACGAGTGCAGGCGGGAGTAGAGCGTTTTGACTTTGACAAATTTTTTCTTTTTGCTAATAGCAAAGGCAAAGCGGGAGTAGATTTTTTATTTATCATTTTATTCAAAATCCTCCTTTGTTAACATCGTCCAACGCGATGCAACTTTTAAAAGATGATTGGAAGTTGAGAACTTTGATTTTCGTTTTCTATTAAAATAGGTATAAATAAAGATTTCAACGCCTCTTTTCTTCATTTTCTCAATTAGGGGGACAAAATCCGAATCAGAAGCAATTAAAATTATTTTTTTAACATTAGGATAACTCTCTTTAATATCATACATATCCATAATAATTAAAGCATCAACCCCTTTTTGACAAAAATCTTCTTTTCCATCCAGATTAATAAATTTTTGACATCTTCCTTCCCTTAAAGTAATCCAATTTTTTTTTCTTAACATCTTTGTCATATTTTGATATCTGCTCGTCAAGAAATCTTCTTTTTTAGTTGGTTTTGGACTTTGATAAGGCGGACAAGTATAAATAAAAAGATGTTTTAAATTTAGATTTTCTTTTTTACATATATTTCTAAATGACTGAAGATATCTTTTTGGTTTCCCATCTTGTTTTTGAAAATGTTTTTTAACAAGTCCAAAAAAACCATCATCAACAAAAATTATTGTATCTTCCATAAAAACCTCTAAAATTATTAGAAACATAAAAACATCCGGCAACCTTGCGATCACCGGGGATCATACTCACAATCCTAAGATTGCTAATATTTTTAATCTTCTCTGATTTAAAAGTGTTTTGGTTTATCATTTTTTTACTATTTTAATTTTCTTTTACATTGCTATTCAAGTTTTTCTACCATTGTAGTTTCTTTTTTTAAAAGAAACCCATTACCATAATGTGCATTCTGCATATTTATTTTTATTTTCAAGACCTTCAACTAAACTATCGACACTGGAAATCACTTTATAATCTTCAGCATTTTCTATCTGGCTGATTAATGAATCTAAATCACCGGCTAAATTTGTTTCACAATTTCTTTGAGATAATAATAATTCCTTTTCTTTATACAATTCTGCAAGTTGTTTTGTTCTTTTCATTAATCTTTGAACTTGACAAGAATATATTTCCGGACTTGAAAAAATTGCAGAATACATTAAAGAATCTTCTTCAAAATAAATTTTATCTTTGTCTTTTTGTATATATCCCTCATCATAATAAACACGAATATCACAATTTGTTGCAGGATTAAAACATATTTTAGTAGTATCGGCTTCGGCATTTAAACAATCTGCAGCTAAATTCCCCTGATTTAATTGTGAAATTTCTTCTGCAATATCTTCCGGTGCATTATCAAAACAATATTTTTCATTTTCAGAAGTCAGATAAATTAAATCTGAAACTTTAAATGGAAATTCAAATGGCTTGGAAAAAATATAAAATTTTTTTCCTTCAGTATATGGCGCTTTAGAAAAGATATATTTATTTTCAAAGCCCGATTCAACTCCCGGAATAGTCCATTTATTAAAACTAAATTCAGAAATTTGTATTCCCTGTTTTCCAAAATTCCCTGAAACAGAACATTTATTTAAAATTCTTGTCTCTGTTTTTAATACTAAAGGCGTTGAAATTGCTGATTCAAAGCCGGTTTCAAGAGGATTTAATAAAATTCCAAGCTCTTTTGCTCCAACAGCCTGTTCTTCACTTTGTCCGATTTTAATAACTTTTGTTGCTCCAAATATCGCTAAAAAAAGAATTATTGCGCCGACAATGATTGCAAAAAGCCAGCCAAAGGAGATGTTTAGTTGCGAGCGTTTTCGCGAGATATTATTCCGAAGGTAAATTTGAAAAAATCGAGCGGGGGCGCGAGTTCCTCTTTTTTTTAACATGATTAAATTAATATCTGATGATATAAAAAACTATTCTATTTATTTTATTGAAAATCTTTTTAGAATTCTACTCAGACAGCTTAATTAAATGATTAACTCAATTTTCTGAACTTTGCCGTGAGAGTAATTTTCTTAATTTCTGCGAGAAAAACGAGCAGGTATTTTAAATTTTTTTAAATTCCCAAAATTTAGTAAAATCCAAGACTCCAAACATAGCCTGATACGTTATATCCAATCAGATTTTCTTTTTTTAGAAGCAAAAGTCTTGATATCTTCACGCTTTACGTGACAAGAGAGTTATGCGTCGGCCAACATCTCCCGAGAGCCTATGTAGGAATCATTATGGATATGGATTTTGAGATATTCTTTTTTTAATCCTGATTCTTTTAAAGCATCTAGATATTCTTGATTAGTTGATATTACTTTTGATTCATAATTAAGAGCAGTCAATACATCAAGAACCGGTACTATTTCAACTTCTTCAAGAGCCCCATAATCCACTTGTCCACTTATATTCACAGAAGGTATTTCAAAATAAACAGGTATTTCTTTTGTACCAAAGAAATTCTTTTCTAGTTTTGTGCCTCTTTTTATCATTTGAGAATTTTGAACGTCAAAATAGTAGCTTATATCAGAAGAGCTGTCACGCTCACGAGTAATTTTTGCATCAAGAGTTAGTGAGAATTTATCTGGTTTTGAAATCCAAAGGTTATTGTCAGAAGAAGGCGTTGTTGTAAAACCTTTTTCCTTTAAATGTTTATTAATATTATCAAGAAGACTTTTTTCTAAACTTCTTAAGTTATATTTCATTACAACGATATATCTATTTCTCTCATCGCTAAACTGGGGCTCTAACTGTGACAAAAAAGGTTTTAATTCGTTATCATCCGTAATTCTTTTGTGATAGATTATTTTCATTTTCTTATTAATAATATTAAATCAACAGTTTATAAACATTTTTATTATAGTTACTTTTAAATTACTACTAATATGGAATGAATGCCCAGACTTAAATTATTTTTTCAAATTTAAGTTTTGTCTGTCTATTTCCCAATAACAACCAAAGCCTCGTTGCGCTCTTTTTCCAACTGAAGAGCTATTTTTCCATTTTCAACAGAAACACAATTACCGCCTTGACCTTTAGAAAAATCTTCTGAAAGTTTTGCATGAATTATATCATAAGTTTCAATAGATTTTTCCCCGCGAATTTCAATATTAATATCTTTTTCAAATTCATCTTCGCTAAAACAAACTTTTTCAACATTTTTAGGAAGAGTATAAACTACTGGCTGTGAACCTTGAGATTTCCATAACTTATCAATATCAAAATTCAAATCATTAGCAAATGTTTTTGTTTGTATCCCTTTTTGCAGACTCAAAAATTTTGAAACTCCGTAAATTGCAAATGCAATAAAAATGATTATTAATATAATTGAAAAAAGCATTCCAAAAGATAATTCCATTGCCCCTTTTTTTTGCTTTTTCATATAAACAAAAAGAAATCTTAACTTATAAATTTTTA
>JWKY01000005.1 GCA_000806015.1 archaeon GW2011_AR19 | reverse complement strand
TGTTAATTCACCGGCTTCAACTTTTGCAAGAAGCATTCCCTTTACTCTGTCCATTTCATTTATTGCGTGCGTCCATTGCGGTTCTATATATCTATAATCATAAAATGGCCCGACGCCGGAAGAATAATCTCCATAATTAAATTCCTTTTTATCGCCAAACTCTTCCAAATATCTTCCGGATTTTTTTAATGACATTCTGATATCGTTTGCCGCTCCCCGAACTTCTTTATAATTTCCTTCTTCAAGAGATTTTTCTAAATATTCAATTTGTCCTGCAACCAAGACGGCTTCAAGTTTTACTTTTTTTTCGGGATTGGCTAAAGTAATTCTTAATTTATCAAAAAACCCTCCTTTGGAAGGTTCAACACTATCCCAAATTTCCTCTTGAGTATTACACTCCCCGCTGTAAAGAACAGTTCCATCCTCGCAATAAAGCACAAAGGGGCTAAAAGCAAAAACAAAACTTGCGCTGAAAATAGAAAACATTAATATTAAAGAAAAAATTATTGCCGAATTTTTAAATTTCATTTCAACTCTTTTATTTAATTTAAATAAATTTATGGTTTATAAATATTTCTGTTATCTAAAGAAATAAAAAGAGAAAAGAATAATTTTATTAATAAATTTTTAACTTAAAATTCTAAAAAATGCAAAAACAAAAGATTTAAATACTTTTGACCTATTTAAAAGTCATATGACACAAATAAAAGTCAATTACAATTATGAAATCCTGCTGTTTTTGTTAAAAAGAGACATGCACGGGAGAGAGATAGCTAAGGAGCTAAAAACATCTCTTACGAGAGTGCAGGCAATATTAACAGAGCTTAGAAAAATAAATGTTTTAGATTATAAAATTGAAGGAAAAAATCATATCTATTTCATCAAAAAAAATCTAATGTCAAAATCTTTCATTTTAAATGCTGAAAACTACAAACTATCAAAAATAATAAACAAACACCCGGAACTTGAGCCAATATTTCAAGATGTAATTAAAAAAAGCAAATCCAGTTTAATACTCTTATTTGGAAGTTATGCAAAAAACACAGAAAAAAAAGATAGTGATATTGATATCTATATTAAAACAACTAATCCAAAAATTGCAAAAGAAGTCCAAAAAATCTATAACTTGCTCTCTGACTTAATAAGTATAATAAGTATAAAGACTGGGAATTTCAATTCTGATGATTTATTGATAAAAGAGATAATAAAAAATCATGTAATAATTAAAGGAGGAGAAGAATATTATAAAAAAATTAAATTTTTTGAATAAGTTAAAAGCTGAAGAATCATTGGAAAAATAACAATTCAAGAAATAAATGAGATAAGAAAAAGATTTGAGGAAATTTAAATGGGAAATGTAATTTCCTGGTTTCGCGCAAATTAAAATAAAGAAAGTAATAAATAAAATTAAAAACCTCACAAAAACCTTTTTAAACTTCTTCTTTCTTAAAATTTCCATGAAAGCAAAAATAAGAAATTTTTCCATTCATTCGCTTGAGGACAATCAAATGAAAGCAAATCAAAGATCTTCATTCATTCGTCTTTCCAAAAAATTGAAAAGGAAATCCAAATGAAAGCAAAAACGGGAAGTTTTTTCATTCATTCGCTAAATAGGAAATTTATCAAATGAAACGTTCAAGCAGAAGATGGAAAAAAAAAGGGCAAATGCGTTGGAAATGGCAGAGAAAAAAACTCAGAAAAGAAAAGCGCAAGCGTAAAGTAAGAAGAGCTAGAAGTAAATAATTTTATAATATGTTTTTTATAACAATTAATTATAAAAAGCAAAAGATTTCTAAAAAATAATGAGAGATTACCAAGAAATTTCCGAGAAAATTAAAAATTATAATAAACTAAAAAAAGAATTAAAAGGTCTTTCGGCAGAAGCTCTTCAAAATTCTAAAAAAGAAAAATATAGTCATTTTTTAAATATAGAGCATTCTTTAAAAAATCAAATTTTTGATGGAGGAGAATTATTAAAAATTGCAGATGATATTTATTCGGAATATTCTTCAAAAGACCAATGTATAGAAGAAGAAAAAGGGAAATTAGAAGATACATTAAAAAAATTACTAGTAATCATTAATGGAAAGAACGGGGCAATAGTAGATGAATTTAAGAAAATAATTGATGAATATAAAATAGGGACAACTTATGATCAAAATTTCTAAAAAATTACTAGTTCAATATTCAGAAAAACCATTCTTTTGTGAACAATAAAATTTATAAGCTATTTCTTTTTTACCCTAATTACACCTTGCATCAAAGGATAAATTGATGTAGCAAAGAAATTTGTCTTAAAATAAAAAAATGGATAAAGAAATAGATCATGACAGCTCTATCTGGACTGAAAAATATCGCCCAAAAGAATTTTCTGAAGTATTTGGGCAGAATGATATCATAAAAAGAGTGGAGTCGCTGACAAAAGCAATGAACATCCCGCATTTATTGTTTGCAGGACCGGCAGGCGTCGGCAAATCAACTCTCGCGATTGTAGTCGTAAAAGAGCTTTTCAAAAGCACTTGGAGAGAAAATTATCTTGAACTGAATGCTTCAGATGAAAGAGGAATAAATGTTGTAAGAGAAAAAGTAAAAAATTTCGCAAGAACAAAATCCCTCGGAAAAGTTCCTTTTAAAGTAATCTTTCTTGATGAAGCAGATGCTTTAACGCCCGAAGCCCAGCAAGCCCTAAGGAGAACAATGGAAAATTATTCATCAGGATGCAGATTTATTTTATCGTGCAACTATTCGTCTAAAATAATTGATCCAATTCAATCGCGCTGCGCAATTTTTAGATTCAAGCTTTTAGAAAAAAAAGATATTGAAAAAGTTCTCCAAAAAATTGCTAAAAATGAAAACCTGACCATGCATCCGGATGTTCTTGAAGTAATTTATGAAGGCAGTGAGGGAGACTGTCGAAGGAGCATTAATATTTTGCAATCAACCGCGGCTATCTCTCCGTCAATAAATCCGGAATTAGTTTCAACAATGCTTGCAAATACAAAACCAAAAGATATCAAAGTAGTTCTTGATTACGCTTTAGCAGGAGATTTTGAAAACTCCCGTGAAAAACTTTTAGACCTTATGTTAAAAGAATCAATTTCAGGACAGGAAGTTGTAAAAGCAATTCAAAAAGAAATATGGAATCTGCAAATTGAACCGGAAATAAAAGTAAAGCTGACAGAAAAAACAGGCGAGATAGAGTTCAGAATCACCGAGGGTTCTGACCCATTTATCCAACTTCAATCTCTTTTAGCAAGTTTCGTTCTTGCAGGATTGGGAAAAAAATAATGTTCTATAATCTTGAAATAAAAGCAAGGACATCAGAAAAACAGCAAATAGAAATAAGAAAAATTCTAAAAGAGAATAATGCAAAGTTTATCGGAACTGACAATCAAAAAGATATTTATTTTAAAAATGGTTCTGGAAAATTAAAATTAAGAAAAGGCAATCTTGAAAATTATTTAATTTATTATGAACGCGAAAATGAAAAAGAGATAAAAAAATCAAAGGTTATTCTTTTTAACAACCAAGGAAGAATTGATGAATTAGAAAAAAGAACTAAAAAAACTTATGAAATTCTAGCGCAGGTTGATAAAATAAGGGAAATTTATTTTATTGGCAATGTAAAATTCCATATTGATAAAATAAAAAATCTTGGGAATTTTGTAGAGATAGAAGCAAGTTCTCGGGAAAATTTAATTTCAAAAGAAAAATTAAGAGAACAATGCAATTATTATAAAAATTTATTAAAGATTCCAGACAATGATCTTATTAAAGATTCTTACAGCGATATGCTTTTAAGAAAAAATTAAAAAATGACAACCTGGGCTGAAAAATACAGGCCAATTTATTTTGAAGATATAAGGGGGCAGGAAGAAGCCGTCGCAAAAATAAAAGATTTTATTAAAAATTTTCCTCTAAAAAAAAGAGCAATAATTCTTTACGGACATACCGGAACAGGCAAAACTGCTCTTGCCCACGCTGCAGCAAAAGAAACAAATTCAGAAATTTTTGAATTAAATGCCTCAAATTTAAGGAACAAAGAGAAATTAAAAGAAACTTTAAAACCAGCGATAGAACAGCAAGCGCTGTTAAAAAAAGGAAAAATAATTTTAATTGATGAAGTTGATTGGGTAATGGGCGAAGACAGAGGAGGAATTCAGGAATTAAGCGAGCTGATTGAAATAAGCGAATATCCGATGGTTCTAACAGCGAATGACGCCTGGACTAAAAAATTAGCTCCATTAAGAAAAAAATGCGAAATCGTTGAATTAAAAGATTTAGATTACAAAATAATAAAAGATGTTTTAATTAAAATTTTAAGAAAAGAAAAAAAATTTATTGACAACAAAATTCTTACAGAAATTTCAGTAAAAACCAAAGGCGATTTAAGAGCAGCAATAAATGACTGCCAGACAATTTCCAAACTTTCTTCTGAAGACCAGATAAAAACATTATTTGATGAGCGAAACAAAGAAGAGGATATATTAGATGCTTTAAAAAAAATTTTTAAATTAAAAGCCACAAACGAAACACTGAGAACTTTTGACCAAATCGATATGAAAACAGATGAAATAATATTATGGATTGAAAAAAATATTCCTCTGGAATATCAGGACAAAAAACTTGCAAAAGCTTATGAATTGCTGAGTGAAACAGATCTTTTTAACGGGAGAATTTACAAACAGCAGTATTGGAGATTCCTGGTTTATGAAAACATTTTTTTAAGCTACGGAATGGCCTCTTTAAATAAAGAAAATAAAACAAACTTTACAAAATATAAAAAGCCGACAAGAGTTTTAAAAATTTGGATGAACAATCAAAAAACAATACAGAAAAAATCAATTTCTGAAAAATATGCAAAACATTCTCACATAAGCATAAAAAAAGCAATGAAAGAATTTCCAATTATTAAACAGCTTATAAATTCAAATCCAAAAATCCCGGAAGAACTTGACCTTAACGAAGATGAAATGGCTTATTTGAAAGGATAATTTCTCTAAATAGGCTCTGTTGAAAAAGTTTTGAATTCGTAACTTCTTTGGAAATCCATTATAAAATAAAGGGTGGGTGCTTGCCTTTAGGCAAGCTTTAGCGGGAATTTGAATTCAAAACTGAAACAAAAATTGAGATTTTCAACAAATCTTTCTAAACAAAAACATTTATAAACATTACGTAATATTACGTAATATGGAATTAATAGCTAAAATTAGCAAAGGAAGCAAGATGGATCAAGTTTATCTCCCAAAAAATCGGGCAGGTTTTGATATTGGGGAATATGTAATAATTAAACCCCTTGAAAAAGAAAAACCTCTTGAAAATCTTTATTTTTATAACGTTAAAAACATTAATTCCCTAAAATTAGAGGTGGTTAGAAAAATAATCAGCGTAATTGAAGAAAATCTTAAAGATTACGAGAACATCATTATCGTCGGTTCTTTTTTAGACGAAGGATTTAATTTTAAAGATATAGACATAATTATCATAACAGAACAAAAACCTAAAAAGGAAATAGAAAAAATTATAAAAGAAAAACTAAAAATAGAAATTCATGCAGTATTTTTTAATAAAAACCTCTTTAGAGAGGCATTAGAAATAGATCCAATCTGGAGATTGATGTTAAATAGATGCATTTCGAAAAAAAGGCTTCTTCCTCTTCCGGCAATAAAATTAAAATACAAATATCTTGATGCCCAGCTAATTAAAAGCAAAATATTAATAAATAATTTTGATTATTTAACCGGAAAAGAAAAATACAAATTAGTGAGAAATTTAATAGCAATTTATTTATTTATTAAAAACAAGAAAATATCAGAAGAAAATTTAGAAAATGGGATAAAAAAAAATCTAAATACAAATGCTGAAGATATAAAAAATAATTTAATTAAAGAAAATTCAGGAAAAATTTTCATTAATTCGTCTTCAGGAAAAAGCCAAATTAAAGAAGACTTTGTTAAAAAATATAAAAATTTTTATCATAATTTGGAAGAAGAAATAATAAAAAATGCCGCAAAACAGGAAAAAACTAATTGAGTTATTTATAGGAAATCTTTCAAATGCAATTATTCATGAGATTCTTATAGAGGCAATTAAAGATAAAAGTAAAGAAATTGCATCATATTACCAAAAAGAAATAGAGAACGCTGTAAAAATTTCTAAAAAATACAGAGAAAAAATAAATCCAATAAATAAACCACTTTCTAATAAAGATCTTTCATACCTAAAAACAAAAATTCTTAACAAAGTAAAAACTGAATTAAAAATTAGAATTTCAAAGGGATATAAAAATATTGATTTAACTCTTGCAGACGAATTAATGAATAAAATGTTGAAAGATATCGGAATAATATAGAATGAACCCCTCCCAAATACTCCAGTCAGTCAAAAAATATCTTTCTTTATTCGGAGAGTCAGATAAAAAAATTCTAAAAGCAATTGAAAAAACAGACAGAAAAAATTTTATGGGTGAGAATAAAAATCTTGCTTATTTAGATCAGGCAATTCCAATTGGCCACGGCCAGACAATTTCCCAGCCTTCAACTGTCGCAAGAATGCTTTCTTTATTAAATTTGAAAAAAACAGACAAGGTTTTAGAAATAGGAACAGGAAGTTCCTGGAATGCTGCTTTGCTCGGCTATTTGTCTAAAAAAGTTTTAACTTTGGAAATTGTGCCAGAACTTGCAAAACCCTCTCAAGAAAAAATAAAAAAATTAGGGATTAAAAATGTAGAGGTTAAGCAGGAAGATTTTAGATTATTAAAGCAAAAATTCAACAAAATAATTTTCACTGCAGGAATTTCGCCAGAACAAGAGCAATTAATAGAAAATTTCGCAAAAAATCATTTAAAAGAAAATGGAATTTTGGTTTGTCCTTATAGAGAAGGACCTTTAATAATTTTGAAAAAGAAAAAAATAAAAATAGAAAAAAACTATACAAAAGAAAATTATGTTTTTGTGCCCCTAGTTCTTTGAAAAAGAATTAATGAAAATCTATGATTTTCTTTGATATTAAAATAAAAACAATTAAAAATCAATAAATGTTTTATTAATCATGCCATATGACATTCTCTTAGGAAGGAACGAAAGCGATAAAAAAGAATTTGGAAACAGAGGGATAATTTATATTGGAAGGGGATTTGTAAAAATGGGGCAATATACTTCTTTAAGCAATAAAATTTTCTTGGATGTTGCCAGAACTCACATTATTTTAGTTGCTGGGAAGAGAGGTTCTGGAAAGTCGTACTCGCTGGGGGTCATAGCAGAAGAACTTTCAAATTTGCCAAAAGAAATTTCCCAGAATATTGCTTCAGTTATTTTTGATACAATGGGGATTTATTGGACAATGAAATATCAAAATGAAAAAGACAGGGAATTGTTGGAAGAATGGGAGCTCACTCCAAAAAATCTCCCGGTAAGAATTTTTGTTCCATACGGGCATTTTGACAATTATGCAGAAAAAGGAATTCCGGTAGATAAACAATTTGCATTAGATGTAATGGAAATGACAGCAGAAGATTGGGTAATCACTTTTGGTTTAAGTTTAATTAATCCCGTCGGAGTTTTAGTTGAAACAACAATAACAAAATTAAAAGAAAAAAGAAAAGATTATTTTATTGAGGACATCATAAATGAAATTGAAAAAGAAGAAAAAAGCTCAAGAGACACAATAAATGCAGTAAGAGGATTATTTGAAGCAGCAAGCTCTTGGGGAATTTTTGCAAAAAAAGGAACAAAACCTACAAATGTAAGTGATTTAGCAGTGGGGGGAAAGACAAGTATTTTGGATTTAAGTGTTTATAATTCAGTAGGAGCATTTAATGTCCGGGCATTAGTTATAAGTTTAGTTTCAAGAAAATTATTTGAGCAAAGAATGACTGCAAGAAAAAAAGAAGAAATTGATGCAATTGGAAAAAGATTTGAAGTTTCCGGAGAAATTGCAAAAAAAGAAATGCCTTTAATTTGGTTGTTTATTGATGAATGTTTGACAGGAAATACCGAAATAATAACTGACAAAGCGCATACGCCAATTCAGGAAATAGTGAACAGATTTGAAAATGGAGAAAAATTTAAAGTGCTTGGATTTGATGAAGAAAAAAAAGAATATGCCCATTATGAGGTAAATAATGTTTACAGCAAAGGAAAAAGAAAAATTATGAAATTAATTACAGAAACTGGAAGAGAAATCACTTCTACTCCAGAACATAGAGTTTTAACAAAACAAGGATTTGCTTCTGCTTTTAGTGTAAATGAAATAGCTACTCCATTAATCCAACATCACTCAACAAATAAAAAATTAATTGAAGCAAGAATACTAGGGCATTTATACGGAGATGGATGGATTACTGACAAACAACTCTCAATAGGATTTAGTGGAAAAGGAAATAAAGAAGATTTAGAAAAAATTAGAAAAGACTTAGAAATTTTAGGATTCTCTTCAACAAATATTTATGAAAGAAAAACAAAATCCCAAATAAATCACAAAGGAAAAATCAAGAATGTTAATGGGACAAGCCAAAGTTTTACTTCAAATAGGCCAGCATATAGATATTTTAGAAAAAAGGCAGAATTCTCGGGAGAAAAAACTCTGCATCCAACAAAAATTCCAGAATGGTTGATGAAATCATCTAATTTAGAAAAAACAGAATTTCTTTCAGCTTTAATGGGTAGTGATGGAAACATCCTCTCAAAAGCAAAAAATGCAAAAGGTGATTTTAATGCCATAAGATTTAGCTTCAACAAAATAGAAAATTTAAAAAAAGAAGCTTTTGATTATGCAAACCAAATAAAAGAATTATTTAAAAGTCTTGGGATAAAAGTCAGCAATATATCAAAAAAAGAGGGCAATTTAAGAAAAGATGGCCATAAAACAATAAAAATAATTCTTACATTAGAAAAAAATACAGAAAATACAATTAGATTTTTAGAAAAAATAGGATATCGATATTGCTCTAAAAAAGAATTTGAAGGATTAAAATGGCTTGAATACCTCAAAGCGAGATTATTCTTAAAACAAAAAAGAGGAGAAATTTATAAAAAGGCAATAGAACTTAAATCAAAAGGATTAGGAAAAATTAAAATTTCAAGGGAATTAAACTTTCCAGTCGCACAAATAAGGGATTGGATTTATAACAATACAAAACCGGGTCTGCCAAAAGAATTTCCAGATTTTGAAGAGTGGATTTCCAAAAGAATTAAAGATAATCTATTATTTGAGAAAGTTTTTAATGTAGAAGAAGCGGGCGAAGAAGAAGTTTACGATATCTCTGTTGATAAAGTTCATAATTTTATCTCAAATGGTTTAATCACACATAATTGTCACGAATTTCTCCCGTTAAATGAAAAAACAATTGCAACAGATGCATTAGTTCAGTTATTACGGGAAGGTCGTCAGCCGGGAATATCAATGGTTCTTGCGACGCAGCAGCCGGGAAAAATCCACAGAGATGTAATGACTCAATCAGATATTGTTATTTCACATCGCGTAACTTCTGCTCAGGATTTGGAAGCTTTAAATCACATTATGCAAAGTTATATGCTAGAAAGCATCAGCCAATACATGAATGAACTTCCAAGTTTAAAGGGCTCTGCAATTATTCTTGACGACAATTCAGAAAGAATTTATCCAATGAGAATTCATCCAAGATTTACCTGGCACGGCGGTGAGGCGCCGACTGCAATTAAGAAGGAAAAGAAATTATAATTTTCGTGCCAGGTTCCTGGCATGTGGGTCGAGCGACTTTACGGAAGACAAAATAATTATATAAATAACTTATTAATAACTGAGTGAGGTCGGGAGATAAGAGGCGCCGACGAGCGTTTTGGCTTTGACTTTTTTAAATTTTTTTAAGATTATCGCGAAGACAAAGCGCGAGCAGAGCAATCAAAAAAGAGAAAAAATTATAGCAAAAAAAATATAAAACTTTAAAAAGAGATTTCTTTAAAAAACTCCATGAGAAACTTAAATGAAAAAGAAGGAAATCAAATTGAAGATAATTTCTACAACACAAGAAAATATTTATATAAATTAATTCCCTATAAAGGAGATTTTTCAGAAAATGACCGCGTTGGATTTTACTGGACATTAAACCAAATAAATTACGAACTTGGAGTTCCATTAAAATATTTAGATGTGGAAAATCTGACAAGTTTTGATCAATTAGTAAATCTCTGTGAGAAACATAGAAAGTCTCCTTCTGAATATGAAAAAGAGTTAGATGACCGAATAAGCTATCTGCTTTCGCTAAATATTTCTAAAAAATATCTTTAAAATAAATTAAGCTCTGTCCGGAGTTTTTGATTTTTTACTAAATTTTGGAAATTCAAATAAAAATTAAGGGCGAGCAATTTCACGGAGGGTAAATTATCTTTTACCAATTACCGAGTGAGGTTGCGAGAAGGGTCTCGTCTGAAAGCAAAAACAGAAAGTTTTTTCATTCGTTTTCCGAAGACGTCAAACGAAAGACGAGGTTGAGTGCGAGCGATTTCACGGAAGGTAAATTATTTCATCAATTACTGAGTGAAATCGGGAGTGGGAATTTGAAAAATCAAAAACTCCAATTTGAAAACAATTCCTGACAGAGCCATAAATTAAATAATTTTAAAATCAACTCTAACTCTAATTTTATATGGGGCAATCTCACCCGCTTGTTTAATTTTTAAAATTTTAATTTTCTTTCTTGCTTTTTTTGCTTCGTTTTTTATTTTTTCAGCAATTTTATCAACATCTTCAGTTTTGCAAAAATCATAATAATAAATTTTAGTTCCTTTTTTAGAAAGCATAAATGCCTGCTTCAAAAAAGTTTCTTTTAATTTTGGCCTCGGCATAACAATTGCATCAAATTTTTTTGGAATAACATGATTAATATTTTCATAAGAAAGTTTTTTGTTATTGACGATTCTTGGGTGGTTGGAAGGGGGAGCGAAGCGCTGGTGGGCGGGGCTTCTTATTCTCTCAGCAGCTTTTTTAATATCCCCCGGAATTAATTCAACTTTATCTTTAACTTTATTCAGCTCAATATTTAATTTTGCGTATTTGTTTGCTTCTCTGTTAATTTCATTTGAATAAACTTTTGCCTCTGAATTTTTTGCTATGCAAATGCTGTATGGTCCAACACCTGCAAACATTACTAAAACATCTTCATTTTTTTTAATCAGCGAAGCGATTTCTTTTCTTTCATTGCTCAAGCGCGGAGAAAAATAAGTTGTATCAAGATTAAATCTAAAAACACAATTATTTTCTTTATATAAAACTTCTTTATTTTTTTCTCCAGTAAGATGTTTTGTTTTCATTTTTCTCAATCTGCCTGAAAATTTTCCTGATTTTTCAAGAACTGTTTTTATAGTTGGATGTTTTAATAAAAGCTGTTCTGCAAATTTTTTCTTTAGTTCAAGACTAATTTTATCAGAAAAATTTACAATTGCAATGTTTCCAAGAACATTAAATGAACGGTGATTAACCATTTTTATATAAGTTTTCAACCTCCTCTAAAAAGTCCTCTGCATCCAAGATCGCTTTTTCTGCTTGATTTTTGGTAATCTCTTCATCAAAACCATAAAAGATTTCATGCCTTTCATCTCTTAAAAAATTAAAAGAATTAATTAAATTTAAAGAAATTTTCTTAGAATATTTTTCTTTAATATAAATATAAACTGCGTAATGGCTTTTTTCCTGAACTCCGTCTTTGTACAATAAAACTCTTGAAGCATGAAACATAGAAGTGTATGTGTTGGTGAAAGAATCATTAAAAAAACCAGCTTCAAATAATCTTTTGGCTTCTTCTAATTTTGTCTTGGCTGTTTCTAAACTTTTTTTAGATTTTTCTAAATCTGGGTTAATCTTCCTTAGCAATCTTTTTTCAAAACACTCTAAAATATTCATTTTAATTTATAATTGGTTTTTCCCCTATTAAACAAACTCCTTTTGCAATTATATCCTGATAAAACGCTTTATTTGTTTTTGCCTGTTCTTTCCATTCTTCTAAAGTGAATATATGCAAGTTAATTTCTTTATGAAATTTATTTTCAAATTCAGAAAATATTTTTTTAATTTCAGATTTATTCTTTCCAATTATCAAAAAATCATAGTCACTATTTAAATCATCCTTGCCTTCTGCAACGCTTCCAAAAAGAACAAAACTAAAAACTTTTTCTTTTAAATTATTAATAATCCCTGCGCTTTTTATTTTATCCAAAGAAAAAGTCAGTTTTATATTTCTAAAGACAAAAGAACTCAAATTTGCTTGAAAATGCCTCAAATTAGCCTCTCTTTTTTCCTGAATAAATTCTTTTTCTAAAAATAAATTAAGAAACCTCTGAGCGCTATTAAGACTAATTTTTAATTTTCTGGAAAATTCTCTTAAATGAATTTTTTCATAAGGATTATCAATAAAAAACCCCAAAGCTTTCAAAATCAAAAGATTGTATCCTTTTTTCATACAAATGTACTATTTTTTAATATATTTAAACGTTTCGGAGAAGTTGTTAAAACGCTTCAAACAATTAATGAATGAAAAAGCTGTCTAGAGCAAGATTATAAATAAATCCGAGCCGTGCCAACGGCGAGCTATTTCAGAAATAAATTAATTTACAAGTTCTTTTTTCTCTTTAAGCCTTTTTCTTTAAAGCAATTTATCCAGTTGTAAAAACATGATCGCAAAAAAATCCGTTTTCTTTTCCATCAAAAATTATTTCTCCAAAAGTTTCATTAAACAAATTAGCTGATTCATTATTACTTAAATGATTTTTAAGAGAGGAATGCATTGGCATTTGTAAATTATATAATGCCTTCTTTCCATTAAACGGTTGGATTTTTTTTATAATCTTCTCATACATACTCCATTCATGCTCGTGCTCAACATGTCTGCAAGCAGGAGGAAGACTGGGCATTTCTAAACCATAATTCAACAAAGACCTTGCAATCACTAAATCGTTGTCTTTAAAAACCTTAATCATTTTATTGTCTAAATTAGTATATTTAGGATCAAGAGAAAAATTAGTAAGATCAAGATTTTCATAATGAAATCGATATTTTTCATATAAGCTCTTTTTGCCTTCTTCAGATCTTTCAAGATAATCTATCCCGGTGACATTTGCTCCTAAATGTGCGAGAGCTGTTGAGAGAATTGGAGCATAATCTCCATCATTAAACCCGCCATACTCTCTGCCTCCATTTCCACAACCTAAATCAAGAATTTTCATCCCTTTAATAGAACCTCCAAAAAGTCCTAAAATTTGCGCAATTGGTTTTTCATTTAAAATGTGCGTTTCTTCTCCGCGCCATTTGTTTTTTGATTCTTCATAAGCCTTTTTAGCAATTTTGATTATTTTTTCATCTAATCCTTTTTTCTTTATAGATTCTGCATTAAATTTGATTTGTTCAATTTTCATTTTTCTTCTTTAAGCAAATATCTCAAACTTCCTAAATTTTTGCTTAATTTTTCATGCTCTTCTTTTGTAAAAAAATTATATTCTTTTAATAAATCTAATTTTTGTTTATATCTGTGGTCTGTTGTATCAGCGAAATATAATGGAAAATAACATGAAGTAATCTCTAATTTTAAAGGAAAGGATAAAGTATCCATAATTGATTTATTTTTTTCTTCTTTATCTTTGCTAAGAATCTTCTCTAAACTTTCAGGAGTTTCTTCATAACCTAAACATTCAACAAACCTAGCTATATCTTCTTGGAGAAATTCTTTTGAAAGAGAACTTAAACAGCCATGATTTAATCCTATTGTTCCATCTTCCCATACAGGAAGATTTTGATGAGAAACATATAGGGAAATAAATGGTTTTAATTCATCTTTTAATTTATAAGAATTATTTCTTCCATATTCAAAATTTGCAATTTTTTTCCATTTTTCTGATAAATCTGAATTAATTTCATCTAAAGCTAAATGTCTAATATGGCCTGCTTCATGAAAAAGTTCTAAATTGGAAAAAGATTCAGTTAAGCATATAATCCCTCCATAAGGATGTGCATGCCCAGAAATAGTTAAATCAAAAAAATCTTTTTGGTCAACAATATAAATTTTATTTAGATATTCTTTTAATCCTGAATTCAAAATATTAAAATTAGAATATAATAAAATTTCCTGCCCATTGTAAGGTTCATATTTTTCAAGCGCGTTTGTATGTTCGGGATGAAATAGGTGGTCATAGATTAATTGTTTTAGAGAATTTTCTTCCTGAGAATACAAATTATTCAATCCCAAAACACCAAATCCCAAAATTGCTGCTAAATTTTTAATTTTCATTTTAAAAAGGTGTGCATTTTATATCAAAATATTCAAAAAGTTCGTTGTGTTTTTCAGGAGCCCACAAATACCCCTGAAAATCTATTTTGTTTAATATTTCTTCTTTTCTTTTATAATCTAAAGAATATTCTGTTATATCATCTTTTGTAATTATTTTGCCGGAAATTTCGCGCTCTGGAAAGATACGGCTAAAACGAGCTAAGATGGTGAGATCATATATGGAAGGTCTGTCAAATCCTTCTCCAGGGTGATTATGATAAAAAGTTAATTTTTTTTCATTTTTATTTTCTTCTAAAATTTTTCTTATTAGAGGTAAAAAGGGTTCAACAGAATTTGAATCTGAATCCATTCCGACCTCATACCAGATTTGTTTTTCCGGAAAATAAAACCACGCTTCTTCATAATCTTCATTGCGCATTTTTATTAAATCCTTCATTCCTTGTTCTTCATTTTTTTTTGTAACGTGATATATTTTATCATTTAAATTAATACAAAGATTTTCTGAATAAACTTCTTCCGGAAACTTAAAAGCTTTGTAATTCAATTTATTTAAACGATTATCTAAATTCACATCCTGACCATAAGAACCAAAACTTCCTGCTGTAATAAAACTTGTTAAAATTATTTTCTTTAGGTTTGTCATTTTAATTTCCTGTTAAAGTGGCAGGCCAAAATCCTGAAAGAATGTTTTGAGCTTGTCATTTACAAATATTCCCATGATGTTTATTTATATTTATCAATCGGTCTTTGATTCTTTTTTTCTATATCAAGTTTTCGCAAAATCTCCTCTATTTGTTTTAAAGATGTTTTAGTATTAGAAATATGCGCTGAATTGCTGAATCTTTTAATCCAGGGGGCATTTTTCATTTGTTTAAAGTCTTCCTTCAAAGAATTTTTTTGATCTGTCATAATTTTAATTTGTTCATCAATTGGTTTTTGCTTGTATGCTGCATAATCATTTTCAATTTCGTATTCTCTCATAAAAACAAGATTTTTCCCGCAATATTCCAGAATTTCCTTTTTCTTCTTAAAAGAAACTTTTTCAAAACCAAGAGATTCCCTGCTTTTTTGCGCTGTCTCTTGCGCAATATTGTCTTTTCTTATTTTTTTAATTCTTTTAGCTCTCTTTAATAAAACATTTTTCTTAGAATAATTTTCTTTTAACTTTTCAAAAGCGCTTTTTCCAAAACCATACCCAAAGCCGGCGCCAAGTTCAATTGTTTCCAAAGCATTTTTTCCAAAATCTGACAGATATTTTTTAAAACTTTTTGAATTATCTTTTTTTATGGGACTGCCTTCAGAAGTTTTTCCCTCTAAACTTTGAGTTTTAGAAGAATCTTCTTTTGATTTAAAACCTAAAATTTCTTTAAGATCAGTTATAGCATTTTGTTTAGTCTCTTCTTTTTCTCCTGAATTTAATTTATCATATAATCCTCTTACATCTCTATCTAACTGATAACTCATTGAAAAATCAAATAAAGCGCTTGCAACATTCTCTTGCCAATCTCCGATTAAAGCTGAAACCAAATTATAAGCTCCTGCTCCAAGATAAAATAAAGAACCCCCGACTCTGGATAATCTATTCAATTTGTTCTTTTTAAGTTGCGGTTGATTTTGCACAAGAAGGTCTAAAGTTAAATATCCAACAGCGCCATAAGCATTTCCAATTGTATAAGAGGCATTATTAATTTTTGTGAATAATTCTCCAAAATAGTTTGCGCTATAAATCCCTATTTTAGATAAAAGATCTTTATTGCGCTTAAGGTATTCTATTGGATTATCTTTTTTAGGGGTTATAACTTCCACTTTAGATGTTGATTGTTTATTTTTTTCATTTGTCATTTTAATAAATCACATTAACTCCCTTTTCTTTTAATTCTTTTAAGAACTCAATTGATTTTTTGTTTAATGGATTATCCCCAAAATACACTCTCTCTAAATTATTAAGATTTCCAATTGATTCTGGAATACTCTCTATTTGATTATAACCAAAAATTAATAACTTTAAATTCTTAAGATTTCCAATTGATTCTGAAATAATCTCTAATTCAATGTTTCTAGCATCAAGATAAATTATTCTATTATCTTGTATTCTTATTCTTTCTTCGTTATCCGGGGCGTAAAATTTTTTTGGGTCTTTTCCTACTGAATTAAATAATTCATAAATTGCATCGTATTCTGATTTTGGGATTTTTGGAGGCTCTTGACTAGTTGGATAAAGATAAACTAATTCTTCAAGTTTTTTTTCTATTGTTTGTTTTGTCATTTTAATTTTAAAGTGTTATATTTTTAGTTTTATTTATGAATGAGAGAACTTCTCTTGGAACATCAGCAGCTTGTTCTAAAGTATTTATACAAGCCATTCCATACAAATCTCTTAAAATTTCTTTGTTTTTTTCTTGTAAATAATGCCCCATCCACATTGAACCTGCAATAGGATCGTGAAAATATCTCATTTGTGGATTTGATTCAACTTTGTTTAAAACAGGCATAGCTGTTTTTACTATTCTTAATGCTTCTAAATTGATTTTTTCAGCTAAATCTTTATTATGATATCTTGCATTTTCATATCTATTTACATCTCCCAATTTTGGGTTGTATGTTTTTGTCATATTCCCCCCATGAATTTAATATTTATAAATCTTTCTCTTGTTGTAATTTACAAATAGTAACTACTTCACTTAAAAAAGCCATTCTTAACAAGTAAGAAAATCTTGTCTTTTTTGATGTTTTTTCTTATTTAGTAAGAATTCTTAACCAGTAAGAAAAGTTTATAAATACGCGAGGTTTTTCTTATCTGGTATGAATAATAAAAAAGAAATTTTAGAAAAAAACACAATTGAGTATTTTTCCTCCGGAGAAGAAGAACTCAAAAAAGGCAGATACAATTCTTCAGTTGTTCTATTCTTCAAAGCGCTTATTTCTTTGGTTGATATTTATATTTTAAAGCAAACAGGAGAAACTCCTTCTTCACATGCAAACAGATTTAGAACAATTCAAACAAATTTCCCGGATATTTATGATTTAGTTGATAAGGATTTTCCATTTTATCAGAATAGTTATTTTCAATCTATGAGCAAAGAAATTGCGGAGGCAATAAAAGATGACACAAAAATTATGGCAAAAAAAGCCGAAATTAAATTATAGCGATGAAGTAATTGACATTGTTCAATTTGGTTCTTCCATATTTGAAGATAGCCGGCCAAATGACATTGATATTGCAGTTATATTTAAAAAAATTCCAGTAAAAGAACAGCTTATAGAAAGACAGAAAATTAAAAAACAAATAGAAAAAATAACTGAATTGCCTGTTCATGTTGAGTCTTTTGATTTTTATTCTTTTTTTGAAAGGGGGAATTTTGCAAGGGAAGGAATTTTATTCTGCGGAAAAAGTTTAATTACGGCAAAAAATTTTGCTGAAAATTTTGGAATGACTCCAAAACTAAGAATTTATTACGCTCTTGAAAATTTAGAAAAAAAAGATAAAGTAAAATTTAATTATTTATTGAGTGGAAAAGGCGGAAATTATGGGCTGTTAAGAAAATATGGCGGAAAAATAATCTCTCCGGGAGTTGTTGAAACCTTTCCCGAAAATGAAAAACTTTTTATTGATAAAATGAAAAAGATTACAGATAAAATAATTATTGAAAGGATTTTTATTGGGAGTTAAATTAATTTTTATCTCTTTTATTGTAATAATTCTGATATTGTCTGATGAATTTCACATGATCTGTTTTATCAGGATTTTTTGCCGGCTGTCCCCGATTATATGCTGATAAAGCTTTATTCCAAGAATTATGTCTTTTATAAAGTTGTTTTAGAAATTTTGCAGCAGCTTCTGAACTTTTATAAACATCAAATCTCTCGTCTATTTTAGCCAGTTTTTCATAATCATTTTTATTTTCTTTAATAAGTTTTTTTAATTCTCTGCCATGAAATTTATCAACACCCATTTTATTTGAATTGCCATAAACTTCTAATCCGCAATATATTGCAGTTCCGGGCTGAAACATGTACAATCCTGCTCCGCCGTCGCCTGATTCATTTAATCTTAAAGGGTCTCCCAAACTTTCCCTCATTGCAAGGGCTTTTAGCAATCCTTTTTCAATTTTGTATTTTTCTTCTCTTTCATCAAGAATTTTATCCCATCTGTAAGTTCGTTTAAATTTTCCTTCTATTGTTTTATCTGAAGAAGTTATTGAAATTATATTTTTTTTATTTTCTTGTTCTTCGATTGAAGAATTTTTTAAATTATAAATTCCATATATTCCAGCAAGAATAGCTCCTGAAATAAGAATTTTATTTATGGTTTTCATTTTAATGCACCCTATATTCTGAAAGTTTAACTCCTGTTATGTTTTCCAAATGCGATTGAACCTTTTCTGGTTCTTTTGAATGAATCTTAACAATCTCTTTCATTGTTTTAAAATTTCTTTGAATTAATACGATGTCTCCTGAATGGCCTCTAACCAAGATCTCATCTCCATACTCTCCGGAAATTTTAGGCAATCCGTCTACAATTTTACCATAAATTCCATCAGAGATATTCATTTTATACTTTCTTGAATAAGAATTTATTTTTTTAATCATTTTATTTTTTCAGCTAATTTCTGAAATTTATATTTTTTTATTTTTTCTTTAAATTTTGAAGGTCCGGTATAATCTTGATAATTTCCTAAGCTCTCAATGCAACGCCCGCCGTAAAAAGCATATTTTTTTCCATTTAAATTAAAAACGACAGCATTTAATTCACTGCATCCGTCAAATTGTTTATTGCAGTTCAGGTCATCATAACTGCATTTAAAATTTTCAAGTAAAACTTTCTTTCCGGACAAATTATAAATTTCAGGGTCTATTTCCTTATAAGTTCTCATAACAATTTTATCCGCATTTATTATAACGGCATCGCCTTTTTCTTTTTCTATAATAGCTTCTATATTTTTTGGATTTGTCTCTAATGTTTTTGTTTTTATATTTACTATATCGCATCCATATAAACTTCCAGCTAAAGCTGGAATTATTGCAAGTTTTGTTATTTTATTAATTAAGTTTTTCATATAATATATAGAAATCTATAGCTTATAAATGTTTTGTTTGTTGTCTTTTAGCAGAAGTGACAATTTTCCTTAACTAATTACTCTCCATTATCAATTTTTATTGCAAGGATAATTTCAGACAAAGCAGATAAATAAATTTATAAAAGACAACCTCATAATGAAATCATGCAAAAAAAAGAGTTATTGTTTTTAATCTTGGGCATTTTTTTAATAAGCTTCGCAAGCGCGCAGAGCTCTCTTGATTTAGGAAGTATTTTTGATTCGTCTTTAATTATTTACGGAGGAACTTTTGTAATTTTCTTTGCGTTCATAAATTTTCTTTTAGGAAAATCTATTTTCAAAGGAGATGAATCAAAAACAACGCGCATCGTAATTTCTTTAGTTGTCTCGCTGATGTCTGTTTACGGACTTTCAACTGGGGAGTTTCTTTCAGGATTTGGGACAGGCTATGTCGGCAATTTCTTTGTAGGAGATATTTTGCCGACGATTCTCACAATAATTTTCATTGCAGGAATTGTGTTTTTTATATGGAAATGGGGATTTTCAAATGTGCTGATGATTTTAGGCGCGTTGTCAATTATAGTAAGTTTAACAAATTTAGCTTATGAAAAAAATGTATTTTTTGTTTTAGGAATTATATTTTTAGTAATCGGACTTTTGCTTAAATTTAGAAAGCCAAAAATAGGTGGATGGAAATGGGGAAGAAATAGAAACTTGCCTCCTGGAGCTCCTCCACAATCAAGAATAGATGCCTTAATAAGTGAAGCAAAAAAATTTAGAAGATGGGCAGACAGTCAGAGAAATCCAAAATTTTATAGAAGCTGGGCTCATTTTGTCGGCAAGCTGGGCGGAGAATCCAGAATAATGAGAAATTATAATGTCTCAAGCAGGGATATACAAAAAGTTGTAAGAGACTTTATAATTTAAAACTCCTTCTCAAACATAAACATCAATAATTTTTGAATTTACTTTGTAATGCTTAAAAAGTTTTACAATTTCCTCTCTATATTCAACTGGAACCATAAAACTACTTTTCCCTAATTTACGACCATTAAAATTTTCTATTAATCCAATATATCTTTTTCCTTTTGAATTGAATCCATAAATTTTATTTAAAAAAGCTCCCCGATTTTTTCCTATTTTATCCCAAAAAAAGATTATATGTTTTTTTCCCTTAACATAAGAGGCAATATAATTTCCATAAAAAACAATTCCGGTGCTTTCAATACTCTTTCTTAAATCAGCCCAATCTTCTAATTTTCCAACAATAACATTTATTTTATTGTCAATTCCTTTTGTCTTAAATATTAAAGCTTCTCTGCTTTTATAAAAATCATTGACTAAATCTATTATTTCCTTTTCAAAATTTTTAGAGTTTCTTTTAACTTCTATAAAAAAATCTATATCGCTGGACTTCTTTGCTTCTCCCTTTGCAGCCGAACCAAACAGAATTATATCTGAAATATTTTCTATTTTCTTAAAATTATTAATCAAATAAGAAACAAAATAACTTGCATAAGCCTTAATCATTTTTCAATCTCCTTTTTTAAATCAAAAAATAAATTTATCTGTTTTCTTAAAAAATCTTCAGAAACAATTTTTCCATAAGCTAATTCGTTTCTTTCCTTTTCAATTTCACATATAATTTTTAACAAATTGTCCAAATTAGGAATATTTTCAACAGGGCAGACAATTTGGTTTGAAATTAATTTTTTAACATTATCCAATTTTTTCTTAAACCAAAGATGATTTATTTTTACGCCAGATTTTAAAACGTTCTTTTTAACTAAATATTTCTCTATTAAATTAACGCAACCCAAAGATAAAGAAAAAGCAATCCTTCTTTGATGAGCCTTTAACCCTTTAGCATCTTTTAAAGCAGAGTCTATCTCGTCTAAAACTTCTCTGACAATCTCTTCATATCTATTTTCCATTTTAAGACACTTATCTTAAAATAATTAAGACATCTGCCTTTTTAAATTTTTCCATTTTAAGACACTTATCTTAAAATAATTAAGACATCTGCCTTAATTTAAAACCATTTATTCAACCCTTTTTGTTTTGATTTTTCTTTAAATTCCCTTAATTTTTCAAGCTGGTTTTCAATTCTTTCTTCTGAAAAATCGTGCTCCTTAACTAAAATTTCTTTTATTTTTTTTTCATCAACCTCTTCAAATTTAAAATCAGCATTTCTTGCATTTGGCTTATGAAAAAGTTCAAAAATTTCCTGCCAGTCAAATTTATCTTCTTCAGGCAAATTATTAATTTTCTCTTCAAATTCTTTGAAAATTCTGACAGGCGTTTTTAATCTTCTGACAAATTCCAAAGCTTTTTTCTGGCCAATTCCCGGAATTCCTCTCGGATTATAGTCTGTTCCAACTAAAATTCCCAAGCAGATTAATTGATCTAAATTAATCTCCAGATTATTAAAAACATCCTGCAAAATAATAATTTCTGGGTTAATTTCTATATATCCGGAATAAGTTTTTTTTCTTCTGGAAATAGTCAAATTTCTTATAAGCTTCGGCGCTCCAAAAAGCAAGCTGTCATAATCCTGGCTGACTGAAGCATAAATTTCACTTTTATGACGGGCTAAATAAGCAGCTTCTGCTTCTCCTTCTGAAGGCGCCTGCACAACAGGAATGCCCATTGCTTCTAAAAGCTCTTTAGATTCTTCTATCATTTTATCATCTAATCTAATCAACTGACTGCTGTATCTTTTCATTTCTTCAATATCTTCTTCCTGCTTGGCGCTTTCATATTTTCCTTTTGCAATATCGCGCGCCTCTTTTCTTTTTTTGTAAGTTTTTATTTTCTGCTCCGGAGCCTCGCCGTCAAAAACATAAACTAATTTAATACCCTCAGAAAGCAGATTAACATTTCTGTAAAAAATCCCGGACAAATGGCTCGTTATTCTTTTTTTATTATCCATTAAAGGAGTTCCGTCTGGCTGTCTGATTGTAGACAAAAATTGATACAGTGTATTAAATGCATCAACGCAAACTATTTTCCCTTTTAGCTCTGAAATCTGGAGTTCTTTTCTTGGAATGATTTCGCGGATGTTTAAACCCATTTTTAGTTTGAAATTAATTTTTTTAATAAATTAATTATATTATTAAATTCTTCTTTGTTTTTCTCGTAAAATTCAAATTCTATTAAATCTCCGTAATAATTTAGCCTATTTCTTAAATAACTCATTCTTCCAATTAAATATGCCTCTTTCTCATACTTGGGATAAGTTTTATAAAAAAAACTAATTAAGCACTGATGATTTTTTGACCTCAGCCCATTTTTTAACAACAAAGCAGAAAGTAATTCTTTAATTGCTTCATAAAATCCTTCAATAACAAAAGATACATTTTCTTTCGTTGTCTTTTTTTCAGCGAGATTTTTTATTCTTAATTCGGATGCTCTGACTAAAAATTGGATTCTTGAAGGATCAATTTCAACTCGCTTTATAAACTTTATTTCACATTCACTCCAATCCATTATATCAATCATTTTATCTTAAAATATCCTCTCAATTTTATTCCATTTATTACATTATTAAATAAATTGTCGGGCAATTCCCGAATATCTTTATTAATAAAAAGGTCAATCTTATGATTTAATATTTTTTCAAATTTTTTTAAATCTAATTTTTGTTTTTTTGTTGTTGCAATAAAAAGGTCAATATCGCTTTCATGATCATACTCTCCTTTTCTTGCCCCCCCAAACAAAATAATTGTTTCTGGAACAAGAGTCTTTTCAATATAATCTATAAGCCCTATATTCAGCATTTTTTTAATAATAAAAAAAGTTTTCAAAAATTTAGAATAATGGTTTATTATCAACTGGTTATTTTTATCAATTAACTCCTGTTTTTTAAAGTCTTGCATATATCTCTGCACACTAGAGCTTGGGATTTTCGTTTTTTTAGAAATTTCTCTAACACTAAATTTTTGATTTGGATATTCAAATATCAATTCCAAGATTTTGTTCCAATTTTGATTCTTTTGTCCCATTTTATGTACATCTGTGCCATTTTTAGTATTTAAATTTTTCTCTTTTGAAATTTAATCTATACTTTACAAAGAAATCAAATATAAATAATTATCTAAGGTATCACTTCCCTTAAAAAAGTGACAAGTCCCATGATAATTAAAATCAAGCCGGATATTTTATTTAATGTCTCTTCTTTAAATAAATTAGCAAGCCTCGCTGAAAAAAATGCCCCGACAATTCCCCCGACAATTGCAGAAACTAAAAGCAGGAATGGAAAATCAATATAATAAAAATGTGTAAAAGAGCCGGCCAAAGCTATAAAAAACATAATAAAAACAGAGGTTCCTATTGCCTCATGAATTTCAAATCTAAATAATAAAATTAAAAGCAAAAGCAAAGAAATGCCTCCTGCAGCGCCGAGCGCTCCGCCAATTAACCCGACCCCAAGAGAAAGAAAAATCGCGAGCCAAAATTTTAAACTTTTTAATGAAAAATTAAATTCTGATTTAGTTGCCTGTTTAAATTTTCTTTTTCTTCTGAAAAGACCAATTCCCGTAAGTCCGGTAATTAACCCCGTAATTGCAAACAATTCAGATTGCGGTAAAGAAAGAGAAATATAACTTCCGATTATTGCTCCAATAACTGCAAAAATAGATAAAAAAATACCTATCTTAAATTTAATATGATGATATTTTTTATACATTAAAAAAACAACTAAAGCGACAAAAACATCTAAAGCCAAGCTGATTCCAATTAATGAAAAGGCGTCATAATTTAAAAAAAGCAGGATAATCGGAATGAACGCAACTATAGAAGATGCGCCGATGATTCCCGTGATAATTCCCGTAACAAAACCAGCAAGAATAAAAATTAAGCTTTCCATATTTTACCTTTTTTATTAATAATAAAAAGAAAAAAGGTTTTTAAAGTTGTTGTTAAAATAAATTGCGGGCAGGTTCAGTATTCAAAAATTAAATTTAATAGAAGATAAAATAAGAACTGTTCATTTAAGCCATAAAAGGCTCTGTTGAAAAAGTTTTGAGTTCGTAACTTCTTTGGAAATTCATTGTAAAAATAAAGGGCGAGCGTTTGCACGAGAATAATTGATGAGAATCTTTATTAGAATAATCATGAATCAATTTTCAACAGAGCCGTCATAAAACTATCTCTTTTAATATAATATTCTTTTTAAAGAGCCAATGGTAAAACTAAAAGATGAAAGACAAGTTTAGTAATGAATTAGAAAATGTCCGCATGTCTCCAATAGTCTCAATAAGTGAAGAAATAAATAAAATTTCTCCCGAATTTGAAAAGGGTGGAAAGCCATTTATAAAATTTCAAAGAGGAGAAATAGATTTTCCGACACCAAGATATATTATTGATGCAGTGAATGAAGGTCTTGAAATGGGGCTTACAAAATATCCTCAATCAGGCGGAGAGAATTTTTTTAAAGATCAAATTCTGGAAAAACTGGCTTGTGAAAATAAAGCATCAGGGTTGTCTAGAGAAAATATTACAGTAACATATGGCGGGCAGGAAGCGCTTGAACTTTCATTTAAATTATTTAAAAAAGGGGCGGGATTTTCTCCATGCTGGAGTTGTGTTCTTGAAAATTTTGTTCCATTCTCAAATATAAATTTCAAAGAAATCCCATTATCAGATGAGTTTGAGATAGATTACAATCTTCTGGAAAAAACAGTTAAGGAAATAGATTTCCTTTATGTAAACACCCCCCATAATCCTACCGGGAAAATTTTTTCAGAAGAAGAGCTTACAAAAGTGGCAGAAATTTGTAATAAAAAGAATGTTCATATTATTTCGGATGAGGCCTATGAAAAGATTGTCTATGATGGCAAGAAACATTTCAGCTTATCCTCATTGCCTCTGGAAAATATAATCAGCGCATTCACTTTATCTAAGACCTATTCTATGACTGGCTGGCGTTTGGGTTATGCGGTTTCAAGAGATACGAGAATTGCAAAATTATTAAGGCTTGGGGAATATTCACAGACTGCAGGAGTTGTTCCTTTCTTGCAATATGCTGGAAAGAAAGCTCTGGAAAATAAAGAAGAAAGTTCAAGAGTCATAAGCAAAATGATGGATGAATATCAAAAGAGAAGAGATCTTTTATATATAGGGTTGAGCAAAATTGAAGGAATAAATGTCAAAAAACCCGAGGGTGCTTTTTATATGTTCCCAAACTTTTCAAAAATAATTCCTTCTGAACTGAAAAATGAAAAAAGAAATCTGTATATCTATAATCTGCTTAAAGAAAACGGAATCGGGGTAGTTTATGGATCTTGCTTTGGGAAGTATTCATCAGATAATGTAAGAATTTCTTTTTCAACAACTCCTATTCCTTTAATTGAAGAAGCAATTTCCCGTATGAAAAAAATTTTTAGAAAATAAATTTAATCAAAGTTATTTTAATTTTCCCTCATGCCTTTTTTAATTTTCTTCAAAGCAGAACGATAATTATTTTTAAAAGCCAGGCCGATTTTGGCGTCAGAACAATACTCAAAAATTTCTTTATACTTGCCAAAACTATTTAATTTATTATATCTTTTATAATCTCTTAACAAGTTTTCTTTTATCTCTCTATCATCAAAAATATTATCAACATTTATTCTGGAAGTTTTAATTGCTTTGACAAATTCAATTTCATTTTCTAATTTAATTTTTTTTTCTAAATTTTCTATTTTTTTCATTTTCCCCTAATGTCTTTTTTAATTTTATCTAACGCAGAATGATAATTATTTTTAAAAGCAGAACCAACCGCATAATCTGGACAACTTGCCCAAGATCTAAAACCTTTTAATGTTGGATAATTAAAATATTTCTTCATAAATTCTTCTTTTATTTGTCTGTCTGCAAATTTATTCTCAATATTAATCCTTGATTTCTTAATAGCGCTGACAAAAGCAAAATAATTTTCTAATTTAATCTTTTTTTCTAAACCTTCTTTCTTTGTCTGCTTTAAAATTCTATCAGCAAGAGCATGGCCGTAATCAGTGTTTCCACTGCCGGAAAGCTCAATGTCAGAGTGATAATTCTTAACTTGTTTTTTTATTCCGTTAGTCATAATTTATATATAGATAACTAATATTTAAATGTTTCCTTTCTGTTATTTAAAAGGAGTAACAAAATAGGAAG
>JWKY01000004.1 GCA_000806015.1 archaeon GW2011_AR19 | reverse complement strand
CCTTCAAAATACTTGCGTGCAAACCCCTTTATCATTAATATCGTCGTAGTTTTGCTTAATTATAAGCCTTTTTGGTGCTAAAAGTACTCAATCACCAAATTATTATTAAACAAGGGATTAGTTAAACTTCAAAATTTTTACGGCGATAATTCTTTTCTTGGCGGAGAAATCTGTCAGAGACGATTTCGGAGCAAATAAATTCATTTTTCCTACGGAAAAATGCAAATTAAAAACCTAAAACTTTCAGCAAATTTAGAAATTTAAGAATATAATGCGTGGGAGCTAATTCTAAAAAAAATTAACGCGCTCCACGACTTTTTTAATTATCAATATCTTTTTTATTACAACCCACTCAACGATCGTTCTCGTTTCAAGCGTTGTCTTTTTAAGACAACCCTGGGAGATTCTCCAAGCCGCTTAAAAAGATGACTTGAAGCTTCTCCTGGGGAAAAAGAGGTGATAAGATATTAACATATTTGAACTATTTAAACCTTTCGTTTATGTTACCTTTTTAAAATGACAAGGGTTTCTTAATCTTTAGTAGTGATTTCTCAGAACCACTTTAAAATGTATCTTTTAAAAAGTTATAAACTACATATAAAAGTTATTAACTACTTCTTACTTTTTTCAAAAACTTCCTTGGCATATTCTTCACTAAAATTGAAATTTATTGACTTTAAATGCAATATAATTGCATCAGCGCTTTTATCACCAAGATTTCTCACATGGGAAAGATAGCTAAAATAAGCTTTTTCATCATTTTTTCATATTAAGGATTTTTTTTCTTTAGTTAATTTATAACAATTTTTTGCTAAATCAGCATATGTTTCAATTTCTTGTCTTTTTAAGCAATTTGAAATCCTAACCGCCAGATTATGAGAATTTTCATTAAACAAAGAACGATAATCAAAAGGTTTATCTAATAAATCATTTTTTGACTTCTTAATAAAAATATTTTCTAATCCTTTAATTAAGTTTTTTTGTAATCTTCCTTGAATGCCTTAGTCACTTAAAAAATTTCTATAATTTTTAATTGCTTCTATAATATGTTTTTTCATTTTTATTCCCCACATACCCCGAAGGCATGACCAAGATCGTTGTCGCACCAGCCGTCGCCACTGACATTCAACCCGTCGTCAAAGCTCCAGTACCTGTACAGGGCGGACATTCGCACTTTTTCTTCATCAACAGAATCAAAACTCCAAAGATGAGGTTTATTTGAATACTTATCTGCAACTCTTACAATTTTTTCAGCTCCTTCTTCACCATATCTTTCTTGAATATATAGATTTTTTTTAAATTCAGATAAATTTTGTGAGTCAATTTTATATCCAAATGGAACAAATTTTACATTAGAATCATTTTCTTTTAATCTTTTTATTAAATCATTTTTATTCATAACTAATTTTCCATTTTCAATTTTAGGATTGTGTTCAATAAGAACTCCATTGTGAAATTCTTCGCCTTCTCTTTTTGGTAAATATAAGTTTCCTGTGAATTCCCAAAACCAATTATCTTTTAGAATTGAAATTATTTCTTGTGAATATCTTTCATCTGGAGTTTGCCAAGCATCATAAACTAATGACGCTGTTTCTGAAGAATTTGGTCTTTTCAAACCAGCTTTATCAATTTGCTCTGCAACATTTCCATAAGTTCCTTTAAATGCAGGATGTTGAAAAGTAAGTTCTCCTCCTTCGTGGGGAACTGTTAAATATGTTTTTCCTTCTTTGATTTTCATAATTATAAAAGAGTTCCTCCCTATTTAAACTTTCCCCATGTTACTCTTTTAAAATTAATAATCTTTCTTTAAAACTCGTTTTTCTTCTATAAACTATGGAAAAAGAGATATTGCAAATACAACCAAATGTAAAGCAGGAGCAAGTTCATAATATTTTGTTTAATCGGGAGATTGGCTGGCAGGAAATTATTTATGATTTAATTAATACAGAACAATTAAATCCTTGGGATATTGATATAATGATTTTAACAGAAAAATATCTTGAGACGCTCCAAAAATTAGAAGAAGCAGATTTTTTTATATCAAGCAAAGTTCTTTTAGCAGCGTCGCTTTTGTTGAGAATCAAATCGGAAATTCTGCTTAATGAATATATAAAAAGCATAGATGAAATTTTATTTGGAAAAAAAGAATTTTTGAACAGCAAAAAACTGGAAAGAATTGAATTAGACGAGCAAATTCCGGAATTAATTCCTAAATCTCCAATGCCGCGTTTTAAAAGAGTCAGTTTAAAAGAACTTATGGAAGCATTGAACAAAGCGATTATAACAGAGAACAGAAGAATCAAAAAAGAAATTGTAAAAAGCAACGCAATAAGGGAAGTTGGACTTTCATTTCCAAAAAGAAAATTAAGTATAAGTGATAAAATAAAACAGCTTTTCTCAAAAATAATTTATTCTCTTGAAGAAAATAAAAATGAAAAAAGAATCCATTATGATAGTTTAGCCGGAGAGGAAAAACTCGGGAGAATTTTTTCTTTTGCGCCTTTATTGTATTTAGAGCATCAAAAAAAAATTTGGCTTGAGCAAAACGCTCATTTTGAAGATATTTATATTTGGGAAAGGAAAACTTTTTGGGAGCATAACGGCGATCCTTTTAAAGAATTGAAAAGAGAAGTTGAAAATATTGAAGGGGATGTAAAAGAGAGCATAGAAAAGAATTAAAAAAAATAAATCATTTTAATTTTTAATAGATGATTCTGCATATTCTATTTCTTGTTTATCAAAATATTTCTGGTTTTCTAATACTATTTTTGGAGTATGAATCAAGAGCATTAATTTAGCCATATCAAAATTAGATAAATCATTATTAAATAAAGGTTTTATATTATGCGGATTTTCCATAGAAATAATCTCTAAGTTTGAAGGGTGTTCACGTATTTGATAATTTCTATCTGGTTTTTTTGCAGTGTTTATTCCAACATCTCCAAATCTGGAGTCCATTACAATATATCCTATTTTATATTTATTTTTACCATCCAATACTCTTACTTTATACCCATAATCAAGCATCCACAATTGTGTTTTCATATTCCTTTATCTTTGATTTAGTTTTTAAAAATTTATATACTTCCAAATAGATTTAAAAATATGAAACTTGGAATTTTATTTTCAGGAGGAAAAGATTCAACATATTCAGCCTGGCTTGCAAAAGAATTTGGATATGAGTTAACTTGTTTAATTTCAATTTTTTCTAAAAATCCGGAATCTTATATGTTCCATACTCCTTCAATAAAACAGGTTAAAAAACAAGCGCAAATTATGGAAATTCCGTTAATCATTCAAAAAACAAAAGGAGAAAAAGAAGAGGAATTAAAAGATTTAGAAAAAGCAATCCAAAAAGCTATTAAAAAATATAAAATTGAAGGAATAGTTACGGGGGCAATTCAAAGCATTTATCAAAGTTCAAGAATACAAAAAATCTGCGATAAATTAAATTTAGAGTGCTTTAATCCTCTTTGGCAAAAAAACGAAGAAGAATACCTCGCTGAATTAATTCAAAATAAATTCAAAACAATTTTAACTGGAGTTTCTGCGTACCCTTTAGATGAATCTTTTCTTGGAAAAGAGATAAATTCTGAATTTATTAACGAACTGAAAAAAATCTCTCAAAAATATAAAATTAATCCTGCCGGTGAGGGCGGAGAATTTGAAACTTTTGTATTAAATTGCCCTTTATTTAAAAAAGAATTTAATATTATTAATAAACGAATTTCTTCAACCGGAGAAAATTCCTGGAAAATGGAATTGGAAGTTGAATAAAATGATTTTAATAATTAACATCTGCGAAGAAAGATTGCATTATTTGGAATTTGTAAAACCAATTGAAGACATCTTAAGAAAAGAAAAAATTGAATATCAAACAATTTATTATAAAAAAATCACAGACAAAGAACTCCTGAATAAAAAATTAGAAAAAATAATTATTTGCGGAACTTCTTTAAAAGACAATGAATATCTGGAAAATTTAGATTATTTTAAATGGATAAAACTTCCAAAATTAAAAGGCGCAGCAGCGTCATCCCTCGGGGAGAAGCCAATTCTTGGAATTTGCGGAGGAATGCAGATTCTTTCACTGATTTTTGGAGGGGTTCTTGTTGAAAACAAAGAAATAGGACAGATAAAAATTCAATTTGAGAAAAAATTTTTAAATTTTGAGCCGTCGCTAAAAGAGGTTTATCTGCTGCACAATTACGCAGTTATTAATAACGAGTTTGAAGTTTTCGCAAGTTCCGAGCGACTTCGTGGTAGGGAGAAATTTAAATTATATAATAACCCGTGCGAGGTCGGGAGTAAAGAGTTTAAAATTCCTCAGGCAATAAAACACAAGATAAAACCAATTTACGGAGTTTTATTTCACCCGGAAGTTAGAAACAAAGAACTTATAAATTATTTCTGCAAAGAAGGATAATGCACTTTCATATTATTTTAACAGAAATATGCAATCTTAAATGCAAATACTGCTATGAAAAATCAATGAATGAATTTGATAATGGTTTGGACAAAAAATGGGATTATGATTTAGATGCTCCATGGGATTCTGTTGTTGATATAGAAAAAATAAAAAATTTTTTAAAAAAAGATGAAAATCCTGTTTTAATTTTTTATGGCGGGGAGCCTCTTATGAAATTAGATAAAATAAAACTTTTAATGGATAATATCAATGCAAAATTTCACATTCAATCAAATGGATTATTTTTGAAAAATATTCCTGAAAAATATCTTCATAAAATAGACAAAATGTTGATTTCAATAGATGGGGACAAAAAAAGAACTGAGCACAACCGCGGAAACGGGATTTATGATGCAATAATAAACAACATAAAAAACATACGAGAAAGAGGATACACTGGGGAAATCGTCGCAAGAATGACAATTTCTTTTCCAGATATTTATGAGCAAACAAAACACATAATTAAATTAATTAAAGAGGGAATTTTTGATTCAATTCACTGGCAATTAGATGCGGGATTTTACAAAAATGATTTTAATTTAAAAAATTTTACAAAATTCGCAGAAGAATATAACAATTCAATAAATAAATTGCTTGATTTCTGGGTTGAAAAAATGAACCCAAAGGGATCTCCTCTGGAGAAAAATGGCAAAGTGTTAAAAATTTATCCGTTTATAGGAATTTTTGACACGCTTTATAATAATAAAAAATCTAAATTGCCCTGCGGAGCAGGTTATGCAAACTATACTATCACAACAACCGGAAAAATTTCTGCCTGTCCGATAATAAACAGCGTAAAAAATTTTTATTGCGGAGATTTAAATACAGATATTAAAAATTTAAAGCAAATTCATTGTGCTGGTGAACCATGTAATAAATGCAATTATTATGAAATTTGCGGAGGCAGATGCTTATATTCACATTATGCAAAACTCTGGCCGGCTGAAGGTCAAAAATTAATCTGCAAAACAATAATTAATTTAATTGAAGGAATAAAAAAAAGAATCCCTAAAATAAAAAAGCTGATTAATTCTGAAATTATTTCAGAAAAAGATTTTGAATATGAAAAATATTTTGGACCTGAAATTATTCCTTGATGATTGAGGTTAATTCGGCTCTATCCAAGCAGGAATTATTTTTATTTTTTATCTTTCCACTCCGTCATTTTCCCGACGTCTATTTCAATTTTATCAGCTTTTCTTAAGTTTGCTATTTGTTTTCTATTTAGTATTGGAATATGTTTAATCTCTGCAAGATGTTCAGCGATATACCAAATTTCTTCCGGCGAATGCATCCATCCTTTTTTATCAAAGATTGAGAGATTAATTGGATGGGTATAAGATCTTAAAGTTTTTTTCCCATTGTCAAGAAAATATTCATGAAAAAAACTCATAACTAATTCTCTGATTGAATTATAAACTGGTTCTCTATATCTAAGAACTGGGTGGTTTGTTTTTGATATTGCTCCCCATTTCCCGTATTTTTTAAATACGGCTATTACGTGGTCAAAGTCTTTTTCTGAAGAAGTCAAATCAACTACTAATGGTTTATGTCTGTGAAATCTTAAAATCATTGCAGCTAAAACAGCTCCCTCAATGCAGTGGCATTTTTGCTCTTTCAAAACTTTTCTCGGTGAAAAACAAGTATCCTCTTTTTCTTCAAAATTTATTTTGAGCGTATTTAAATAATCTTGAATTTTTTTAGGGGAGTTTAATTTTTTGAAAAGTTTTATTTCCTCTTTTGTTAAATGGCTGAACATTTTAAATCTTTAACGCGCTTTCTTTCGTTCTGCGTTTTTGAAGGACGAATGAAAAACTTCCTGTTTTTCTTTCCCTGTTTCCATATCTTTAACCATAAATTTCTTGCTTTTAATTTCCTTTTCTCCGACGAAAATCACTTTGGAAAATTTATATGAATTTGCATATTCCAAAGCTTTTGAAGGTTTTCCGTAAAACAAATTAACTATTTTATTTTTTTCTCTTAGTTCGTTTGCAAGAGTTATTGCTTCTTTATCTTTATCAAGAGAAATAATAAGATATTTTTCTTTTTCATAATCTATTTTAGCTAATGAACTTAATCTGTCTAATCCAAAAGAAATTCCTGTGCTTTGAATTCCATTAAAAATATAACTTCCCCCGCCGACAATTGTTTCCTTAATTTGGATTTTTTCTGAATTTGATTTTGACTCATGTGTTTTAATCTCAAATACATTTTTGTTATAATAACTTAATCCTCTAACCAGCGACGGCTGGAAAACAAAATCAATTCTATAATATTTGCAGAATTTTTTTAATTCAGAGACGTCTTTATAATTTTTATATTTTTCAAAATATTTTTCGGGTTTTTTTAAAATATTCACAAAATTTTCTGCTTTATATTTTTTTAAATTAGATTTAATTTCTGTTTCAGGAAGTTTGTCTAATTTGTCAATTTCTCTTAAAATTTGGTTTTGAGCTGATTTAATCCCGAGCTCTTCAAGAATTTCATTTAATAATGCCCGATTTCCGATATAAATTTTAAATTTAATTCCTAATTTATTCAAAACTTCTGAAGTTAAAGCCAAAATTTCAGCGTCGTCTTTAATTGTTGAGCCAATAATATCAACATCGCTTTGAACAAATTGCCTGAATCTGTTGGAAGAAACAGGCTCGTCTCTAAAAACTTCCCCAAGCTGATATCTTTTGTATGGAAGTTTTTTATTTTGCATTAATCTTTTTAATTGAAATGTAAACTCATATCTTAAAGCAAGTTTTCTTTTTCCCTTGTCTTCAAGTTTGTAAATGTCTGAAACTGCTTCGTCATTTGCATTCTCGCCCCTGACAAATTCTTCTGCCTCAATTACAGGAGTTTCAGCAGGCTCAAATCCGTATTTTTCAAAAGTTTCAACTAAGATTTTTTTTATTTCTGCTCTTTTTTTTGCTTCGTCGCCGATATAATCTTTAAATCCTTTAACTGGTTCTGTCGTCATTTTATTTTATTCTCTTTACTTGAAAGTATTTTAAGCTTTTTATATAGTTTGATTGCTTTTGAGTTAGTGTTTGCAATCCACATAAAATATTCAACTTCTTTTTGTTTATATATTTTAGGTTTTTTACAAGGGAAATAAAAATCAAAAAAGTTATTCTTGAATAATTTAATCATTTTCTCAAAAATGAAATTTCATGAATAAAAACATTTATTAATTCTTTTTATTGTTTATATGAATGGTAAAGAAAGAGGATGAAATTAGTGAAGGTTTTGTAAAATGGTTTTCTGAATTAAATAAAGATTCCGGAGCTGTTGCCGGCGGAAAGGGCGCAAATCTTGCTGAAATATTTAATTTAAAAATTCCCGTTCCTCCGGGATTTGTGGTGACTGCGCAAGCATATGATTATTTTATTAAAAAAGCAAAATTAGACGATAAAATTAAAAATATTTTATCTAAAATAGATTATGAAGATACAAAACAATTAGATGAATCAACAAAACAAATTAGAGAATTGATTGTTAATTCTGAATTCCCGGAAGAGATGAAAAAAGAAATTATAGAAGCTTATGAAACTCTTAGCGTCACAGATTATGATATTGAAGAAAGCGGGGCATTGGAGATTTTGGAAGCAATTTCGGAGTCTGTTTTCGTGGCTATTCGTTCAAGCGCAACAACAGAAGATTTAGCAGAAGCAAGTTTTGCAGGACAGCAGGATACTTATTTGAATATAAAAGGAAATGAAGATCTGATAGAAAAAGTAAAAAAATGTTTTGCGTCGCTTTTTACCTCAAGGGCAACTTATTACAGGATAAAAAAGGGGTTTAAGCATGAGCAAGCGAGCTTAGCAGTAGTTGTTCAGAAAATGATTAATTCAGACAAGTCCGGAGTGATCTTTTCAAAAGACCCAAATTACAAAAACGAGAATGTTGTTATGGAAGCTGTTTTTGGATTGGGCGAGGGGATTGTTTCCGGAAGAATAACGCCTGATAAATATGAGGTATCAAAAGAATTAGAAATTATTGATAAAAAAATATCAGAGAAAAAAATTGTAATGACCAGGAATTCTTCAGGAGAGAATGTAATAATTAAATTAAAAGAAGAAAAATCAAAAGAGCAGGTTTTAACAACTTATGAAATAAAAATGCTGGCAGAGTACGCATTAAAATTAGAAGAACATTACAATAAACCTCAGGACATAGAATTTGCAATTGAAGATTCTAAAATATTTATTGTCCAGACCAGACCAATTACGACGCTGGAAAAAAGAGTCAGGAAAGAAGAGCATGAAGAATTGAAAGGCGAGATTATTTTAACCGGTCTTGCTGCCTCTCCCGGAATTGCAGTTGGAGAAATTAAAATTGTCAGAGAAATAAAAGATTTGCAGAAAATAAAAGGAGGAGATATTCTGGTTACAGAGATGACTAATCCCGATATGGTGGTTACTATGCAAAAATCTGCAGGAATAATTACTGATGAGGGCGGTTTGACAGCGCATGCTGCAATTGTGTCAAGAGAAATGGGAATTCCGTGCATCGTCGGAACAAGAGAGGCAACTGCTAAATTAAAAGAAGGAGACATTATCACTATGGACGCTTATTCCGGCAAAGTTTATAAGGGAAAAATTTCTGAAACAAAACAAAAAGAAATTCTGCCCGTAACTGCTCAAACAAGAACAAAAATTAAAGTGCTTGTTGATTTGCCGACCTTTGCCCAGAGAGCAGCAAAAACAGGAATAAAAACAGTTGGATTAACGAGAATGGAAGGAATAATTGCAGAATCGGGGAAACACCCAAATTATTTTTTGCAGAAAAATAAAATAAAAGATTATGAAGAAATTATCTTTAAGGGAGTTAATGAAATAGGAAAATATTTTGAAGAAATTTGGGTGAGAACTTCTGATATAAGGAGCGACGAATTCAAGAATTTAGACGGCGCTCCAAAAGAAATTGAAGCAAATCCAATGTTGGGAATGCATGGAATAAGATTCAGCGTTAAAAATCCGGAAATATTAAAAGCTGAATTAAAAGCTCTTCAGAGAGTCAGTCAGCAAAAAGTAAAAATTGGATTATTGCTTCCTCAGGTAATTTCCGTCGGAGAAGTAAAGCAGGTTAAACAAGTTTTGAGAGAAATTAATTTTTCAGATACAAAATTAGGAGTAATGGTTGAGACTCCTGCTTCAGTGCAGATAATAAATGATTTGTGCGAAGAGAAAATTAATTTTATAAGTTTTGGAACAAATGATTTAACACAATATATTCTTGCGATTGACAGAGGAAATGAGCAAGTTCAGCATTTATATGATGAAATGCATCCTGCAGTTTTAAGGCAATTAGATTATGTTATAAGAGTCTGCAAAAAACATAAAGTTGAAACAAGCATCTGCGGTCAGGCAGGAAGCAAAAAAGAAATGGTGAAATTTCTTGTTGAAAAAGGAATTGACAGCATAAGTGTAAATGCAGATGCTGCAAAAGAAATTTCAGATTATGTAAAAAAAATAGAGGATGAAACTTTAGGAAAAAAAGGCGAATTGCCGAGGAAGTATCAGCCAACAACGGGAGAACAACTTGAAAAAGACTTAAAGGAAATTGAAAGAGAAAAACAAGAGTATCTTAGAGGGCATCCTGAATAAAAAAGAAAAATGCGTATAATAAAATGAATCGTAGAAATCTAAAAGCAAGAAAAGTGGTGAAGGCATTAGAAAAATTTGGATGTAAAATAATAAGGAACACAGACCATGGAGTTATTGTAGAAAATCCCAAAAATAATAAATCAACAAATGTGCCGACGCACAGGGAGATTTTAGCAGTATGGATTTATAATAATATCATGAGACAGCTAGATATAAACAAAAAAGAATTTGAAGAATATTTAGATTAAAATTCTTGACACCATTAAAGGCGTTTGGGTTTCTTCTTTAATAAAAAGGTCTTTCTTTTCAGGATATACTTCTAAATAAAGAGCCAAAGATTTTTTAAAATTTTCTATAGCGTCTTCTAAAGTATCTCCAAAATCAGCTACCCCCACTTCTTCATTATTAACTATGAAAACACTCTTTCCATTCATTTTCTCTGTTCTAATCACAATATTAATTCCTAATTTTTCGTGCATTTTAAATTAATAATATTATGTTTCTTGATTTTTTAAACATTTCTATTAGAAAAAATAAAAAAAGAAAGAAAATAAAATAAATTAAAGTTAATAGTCTTGGCTAAATTGATGCAATGTTGGTTCTACACGAGCGCAGAGGGTAACCATCTCTACAGATGCTAAATCGTCTGCACGAGGATCAACAACACTAACTGCATAAGCTTTTTCAGTATTATACACCTGGCCATTTTCTTGAGTGATAACCTCGCCTTTCCCATTAAAAGGATCATTCCATGTTATCTTGTAGCCTCCACTTAAAGCAATAACCTCAGATGTTCCCATCTCAGAAACGCAATTGATTATACCATCAAAAACATTCTGAGGAATATTTGACCCAAGAACGCCATTTGAAAAATACTGGGCATTTAATGTTTTTGTAATATACTTAAAATCACTCAAATGTGTATGTCCTGTCGATATTCCGGATCCTGCTGCAATTCCAGCAACTGGGGATTGAACATTAATCTCTGCAGCTTCTTTTCTAAAAAGACTTTTTCGTCGGAAATCACGAGCCGTAACCACATCTCCTCTTGAAGTTATCGCAGTTCCTCCTTCTTTTACTTGAACAGTTTCTACAATCCCTGTTTTTGTATCTTCTACAGCAACAGTAACAGTTCCAAATCTATCAACCGATTTTAAAGTTGCACTTACGCCGTCTGATGAGAGAGCTTGTCCTCTTAAAACATATCCAGTAATTCCTGCAAAAGCAAAAGAACTCATAAACACAATTCCTAAAATAAAAATCCCTAAAATTAAATTTTTGTTTTTCATTTTTACCTCCTTACATCTGTATACTCATTCTATAAAAACAAGATTTTAAGCTTTAAAAATATTTGGTAACTCAAAAGGTAACCTCAAAATAAAAGAAATGGTTACTCGTTTGTCAGATGAGTAATCCCAAGATTATTAGTTTTATTGCAAGAAGCAAACGAAGACTTGAAATTTTAAAATTATTAGCTGAAAAAGAAAAAAGCCAGCCAGAAATAATGAAAATTACAAAGATGTATAAATCACACACTTCAAGAACCATTAACGAATTATTAGAGAAAAAATTAATTATCTGTAGAAATCCAGAAGATAGAGTTTTTAAATTTTACAAAATTTCTGCTTCAGGCAAAAAAATACTAAAAGAGGTTAAAGACATCATATGAAATTAAAGCGTAATCTTTATAAATAGTTGTAACAAATATGTTATATATGGAACATAATAATTACAATATAAGTTTAGAAATTTTGGGTTGTTTGATGAAAAAAGAGAGGCATATAAGAGAATTATCCAGAGTTCTTGAAAAGAATCACATGACGGTCAAAAGAGCCGCAGAAGATCTTGTAAAAAACAAGATTCTTGATTTTGAATACTTTGGCAAGAATAAAGTTTTTTCCCTCAAAAAAAATATAGAATCCAGAAGCAAGATTTTGGAATATGAAATCTATAAGCAAACAAAAATAATTTCAGAATATCCAATCCTTAGAAAAATATTTGATGAAATAATTAAAAATAAAAAGATAGGACTTGCATTATTATTTGGAAGCTATGCGAAAAATACTGCTCATAATAAAAGCGATATTGATTTATATGTAGAAACAGAAAATTTGGGTTTGAAAAAAGAATTGGAAAATCTAAATTCAAAGATTAGTGTAAAAATAGGAAAGTTTAATAGAGATTCTTTGCTGATTAAAGAAATAATTGACAATCATGTCATAATAAAAGATTTTGAAAAGTATTATGAAAAAACAAACGATTAATTTGCGAAAATTAGTAAAATTAAAAATATTGCAGATAGTTGAACCTTCAGAAAATCTAAAGAATTCATATTTACAGAAATCAGATGATAGTCTTAAATCTGCAAAAATTCTTTCAACTAACGGGCAATATGCTGATGCAATTGCTCTTTCTTATTTTAGTATGTATTATTCTGTTCTCGCTCTATTTTATTTAATTGGAGTGAAGTCTGAAAATCATAATGCATCAATATTCTTATTAAAAAGAATATTTGATATTGACAATGAAGTTATAAAAAAGGCCAAATTTGAAAGAAAAGATAAGCAGTATTATCCCAATTTTGCAGTTTCTGAAAAAGAAGTCTTGGACGCTTTAATCAGCGCAGAAGATTTTAATGCAGAAATTTTAAATTTTATAACTGGATTAACTTTCAAAGACAGGGATTCATATTTTAAAAAAGCAAAAGATTTTTTGGAGATTTATTAAAATCCCCAAAATAAATCCATAAACAAAAAATTTAACAATGTTCTCAAACACAAAATTTTATAGACAAAAAATTTAACAATTTTTAGCTAAAAACTTTTACAGGCAAAGTTTTTAAACAAAAAAAACCTCTAATTTTCATGGCAAAAAGGGTGATAAAAGGCTCAAAAGAAAGAGTGGCTTCAAATATTTCTTTTAAAGAATCTGAACAAAAAAAATCTGTTGAAAAAATACTTGTAGAAAATTTTGTCTCTCTTCAAAAAGTAATGACTAATTTGTCTGTTAAATTTGATGAACTCTCGTCTCAAATTTCAAAACTTTTGGAATTATTTGAGCAAGAGGATTAGCTTTAATGAGTGAAGGCGGAGAATCTGAAAAAGCAATTCAACCGGCAATGCCTCCTCAATTTAGACAATCTCCAGCCCCTGCTCACGGAATTTCTCCAACAACAAAAGGAGAATATCAAAAATCTCCATTTAAGGGATTTTAAAAAATGCTGGAAAATTCTTCAGTTGAATTAAAAACACTTGTGCTTTTGGATTTTACAAAAAGATTAATTATTTCAAAAAATCCGATGGAATTTTTAATCAAGCAAGAATTGCCTAAAACAAAAAGCCACGATTTTGTAGAAAAAGTAAAACAAAGAATTCCTGAAGAGATTAAAAAAGAAATTTATTTTCAACCTTTAACAAAATCTTTTGAAATTCCAAAACAAAAGTCCCAGCCAATTTTAAGAATCCCGGAAACACGATTGCCCCCGCAATTTGCGCATCTAAGACCCTATGCCGTAACTGAAACACAATTAGATTTAGGAGAATTAAATCCCTTGTTAGCAGACAATAATGTGAAAGTTATTGAATCTAATGGACCAGATAAAGCGCTAATTGTTAGAGGAGGAATGGGAACAAAGCCCACAAATATAATTTTAACAGAACAAGAAATAAGTGAGATTATTCAAACTTTTTCTAAAAAATCAAAAATTCCGGCAGGTGAAGGGGCTGTAAAAATTGTGTTTGGACAATATGAACTATCTGCAATAATTTCAGAAGAACATGGTTCAAGATTTATAATTAAAAAAATTCCTCCTGCTCAATCTCCAGCGAAGAGGATTTATTAAAATTATTTTAAAAAGTTTTTAAACAATAAATTCAAAGAACAATTCTCAAAATAAAATTACTGATGAAATTCCGTCACAAAATCAGCAAGCGCAGGAAGAAAATGATTTGGCATTTAATCTTCCTCCGGATCAAGACTCAGTTGGTTGGACACAAACGCTCGGACCAGTAGGAGGAACGGTAATCAGAATGATTCCTCACGCTGGAACTATTTGGGCCTCGTTGTATTCTGGTGGAATTTATGAACTTCAGTTAGATAATTCTTGGAAACAAATTGCAATTGGGCGCGGCATTCCAGAGAACAGGGCGTTTGATATTGTAACTAATCCCGCCGATGTAAATACTGCATATGTCCCAGAAATGATTGCTGGTTTAGCAAGAACAACTAATAAAGGAAATAGCTGGCAGGGCTTAAGGGATCCTATAACCAGAGATATTAAAGCCGATATTTTTCACTCACATACTCTGGTCTTAGATCCAGAAAATCCAAAAATATTGTATGTGCCTGGATTTACTAATGATGAAAACAGCATACTTATTGTTTCCAAAGATGGAGGAGAACACTGGGAGAAACGTTTTGTTTTTGATAAGTATTATGATTTCAATCACATTTATTTCTATAATTCAAAAATATATCTTGCCACGCACAATGATGGTGTTTTAGTCTCATCAGACAAAGGAAAAAGTTGGACGCCTTTCAATGATGGTCTTGAAAATCTAAAGACTGCTCGGTTTGTGAATTTCAAAAATAATCTTTACCTTCTTGGCACTGAACTGCAATTTAATGCTCGTATGGGGGGCGAGTTGTATAAACTGGCTCCAAATGAATTATCGTGGGAAAAAGTGGATGGGCTTGAACAAGTTACTGGAATTGGAACTGATGAAAACTATTTTTACGCAGCGACATGGAATCCTGATCCAAAAATTTGGATATCCAGCGATGGCAATTTATTTCGTGAGACAGCATCGGAGAATCTTCCTCCGGCGTGGATTGGAGAAATTGTAAGTTTTGATTCAAAAATATATGTGGGTGTGGGAGGCAATGGTGTATATGTGTCGTCGGATAATGGCAATACCTTTGAAGAATTTAATCAAGGACTTATTTCAGTAGCAACGCGGGAAGTGTATGTTAATCCAAAAGATGAGAACGAAATATATGTTGTAACATGGGACCGGCAAGGTTTTTATTGGTCAAAAAATGGCGGCAAGGGATACAAACATTTAGCAACTGATTTTAGCGTGATCACTCTACAACCTGATCCTCATGATTTTTCCAAGGTGTATCTTGGGGGAGATTTATTTTCTGTCGGGATAGTTGATGAGCAAGGCATAAAAATATTAGAAAAAACAAAACCTGGAAATAAAGATTCAATTATAAAATCAATTACAATAGACCCTGCTGATTCAAATCATATTCTTGTCGGCATAGGAACAGAAACCGCTGAAACTCCGTCGGGAGAGGGGCTTTGGGAATCATATGATGATGGAGAAACTTGGACCAGAGTGCAAGGAATTGGAAATTTTGCAGTATATTCTATTATTTTTAATCCGATTGATTCAAAAACAGTATATGCATCAGCGTTGGGGGAAGGAGTATTTAAGAGCAACGACGGAGGTAAACACTTTAATTCATTAGGTGGTGAAAAATTAAAATATACTTATCGGCTTGCAATGTCACCATCAGATCCAGAGATTATTGTTGCATCTTCAAATATTTTTTTCGGGCAACTTTCTTTAGAAGAACAAATATCGGGAAAATATGGAGGAATTTTTCAAAGTAGAAACGGCGGAGAAACATGGACAGAACTTACTGCCGGCATTCGCAATTATGGAGAGGATCAGCCTGAAGAGTTTATTGGATGGCTGTATAATTTTGGACATATGCCAAATTACGAAATGGTTTTAATTGATCCAAAGGACGCCAATCATTTAATTGTCGGTCATCACGCAGAGAATGTAGTTGAAACTCTTGATGGCGGCGCAAGTTGGAAAAAAGCAGGAGCAAATGAGATGGTGCCAGATGGAATTCACAATTATGCTTATTGTTTGGGCTCATCTTCTGATTTTAAAAAATTCTATGCCTGCACTTGCGGACGCGGAATGTTTAGTGGCGTGACGAATCAAAATGGATATATTTCAACAAGTTTAACTGGTGATACAATCTACGCTGATGAAGAAGAACATCCTCAACCCCGCAACGCTCAAGAAGCCAGAGAATTAATTTTATCCGGAGAATATAATCATCAACACTAATCGCAAATAAAATTAATTTTTATAAAACTTATGAACGCCTTCTGAATAATTTTTTACTGCTTTAGAAAGGAAATTGAGAGAAAAATCTCCAACACTTTCTAAAATGCCGTTTTTGTTAAAAGACCTGTATTTTCCAGTTTCAAAAGATTCGTCAAAATTATTATCTTGTGATTGTCCGCTTATTATTTCGCCTTTTGGAAGATAGCATATATAATCTATTTTATCAATTTTTTTATCTTTATTTCTGTCTGATAAATTAACCTTTATAGAATCATAATTAAAGAAATATGAATAAAATGAGTTGATTTTTAAATCAGGAGTTGCTCCTTGCGCCGAGGTTATCTGCCCATTAGCATTAAAAGAATTCATCAAGCCGAAAATTCCAATACCTGTCTTTATCAAAATTTTTGTTAATTTTTTCATTTTTAAATTATTTTTGATGGTAAATGGGTTTATAAACATTTGGTTTTTTATTATTACTCAAAACAAATGGCAAATAAGATAACAAAAAAGATAAACTATGGGAACATAAAATAAATATGGAAAAGCAATTATCCCTAGAAACAATTAAATTAATAGAAAAAGCTTCAAAACAATTGAACATGAATAAAGAATTGGTCATAGTTTCTGCAATTAAATCGTATTTAGAAGAAGCGGAATTAAAAAGAGAATTTGAATCGTGGGATAAATTAAGTGATGAAGCTTTAGAAAATTTTGAGAAAGTTCTATGAAAAAAAATGAAATTTGGCTGGTTAAAATTCCAGAGCAATCTGGGCAGGAACAATCAGGCATCAGACCTGCAATAATAATCAATCAAAACTTAAATATAACAACCATAATCCCTTTTACTTCTAAAGAAAAAGCGTCAAAATACAAATTTACTTTAAGAATAAATCCTAATAAACAAAATAATTTAGTAAAGACATCAACAGCATTAATATTTCAAATAAGAGCAATTGATAAAAATAAACTATCTCGGAAACTTGGTGAATTGTCTGATGAAGAATCTGAGGAAATTGATTTTATTCTGGAAAACTATCTATTTGACAAAAAAACAAATATAACCCGCGAAAAACTTGAAAAATATTTTAAAATAACTTCTGAAGCGCTGAAAAAAGCAAAAAAAAATATAATTAAAGGAAAAGAAAATTATGCAAAAGAAATTATTGAAATGGTTGAAAATTATCTTTCAGATGCAAAACATTTTCAATCAAAAAAAGATTTTGTAAATTGTTTCGGAGCATTAAATTATGCTCATGGATGGTTAGATGCAGGAGTTCGGCTGGATGTTTTTGATGTTAAAGATAGAGAATTATTTACTGTGAAATAGGTTTTTCCAGACAACTTAAATCCCTAAAAAAAGTAAACTGCAAATCGTTAAAAGCAGTTCTTGTTTCAAATATTCCCGCAATAATATATCTTTCCCTGAATTCAACATAAGTAACTATATTGTCAGAATTAACTTGTCTTGAACCATATGAAAAACTAGCAGATTTTATTTTAAAATAATGATCCTCGTCTCCCTTTAATTTACTTTGAACATACTTCTTTGTATTAACAAAGAATTTCTCCATTAAATTTTCAACGTGAATTTTTTCATCCCCTGTTTGTCTAAAAATAGATTTAGGCACTTTCATTAATTTAACCATTAAAAACAATCTTCAGATAATTTTATAAGATTAGTTGTAATGTAATATGCATGAAAAAAAAGGTGATTGTCCTAAGTCTCGGAGGAAGCCAGATAATTCCCGATAATGTAAATGTAAAATATCTTAAAGAATTTAAAAAAATAATTTTTAAAAATAAAAAAAATTATAAATTCATAATTGTTTGCGGAGGCGGAAGTCTTGCAAGAAAATATATCTCTGCAATAAAAGGCGAAAATTTAAATCTAAGATTTCAATCGCTTTCAGGAATTTCAGCAACAAGAACAAATGCAAGATTTATGAATTATTTTTTTGGGATCGACCCCGAGCAGGGAATTCCTCATACAATGCAGGCAGTAAAAGATTACATTAAAAAAATGGACATCATTTTCTGCGGAGCATTAGAATATAAGCCAGACCAGACATCTGATTCAACTGCAGCAGAAATTTCAAAACAATTCAGAGCTGAATTTATTAATTTGACAAATGTCAAGGGATTGCATGATAAAAATCCAAAAGAACACAAAGATGCAAAATTTATTCCAAGAATTTCCTGGAAAGATTTTAATGCACTAGCAAATAAAATAAAATTTCATCCAGGCCAGCATTTTGTATTGGACCAGACTGCAGCAAAAATGATTTTAAAAAACAAAACAACAACTTATATTATAGAATCTCCAAGAGAACTTGATAATTTATTAAATGGAAAAAAGTTTATTGGGACGAAGATTAGTGATTAGAGTAATTTTATAAATTGGTTTTTCTATAATGCTTGATGTCAGAACAAATTATAATCAAAGAATCCATTTTTGAAAAAGCCCGCAAATTAATTAGGGAAGCTCAGGATAAAATAATAATTTTTTCTTCAGATAATGATGAATTAAACAGAAAAATTTTAGAAAAGGAAAAAATAAATATTTTATTAATTAATTTAGCAGGAAAAAAAGATTTTCAAAAACAAAGAGATTCTGGATTTAATCAAGTTTTGGCAAAGATTGCAAAGGAGAAAAATGTTGCAATAGGAATAAATTTTGATGAAATAATTCAAGCCAGCCAGTATGAAAAGCCAAAAATTCTTGCAAGGTTAAAACAAAATATAAAATTGTGCAATAAAAATAAATTGAAAATGAAATTTATTATTCAAAATCCTGAAAACCAAAGAGATATTTATGATTTAAAATCTCTTGGAGCGGTTCTTGGAATGCCGACTTGGATGACTAAAACTATCTAAAATGGATGTTTTGATTTTTTTATTTCTCTCGCGATGTTGCCCGCCCAACCCAGTTATCTTTGCAAACAGAATGAGCAAGTATTTGTAGACACTTTTTTAAACTATTTTCTGCTCGTTAATAAATGGGTTTTATTGAGAGATTAAAAAATTCATGGGACATTTTCAAATTTAGTCTTGGACTTATTAAAAAAGATAAGAGCTTGATTGCTATTCCAATTTTAATGTTTGTTAGCGTGGTTGCGTTGATAATTATTTTTATCCTTGCTTTTTTTGCAGGTTCAATTAAAGAGCCTGGCGCTAATGCAGGAATTTATTTTTGGGGAATTGTATTTCTATTTTTTAATTATTTTATAACTACATTTTATGCATCTGCTCAAAGCTGGATGGTTCATGAAGTTGTTCAGGGAAAAAATACAACTGTTGCATCCGGTTTCAAAAGAGCTTTTCGTAATTTTTTTGATATTCTTGCATTTGTGTTTGTTTTTATTATTATCAAAATTTTAGCGTCGGGATTAAAAAAAAGAGGCATGGCAGGAAAAATCAGCGCCGGTTTTATCGAAACAATCTCCGGAATAGTTGGAAAACTTGTTATTCCGTCTATGATTATAACAGAAAGACATTTTGGTCAGGCAGTTATGCAATTGAAAGACAGCTATAAGGCAATTCCCGAAATAGCAACATTTGAAATAGGCATTAAACCTTTAATTTCCCTAACAACAATAGCAGGATTATTCTTAGCATTTATCATGTTCATCTCTTTTGGAATTTTTATAGGAATAGTCTCTTTTATTTTATGGGTAATTGTAATAATGCTTTTTTCAGTTTATATTAACACAACATATTATACTCTTGTTTATCTGACATTAATTGAGAAGAAAAAAATCAAAGGCCTAAAGTTATCTTAAAATATTTCTAAAGTAAAAACAATTAATTTTAAGTTCATAAACAAAACTTTTAAACCAGCTCTTCTTATGTTTTAAATGGAAAATGGCGATACCCAAAAGGGCACAAGTAAAAAAATAGAGAGAGTTGCAGAATCTTTAAATCCGCATGAGTTGAAAATTTTGCCGTATCTTGAAGAGCAGATTGTAGATATCTGCAAAAAAACAAATTTGGACAAGGTTTCTGTATTAAGAGCGTTGGAATATCTTCAGAATAAAGAAATTGTAAAACTTTCTTATAAAAAGAAAAAAATAATCGAAATCGGAGTGAATGGCGCGCTGTATAAAAAAAAAGGGCTTCCTGAAAGAAGGCTTCTTAATTTGCTTAATGAAAAGAGAATTGCAGCGCTTCAGGACGCGCAAAAGCAGGCTTCTCTAACAGAAAATGAATTCAAGGCAGCAATTGGAGTATTAAAGAAAAAAGCTATGATTGAATTAAAAAAAGAAAAATTAATTTTGAGTGCAGATAAATTTGAAACAACAAAAAAAATGTTAGAAGAGATTTTTTTAGATTCTCTGCCTTTGGAATACGATTCTTTGACAGATGAGCAAAGATTTGCATTAAAATTATTGGAAAATAGGAAAAATATTTTAGAAATTAAAGAAGAAAGTTTAATTGAAGTGCAAATCACTGAGCTTGGAAAAAAATTAATGAAATTAAAAATAAAAGATGGTGGAATGCTTGAGCAAATTACCCCAGAGATGATTCGCGACGATTCCTGGAGGGGAAAAAAATTCAGGAGATACGACATAACGAGCCCTGTTCCTTCAATTGCCGGAGGAAAAAGGCATTTTGTTAATCAGGCATGCGATTACGCAAGAAAAGTCTGGACAGAAATGGGTTTTCAAGAAATGAGCGGAGATTATATTCAAAATTCTTTTTGGAATTTTGATGCTTTATTTACTGCGCAAGACCATCCTGTTCGGGAAATGCAGGATACTTTTTTTATTGATAAAAATCTTGAACTGCCGGAGAATAAAAAATTAGTCAAGGCAGTCAGAGAAGCGCACGAAACAGGCGTTGCAGGAAGTTCTGGATGGAAATATAAATGGGATGAAGAAAAAGCAAAAAAACTTGTTTTAAGGACGCATACAACCTGCTTGTCGGCGCAGACACTTGCTAATTTAAAAATTTCGGAATTGCCTGCGAAATTTTTCGCCGTTGGAAAATGTTTTAGAAATGAAACGGTTGATTGGAAACACGGATTTGAATTTAATCAGACAGAAGGAATCGTCATTGATAAAAATGCAAACTTCAGACACTTGCTTGGATATTTAAAAGAATTTTTCAAAAAAATGGGATTTGAAAAAATCAGATTCAGACCTGCATATTTTCCGTATACAGAACCGTCAGTTGAAATAGATGTTTGGCATTTAGAAAAAAAAGAATGGCTGGAGCTTGGGGGTGCCGGAATTTTCAGACCAGAAGTTGTAATCCCCCTTTTAGGAGAAAACATTCCTGTTTTAGCATGGGGTCCAGGATTAGACAGAACACTAATGAATTATTATGGAATAAAAGACTTAAGAGAGCTGTATAAAAATGATATTACACAATTAAGAAAAATAAAATGGTGGATGAAATGATAAAGAAAATAATAATTTAAAATGACATCAACTAATTCAGAGCCAACACACATAGCAATATTTAACGGAAGAGCAATAAGAAAAAAACTTGTTAATGATAAATGGTTTTTTTCTGTTGTTGATATTATAGAGGTTTTAACAGACAGCGTTGATGCTAAAGATTATTGGTATAGGCTCAAACAAAGGGATAGGGAAGGAAGCGGAGTTGAGTTATCGACATTTTGTCGACAACTGAAATTAAAGTCAGGAGATGGAAAAGAATATGAAACAGCTTGCGCGGATACAGAAGGCATATTCAGAATAATACAATCAATTCCTTCAAAGAAAGCTGAACCATTTAAACGCTGGCTTGCAAAAGTCGGTTATGAAAGAATCCAGGAAATTGAAAATCCCGAATTAACTCAGGAAAGAATGAAGCAATTATATGAACAAAAAGGATATTCTAAAGATTGGATTGACAAGAGATTAAGGGGAATTGCAATAAGACAAAATCTAACGGATGAGTGGAAAAATAGGGGGATAAAAAAGGAAATTGAATATGCTATTTTAACAAATGAAATAAGCAAAGCAGCCTTTGGGAAAACAATTGAAGAATACAAAAAATTAAAGAAACTTAATAGAGAAAATTTAAGAGACCATATGGATGATTTAGAATTAATTTTTACAATGCTTGGAGAAAAAGTTACTACAGAAATAACTAAAAATAAAGATGCTCAGGGAATAGAAGAAAATAAAGTCGCTGCAAGACAAGGCGGAGAAGTCGCCGGCAATGCAAGAAAAGAGGCAGAACAAAAAATAGGAAGATCAGTTGTTTCTGAGGAAAATTATCTTAATGGATTAGAAAAGAAAAAGAAAAAAAAGAGAGTAATGGGGGTGGCAAATTAAAATGAAAACAAACTGCATATTCTGCAAAATCGTAAAAGGAGAAATTCCAGCTGTAAAAATTTTTGAAGATGAAAAATATTTTGCATTCTTGGATATGAATCCAATAAATTCTGGGCATACTTTGCTGATTCCGAAAAAGCACACTGAATATTTGTTTGATTTAAATGATAATGAATATTCAGAATTAATGTTAAAAGCAAAACATCTTGCAAAACTTTTAAAAAATAAATTAGCTCCAAAAAGAGTCGGCATTGCTGTTGAAGGATTTTTTATTCCCCACGCCCATATCCATATTGTTCCGTTAAACGAAGGAAATGAATTAAATCCAGAAAGAGCAAAACCAATGAGCAAAGATGAATTAAATAAATTAGCTAAAAAGATTTTAAAATGAAAAACAAAACATTTAAATAACTAATTGTATAAATCTATACAATGATAAAAAACAATAAAAAAATGAATATTTTGCATTTTCCTCAATTAGATTCAATACTAATGGTAGAGGATGCTATACAAAAAAGCAAAGACTATCCAACAAGAATGGAACTTTGGAAAAACCTGCCAAAACAAATGCAATACCAAACTTTTAAATTAATTCTTGATTATCTTGAAAGGTCAAATAAAATTATGTTTAACAAAGACAAAATAATCTGGATTTTTGCAAATAATAAAAAATTAAATGAATTAATTCAGGGAGCGATTTCTGTGTAAATGATAAGTAAAGAGTTTGTTCCAAAATTAAGCAAAGAATTATTCGAATTAAAGCTCAGAATTGAAAAAGAATTATCGGAAGGAAACAAAACAAATGAAACTTTATATGGGTTAATAAATAAAGCGGTTGACTTTTTGAAACAAAAAAGAACAGGCGCGCCAATTTCAAAGAAACTTCCAATTTACAAATATTTTGAAAAAAAATATGGCGTAACAAATTTGTTTATCATAGATATCTCAAAAGAAGCAAGGGCAATTTATACAAATACTTCTCAGGATGAATATCAAATTTTACAAATTGTTTTAGAAATTTATGAATCCCATAAAGAGTATGAAAGAATAGGCGGTTATAATCGACATTAAAATGGCAAACATAAAATTCCCAAAAAAAATCTTTGAAAAAGAAATCGGAAAATTAGATGAAAATATGCAAAATAAAATCGCAATGTTTGGAACGACTGTTGAGCAGATTACAGATGAGGAAATAGAAATTGAAGTAAATCCAAACAGACCGGATTTATTATCTTATTCAGGATTTAAGAGGAGCTTTTTAAATTTTCTGGAAAAAACTAGAGGACTGAAAAAATATGAACTGAAAAAACCAGAAAAAGATTATGAAGTGATTGTGGATTCTTCTGTAAAAGAAGTCCGCCCATATACTGCATGCGCGATTGTAAAAAAATTAAAATTGGATAATGAGAAAATAAAAGAATTAATTGATATTCAGGAAAAACTTCATTTTACAGTTGGGAGAAAAAGAAAAAAACTTGCAATAGGAATTTATCCCCTGGAAAAAATAAAACTGCCAATTACATATACTGCTTTAGAGCCTGATAAAATAAAATTTATCCCTCTTGAAGCAACAAGAGAAATGTCGGGGCTTGAAATTTTGCAAAGGCATCCAACCGGCAGAAATTATGCCCACTTGCTTGCAGGCAAATCCAAATTTCCTGTTTTTATTGATGCTGACAAAAACATTTTGAGCATGCCTCCGATAATAAACTCGCAATTAACCGGAAAAATTACAGAAGAAACAAAAGAAGTTTTTGTTGAATGCTCTGGATTTGATTTATGGATTCTTGAAAAATGCTTAAATATAGTTGTCACAAGCTTAGCAGAAATTGGAGGTGAAATTTATCAGATGAAAGTTAGTTCAAAAATAACTCCCGACTTAAAAACGGAAAAAAGAAAAATTTCTCTTGAAAATACAAACAAGCTTCTCGGATTAGAGCTAAACGAAAAACAAATTAAAAAATTCTTGGAAAAAATGGGGCATAATTATTCAGACAAAGAAGTTGAAACCCCTTCTTGGAGAGTTGATGTTTTGCATGAAGTTGATTTAATTGAAGATATTGCAATTGCTTATGGTTATGACAATTTTGTTCCGGAAATGCCTCAAATATCAACAATTGGGCAGGAAAACCAGCAAGAAGTTATTAAGAAAAAAATTTCAGAAATATTATCCGGATTAAATATGCTTGAAATTTCCAATTATCATTTAACAAATAAGAAAGACCAGTTTGAAAAAATGGGGATTTCGGAAAAACCAGAAAGACTCTCACAAGTTCGGTCTGGCTCGTCTGAAAGCCGAGCCAAAGAATTTATTGAAGTTGAAGAATCAAAAACAGATTATAATATTTTAAGAAAAGATTTGACGCATTATTTGTTAAAAATACTTTCAGAGAATACAGATTCAGAATATCCACAGAGAATTTTTGAAGCTGGAAGAGTTTTTGAATTAAATAACGCGAATAAAATAATTGAAAAAGAAAAACTTTCAGCTGCATTAGTTCCCGGAAATTTTACAGAAATGAAACAAATTATTTTATATCTTTTTAATATGCTTGGATTAAATGCTGCACTCAAGGAATCTGAAAAGTTTCCAGCGCATTTTATAGAAGGCAGAGTTGCAGAGATAATTTTAGGAGATGAGAAAATTGGATATCTCGGCGAGATTCATCCAAAAATTCTTAAAAATTGGAAAATAAAAATGCCTGTTGCTTTATTTGAAATTGAGTTGGAAGGAATTTTTGGGAAGTTAGTTTAATTATTGAAAATAAATTCACCCAAAATATCCCCTTTCAGATTTTTCAGACTTAATCTCTATTTTTTTTTCAACACCTTCAATAATTTTTACAAAATCTTTTTTGATTTCCTGCCAAAGGGCATACGAATTTTTAATAAATTCTGCTTCTTTTTTTTCAGAATAATTAATTAATTTCAGCGCATCAATTTCTAATTTTGAGAGCTTTTTGTAAATTTCAGATAATTTGTTTTTTTCTTCAGTGTTTAAAGATTTTATAATCGGAAATAAAAACATTGGAACATTCACAGGATTTAAAATTGCTTCAACAAACCTTAAAAAGTTTTCAAGAGTTTCTCCGATACTTTCCCTAATCTCTTTGATTAAAAAATCAGTTTCTGTTTGCGCTGTTTTCTCTATTCCAAAGTCTTCATTTAATTTGTCAAAATCAGGCAACCCATATTTTTTCTGAAGTTTAGAATAATCTTCTTTTAATTTTGCTAATTTAGATTTTTCAGCCATAAAGGAAATATAGAAAGGGGTTTTATAAAATTATCTTAAACCTGAACCCCATTTCATTTAGTTATGTTGTTGCAATTATATAATTATAACATATAGAAATATTTAAATAGGCAAAAGAGCTTTGAAAGAGATGAAAAATCTCTTAAAGATTTTAGCGCCTGTTTTGGGATTGAGTTTTAGTGGATTGAATTACACAATCGCCCAAGATAAGGTTTCAATTGAGAATAATGCAAACGATACAATTTTTTATAGTGAGACTTCCTCAGTTATTGAAGAAATTTATAATAAAGAAAAAGTTTTAGAAAAAAAAGAATATATAATTGAAAAAAATTCACAAAAAAAAGATGGAAAAGTTTTATTAGAAACTGAAACAAAATACAGCTTTAAAGAAAAAGACCTTGGAAGACCGACTGACCCAAAAGAACCAAAGAACATTTTAAACAGAAAACTAACTGACAAACTTGTTGATTATTTAATAATTAACGAATTCCAATATGATTCATTAGGAAGACTGACAGAAATTGAAAGAATAGAAGATTCTTCTCCAGGACAAAATATCAAAAAAAGAAGTAAAGTTCATTATACTTATGAAGGAGCAGATAAAAATCCGGTAAGGGTTTGGGAAGATGTAAATAACGACGACAAATATAATCAAGGTGATAAAATGAAAGTTTATGTTAAAGAGCTTGATAAATGGGTTTCTCAGGAAGAATAAATGATAAATGGAAAATTAGAAACAAAACTTGTGAATTTGTATAGACCAGTTCCAAAAGCAAGATTAATTTATCAATATTAATAAAAGTTGTTTAGGGTAATATTGCCATCAATCCGAGTCGCCTCGCGACGAGCAATTTCACATAAAAAAATTATTTTCCCAATTCCCAAACATAAAGTTCTTCAAAAAATAATTTTTCATTTCCTAACTTCTTTTTCTTAAATTCCCGCCATTTAATTCCCTTTGTTAATGAAGAAGTCAGCAAGAAAATTTTCCCATTTTTTTCTAAATAATTTTCTGCTTGTTTTAAAAATTCATTAATAATCCCGCTTCCTTGAAGCCCGCCTGTTGTCGCTAATTGAGAATCTGTGGGCTCTGAAGAATTTTTAGGCAAATACGGAGGATTAAAAATAATTAAAGCATATTTTCCCTGAACATTTTCAAATAAATCTGAATAAATGCAATTAAAATCCAAACTCCTGCAATGTTCAACAGCTTTCTGATTTATGTCTGCTCCAAAAATATGCTCTCTTTTAATTCCTAATCTTTTTGCAGTTTCTAAAAGAATCCCGGAGCCAGAGCCAATTTCCAAAAATTGCAAATGCTGATTTTTTTTAAGCAATTCAGGAATTTCTTTTCCTAAAACTTTAGACAACAAATAAGAATCCTCTGCTGGTTGATATATTGGGGGCATTTTTAATTTATGTTTAAATTATGTTGTAACTAAAAACGCAATTAAAAGCCCGACAAAAATAATAGCGGCAATAATTATTGCAGTTAATAGCCATTTTCCTGTCTTTTTTATTAGATTTGATTTAGGATTTTCAGTATTGTAATCTGAAACTTTTTTAGAACGAGGTTTTATTGCTGTGTTTGGAGTTTCAGATTGTTGAGTATTCTGAATTTGTTCAGGGTTTTGAAGAAATTTCGCAGCCTCTTCTATTTCTTCTTTTTTATAACCTGCATTATAAAATGAAAGCATAGCTTTTTCTAAAGATTCTCCCCGGTTTAATACTAATCTTAAACCCCCTAAAATTTCTTGATTAACCATTATCAATTAAATAATAGTTAGTTTAAAAATCATTTTATATTGGAAATTTAATAAAGCCAATCATATCTTCACAACTTTTCCATTCGATGATAAATGAACACTCTCTTGAGATTTATAACCCATTTCATTTGCTAATTCAACCATCGGAATTTCCTGTTCTAATGAACCATGAGCCGGGATTATATTTTTAGGTTCTAACATCCCCACTAAATCTCTTAAATCTTCGCGGCCGCCATGTCCTGAAACATGAATGTCGGTTTGTATTCTGGCCCCTTTAGCTCTTAATTTTTTATCCATTTTTTCACGGGCATTAATATTTTGAGAAACGGGAATTACGCTTGAAGAAAAAATCACATTATCTCCGGCGCGAAATTTGAAGGGCGTTTCATCATTTATTATCCTGTCTAAAATCGCGCCTTTTTCACCCTGATGTCCGGTGCAGACAATTAAATATTTTCCTCTTTCATCTTCAACTTTTTTTAAAAAAGAATTTATTTGCTTTCTATATTTCATTAATCTAATCTGATGATAAAACGGACACTCTCCGACTTTTTTTGCTGCGTTAAGATATTTCATTAAACTTCTTCCCATAAAAACTATCTGCCTTCCTGTTTTTTTTCCAAATTCAACAATGCTTTTTAATCTTGCAATATGCGAGGAGAAAGTTGTTATGAAAAGCGCTGAATTTCTGTCGCGAATTACAGAAAGCGCGTCCTCCAAAAGGTCTCTGGCAATTCTTTCACTTGCCGTCCTTCTATCTGTATCTGCATAAAGAGAATCAACAATAAGACATTTTATTTGTTTTTTTCTTCCTAATTCTTTTAATCTTGAATAGTTTGGAGGCTCTCCGATAATTGGATGTTTGTCAAATTTAAAATCAAGCGCATAAAAAACACCGCCTTCTTTTGAATGCCAGACTACAAAAACACATTGGATTGTTGAGTGAGTCGTATTAATAAATTCTAAATCTAATTCTCCGTTAGGGGTTTTTAATTTTAATCTGGAATTTGCTTTAATAGTTCTTTGTTTGTTTCTTAAAACTAATTTTTCATCTTCATAAATTGAATTCAAAATTTCCATTGTAAAAGGCGTTGCAATAATTTCTGCTTTTGGATATCTGTGCGCTAAATAAGGGACCCCTCCAACATGGTCTAAGTGAGCATGTCCGATAATAATTGCTCTTACTTTATCTGTCCATCCCAATTTATCAAGAACTAAATCATCCGGAATAACTTTTAGTTTTCTTAGCATATGTTCGTTATAACGAATAAAAGATTCCTGCTCCTGCAATTCTATTAATGGAGGCAGATAAATTCCCGCGTCAAAAATAATTACATCGTCGCCAACTTTTACAGCAGTCATATTTTTTCCAACTTCTTCATAACCGCCGATTGTGCAAATTTCCATATTTGTTTTTTACCTTTTTTTATAAAAATTAAAGGAAGAAGGAGTTTAAAAAGTTTTAAAAAAGAATTTGTTGCATGCAATTACGGAGTGTTTAGTTATAAAACTAAAATTATTTAAACTCAATAAACTATTTGAATTAATGGAAAAAGAGTGTATTATAGTTAATTCTTTAAACACTTTTAATGAAAAAAAATTTGAGCAAGTTTTACATTATATAATCTCTAAAAAAGGTTCATTAGATAATGTTGGAAAAACCGTGTTATATAAAATGTTATACTTTTCAGATTTTGATTTTTATGAAATAAATGAAGAATCTATTACAGGAGAATTATATTATAAACTGCCAAATGGTCCAGCCCCAAAACATTTCGATATTGCAATAAAACATTTGGAAAAAGAAAAAAAAATAAAGATAAGCGATGGAAGTTTTTTTGGAAAGAAACAAATGAAATTTTCTTCAACTACTGAACCCTGCCTTAATTTATTAAATGGAGAGGAGATCAAAGTAATAGACAAAGCAATAAACAAATTAGGTGAAATGAATGCTAATCAAATTAGCAGTTATTCTCATGAAGACATGCCTTGGAAAGCCACAAAAGAAAAAAACATTATCAATTATGAATTAGTATTCTATAGAAACCCAATTTTTTCTGTTAGAAATGAAGATGTTGCCTGCTAAAGTTATTTCTGTCGATGAATTAGATAAAGATTTCCGTGTATTAAGGAGAATTGGATTAGAAAACGATTTTGAGACTTTCAAACAAGCTGTTTCTGTTGAACCAACAAGATTATCTGGAATTGTTAGGTTACAGGGAATAGGTGAAGAATTTTATCCAGTATATAAAGCAAGAAAATTTAGATGCAAGGCGCTCAATCGTGGAGGAAATAGCGGGATAAGGGTAATTTATACTTATAACCCCTCAATAAATGAGGTCTTAATTATAGAAATATACTACAAAGAAGATAAAGAAAATAATGATATGCAAAGAGCAAAAAAATATGCTATAAAAAAGAATTAAAAAATGCAAATAAATTTTTTTAAGATATAATTTAAAAACTTCTTTTTAATATTAAAATTATGAAAGCAAATCAAAGATTTCCATTAATTCGTCTTCCAGAAGAGTTCAAATGAAACCCCTAAAGCCCTCAATGCGTGAAAGAAAAAGATATTTTTTAGTCAGCGGAAAAAATTTAAAAGAAAATATTCCAAAAGCAATTAAAGATTTTATTGGAGTTTTTGGAATGTCAAAAACTTCTTTGAGTTTTATTAAATCGGATAAAGATTCTGCTGTGATTTCTGTGAATCGCGAGAGTTTAAATCATGTAAGAGCTTCACTTTGCGTTTGGCCTGAAAAAATGAGCATTAAAATGGTAAGTGGAACACTAAAAGGTTTAAAGACGAACAAAAATTAGGAAAATTTTTGACAAACTCGCCCAAGCATGGTCGAGTTAAAGAGTTAGCGGGACGATTAAGGGGGTTAAATGTTAAATAATCTTTTAATTAAAACTCAATTCTTTTTATCTCTTTTACTTTGTCAAAATCTTTGTCTAAAGAAATAATTTCATTAATTCCTTGACTTAATGCGCTTGAAATATGAATTGCATCCCGCGGACCAACATTATTATTTTCCATTATTTTTTGAGCATTAGCTATTACAAAAAAATCCGAATTAATAAATTTTAAATTTGGAAATTTAAGAAATTTCTTTCCCTCGCTTATTGCGACATCTTTTCCTTTCTTCTTTTTCAAGACATGAACTATTTCGTCCCATGTAAGAGCTGATGTAAAACCCTGAAATTCTCCTTTGGCTAAATCAAAAAGAATTTTTTCAGATAACTGCGCTTTTTTATCTGCATACAAAAGAGGGTAAATAAAAACGCTAGAGTCTAGATATTCTTTCTTCATATTGTTCCTCTAAAATTTTTTTAATTTCTTTAACAGAACCCTTCTTTTTCTTTCCTGGCACATTCAAAAAATCTCTTAAAAATTCTTCTGGATTTTGCTCTGATTTTATTGACACTTCTTTATCTTTAATTTCAAAAACTACTTTTTCTCCTTTTCTCAAATTCAAAATATCCCGTATATCTTTCGGAATAACTACCTGCCCTTTTTCTCCAATTTCCCGTTTAATTATCATAATCTAAATTAGTCATACATAGTATTTAAACCTTTTCCTACCTTCAAGTATGAATTTTAGAATTGTCAAACAGCAACACTTTCGTTATAACTTAATTTTTCAAGATCTTTTAAAGAAAATTTTGGATTGTCTAAAATTATTTGAACATAATCAATTATTTGTTCAAGTTGCCTTTCTTTCAATTCATCTTTTTTAATTTTTCTTTCTTCAAAATAATTTTTAGTTATTGTTTCTTCAGAGGATGATCTGGGTCCTATTCCATCATCTCCATTAAATCTAAAACCGCCCATAATTGGTCCGTGTTTTATGTACGTTGTAACTATATATTTTCTAATGAGACCTTTAATTTTTCCTTCTAAATCTTTCTTAATTAAAGTTAGTTTGGGTAAAAAAGATAAATTTACATATTTGTAGATAGAATCATGAATAGTTATTCCCGGCAAATTTGCTTCACGAACAGAAAACCCATAATTTAGTAAATGTTTTTTAAACTCAAATGTTGAATTTTCATTTGTTTCTATATCTTTGTATTTACTAACATTATAATTTTTTCCCAAAACACTCAAAACTTCCATTGAAGATTCTTTAAAATATCCGTATTCAAAAGGCAGTTTTTCCGGCTTTCCATTAATTTTTGTTTTTATTTCTGTATTTCCCCAAGGACCGCTTATTATATCATAACCTAAACTAAGTTTTGTTCCCATAATTAAAGATGCATTATGAAATTTATAAAGATTATTGCAAATGAGCATAATAAAACACGAAGTTTTCAATCGCTTTTAGGGGAATTCAAGTGAAAGAAAACATTTATAAATCTTCAAAATTTCTTTTTTTAGACAGAGAAAATAAAATTAGATAAACATTATAAAATTCTCTAATAAGTAAAATGGATATGCCTTTAGATATGCAGCATCAAGCAATGGGTTATGACAGAACTGCAACTATGTTCTCTCCCGACGGACATTTACTTCAGGTGGAATATGCGGAAAAAACTGTCAGACTCGGAAGCGCAAGTATTGGAATGGTTTGTTCAGACGGAGTTTTCATATTAGCTGATAAACGAATTGAAGACCTTCTAATTGTTAAAGAGTCTGCGAACAAAATTCATGAAATTGATTCTCATGTTGTTGTAAGTGTTGCGGGAATTGTTTCTGATGCAAGAGTATTAATTGAACGCGCCCAGCTTTTGGCGCAGCAGCATAGAATAACTTATGACTCGCCGATTGAAACAGAATCAGTTGTTAAGGAAATTGCAAACATGAAACAGCAATTCACCCAATACGGCGGAGCAAGGCCTTTCGGAGTTTCTATGATGACAGCAGGCATTAACGGAAAAAAGCCGGAATTATTTGTAAGCGACATTACAGGAAATTATTTTTCATATCATGCTAATGCTATCGGCGAGAACGACGACAAAATCAAGGAAAAATTAAGGGAAAAATACAAGCAAAATCTAAAAATTAAAGAAGGAATAAAATTAGCATTGGATATTTTCAAAGAAATAAAAGGAAATAAATTTTCTTTAAGCAAATTTGAACTTGTTTATATTAATTCTGAAAATAAAAAAATTGAAAGAGTAGAAGGGGAAAAAATTAAGGAAATATAATGACACAAACAACAGCGCGAATAAAAAAAGCAGGAAAACATTTTGAAATTTTAGTTAATATGGAAGATGCTTTAAAATTCAAGAAAGGGGAAATTGGTTCTATTGAAGCTGAAGGAGACATTATATTTAGAGATGTCAGAAAAGCTGAGAGAGCCCCAAGTTCTGATTTAAATGAAGCTTTTGGAACAACAGAAACAAATAAAATTGTTCAGGAGATTGTTAAGAAAGGAGAAATTTTAGTTACACAAAAACAAAGAAATGCTGAACAAGAAAAAAGATACAATCAAATTGTTGATTTTTTAGCTGTAAATTCTATTGACTCAAGAACGGGAAAACCCCATCCAAGCGAAAGAATAAAAAACGCCCTTGAGCAGGCGCATGTAAATATTAAAAATGTCCCGGTTGAAAATCAGATTAATGAAATCATTCAGGAAATAAGCAAGATTCTCCCAATAAGACTTGAAATGAAAAGCGTTAAAATAACTATTCCGGCAATGCATACAGGAAAAGCTTATGGAGTTGTTGCGCAATATAAAAAAGAAGAAAGCTGGCTTGACGACGGAAGTTTGAGAGTTGTTGTTAGTGTTCCTTCCGGAATCGTGATGGATTTTTATGATAAATTAAATTCAATAACGCACGGAAGTGCTTTGACAGAGGAGATTAAAGAATAAAATGATAATGAGAAATTATAATATATCTGTTGAAGGAAAAGAATTTAGTTATGTTCATAGTAATTTTATAGCTAAATATGGAACTTATCTAGCACGGCTCGGAATAAATAGTCAAATTTATAGTATGAATAACATGGTCGTAATTCTTGATTTTATAGATGAAAAAGAAATAAATAGAAATAAAGAAATAACAAATAATCTCACTTTAATCGGCACTAAAAGACTTATAAATAAAACAATCAATGAGATTAAATCAAAAGGATTTAAATTAGAAGAAATAATTAATAATTAAAATGACAGAACGAAAAGTAGTAATTCCTGGGGAAGCAATTGTAACTGGTGAAGACTATCTGCCCGGAAAAGGAACAGAAAAGAGAGGCAATGAAATTGTTGCAACTATGTTCGGATTAGCAGAAGAAATAAACAAACTTGTAAAAGTAATTCCCTTGTCAGGAGGATATGAACCAAGAAGAGGAAACGTTATAATCGGAAGAGTTGAAATGCTGACCCATAATGGCTGGGTAATGGATTTTGGAAATGCTGAAAACGCTTTTTTGTCTTTGATGGAAGTCCCAAGATTTGTTGATAAGGGAGCATTAGATGAAGTCATGGATATAGGCGACATGGTAGTTGTAAAAATTTATTCAATAAAAGGAAGAAGTATTGACGTGACAATCAAAGAGAGAGGGTTGGGAAAAATTGAAGAAGGAATAATTTTTAAAATAAATCCAAATAAAGTTCCAAGGGTTATTGGAAAAGAAGGAAGCATGATAAAAATAATTAAAGATGAAACCGGATGCAATATTACCGTCGGTCAAAATGGATTTATCTGGATAAAGGGCGATAAAATTGAAAATGAACTGCTTGCAAAAAAAGCAATCATATTTATTGTTGAAAAATCTTTTATTGAAGGTTTGACGGAAGAAGTTGAAAAATTTTTTAAGGGGGAGAAAAAATAAAATGACAGAATTTAAAAGACCGGACGGAAGAAAAGAAGATGAATTAAGAGAAATGAAAGCAAAAGTGGGAATTATCCCAAATGCCGACGGAAGCGCAATGTATCAATCAGGAAATACAATTGCTATTGCTGCTGTTTATGGTCCAAAAAAAATGCATCCTCAGCATAAACAAGATCCTAAGAGAGGAGTTTTAAGATGCACATATAATATGAATAGTTTTTCAGTTTCAGAAAGAATAAGACCTGGTCCATCAAGAAGAAGCACTGAAATTTCAAAAATCATTGAATGGTCTTTAGAGCCTGTATTAGACCTCGATAGATTTCCAAATACTGTAATTGATGTTCATATAAATATTATTCAGGCAGATGCCGGAACTCGTTGCGCAGGAATAAATGCCGCTTCAATGGCTTTAGCGCACGCAGGAATTCCAATGAGAGATTTAATTTTGAGCATCGCTGCAGGCAAGCTTGACAAAACAATAGTTATCGATGTAAATAAAGCAGAGGAAGATTTTAAAGAAGGCGAAGGCTCAACAGATATTCCCATTTCAATGACTTCTTCCGGAGAGATAACTCATTTGCAGTTGGATGGAAAAATAAATTCAAAACAATTAAAAAAAGCAATTGAGATGGCAAGAAAATCAAGCAAAGAAATTTATGAAGTTCAAAAAAAAGCATTAAAGGAGTCTGTTAATCTAGAATGAAAAATATAAATACAACCCCGGACGTAACAATAAAAAAGATAAATGAGTATTTAAAAATCAATAAAAGATTTGACGGAAGAAAGACCGACGAATTCAGGGATTTAATTATTGAAAAAGATGTTTCAAATAAAGCAGAAGGTTCTGTAAGAGTAAAACTTGGAAAAACAGAAGTTATTGTTGGCATTAAAGCAGATGTTGCTGAACCCTATCCAGACTCTCCAGACAAGGGAAATTTAATGGTTACCGCTGAATTGCTCCCTTTAAGTTCTTCAAGATTTGAACTTGGACCTCCAAAATTTGATACAATTGAACTTGGAAGAATTATTGACAGAGGAATCAGGGAAAGCGGGGTAATCGATTTTAAAAAACTCGTTATTAAGGAAGGAGAAAAAGTCTGGGCAATTTTTATTGATATTTATTCCATTAACGATGACGGAAATTTATTGGATGCTGCAGGAATTGGTGCGTTGGTTGCGCTGAAGCTGGCTAAACTGCCGAAATATAATGAAAAAGAAGAAAAAGTTTTGCATGACCAGCACGATAAAGAAATTCCTTTAACAGATGTAAATCCAATACCTATAACAATTCATAAAATAGGAAATAAATTAATTGTGGACCCTGTAAAAGAAGAAGAGGATGCCAGCGAAACAAGATTAACAATAGGGATTTCAGACGGCATAATTTCATCCATGCAAAAAGGGAATATCTTTCCCTTGAAAGATGAAGAGATATTTGAAGCCATCGATATAGCAGATAAAACTTGGAAAGAATTATTTAAAAAGATTGAAAAATTTTTAAAATCTAAATGATAAAACAAGAAGAATATTCAAAATATGAAATGACAAGAATTTTGGGAGCAAGAGCATTGCAAATAGCAATGAATGCGCCGTTGCTGATTAAAATTAAAGAGGAAGATCTGGAAAAAATAAATTATAATGCTTTAAAAATTGCGGAAATTGAATTAAATTCTAAAATTCTTCCCATTTCTATTCATAAACCTTTTCCAAGTAAAAAAGGTGAATTAAAAATAATTAGGAAAGAATCAAAAACAACGGATGAAGAAAAGGAAAGATTAGAGATAAAAGAGGAAGAAGAAATTGCAAAAGGAGGCGAGATAATGGAGCTCGCTATTCCGGAGGATGAAATAGATGAAAGTGAAGAGGGCAGTGGGGATGAAGAATAATTTTTTCTTATAAAAGATTGTCGCTTCGCGAGATTTATTGAGGAGATTATCATCTTCCGAATAGTTTAAATGTTAAGGTTAATCATCTAATTTAATTAAGCTGTTTAGGGCAATATTATAAATAAATCCGAGCCGAGCGACTTCGTGATAGGCAGTAACTAAAAAATAAAAATAAGCCGTGCGAGGTCGCGAGTAGAAAGGCGGGCAAATTCACGAGATAAAATTATCAAAACAAAATAGAAAATAAATTCTCCAAAATCTAATTTCCTTTATCCCTACATTTATCACATAATCGAGATATTTATAGATATGTAGAGATAAGATATTTTAGGGTAACAATAATAGAGAAAGCAATTGGCGAAAAGAGGAACTTAGTTGAGATTTTAGCTAATAACCTCTTTTTAATTCTTTATAATTCTGTTAATGGTAACTTTTCGTCTCAAATTTTTCCGTGACATAAGTCTGGAAAAATTCAATTAATATTTGCGAAGCAAGTTTTTTACTTTGAAATCTTTTCTCAAATTCTAATAAAATTCAATTCTGTAAAAAATCCTTAAAAATATTTTCTTTTTAATTTAATTAAATAAAACAAAATTTTATAAACTAAAATTCTTTTTTTAATAAATGATAATTAAAGGGGTTGATGCAAAATCAATTTTAAATTCCCGCGGGGAAAAAACAATACAAGTTTTTATTAAAACAGATTTTGGAAATTTTTCTGCCTCTGCTCCTCAGGGAAAATCAACTGGCAGACACGAAGCAAAGCCGTACAGAAAATCCCTTGAAGAAGATATAAAAACAATCAAGAAATTTTCTGATTATTTCTCTGAAGAAATATTAGAGGGATTTGATGATTTAAAAAGAATAGAAGATATTGTTGAGGGGCATATTGGCGCAAATACTTTATTTGCGCTTGAATCCGCTGCGCTAAAAGCAATAGCAAAGGAAATGAAAAAAGAAATTTGGGAATTAATTAATCCAAACGCAAAAATATTTCCCAGATTAGTCGGGAATTGCATTGGCGGAGGAGGACATTCTAAATTAGTTAATAATAAAAAACCGGATTTTCAGGAATTTTTATTAATTCCAAACATGAAAAGTGTAAAAGAAAATTTGGAAAAAAACAAGAAATTGAAGGAAGAAATAAAATTTCTTTTAAAAAATAAAGACGATAAATTTAAAGGAGAAAAAAATGATGAGGATGCGTGGAGCACAAGTTTAAATGAAAAAGAAGTTTTTGATGCGTTAAAGAAATTAGAAATTTCTCTTGGAGTTGATGTTGCTGCTTCAAGTTTTTTTAAAAGAAAAAAATATTATTATGAAAATCCAAAATTAGACAGAATTAGGGAAGAGCAGTTTGATTATATTTCAAATCTTATAAAAAATTTTGGATTGTTTTATATTGAAGACCCTTTTGAAGAAGAGGATTTTGAAAGTTTTGCAAAATTATTAAAAAAATTTCCGGACTCCTTAATTGTTGGAGATGATTTAACTGTTACAAATACCAAACTTTTGGAAAAAGCAATTAATCTAAAAAGCATTAACGCTGTTATTGTAAAACCAAATCAAAACGGCTCTTTAATTGAAGTTAAAAGAGTTTGTGAATTAGCCAGGAAAAATAATATCAAAATCGTTTTTTCCCATAGAAGCGGAGAAACAGAAGAAAATATCCTTGCGGATTTGGCTTTTGGATTTCAAGCTGATTTTTTTAAATGCGGAATTACCGGGAAGGAAAGGCTTTCAAAAATAAATAGGTTGATTGAAATTGAAAAAAGTTTGAAATGAAAGATAAATATTCAAAAGAATTTATGCAAATGATTTCTAATAAAAATAAAACTATCATGCTTATAAAAGACAGTTTTAGTGGTGGAAATTTTAATACTTGGAAAAAGGTAAGATTCTTTAAAATTATTCTAAAAACTGCAGTATAAAAATATTTAAATAATTTGAAAACATTTTATAATTATGAAAAAAACAAAAATCATGATACAAGAAATAGATAATCAAAGATATAATCGATTAGTTGAACATTTTATGAAATATAGTTCTATTAAAACAGATGATGGGGACAAGAATCTTTCTTTATTATATATTAAAGAGATTGGCGCTGTTAATGGAAACCCCCCAACTTATCATCGGGTAGAAATTGAAGTCTCTACTGATGTCACAAAAGAAAAAGAAAAATTAAAAGTATCAGAAGCAATGAAAGGATTAGTTGATATTCTTTTAACATTATAATAAGGCTTTGAATCCTTAAGCTATTTTTTCTAGATATTCAGAAACTCTATCATCAATAATTACTATTTCATTAACGCTCTTAACTTGTTTATAATCAATAACTATTCCCCCCGCCTTAAACTTATGTTTTTTGTCTAATTTAATTTTTAAGCTGTCAATTCTATTTTCACCTAGAATAATATCATTTACTTTCCCGAGATAATGCCCACTTTCAGAATAAACATTCTTATTCATTAAACCTAAAATACTATTTTGGGGATATTTTTTATGCTCGTCCCCAAGGGTTCTGAAAACCAGTGTTTTTAAGTTCATATCTTTTTTGCTTTCAATAGGAATTTCTCTCTCGATTTTAATAGGTTCAATTTCTCTTGGTTTGATTTCTAAATATTTCTCTCCTTCAATTATTTTAATATTTTCAAAAGGTCTTGGTTTTTTCTCTGAAGGAACTATTTTGAATTTTACTTCTTTTGATATACTTCTTTTTATGTATAATATAAAAATTAAAGCTATAATAATCAAAATAATAATAAGATAATTAGCTTTTAGAAATTCTATTATCTTTTGAATATTTGATACAGATTCGCTTGTTTTTATTTTCCCATTCATTATCTTAATTTTTTGCTCAGCGAAAGCCCTTTGCAAATTACCATAAAGAATATCTACTCTTAAAATATATTCTCCGTCTATTAATTTGATTTCTTCTATTTCTTTTTGATAACTTAGATTACTTTGTGTGGCTTTTGTTTCAATCTGACTGAAAATTTCATAACCTTCTTTGTTCATAATTGAATATTTAATATGCACATCAATTTTCCCTGTTCCTATTTTTTCTATCAAATCTATACTAAATTTTAAAGTGCTGTTTTTAGTAAGCTCTATATTTTTTAATTCTAAGGCAATATCAAATAAAGATTCAGAACATTTCATTTCTTTTATTGGTTTGCTTTCATTTCCTTCACATGTTCCTATATTTTTACATTCTCTTGTTTGCTTTCCATCTGAACAAACGCTCCATGGAGTGCAATCCCAATTATATGTGCATTTTTCAATTATTGTAGTAGTGCCTCCACCGCCAGAAGGAGGGGTTGTTGATTGTGCTGTTAATTCAAAAGAACTTACAACACTTGTAATTGCTCCTGTTGAACTATTTGCATAAAGTATTACTTGATATGTTCCTACAACAGAAGGGCTTGGAACATAATTAACAGTTTGTCCATTAGTAAGAGTTAAGGTTTGTTCTTGAGAGTTTGGAGAGGTTATCTTTGCCCATACTGATTGATAGTTCAAAGCCGAAATATACACCCCTATTGTTGAACCAACAACAGCAGATGCTGGAGAGATTGAATAAGAAGTTATGCTTACTGTTTTATAATAAATAGTATTTTCAAAAAAACCAATATTTCCGGTTAATGAACTTGATTCAGCATTTCTTGTTGTTCCCTTGGCTTCTGATAAAACAGTTGAGTTGTAATTAGATGATGAAGGGCTTGCTGTTGCCATTCCTGTTCCAAACATGTTGACTGAATAATTTCCAGAGCTAGCAGTTAATGCAAAAACGCTATTAAGAAAATTTATTGAAATGAAAACTATAAAAATAAAGAGAATTATGTTTTTTTTTATTTTCAATATCATTTAATAATTCCAGCCTCCTCCAGTATTGATGTTAAGTGTACAACCTGATGCTATAGTGATATATTGGCTTGTTCCCGTAAAACTCCATTTTCCTCCATTATTAAAAGTTAAACTACCTGTTCCAGTTATTGTAATATTATTCTTGCCTGCAATTGTTTGTGTTCCTGTAAAAATGCAATTATCTGCACAATTCAATGCCCAGTTTCCGCTAGAGTATGTGCAAGTATCAAGGGGAGGAGTATAATCAACTTGTGCTCCAAGATAATCCAAATCCAAATCATCAGTAACGGCAGTTGAGAATATGACAAACATTGCTTGAACAATACTACCATTAATAAAATTAGTTTTTTCTGCTGAACTTGAAATATTATAAGTTAAAGTGACATCTGCTGTGCTTGTGCAAGAGCTTGAATTTTTTGTTATCCAAGCACCAGAAGTATAATTAAATAATCCAAGGGTGCAAGTTCCTGCTGATGTTGATGTACTCTTTCCTTCTCCTGTGATGAAAACTGAATTTATTGTACCTGTCGGCATTGTGAAGTTTGTTTTAAAATAAGCGTCTCTTGCATTTGTTCCTTCATTTTCTAAACACCAAACACCATTACTTGAATTAACTTCCCCGATACAAGTTTCTGTTAAGGCAGTATAAGTTCCAATTGTATAAGTCCCTTCGGTTACATATCCGCTCCCTGAGGGATTATTTGTAGTGTGGGGGATTAAAGTTGATAAGGTTGCCATTACTAATGGAATTATAACTAATACAATCAATATTCCAATAACTAAATTTTTTGAGATTTTCATTATGAAACTTTTATTACAAGTTTAGTTCCGTCCCAATACATCAGTGCATTTCCCATTTTTATTCCCTGATTATCTGAATTGAAAGTTAAATTAGCGCTCATATTATAGTTTCCTGCTCCAAATGTTCCTGCAGTTATATTTGATGCATTGTGTAAATGTAAATCAGCTGTTCCAACTTTTGAATCTGTGTAAGTATTTGCAGGAGTTGTTTGGTTATAACTCCATGTTGTATAAGTTTCATTGTAAGTTGAATTAAATCCCAATCTAACTCCTTCAGAAGATATTGTATTATTTAATTTTGTTTCATTAAACTCAAGAGTTCCTGCATTATTTACAA
>JWKY01000003.1:33876-37153 GCA_000806015.1 archaeon GW2011_AR19 | reverse complement strand
AGTTAAATAAACTTTATTATATTCATTATCTATAATATTTGTAAATTCTGCAATCAGCTCTGTTTTGTTAAATTCATAAATCTCAATTCTCAGAGTTCCATTAGGCTCACCAGAGTCATCCCTTGGGGATATTGTCCGAGGATAAATTGTAATATCATTTTCATTTGTAAGATTTTTTTCAAAAGTTACTCTGACATATTCAGAATCATTTATCTGCTCGCTCCAGTTTCCATCAAGGGCTTTAACTTCATTATAAATATCTGAAATAAAGTTTTTGTTTGAATCAAGATGCTGGGCTTTTGTAATTAAAATAATTTCATAAGTTTGGTTTGATAAAGAAGGAACTATCCATTCAATATAATCAATTAATTCATTGTTATTGTTATCATAAGCTATAAATCCCGTCTGTTCCTTTATTCCATCGCTGGTTCTATATAACCTTATTTTTTCTTCAGAAACTTCTTTTGATAAATTGCTAAAGGCAAGAATATTTTCATAATGAATCTCTTCACTTCCGACGACATTTATCTCTTTATGAGCTTCGCTGAAGGTGATTTCTTCAGAATATGGAGCTTCAGTATAATATTCTATTTCAATTTCATCATTATCTTCTAATTCTTCCTGAATACTGACTAAAACCGCGTTTTCATTTTCTCCAATATCAATAACTCTGCCGACTAATGAAAAAAAATTCCTGAAAAACTTGAATATTTTGCTGAAAATATTTTTTTTCTCTTCATTTTTAACAGATTGTCCAGTTATAAAAATTACCGGCTCAGTTTCAGAGATGAGCTTTTCATAGGGTAACTTCTAAATTATTTAATGTTTCATTCTCTCCAGCGTCGAATTTTAGTGTTTTTTTCCATTTAACCGGCTCTCCTAATTTTGCGCTGTATTGAATTATTGATTCACTAATTGTGTAATTATTTGCCTGCAAAACTATAATTTCAGAAACATTTTGCAAGGTTTCATTAATTAAACTGATATTTTCAGAAATTTGTCCAGAAATATTTTGTGCTGTAACATTTATTTGCTGGTTTTCTGATGAAACATTTGTTTCAGTTGTGGTGTTTTCTTGTGTTTGATTAATTTCAGTTGTAAAATCTGTGATATTTTTAGAAATATTCTCTTGTGTGGACTCATTTTCAATATTTTCAGGAGGATTTTCTTCGGATGGGATTTCTTCTATTATTTCTGGAGAATCTTCAATAATTTCTTTATGCCCTTCCTGAGGGTATTCTGTTGTTTCAGGAGTATTTTCAACAACCTCTTGCTGTTCCTCAATATTTTCAATATTAAAACCAATTAACTTAATAAAACTTCCAAGGATTTTTGATTCACTAAAGGGGGTTTTTTCAAGGTTAATGTCTGATTTTTCCTCAAAGGATGACTCTGGTGAGCCTCCCTCAAAATTATTGTTTAAAATAAAAATTCCTAATATTAAAATTAAAGAAAAAGCTATTAAAACATAAATTAATTTAGAAAATTTATTTTTTTTAGGAGCATTAACCAACCTTGTCCTCGTTCTGCCTTTATCATCTCTGTAACTTTCATAATAATACGGACCAAAAGTCTTGCCATCTCTTTTAATATATCTCTTATACACCATCTTTTACATAATAAATGTGTGCTGTAATTATATAAATCTTGTGCTGTAATCATTATTTTAAAAAAAGATGTGCTGTAATTACCGACTTATAATCTCTAAAATATCCCGATGTTTTAAAACATGGTCTTTGCCCCAAGCCATTTTTGTTCTTGCATCAATTGCCCTGATAAAATTCTTTCCAAAATCAGTATGAAGATGATATGCAAAATCCAAAGCGGTGCTTCCAGAAGGCAATAAAAAACAATCAGGAAGAATTCTGCCTTTGCTGTCCTTTAATTTATTTGGAGAGCCCGGAAAAATTGCAATATATTTTAATAAATCAAAAATTCCGGTATTCAAAATCTGCTGAATTCCTGTTCCAAATTCAAATTTATCCAAAACATTTTTTCTAATCTTATCTAAAGCTTGTTTTTGCTGTCCCGTAATTGTCTTTAACTCGACCACACTTGGGTGAGTTTGTTGAGAAACTTCCTGTTTCTCATTCCCTTTTATTTCTGAAGGCTTTAAAACCTTGAAATCTTTTTCTCCGGGAATATATTCAATTAAACCTAACTTCGCTGCCTGTCTTAAAGCCAGTTCAGAATCAGCGGAGCACGGAATAATTAAATGTTCTTTGAAATTATTTTTCAAATTCTCAATATTTTTCACAGCATCTTCATCATCGCATTTATTCGCAGCAATAATCATTGGCTTGCTTATTTTTCTTAATTCAGATGCAAAATTCTTTAATTGCTTTTCATTCCAGCCAGATGGCTTTTCAGAAAGAGCTAATTTTAAAAGAACTTTTTTAACCTGCTCTTCCTTGACTTTTAATCCAGAAAATTGTTTTGCAACAGCTTCTGAAAATTTTGTGTTTTCTAATTCTGCTTTTCTTGAAAAGCCTTTCCAAACTTTCAATAAAAGATTATAATACCATGCATCTAATTCCTCTTCTAAAAATTTTACATCATCGCATGGGTCATGGCCTTCTGTTTGTTTTCCGAGAGTGTCTGTTTTTCCCGAAGCATCAACTATATGGATAAAAGCGTCTGCTTCTCTTAGTTCATCTAAAAACTGGTTTCCCAAACCCTTTCCCTCGCTCGCACCGGGAACAAGACCTGCAACATCCATTAGTTCAATAGAAACAAATCTCTGATGAGAAATGCAAAAACCTTTGTTGGGATTGCACTGAACATTAAATTCTTTGTCAATGCATTCTATCCGGACATATCCTATTCCGTGATTTGATTTTATTGTTGTAAACGGGTAAGGAGCGATTTCAACTTCTGCCAGCGTCGCTGCTTTAAAAAAAGTTGATTTTCCGCACGAAGGTTTTCCTACAAGTCCAAGCAACATAAAAAGACTGATGTAAAAACCTTTAAATATATTTTCAATGTACAGAATCAGATAACCGAAAGAGTTAAAAATTCTTTCTCTTTATTATAAATATGGAAATGATAAAAATATCAAAAGACGAATATGAAAGATTGAAAATGCAGGCAGATATAGACTTAGATTTATTAAAGCAATTAGTCAGAAGCTTAAAGGACATCAAAGAAGGCAGAGTAATTAGAGTAAAATAAATTTTTAATTATTTATTTTGCAGATTGTTTTGTCTAACTATTTTTTCTATTTCTTCTCTCTGTCTTGAATATTTTTATCATATTTAACAATTTCTTCTTGAAAACC
>JWKY01000003.1:0-33763 GCA_000806015.1 archaeon GW2011_AR19 | reverse complement strand
ACTGCTCTTATATGAGTGCAATCCATAAGGATTGTTTCTCTCTGGAATAAATCTCTAAGAGAGGCAGGGGTCCCAAGTTCAAATCTTGGTAGGCTCATTAAAATTTTGTAAAAATCTCTTTCACAAGATATAAAAAGACAAAATTACTTTAATATATATCTTAAAAAGAATTGAAAGCAAATTCAGGAAAAATTTTCATTCATTTAAATTTCAGGAAAAAATTCAAATGAAAGGAGGTGAAAAATGACTTTAACAGAAACACTATCAAAAGCAATTACAGATGCAATTACTGGCAGCGTTCTTGGAGCATTAATTATCGGAGCAATTGTTCTTTTTGTAATAATTCTTATTGCAGTTTGGATATATACTTCGCTTGCTTGGGCAACAATTGGAAAAAAATTAAAACATAAAAATTCTTGGCTTGCCTGGATTCCTTTTGCAAGAACTGGATTAGTTCTTAGTTTAGGAAAATTCCACTGGGCGTGGGCATTCTTATGGCTAATTCCTATTGTCGGATGGGCTATTCTCGCTGTGCTGGGTATAATTGCGCGCTGGAGAATTTTTGAAATTAGAAACTATCCCGGATGGCTGGCATTAGTTCCTCTTGCAGGAATAATTCCTTTATTAGGAGGATTAGCAGGAATAGCATCTCTAATTATTTTAGGCTTTGTTGCTTGGAAGGATACAAGAAAACGAAGATAATTTTATTTTTCTTTTTTATTCTTTTATTTTTTATTTTTCTTTTTTTATTTTTTTAATATTTTTTAGAAGTTGTTATTCACGGATTAAAAAAAGCGCGGCAGTTAGAAGGTGGAATTATTTGCTATATCTTTTTTTATGAATAGAAAGATATCTTCTAAAAAAATAAGAAACAAAACCTTCTTCATCTTTTTGCAATGCTTTATAATATGATTTTCTTTTTTTATATTCTATAATAATCGTAGGGCATTCATTATTCCATAAAATAAAATTAATTAGAAGTCTCCCAATTCTACCGTTGCCGTCACCAAAAGGATGTATTTTTTCAAATTTATAATGCGCCCTTCCAGAGAGTTCCACCGGATTCATTTTTTTATTTTCTTCTATAAATTCTATAAATTTTTTCATTAAATTCTTAACATCTTGCCAGTCGGGAGCCAAATGAGGACCCACTCTAACAAGATAATCCCTAAATTTACCGGAAATCTCTGTTTTTGTCTGCCCAAAAATATCTTTATGCCATTTTAAAAGAAGAGCATTTGTAATTTTCTCCCTTTTTTTTAACATTTCTAAAAATACCTTGCTATGAGATTCTATTTCCCTGACATCTCTTAATGGTTTGTTTGGAGAAATTTTATCGTGAATAATCTCTCTTGCTTCTTCTAAAGTTATTGTAGAACCCTCTATAGCATTTGTATTATAAGTAAATGCGATGGATATTTCTTCAAGTTCTTTTTCCTTCACACTTTCTGGAATTCTTTTCCATTCGGCTTGAAAATTATTTTTTATTTTTTCAAACTTATCATAAATGCCAATTTTTAAGCTTCTGTTAAATTCTTCTTTTACTTTTTCAATATTTTTGGGAATAGAAGTCCCCAGATATTTCTCTTTTTTTATTATTTTATTTTCTTTTCTTATGCTGTGTTCAAGGTAATAATATGTTTTATTGCCTTTAGTCTTTTTTCTTATAATCATAGAATAACTATGCCCCTACATATTTATATATTTTTCTATTTTCGATGAATATGTAGAGGTACGCTTTAAAATATTTAGCCCACCTCAATGAATAGGACTTTCAGTTTCATAGAAAACGCCCTAAACTGACGCCGCCACGGCAATTTAATTTACACAACTAATTCATTTCTTCTCAGGAAATTTCAATTCATACTTTTTATTTTTTGCAAAAAACTTTATTGAAAGGTCAATTAATATAACTGCGCCGATTAAAATTAAAAAATAAAATAGCCCGGTCTTTGAGAATTTTGGAAGAGCATCTTTTGTTAAATAACCGATTATCCCGACAAAAACTCCAATAGACGCTAAAATCTGGATTGATCTGATGCCTGAAACATTTGCCTTATTTGCAACTTCAACTAAAACGCTGATTGCAGAATTTACATAATCCTTAGTCATGCTCCAAATTTCCTTGATGTAAGAATGAGTATTAAATAAATCTTCAAATTTATACTGAAAAAGTTCATTTAATTGTTTTTCTATCTCTAAAGTTTTTGCTAAAGAAGCCCTCGTACGCGCATAGCTCGGCATTTGATTAATTCTGTTATTAATTAAATCTATTGTTTTTTTATAAATTTCCAACTGCACTCTGTAAAATTCAACATCTTTTCCCTTGATAAATTTTCTTTCTTTAATTTCAGAAATTTCTTCCCAAATTTCCCGATGTATGCTCAAATATCTATGAAGCTGGCTTTTAAATTCCCTAAAAAAAATTTGCGTCTCAACAATTGATGCAAGAACTTCCTCATTTCCTGCTCCAATTACAAAAATATATTCAGGAGTTTTATAGACACTAATTTCTTTTGAAGTAGTTTTGCTGTAAACTTTTCCAAATTTTTGCAGTACATCAAATTCAGAATGTTTTTCGTCAAATTTAGTTATTACAATTTGGTGCGGTTCTTTTATATCTGAAAGAATTTTTGGAGTCGGAGCCCCCAAGGAAAAAAGATAATTTATTGCAGGATTAAAATAATTTTCAAAATAATTCTTGACTAATTTTACAGATGATTCTATATTTTTTGTTTTTTTAATTTCCAGAATATAAAGCCCGTCTTCATAATATCTTATTTCTATTCCGTTTTTAGTTTCTGCTTTAATAAAATCAAGATTTCCTGTTTCTTTCACGGCAAATTTTAAATTTAAATCCTTGTGAAATTCTTTTAATTTATTCTTAGACAACTCTAATCGTGATTCACCTTTAGATAAAAAATCATAAACTTCAGTCAAATGCAAAGATGTTCTCTGATACCATCCCCCAAAAGTTATCTTAACCTCTTCATTCATTAAAGAAATAGGAAAAGATTATATTTAAAGTTTATTAAAGTTACTTTTAAAAACTGATTTATTCTTAAAGTTTTATAATTTGTATAATTTGCCCCGTTAGTTCAGTGGCCAAGAATGCTGCCCTTTCAGCTCGTCATACGAGATAACTTCAAGTGAAGCGAGAAAGCACGGCGGTGACCCGAGTTCGAATCTCGGACGGGGCGTATATCTCTAAATTCTTTATTTAAAAGGATTTTTTAGAACAATTTCATATGCTTCGTAATCTCCTACACCTGCCGAAATTTTAAATTCTTTTTTTTGTTTTGTTATTCCTCCAGGAAAAACTACATTATATAAAAGAGGGTTTTTTGACCAACCAAATGGGAGATTAGCTCTTGTAAAAAGAATTTTGAAATTAAATGCTTTTTTTTCAGAAATATCAAAACAGAAACTAGCCGGATAATAAAATTTTTCTTTAAATTTTCCCCTAGAACAAGCGACATGCGCTAATATTCCAAGCAATTTTTTATTTAAAATTATTATATCATTTACTCCCGTCCATTCATCTTCTGAAAAAGGGATTTTTATGATTTCTGCTTCATTGATTGCTTTAATCGTTAATTCATTTAGGGAATTAATCACATTAAATCCTATTCTTCCTCTCTTGAATTTTCCCCCCATAGGTCTTGTAAAAACTCCGATCTTATTAGAATCTAATTGAGTTAATCGTATGTCTTTCATTCCCCAAGGACCTTCAAAAAATCTTTCCAAAGAAAAAACATCTTTGCCTGAATAAAAAACTCCTCTGAATTTGACTTTTTTAGAAAAAATTCTTTTTTTAACTTCAGTTCCTCCTAAAATAAATTTATTATCTATAAATGCAATAAATGGATCTTCAAGTTTTAAACTTTTAAATTTAAATTCAGGTTCCCAAAAAGAATCGATTTTTTTAAATAATATTACCCAAGAATTACTTTTTTCTTCTTTTTTTTCAACTCTTCCAAAGATATATTCTCTGCCTAAATAATTAAACGATGCAGAAGGATTGTAAACACTAAAATCCCCAACTCCTTTAAAATTTAATTTATTATATCTAATAATTTTTTCTTTTTGAAATTTTTTTAACAAAAAATTTATATAACTCATATTAAGAAATTAAACTTTTTTCTATTTTTATATACTTCTTAGCAACATTTTCCCATAGCATATCTTCTTTAAGAGGAGCTATCTTTTCTTTTATACTTTGTATTTTTTCTGGATTGTTTAATAAATTTAAAATTGCTTTAGACATAGAATCCGGATTATTAAAATCTGGCAAGATTACTCCTTTTCCGTCGCTAAGTAACTCTTTAGCATAATTAAAGGGTGTTGAAATAACTGGTTTTCCTAATCCAATGCTATAACTTAATACTCCGCTTGAAGTTTGTCTTGGATCTGTATAGGGAGTGATACATAAATCTGAAGCTTGAATATATCTTAATAAACTATTCAGAGGAAGATATCTATTTACAAATAAAACATTATTCTCTAATTTTAATTTCGAAACTTCACTTTTTAAAAAATTCCTATACGGCTCTTTATCTCCAATAAACTCTTTTGGATGCGTTTTTCCAGAAATAACAAATAAAAAATTAGGATATTTTTCAATAACCGGTGGTAAAGATTTAATAACATATTCTATGCCTCTTTTTTGTCTAACTAATCCAACCATAGACATTACAAATTTTTTTTCCAGCCCCAAAATTTTTTTTGAATGTTTTGGCAGTTCATTAAATTTATGGGTTCCATGAAGAATTACTTCTATTTTGTCTGGCTTAATTCCATATTTTATCAATATTTCTTTTGCAGTATTAGAAATCGCAATAACTTTATCTGATTTATAGAGAATTTCTTTAAGAACTTTTTTTCTTTCATTAAAAATTGAAATCTCTTTTTCATTAATTGGGGCGTCTAAAGCAGTATGGCATGTTGTAACAATTGGTTTTTTTAAGTGATTTATAAATTCTAATAAATAGTCTCCAGTGCGTTTCCCATTAATTTCTTTTCCACCAAAAATGCCAAATTCATGCTGAATTCCTACAACTTTCGCATTTGGATTATTATTAATAAACTTGGCTGCGGTCCTATAATCGCTTAAATTATCTCTGTCAATACAAAAATCAACAAAATCAGAGTACTCGTTTTTATTTCTAAATCCATTAACAGCAATCACCCTATTTCTAAAAGAGGGATCAATTCCATGAGAATAATTTATTTTGTCTTCTGTCCAGGAAGCAATTCCGCATTGTTCAGGTTTAAAAGTACTTAGATTATATACCTCTGCTCTTGATTTATCTATTTCTTTCATTTTAATGTTTTTTAGATATTTTGCTTAAATTTATTTATAAAGTTTGTGTCTTTATACAAAAATGACAAATTTAAATAGAAAAAATCACTTTTCTTTAAATACTTTTCTATAAATTTTTGAATCTTAAGGGTTTTCTTAACCAGCTATTTTTAAAAACTGCTTTTTCATCAATTATCTATGAAAGCAAAAAGCAAACTGGAAGTTTTCATTCGCTTTCCGAAGACGTCAAGCGAAACAAGAAATTTTTGTATTCATTCGCTAAACAGGAAGTTTATCAAATGAAACCAAGATACAGTTTTTCTTCAAGAAGAACAAGGCATACTGAAAATATAAACAAACAACGCGGGAAATATCCAATGCTTATTTTAAAAATTATTCGGGATTCAGATATAATTTTGGAGATTCTTGATGCAAGATTTATTGAAGAAACCAGAAACCCTGAAATTGAAGAGCAAATAAAAAAATACCCTAAGGAATACCCTAAGGAAGGGCATAAAGATACAAAACAGGAAATTTTGCATAAAGGGCATAAACAAAATAAGAAATTGATTTATGTTTTAAATAAATCAGATCTTTTATTAAATAAAAAAGAAAAGAAAATTAATTTATTTCCGAGCATTTTAATCTCCTGTAAAGAAAGGAGGGATATAAAAAAATTAAGGAATTTAATAAAAATTTTATCTAAAAAAATTAAAAAACCTTTTGGAGAAAAAATTCTTGTTGGAATAATTGGCTACCCAAATACAGGCAAAAGTTCTTTGATAAATTTGTTAATTGGGAAAAGTTCAGCAGGAGTCGGTTCAGAAGCGGGATTTACAAAAGGAATTCAAAAATTAAAATTAGATGAGAATATTTTTATACTTGACAGCCCGGGAGTAATTCCGGAAGAACAATACACTCACCTTGAAAAAGACAAAATATCAAAACAAACAATAGCCGGAGGCCGTTCATTTAGCCAGGTAAAAGATCCGGAAATTGTAGTTGCAAAATTAATCAGCGTCTATCCTCAGATTTTAGAAAAATTTTATGATATTCAAACCAACGGAGATTCAGAAATTTTAATTGAAGAACTTGGAAGAAAAAAAGGATTTTTAAAAAAAGGCGGGTTTGTTGATGAAGACAGAACAGCAAGACATATTTTAAGAGATTGGCAGACTGGGGAGATTAGGATTTAAGATTTTTTAAATTTGCATTTTTCCAAAGGAAAAATGAATTTATTTGCTCCGAAATCGCACAAGTGCAGATTTCTATGCTAAGAAAAAAGTTATCACCGTAATATCTCAAAAAGTTGAATTAATCCCGGCAATTAATAATCAAAAAGCTGTTACAATCAATTTATTAAAAAATCTGAGCGACTTCGCGAGTGAGCTTGTAAGCAGGTTTTTTCATAACTTCTTAATCATATAAACCCTGTCATCATCTAATTTATATCCAAGTTTTTTATAATATTCTCTTACCCCGACTCCAGAGATAATTTTTAATTTATTAAATCCATTTTCTTTTGCAATTTCTTCTGCTTTTTGCATTAATTTTTTTCCAAGACCAATGTGCTGTGATTCAGCTCCTTCTTCTCCTAAATTTAATGCCTGTCCGTAAACATGAAGCTCGCGAATTATTGCTGTTTTATCAAAAATTCTTAATCTTAATAAGCCAAATAAAATATCTTCTTTATTTATAAATTCCAAAAAATATTCTTTTCCATTAGAAGCTTGGTATTCAATTATTTTTATTTTAGCGTTTAAATCAAGAGTCTTTTTATTAAAGCCGATTTCTCTCATCCTTATTTCCCTAATTTTTAATCCTTTATTTCTAAATTCTTCTTCAATATCTTTTCTTAAATCTAATTTTTCAGTTCCTTTAATTAATTTTTCTTTTGGAAACTCTCTCATCATTCTCATAACTCTGCAATAATCAGGAATTATTTTCATCATTTTTATTAAAATTTCTTTTGTTTCTTTTTCATTATATGGAGTATATTTAATTAATTTGTAGGTTTTTGCCAGAGGTGAATCTTCAATTATTTGGCAGGGGTAAATTTTTAGCTGGTCCGGGCGGAATTTTTCATCTTTAAAAATTTTTTTAAATAATTTTAAATCTTTTTCTTTGTCGCTTCCGGGCAAGCCTGGCATTATATGATATCCCAATTTAAATCCTGCATTTTTTAACCTTTCAGTTGCTTCAACAACATCTTGAACATTGTGTCCTCGGTTTGTTTTTCTGTAAAGTTCATCGTCGGGCATCTGAACTCCGATTTCAACTCTTGTGCAACCAAATTTAAGCATTTCTTTAATATCTTTATCGGCGCAATTATCCGGGCGATTTTCAATGCACATTGCTACACATCTGTGTTTCGCTTTCTCATTTATTTTTTTTGCTTCTTCTAAATTTTTTGAATCTTTGTTGTTTAGAGCATCAAAAATTTTTTTTATAAAATTATATTTGTAATTTTTTGGATATTGCAAAAATGTTCCTCCGAGGATTATTATTTCAATTTTGTCAGTTGGATGTTTCATTAATTTCAAAACATTTAGCCTGACTTTTACTTGCTCGTAAGGATCATATTTTAATTTCATTGCGCGCATAATTGCCGGACTTTTATCTGTGTAACTTTGAGGGACATGCTCTCCTCCAGGGCAATAAATACAAGTTCCGTGGCTGCATTTTTTTGGCGCGAGAACAACAGTTAAAGGAGTTACTCCTGAAATGCTTCTTACTGGTTTTTTTATTCCAAGTCCGAGTTCTACTCCCGACCTCGCTCGGTTATTTGTAATTAATTTTTGTCCTCCGCGAAATCGCTCGATTTTATCTTTAGTTGACATATAATTGTTTATTTAGAAGAACTTTTTAAATTGTTTGACATAAATTATTATAATAAATCATATCTGATAATTTTTATTCTTTCAAAACAACTATGTTGGTCATTCCCCTTCTTTTTCTCTCAACAAATCCTCTTCCTTCTAATCTATCTAAAATACGAGTTACTTTTGCTTTTCCAAACTTGGTTTTTTCAATAAGCTCTGCCTGAAATATTGCTTTATTATTTTGAACTAATCTTAATATCTCTTTTTCTTCCGGCTTTAGTTCCTGAGTGTTAATTTCTTTTTTTGGGAATTTTTTTTCTATTGTTCTGGTTTTAAAAATTATTCTTTCTTGGGGTTTTGAAAAGATTAAAATGAATCCTACAATCATCAGCAAAGCAACAACTCCCAGAGAAATATATGTCTGATTGTCTATAGATTTATTCATAGGACAGCTAAATTCTTCCATTGAACAAGACCCCGCGCTTATTTCTTTTAAAGCAGAACTATATAAAAAGATTATAACAATTATTAAAATTGAAATTCCAATGAGCAAAAATCCAATGTTTTTATTTTCCATATTCTTTTTATGAAATTTGGATTTAAAAAACTTGCTAAACTCCCAGTGAAACTAGTTTCACAGAAGCATTTATAAAAGATTAATTCTTTGAAAAATTATGGAAAGTGCAAGTCAACAAACAAAAAAAACAGATGTTGAATTTTATATTCAAATAGGAATAGTTGCAGCATTGGCATTAATTATAGTTTTTGCTGCTGGCAAAATTTATGGAAATCCGGGAGCAAATATTAGCGGCGACGCCGGAATTACTGGAGCGACTATTTTAAGCTCAGATATAATTCCAACAGGAGTTCCTGCAGTTTATGGTTCAGCATTAGGAGTTAGCTACGACGATGTTTCTGCAAGCAATCCTAAACTTGCTAATGAAGTAATTCAAAAATTAAGTTCATATGAAAGCAAGGAGCTGAACAGCGAGCAGATGGCGAGATATATTAAAATAGGAAGCGCAATAAGTTGCGAGTATTGCTGCGGCGCTGATGCAATAATTTTTCCAAACGGTCAGGCAGCCTGCGGATGCGCGCATAGTTATGCAATGAGAGGGCTGGCTAAATATCTTCTTATTAATAATCCTGAAATGTCTGACTATGAAATATTATCTGAATTAGGAAAATGGAAAGTTTTATTTTTCCCTGGAATTCACGAACAAAAAGCAAAAGTTCTTGAAGCAAATGGAATAGATTCTACAGATTATGTAAATCTTGCAAGCAATTTATACAGAGGAGCAGAGCAGGGGCAAATTTCATCTGGCGGGGAAATGGTCGGAGGGTGTTAAAATGGATAAAAAATGGGTTTTTCTTTTAGAAAAAGAAAAGCTACAATGTAAAAGAAAACTAATAATGTGGGTTGTTATAGGAGTTTTATTTTTAGTTGCTTTATATCTTGTATTTCAGGCAGGAAGCGCAAACATTGCCGGGAAATCGGTTAATAGTAAAATAGATACAACTGGCTGGACAGAAGATGAAATAATGAATTATGAAATGCATGGAATAATTCCAGCAGGAGCTGGAGGTAGCGCAACTTCATCTTCATCAAGCGCAATGGTCGGAGGATGTTAAAATGGATTGTTGCTCAGCAGGACATAATCATGCAGAAGCAAATGCTCAAGAAAAAAGAGGAGGAGTTTCTTGGGTTGCTTTAATAATTATTTTGCTAATAGTTAGTTTACTCGTTTTCAGCATATTAAAATAAAAACAGGAGGTTAAAATGGATAAAAAAATAATAATGTGGGTTGTTATAGGGATTTTATTTTTGTTTGCATTGTATCTTGTATTCCAGACAGGAAGCGGAAACATTGCAACTCAAAATGTAAATTCTGAAACAGCCTCTGCAGTAAGTTCAGCATCATCAAGCGCAATGGTCGGAGGATGTTAAAATGAATAACTTAAAGATCACCAGTAAAAAAATAATTCCTATTCTGATTGTTGTTTTATTACTCAATCTTAGTTCAGTTTTTGCCCACGAACATAATTTTACTGAGACAAAACAACTTATTGATTCGGGAATTAGTTGTGATAAACTTACAGATGAACAACTTGAAGCAATAGGAGATTATTATATGGAGCAAATGCATCCTGGCGAAGCTCACGAATTAATGGATGAGATGATTGGCGGAGAAGGTTCTGAATCTTTGAAAACAGTTCATATCAATATGGCAAAAACTATTTACTGCAATGAAAATGTTTCTTCTTATGGAATGATGGGCGGGAACATGATGAGTATGATGTATGGAGGTTATGGTTCAGGAATGATGGGAAGTTCTAATTTTGGATACTGGAATTTTTTGAATATTCTTTATTTAATATTATTAATTGGATTAATAGTTTTGATTATTTTATGGATTATTAAATTAACTAAACAAACAGGAAAAAGAAAATGAAGAAAAGTTTATTAATTTTAATAATTGCAGCAGTTATTATTTTAGCAGGAATATTTATTTTCTCGCAAAATTCAAAAGCAAGTAGTTTTGAAAATATAAATGCAATTCCAGGAGAGATAGATATTCACAAATCTCTGACATGCGGATGCTGTTCAACTTATGTGACTTATATTGATGGCAAAGTTTCTCCTAAAGTAAATTCTCTTAGTGTTGATGACCCAAATGAAATAAAAAATAAATACGGAATTCCTTCTGAACTTCAATCCTGCCACACAACAATAATCGGAAATTATTTTATTGAAGGGCACATGCCTCTTGAAGCTGTTGAAAAACTTTTAAGAGAAAAACCAGACATAAAAGGAATCGCGCTTCCTGGAATGCCCTCTGGTTCTCCTGGAATGCCTGGACCAAAATCGGGAGAATTTATAATTTATGCAGTAAATAACGACGGAACTTCCAGCGAGTTTATGAAAATATAATAAAATGCAGAATAAAAAATTAATTATTTTTGTTAGTTTGTTTATTTTTATTATTTTAATTTTTTTATTAATTTTTAATTTTAAATCAGTTACTAGTGCCAAAGTTATTGACAATGGAAATGTTAGAGAGATAACTGTTAATGCGAAACAATTTGAATTTAATCCAAATGTTATAAAAGTTAAAGAAGGGGAAAGAGTAAGAATTAAAATAAATAATCTTGATGTAGAGCATGCTATTTCAATTCCTGAGTTTGGAATAGATATTCATGGCGAGGGGGAATTTGTTGCAAAAAAGAAGGGAAATTTTTCTTTTTCTTGCCATATTTATTGCGGAAGCGGACACGAGGCTATGAAAGGGGTTTTGATTGTTGAATGAATAAGTAATTTCTTCCCTGAAACCAGTTTCACCCAAACCCTTTTATATGAAATTTCTTTATATATAATATGAAATTAAATAAACTTTTTTCTTTATTATTTGCAATTCCATTAATTATTTTTTTATCAAAAAGCGTAATGGCTCACTGCCCTCTTTGCGTTGTCGGAGCAGGAGCTGCCGGAGCCGCTGCAATGTGGCTTGGAGTAAGCAAAGTTGTTGTTACGCTTTTTCTTGGAGCTTTTGCAATGTCAATGGGAATGTGGTTTGCAAGAATAATTAAAAAGAAATATATTCCGCTTCAAAATTTTCTCATAGTTGCAATAATATTTTTTACAACTGTTCTGCCTTTAATGCCTTTATTCAAGGCTCTTGGCCCATTATATCTTTCTTTTATAGGAGATTATGGAACAACTTATGTTTTTAATTATTCTTTAGCAAGCAGTTTTCTTGGAGGAATAATTGTTTTGTCAACTCCTTCAATAAGCAAAGCAATCACTAAAAAAAGAAATTACAAAACTTTTCCGTTTCAGGGAACTTTGTTAACTCTTATTTTATTAATAATCGTCGGAATTTTAATTCAGATTAGTTTAGGGGGTTCAGGAGAAAATCAAAACACTATTTCAGGCTCAATTGAACTTTTGCCTCCGGAAGAATTTGAAAAAGTTATTCAAAATGAAAGTGTTTTTTTATTAAATGTTCACATTCCTTATTCCGGCGAGATTAACGGAACTGATGAAATAATTGAAGATTGGGAAAATCTTGGCAAGTATATGGAAAAATTGCCTATGGATGTTTCTGTTCCAATAGCTGTTTATTGCAGAAGCGGGAAAATGTCTGCAGATGCATCAAAACAATTATTAGAAATGGGCTATCAAAAAATTTATGAGCTTGATGGAGGGATGACTGCCTGGGAAGAATCCGGGAGAAAAATTATTTAAAATGGAATTTTTATTTTATACAATAATTGGAATTATTGGATTATTTTTTATTTTATTAATTTTAAAAAATTTATTTAATTGGAAAAAATTCTGCGCTTTATGTGTTTCAGTTAGTTTAACTTGGATTGCCCTCTTAATTTTATTTTTAACAAAAACTTTCACAGATAAAATTATTATAGCAATTCTTATGGGCCATACCTCTTTAGGCATATTTTACTTATGGGAAAAAAATGTCAGAGAAAAATTTAAAATTTTCAGACTGCCCTTACTATTAACATTTATTTTTATTATTTATGCTATTCTTGAAAATTTTGAATTTAATAGTTTGATTCTTATTCTTGGGCTTTGGACGATTTTTTATTTAATTTATTTATTCAGAAATAATAAAAAATTCAGCAAAGTTGCAAAAAAACTTATTGAATGCTGCAAGAAATGGTAAATAAAAAATGACTGGAAAAGATAATTCAGTTTTATACGGCTTATTAGCTGGATTTGGAATCTTGGTTTTTTATCTTAGTGTGCTTTCTATTTTTCAGGGAATTAATTTTGCTTTTTTGAATTTGAGAAGTTTATGGTATTTTATCTTTCCTCTTGCAATAGGATTTGGAATTCAAATCGGACTTTATAGTTCAATACAACATACTGCAGCAGTGACAGGAACCGTCGCCGGAACAGGCGGGGTTTCTGCAGGAAGCATGGTTGCTTGTTGTTCTCATTTTTTATTTAATTTAATTCCTATTGCCGGAATTTCCGGGATTGCAATGATTTTAATGTCTTATCAAAAATGGTTTTTAGGAATTGGAATTCTGACAAATATTATTGGAATAAGTTTTTTAATTAATCATAAATTAAAAATGAAAAAAGGAATGTGTTAGGATGAATAAAAAAATAATTATTTACATTATTCTTGGGATTTTAATAGTCGGACTTTTAATTTTGACTTTTTTTCCTGGGATAATTTATGCAGTTAAAGATTCTGGAAGTTCTGGGACAGATAAATGCTCTCTTCAGCCAGGTTACACAGAAGAATCCTGGAGAGAACACATGGGGCATCATCCTGACATTTATAAAGAATGTTTAACTTAAAAAATAAATAAAAATGACGGAAGAAATAATATATAAATGTGAAGCTTGCGATAGAACTTTTGCAAATGCAGATGGTTTAGCCTCGCATAATGCAGCAAAACATTCTGAATTAATTAAAGAACCAAAGAAAAAAATCCCAATTAAAAAAATAAAAAATTGGACAATTACATTAATTATTATTGGAGTAATTGTCGGATTAATCGTCTGGGGAATTTCAAGTGTTAAAATCCTTCCTCCAACGGACATGCAGGGACATATTGAAGTTTCTCCCGAATCTCATGTTCTTAAAGAGCAGATGCAGATAACCGTACAAAAACATATGCTTGAGCATGCCGATGGTTCCGGTCCTCCAGGGATTATCATAAACTATAATTGTGAAGACTATGTTTGTGAAGAAGGATTAATAGACAATCTTGAAGCTTTTGCAGAAAAATATCCTGCAAATGTTTATGTTGCTCCCTTCAAAAAGATGGACGCAAAAATTGCTTTGACAAAATTCAATAAAATTGAAATTCTTGAAGAATATAGCGAAGTTAGAATAGATGAATTCATAAAATAAACAAGAATTATTAAAATGACTTTTAAAAAAGATATTAAACAAAGTTGGATAAACTTAATAAAAGTTTTTTCCTATAAAAAATTTCGTATTATAACCTGGATCACTGCTTTGATTTTTTTTGGGATTTTATATTATCTTATGGTTTCAACTGTCGCCAACAATAGTTTAAAGATTGCGATAATGATGTCTGGCGTCAATTTTATTTATTTAACTGTTTTATTAATAACAATAATGTCAATCCTATTCGGAATATATCTTTCTTTAGTGGTGTTTAAGTTTTCATTTATCAACACAAAAAAAGGAGGAGTATTTGGATTTTTTGGAGGAATAATCGGAGCATTTGGAGTCGGCTGTCCTACTTGCGGAGCTTTTTTATTTGGATTAATTGGGGCTCCATTGGCATTAATGTATTTTCCGTTTAAAGGATTGGAGATTCAAATTCTTGGTATTTTATTATTAATTGTCTCTATATTTTTTATAACTAAATCAATGAATGGAAATTGCAGAATAAATAAAAAATTAAAGACATTTAAATAGTCATATGTATGTATCTTTCATATGATAAACAAGTCCATATTACAACACCCTCATAAAATAAATGAACAACAGATATACGAAGCATACAAAATATTTTTTGGAACTCTTGTTTCTGAACCAAGATTAAAAATTATTAATTTATTAAGAAAAGGCAAGAAAAATGTTTCTGAAATAATAAAAGAATTAAATTTTGACCAGACGGCAGTGTCGCATAATTTAGCCAGATTAAAAATGTGCGGTTTTGTTTTAGATGAAATAAATGGAAAATTCAGATATTATAAATTAAATGAAGAGACAATCAAGCCCCTAATGTTCTTGATTGACAAACACATGTCTAAAAATTGCATTCATATTTTAAATGAAATGAAAAGTAAAGATTAAAATGACAAACAAAAATAATGAATATAATATTTTGATAATTGTAATCGTAGTAATCTTGGCATTATTTTTATTCAGCGGATTTGGGATGATGGGTTTTGGAGGCATGATGGGAAATTATAGTTTTTCAGGAATGTGGATTTTTGGATTTTTATTTATGGCTTTAATTTTGGTGGCTTTGGTTTTATTTATAATATGGTTAATTAAACAATTGCAAACTCCGGTGAGGGACAGAAAATGAAAAAAATATACAAATGCAAAGAATGCAATTTTAAATATAAAGAAAAAAAATTCGCTAAAAAATGCGAAGAATGGTGCAAGAAATATAAATCATGCAATATTGAAATAACTAAACACTCAATTAAAAATGAAAAACTAAAATAGGAGGTAAAATGAAAAAAATAAAAATTACTATAAACGGAATGCATTGCGCAAGCTGCGCATCAAATGTAGAAAAAAGTTTGAAAAAAGTTCCTGGAGTTAAGAATGCAAATGTAAGTTTAATGCTAAAAAAAGGAACAGCAGAATGCGAAGATTCTGTTTCAGAAGATGAAATTAAAAAAGCTGTTGTGCGAACAGGATATAAAATTTCAAATATAGAAAAGGAATAAAGTTTAAAAATGAAAAATTTAGAACAAATAAATGTAAAGTTTTTTAATTTAATAGCAGGGTATTATGACTTCTTTTTTGGAAATTGGATAAGAAAGACCCAAAAAAAAGCGATAAACGTTGTTAAGATAAAAGATAATTCTAAAATCCTCGATGCGGGATGCGGCACAGGTAATTTTTTAAAAATACTGGAAAATTCTAAAAAAAATCTCAGTTTATATGGGATTGACATATCAAGAGAAATGTTAAGAATTGCGAAAGGAAAATTAAATAAGCCTAAATTAGAAATTAAGTCTGTTGAAAAAATGGGCTTTAAGGATAATTCATTTGATTATGTCTTTAGTGTGGATGCATTTCACCATTATTCAAAACCCGACTTAGTCATGAAAAATTTTTATAAAATATTAAAGAAAAATGGTTCCTTAGCGGTTGTTGACTTGAGTTTTGGTCTTGCTTTAAACAAAATATTCCAAAAAATTGAGCCCGGTAACAATAAAATGTATTCTCCGGAAGAAATGAAGTACCTATTTGAAATAAATAAATTTAGGAATATTAAACAAAATAAGGTTGGGTTATTTACTACCCTTACCTATGGAACAAAATAAAGATGCAACACAAGCATGAAAACCACGAAATGCAGGAGATGAAGAAATGAATCACGAACACGGAAAACACGACGAACCAGCAGAAGATGAAGAAATTAAAATCTGGAAGAAAAAATTAATTTTCTCCTGGCTTTTTACAATTCCAATAGCTATTTTCATGTTCTCAGGAAGACTATTTGGCATTGAGATTTTACCAGAAAGTTGGATGGTCCCTATTTTATTGGTTTTGGGATTTCCTGTTCTTTTTATTTTTGGATGGGATACTATTAAAAGTGGAATGCGCGGATTGTTTACATTTTATTTTAATATGGATTCTTTAATAGCTCTCGGAACCATTGTTGCATACTTAACCGGATTCTTAAGTTTCACAGGAATTGTAGATGATTATTCAGGAGTTTCTGCAATGATTATGGCTTTTTTTACAACCGGAAAATATGTTGAAGCTGTTGCAAGAGGGAGAGCCAGTCAGGAAATTAAAAAACTTCTTGAACTTGGAGCAAAAAAAGCAAGAATTTTAAAAAATAATCAAGAAATTGAAATTGACATTTCTGAAGTTAAAGTGAATGATATATTAATTATAAAACCTGGAGAAAAAATTCCAACTGATGGAATTATTGTAAAAGGAGAATCTTCTGTGGATGAGTCAATGGTTACAGGAGAATCAATTCCTAGAGATAAAATTAAGGGCGATAATGTAATTGGCGCTACAATAAATCAGGACGGAATTTTGTATGTTAAAGCAACAAAAATTGGAAAAGACACTTTTCTTGCGCATATAATAAAATTAGTTGAAGAAACACAGAGTGAAAAAATACCTATACAAAAACTTGCAGACAAAATTACAAGCATTTTTGTTCCGATTATTTTAGTTGTTGCATTGTTAACCTTTTTTGCTTGGCTGATTTTTTCTAATGATTTAAGCAGGTCAATCAGCATCGGAATAGCTGTTCTTGTAATTGCTTGTCCTTGCGCTTTAGGATTAGCAACGCCGACAGCTTTGATGGTTGGTTCCGGAATGGGTGCAAAAAGGGGAATTTTAATAAAAAAAGGAGAAGCAATTCAGACAATGAAAGAAATTAAAATAATTGTCCTGGATAAAACGGGAACTATCACAAAAGGCAAGCCGGAAGTTGCAGAAGTTTATCCAAAAGAAAAGGAAAAAAATCTTTTTGAAATTGCTGCTTCTCTTGAAAAGAATTCTGAACATCCTATTGCAAAAGCAATTGTTTTATATGCAGAATCGATTGGATTGAAAAAATATAAAGAAGTGAAAAACTTTAAAATTTTAAGAGGAAGAGGTATTGAAGGAAAAATCAGAGGAAAGAGCATAGTTATAGGAAACAGAACATTGATGAATGAAAGAAAAATTTCATTAAAAAAATTTGAAGAAACAATAAAAAATTTTGAAAATTTCGGATATACCACGATGGTTATTTCTGAAAATAAAATTATTTTAGGGGCAATTGCTGTTGCTGATGCTCTTAAAGAAGATTCTGTTGAAGCAATTAAAAAATTAAAAGAAGCTGGATTAAGACCAATAATGATTACTGGAGACAATGAAGCTACTGCTAAAGCAATTGGAGAAAAAGTTGGAATTTATGAAATCTTGGCAAATGTTCTTCCGGAAGAAAAAGCAAACAAAGTCAAAGAATTACAGGAACAAGAAAAAAAGATGGTTGCTTTTGTCGGAGACGGAATAAATGATGCGCCTGCTTTAAAACAAAGTAACGTCGGCATTGCACTTGGAACAGGAACAGATATTGCTATAGAATCAGGAGACCTTGTTTTGGCAAAGGGTTCGCTAAATGGAGTTGTTCAAGCAATTAATCTTTCAAAAGCAACTTTTAAAAAAATAAAACAAAATTTATTTTGGGCTTTTGCTTATAACACAATTGCAATTCCCTTGGCTATTGCCGGAGTTTTGCATCCTGTTGTAGCAGAAATAGCAATGGCTCTCTCGTCAATAACTGTTGTCGCAAACGCTAATTTATTGAGGAGGAAGAAGATAGATTAATTTTTTAACCTTGTTTTTCTAGATTAATTCATGAGTCAAAAACAAATTTGGAATAAAATCGCGCCAGAATGGCACGAATACAAAACAATTCCAGCAGAGCATACAATTAAATTTTTGAAAAAAAAATCCGGCAAAGTTTTGGATTTAGGAAGCGGAAGCGGAAGGCATCTTGTGAATATAAAAAATGGAAAAATATATTTAATTGATTTTTCAAAAGAAATGCTCAAACTTGCAGAAAAAAAAGCAAAGAAAGAAAAAATTAATGCAGAATTTAAACAGGCAAATATTTGGGAAATTCCTTATGAAAATGAATTTTTTGATTTTGCAATCTGCATTTCAGCGTTGCATTGTGTTGAGGGCAAACAAAAAAGGGAAAAGGCTGTTAAAGAACTGTATAGAGTCTTAAAGCCAAAAGCAAAAGCTGAAATTGGAGTGTGGAATATAAAATCAAAACGATTTAAAAATATTAAAGGAAAAGAAAAATATGTTGGATGGACTGATAAAGGGGAGAGGTATTATTATTTATACGACGAAAAAGAAATCCATGATTTATTCAAGAAAATCGGATTTAAAATTATTTCAACGCACAATTCAGAAATGATGATTAACTTTGTTGTTGAAAAACCATAAAATTATTAAAGCTGTTTGGATTGTTTAACCTATGAAAATAAATCTGGAGAAAGGTCCATTATATAAAAAGATGAGGGATTTTGGATTATCAGCAATAGAATCAAGAAATTATATACAAAAGGTATATTCTATAAAAGGGAGATTTTCTAACAAAGACATATTTCTTTCTGAAATAATTTGTAGTAAAGAAATTCCTTATAAAAACAAAAAAGGAACAAAACTATCAAAGGAAGGTTGATTGTCAAGGGAAACTTGGTTCCCTTACATTTTTGACAAACAGGTAATCTCTTTATATTAATAATTTTTGTCAATTATTTCTTAATAATCTTAAACATATCTAAAATAGATTTTTTCTCAAAATTAACAATTGTATTTTCATCTAAAGAAATTGTGACTTTTAAAATTCCCATTCCGGAAATAAAGATTGTTCCAATTAAGAAGTTTTTTCCCTTCATATTTTGCAAAGAAAATAATAATTTTTGGATTTGTTTATTAACATTTTCCTCTTTCATTTTATTGAGAATCATCTTTTCAATTTCATCAAAGTCAAAATCTAAATTATCTTTTAATTTTTCAGGGACTCTTTTATCATAATTTTCTAAAGGAACTGGTTCAAGAGATTTTTCAAGTTGAAAACTGACCATTTTATTTTTAGAAGAAGAATAAAAATCTAAATGTTGTTGATTGTCTTTTCCCTGAATATCAATTGAAAAAAATCCAGAACATAGATACGCTCCTTTATTTTCTTTTTTAAATTTTTTGAAAATATCCGAATTAGATAATTTTTCTAAATAAAATTGGAAGTTCATTTTTTGTTATTTAATTATTATTTCTTATCTTCATAAACTTTTCTTTTGTCTTAGAAAAAGCTTTTTGATATGTGCTTTCTTCTTTCTAAATGGCAGAGGCTGGAATTTTGTCAAATTCCGCAAATTGCTTTCTGTTTTTCATAAGGGCGGAAGAGGAGAATCGAACTCCCGTTTTGCGGACCACAACCGCACGTACTGCCATTATACTACAACCGCCATGATAATTGCAGGAATAAATTATTTATAAGGTTTTTTAAAAGGAAGTTTATCTCGTAAACTTGCTCGCACCATCGTTTGCTCCACCCAACTCCCGACCCCGCTCGCATTAATGCAAGTAAATAAAATAAGTTTGTCTCGCGAAATCACTCGCCAGCACTTCTACTCCCAAGCTCACTCGGTAATTTATAAAAAATAATTTGTCCTCCGTGAACTTGCTCGCCCCCTCCACCAGCCCAGACAGCTTTTATAATTATTAATTATTTTAATTGATTAATTCATTTTATTGAACTTTGTTGTTGTGGCAATCTTCTTAATTTTTGCGAATGAAAAAGGAACAAAAATAGGAAATTTTTGACGCATTCACCCAAGTGTGGTCTAATGAAACGAGCAGGTAATTCTCGCAAATTTTTATAATAAATCTTATAAATCCACTTTGTTCTATCTTCTTATGATTGAATTAATAGTTGAAAAAGGAGTCACAAAAACCTGGAAAAATTTTATCTCTCAAAGTCCGAGATTTTCCATTGCTTTAGATGGTTATGTTTCCGGACCAACTAATCATCAAATAGACGGGCGAAGATTAAATATTAATCATCACGAAGGTGTTAACAGGCTGATTACAAAAAGCACTTCTGCCCAAATTTATTTTTTTATAAAACAAGGAATGATTAAAAATTTTTTTAATTCAGACAATCAAAAAATCAACGTCTATGTAAATGATCCTGACCAGGATGTTTGCTTATCGTTATGGCTGTTATTTAATTATAAAAGAATAATGAAAAATGATGAGCCTTTAATCGAAAAATTAGTTGAAATAGAAGACAAATTAGATATTACTGGAGGAACTTATCCTTTTGATACTAATTCTAAAATTATGAAAGAAGTTGCCTGGGTATTTGAGCCTTATATTAAATCACGCTATACAAATAAACTTTATACAATGACTAATGGGGAAATTAAAATTTTAATTAAAGAAGTATTAACAAGAATAGACAAATATTCTCAAGGTAAATGCAAGATGACTGATTTAGATACGGAATACAAATTAATTCAGTCTAATAAAGATATCCACATGATTGAAGAAATAGGGCCTTATGCAAGAATGAAATTTATAAAAAACGGAATTAATAAAATTATTTTAGTTAAAAAAAGAAATGAAAATTATAATTATGTTTTATTAAAAACCAATCCATTTGTTTTATTTCCTTTAGAAAAAATTTATGCTGAATTAAATAAAATTGAAAAAAAGCAAACAGGAAGTTTCCATTCGCTTTCCAAGAATGTCAAGCGAAAGAAAAATGAAAAATGGGGCGGAAGTGATTTAATCGGCGGGAGCCCGAGATTAAGCGGGAGTGCGATTAAACCGGAAAAATTAATTAAGTTAATCAGTAGAATAACTGAAAATTATCTAAAATAATTTTAACTTAAAAATTTTTTATTATCCGCTTTAGTAATATTCTCAATTTTGCCGAAGATAATATCTTTGCCTTTTAATTTATCTAGTAATATTTTAATCATTGCGCCTTTGGTTTCATTCGCGGAATTAAAATCCACCAGATATCTGAATCTTAAAATAACTCCTTTTTCATTAATGGATATTCTTGGAACGATTTCATTTTGCGCGTTAAATTCTTCTTTAAATGTTTTCTTTAATTCTTTTTTAATATTTTTGTCATAATAATCCTGAATTATTTTTTCAGCTTTTTTTTGCGCTTTTTTCCAATTGCTTTGATAGGTTAAATAAATCGCAACTTCATCCCAAATATAATTTGTCCCTTTTGTGAAATTTGTTACAGAGCTTGTTAAAACAAATTCATTTGGGATTGAAATTGATTTACCCGTTGGATCACCGATGCTGTCAAGTTCAGATACATTAGTGTACATCGCCTTAATATCATAAACTCTTCCATTTGTATTATTTATTGAGACTACATCTCCTAACTTGTAAGTTTTATTAAAGACAATTGTAAGCCAGCCGACAAAATTTAAGATTGGTTTTTGCAATGCAAAGGTTATTCCAAAACCGATTAATCCCAATGAAGTAATTAGCGAGCCTACTTGTTTAAACAACAATGAAAAAGTAATAAATAAAATAAAAATCCACATAAAATATTTGTAAACAGACAGCACTAATTTAACATCTCTTTTTTCGCCGTTGCTGATTAAATAACTTTTTAATAATTGTGAACTGAATTTTATAAAGAAATAGCTTAATATGACAACAACAATAAATATTGCAATGCTCTCAAAAGTGTTTGTATAGCTGTCTGTTGCATTGTTTTTTAAATAAGGCAATCCATATTTTTTAAATAAATAATAAATAAGAATTATTCCAATTAAAAGCGCAAAAAATATAATCCATTTATTAACCCCTTTTTTATTCATACTCGGGGGAAAATATGATAGTTTTTATATTTTTAGTTTCAGTGTTAAAAAAATCCATAAACAAAAAAACTACTATAGCCGTTTTATATGCAGCAAAAAATTTTAAATCGAACGCTCCATACAGATATATTTTTTTGTTCCAAGAAAACTAAAGAAATTTACAAATCCAACTCTTTGTTTTATAGGATAAGGTGAATATTTTATTTTTTCAAAATCAAATTTCTTATAAAAACTCTCAAGATTAGTTTCGCAAGTAACATATATTTTTTTATAGTCTTCTAGCACTTTATTTATTAACTCGCTTGAATATCCCTTACCCCTTAATTTTTTTTCAGTTAAAACATTTCCCAATTCAAAAAGATTGTTCCATGATTTTATTGTACAATAAGAAACTTCTTTATTTTCATGAGGGTTGTATAATACAAACAAGGGAGAATTTTTGATAACGGGCCATGGGTCCAAAGGAGATTTACTTAACATTTGTTTAATAAATAAATTCAAAAATTTCTTATTTTTCCATGTAGTTGTTTTTATTATTTTCATTTACTCGTTAAACAAATCAGAAAGTAAGAATCAATAAAATTCAATTAAGCTTTAAGCCTCAATAACCAGTTCATCAGTTTGAGAATTATCACAATAAGATACTTCTCCTGATTTTTTCATAAAGAAAGGAACTACTGTTACCTGAGCTGGAGTAAAATCAATTCCAGAGACAGTGTATGTTTTTTTGTCTAATGGTTTAATTGATTCGATTATATTTTCACTTCCAACACTTTTATCTTTTGTTGCATCTTCAACTATTAATTTAACTCCATCAAGGTTTTTTCCCGAAGAACTTCTTGAAACTGTAATATCATATGAATCTGGAATAGGTGTTGGATTAATCTCGCTTTGAGTTGTTTGTGCAATCTTTACAGCATGCATTTCAACATCTAAGCAAGCGCTTGCTAATTCAATATTTTCTGCGCCTTTTGAAACAGTCCCTTTTACAACAACTGAAACAACTGCAAAAACTACAATTGCTAATAGAATTATAATTATAGTTACGACGATTTCAGATATTCCTTTTTTGTTTTTAGCTAACATCTTGAAAGTATTAGATTTTTTGCCTTTTTAAACATTACTATTCTAAAGTTAATATATTAATCTTCACTAAAAGTATCTATTACTTTAAAAAAATCTTTCTGGCTTATTATTTTATCAACGTCTGTCAACCCTCTTTGCTCTGCGAATTTTGCAAATGCTTCCGGCTTGTATCCTCTTTTTTTTAATGAAGTAATTGTTGGAAGTCTGACATCTTCTGCTCCCGAATATTTTCCTTCTTTAATTGCAGTATTTAATTTTCTTTTAGACAATGCAATATCGGTGAATTTTATTTTTCCCATGAAAAATGTCCAGGGAAATTTTTTTTCAAGTCCGAGAGCTTTGTAAATCATTTCCTGCCTTTTTGCATTATCTGCATGGTCTTTTCCCCGAATTATGTGGGTTATTTTCAATTCAATATCGTCTGTTGTTACTGAAAGATTCATCAAGGGCCAAACACGATATTTCTTTTTTTGCCAAGGGTGTTTATGAAGATTAATTCTTGCTAAAGGAAAATCTCTCATTGCGGGATTGGAATCCTGCATATTTGATTTGAATCTTAAAACAGCTTCTCCTTCTGAAAAACCATTTTTATCCAGCATTTTTTTCCATTTCTCTAAATTATGTTTAATAGAGTTTTTTCTGCAGGGACATTCTTTTTTTTGCTCTGCAAATTTTTTGAATTCTTCCTGCGAACAAGCGCAGACATAAGCTGAATTTTTATTAATTAATTTTTCAGCATATTCATAATAAATTTCCATTCTATCTGAAGCATTAAGATATTCATAGACATTTCCAAAAATCCAATCGCAATCTTCTTTTATATTTTTATAAGCTTCAGGAAGAGTTTCTTCAGGGTTAGTGTCGTCAATAATAATATAAAACTTTCCTCCATATTTTTTTGTATAAAGAGAATTTATCATATTAGAAATAATATGCCCGATATGCAATGGTCCTGATGGCGCAGGCCTAAATCTCATTACAACGCCTGTTTTTGGGACATTCGGCAGTTCTGAAAGCCCTTCGCGAATTTCTCTTTCAGAAATTTCATTTTTTAATTTTTCAAATTCTTTTTCCTGCTTTTCAGGAGAAAACGAATTAATTTCGTTTATAATTTCAGAAATTTTTTTTACATATTCTTTAACTTCTTCTTTTTTCATTCCTTCATTAAATAATGCAGAAATTACTGCTCCTTGCTGAGCTTTTCCATTATAAGAAAGCGCATTTTTTAAAGCATAAGCGCGAATTGTTTTGTCAGAGATTTTCATAAATAATAAAAATAAATAGAATTTATAAATTTAGTTAAAATAGAATTCTATCCAAATTTCCTTTTTACATAATCCACCAGCTCGCTTCCCTTTAATTGAACGCTTGACGGACCCATTCTTACATAAAATTCTTCTTCATTTGAATCTGATTTTAGGAAAACAGGATTTTTGCTTTTTTTACAGCTGAGCTTTACAATTGTTCTGCCTTCAATCACGCTATTCTGGATTTCTATTAAATGAAAATGTTTTTTTCCAATTCTTTCTTTTATCATGCTTATTAAATACAAATTAAATTTATCTGTGTCCGGGAATTTATCGTGTTCTATTCCCAAGATTTTGCCTTCATCAGTAATTCCGAGCAATAAAGTTCCGCCATTTGAGTTTAGAAAAGCGGTAATTGTTTTTAATGCAGAGAATTCCATTTTCTTATCAAATTCATTTGTATGAAGATTTGTTCTTAAAGTTGATTTAAATTCTATTTCTTCGCTCTCCTTATTTTTTATTAACTCTAAAATTTCATCTGAAGAATTATTTTTCTTTAAAAATAATTTTGGATTTTTTTCTATAATTTTTTTTACAGCCTGTCTAATCATCCCTTTTTCTGAACTCATATAAATGTATCCCATTATTGAAGCTATTGCCGCTCCGATTATTACAAAAGTCATGTTTTGCATAGAAAACTTGTAAATTCCGAGGCTTATCTCATCTCCTAAAAATATTTTTAGATAATATTTCAAGAGTTCAAGGAGAAATCCGAAAGTTATTGTGAAACTGAATGTAAATAAAATTATTAAAAAATAATCTTTTTTTATTTGATTATTTGAATAAAGAATTGCCAGAATCATAAATCCTATCATGGCGATTGCAATTCCAAAAAATATTGGAACAATAATCCCGCTGATTTTTCCAAGGAAAAGTGTGAAAATTACAAAAACCAGCAGTGTCCACTCAAATTCAGCAGGAATTTTTATCTGATATCTTTTTACTATCTGGGGAATAAACATTAAAATTAACAGAAAAATGTTTGTGGACATTATATACCAAAATTGGTTATTTATAGCATTGATTATTGATAAAATCAGGATTAATTTTATTGCAAAAGAGAGATATTTTTGAATGTTTAGGGATTTCATTTTAATTTTCAATTATCTTATTTATTTTTTTTAACAACTCATTAAAGCAATTTTTTGCAAAACTTATGGATTCTTTTGCGTCGTAAATATTTGCTTTGTATCCATAATAATTTATATTATGTCTTAATCTTCTTAAATTTTCTAATATGTTTAATGGTTTTGAAGTTTTTAGTTCTAATTTTAAAATTTCATCTATTGAGTTTATATGGTCTATTGGTCTTATGCCCTTTTTTAATAATATTGCTTCTCCCAGCATTCTGAATGATTCATAGATGTTCCTTACAATTGTATTAGCTGATTCTTCAGAAATATTTAAGGTTAAAGTGTATTTCATATCTCTAATGGAATTTTGCATTAAACTTCTTGCTCTGTCTTTATCTGGGAACTTGTTCATTTCTTAACCTCCAGAAACCCGTCAAGTATGAACCCATTTGCAATATTAGAAAATAAATTATTATCTATAGATTGTCTTGAAAAAATATGCAAATTTATCGGAATGCTCTTTCTGTATCCTATTTCTTTTATTTTTTCAAATTCTTTTATTTTAATTTTTTGATTTCCTGAGATTTCTACTGCGATGTCAATATCGCTTTTTTCAGTATCATCTCCTTTTCTATAACTTCCAAAAAGAATTATTGATTTATATCCCGGAAATTTTTGTTTTATTTTGTTAATTATATCTGAATTGTAAATTTTTTCTAAATTATATGCTTTTTTTATTGTTTTATTATATTCATGCAGCAGATTACAAGTTATTAACCAGCTTTTTCCCACTATTTTTCTTTTTAAAAAATTTTTCTTTAGCAGAAAATTAATTATTTTATTTGCATTTTTCTTTGAAACTTTTGTTAAATTTACTATCCCATTAAGTCCAAATTCTCTTTCTGGAAAATCAAAAAATAAATGCAAAATCTTTTGAGATGCTGTTTGTCTCTCCATTTTATTAGTATTATCTGAAACTATATAAATCTTTTGGAAACCATATGGTTTTATTGGGAACCATTAAAAAATTTATTTTAATAACAAAAATTAATAGGAAATTTAGATTCAAAACTTATCTAATTACCCAATTTATTTATCGTTCCCATATAAAGATTCTTTCTTTTTTGGATTTTTAATTTCTTTTTCATCTACTGTATACATTAGTCCTGGTTCTTCATGCGGATTTCCTATTCCATAAATTGCTCCTGATTCATGCGGTAAGAAAATGCCAAGAAACTTTCCATCAGGAGATATTCTAAAAAAGTGATTTGTGCTATTAACTCCGTCTCTTGAAAGATACTCGTTTTCTAAAAGCCCTGAAGGAAGGGAGATTCCTAATTTTTTTATTTTTCTTGTTTTTGTATCCTGCACTTTAATTTTATATTCTCCTATAATTGATGAACCTTCAAGCCAAGCTAAATATTCGCCGTTTGCGCTTATGCTCGGTCTTTCGCTATTTTCTCCATTGGAAATTTCAAAATTATCTCCTGTAACAATGTCTGCCAGAAAAATCTTTTTTTTATTAGATGATTCTTGTTTTTTGACCCTGGTCCAGGCTATCCTGGTTCCGTCTCGGCTAATTTGCGGATCCATATACCAATAGTTGCTGTGTTCTTCCAGCATTTTTTCTCCATACGGGTTTTCAGTTTCTTTTACCCATATACTTTGTCTGGCGTCTTCTTTGGCATAAACAACATTTTTTCCGTTGCCGCTAATTTGCGGAAAATAATACCAGCTTTTTTTATCATTTGAAAAATTAATCAATTTTTCCGGCTTTGATTTTTTAAGCTGAACAAGATAAATTTCTGATTTTTTATTTCTTTCACTTGTAAAAATAACTTTTTCTCCATTGTCATCTATGCTTGGCTGAAAATCTGCATCTGGATGATTTGAAAGATTTATAAGTTTCATTTTATCCAAATCTGCAAGCCAAATTTCTCCTTTAGAAGTATCTGTTTCAGAACTAAAAACAATATTTCTTCCTTTATAGTCTATAGAAGGTTCTCTATGAAAACCAGACCCCAAATCCAGTTTTATAGCTTCTTCGCTTCCAATGTTCGCCAAAAAAATATCACTTTTTTCTTCTTGTCTGTGTTCAAAAACCATAACTTTATTGTTTCCTGAAATGCGTACCTCGGCAGGGATTCCTTCACTATATACAATTCTCCAGAAAGGAATTTCAACTACTTTTAAATCTTTTTCAGGGAATTTAGAATTTTTTACCTCTTGAACCGGCTGGGTTTTCGTCTTTTTAACTGACTGGGAGTAAGCGTTGTTATTTTGATAATTTATTCCTGTAAAAAACATCGCGCTTGCAGCTAAAGTTAGCGCAGTTTTCTTTGCTGTTTTAAGAATATTTTCTAGGGGCATTTTTTTATATTGGTTTATTAAACCTTAAACAAATAAGCCCTTATAAATCTTGCGATTATGTTATTATTCAAAAATGACGTTCTTTTAAAGACCGTGTTTTAAAAACTTTTATTTAGAAGGGGCTCTGTTGAAAATCTTAATTTTTGTTTTAGTTTTGAGTTCAAATTCCCACTCCCGTCTGCTCTTGTAATATTTCTTTTTATTGATTTTAATTTTCTAAGTTTGTCTCGCGCAAACGCTCGCACTCAACCTCGTCTTTCAAACGAGACCCACCCTTGTTTTATAATAAATTGCCAAAAAAATTACGAACTTAAAACTTTTTCAACAGAACCATTTAGAAAAATCTTAATTTATTTATTTTCTCCAAAAAATCATCTTTTTCTTTCCTGCTTATATAAGTTTTTCCGAAACGCACGAGTGTTTCATTTATTTTTTTCCAATATTTTTTAGGAAAAAGAGCTTCTAAATCTTTTTCTATTTGCGCTGGTTTTTGGTGTTTTGTCCATCCAAGTTTTTGTGAAATGTGGCTTACATGAGTATCAACACCAATTGTATCTTTTCCAATTTCAGCCAAAAAAACATTAGCTGTTTTTCTTCCAACTCCCGGAAGTTCAATTAATTTTTCAATAGATTCAGGGATTTTAGAGTGATATTCTTTAACCAAGACCTCAGCGCAATTTAAAATATTTTTTGATTTATTTTTATAGAAATTTACCGGTCTGATTATTTTTTCAATTTCTTTAAGTCGGGCATTTGAAATTTTTTTTGCTGTTGAATATTTTTTAAATAATAAGTTTCCAACTTTTATCGTTGTTTCATCTCTTGTTCTTGCTGAGAGGATTATAGAAATTAAAGTTTGAAATTTGTTCTGCCAGTTTTCCGCTGCCAAACGCATCTTTTTTCCATATTTATCAAGAATTTTTAATTGCTTTAATGCTATTTTTGAGTCCATAATAAAAATTAGGTGAACTGGATTTTTAATGTTTTCACTTTAATAAATTATAAAAAAATAAAAAGAAATATATAAAAAAAATAAAATTTAATTAATTTCGCGCTAAACTAAAAACGTTTTTTATTGCTACAATAACTGTAGCTGGCACGAATACTGCAAGCAATGCGTCAAGAATTGCTCCGACGAAAGGCATGTCACTCATTAAACTGCCGCCGAGAGCACTTGCAATTATTAACACTGCTCCGGACATTAAGAAAGGTGTGACTTCTTTGTCAGTAACATTAAGCAATCCCACAATAAGTCCGATAACTACAAGAACTATTGCCCAATTTCCCATTACAGGGTCAAATAATCCAAGAACTACTGCAAGAATTACACCGATAAGAAACGCCCACTTTCCCACAATATCTACTCCTCTTGTTTTTGCCATCTTAAATTTAAATTAATTCACCTCCTTTCAAATGCGATATCTTTATCGCGTTTGCGTTAAAAAACTTCTTGTTTTTTATTCCTCTTTCATTAAATCTATTGAAATAAAGAGTTTTCACCCCTTTTTTCAGATGAATAATTTAGGAAATTTTTATTTAAATATGTTTTGGTTTGGGTTTTTGATGAGTTAGTTTTACATCTCATCCAAAATATCTATTCCCAAAAGCCAGACAGAATTTTTTAAAACCTGCATAAATGATTTGACAAGAGCTAATCTAAATTCCTCTTCTTTTGAATCAACAACGGGGCAGGAATGATAAAATTCATTAAAATTCTGCGCAAGCTGATAAGAATAATGGGCAATCAAAGACGGATTAAGAGTCTCACGGGATTTTAAAACAACCTCTTTAAATTGGGAAAGTTTTTTTATTAATTCTATTTCTGATTGATGAAGAGTTTTAATTTCAAATTTATTTAAATTATTTTTGATTTTTGATTTTTCCAAAATAGAATTTGCGCGCGCATAAGAATACTGAATATATGGTCCAGTATCGCCGTCAAATCTGATTGATTCTTCAGGATTAAAAAGCATATCTTTATTTATATCTGTTTTAAGGAGAAAATATTTTATAGAAGCCAAAGCAATTTTTAAACTTCTTGATTCCAATTTTCTTGCTGAAAGTTTGCTCCTTGAAATTAATTCTTTTTTTGCTAACTTCTGGATTTCTTCAATTAAATCATCTGCATCAACGACTTTTCCTTCTCTTGATTTCATTCTTCCTTCAGGCAAAACAACCATTCCATACGACAAATGTTTTATTTTATCTGCAAAATCAAATTTCAGTTTTTTCAAGATTGCAACAAGAACATTAAAATGATAATCCTGTTCATTGCCGACAACATAAATTGAGTTATCAATTTTAAGCTCGTCAAATTTTAATTTAGCAAGATACAAATCTTGAGTGATGTAAACAGAAGTGCCGTCTGCTCTTAAAACAATTTTTTCTCCAAGTTTTTCATTATTCAAATCAATAAATACACTTCCGTCTTTCTTTTTTTTAAAAATTCCTTTTTTTAATCCTTGTTCAACAAACTCTTTGCCTTTCATATAAATTTCACTTTCAAAATATTCTTTATCTAATTTAATTTCGTATTTTTTGTATGTCTCTTTAAATCCGTCTAAAGCCCATTTATTCATTTTTTTCCAAAGAGCAAGAACTTTTTTGTCTCCATTTTCCCATTTTATTAACATTTCCTGCGCGTTCTCTTCAGACATTTCTTTTTTAGAAAACAAAACATAATAATCTCCGACAAAATGGTCCGATTTCTTTTTTTCTGATTCCGGAGTTTTATTGCTTCCGTATTTTTCATAAGCAACCATTGATTTGCATATATGAACTCCCCGGTCATTATTCAAGCTGTTTCTAAAAACTTTTCCTCCTGAAAATTCCAAAATTCTTGAAACACTCTCGCCAATTGCTATATTTCTTAAATGTCCTAAATGAAGAGGCTTGTTTGTATTTGGAGACGGAAATTCAACTGAAGTTTTTTTTCCTTTTTCAGAATTATTCTCTCCATATTTTTTATTATTTTTTGAAATTTCTTTAATTAAATTAACAGCAAGAATTTTTTTGTTGACAAAAAAATTAAGATATGCTCCGGCAGTTTTTATTTCAGAAATTTCTCTTGAAGAATTATTAATTTCATTTTTCATTTTAATTGCAATTTCATTTGGATTTTTCTTTAGTTTTGAGCTGAGAAAAAAACACGGAAACGCAAAATCTCCCATTAAAGAATCCGGAGGAATTTCAATTTTATTATCAATTTCCTGAATTGTTAATTTTAAATTAAAAGATTTTTGTATAGTCTTTTGCAATAAATTTGAAATCACTTTTTTCATAAAGTTTATAAGGATATTTAGTTTTTATAATTTATGTCTAAAATAAATGAAGAAAATCTTGAAAAAGCCCTTAATAAAAAAACACCCGAGCCCCCTAAAATGTCAAGAGAGCAGGAAATTGCTTTTCATCAGGGAGCTTTAAACACACTTATCAACGAAAGAAATGAATTGTTTAAAATGATTCAGAATGTTGAGGGAATTATGCAGGCGCATATTAAAAGACTTGAGGAGCTTGGTGTTAAGATACAAGCGAGAAAACAAGAATAAGGGAAATAAAAAAGTTTAATTCTAAAAGAATTCTATAATAAATATAATGCGGGAGACAGGATTCGAACCTGCGCAAGCACTAAGCTACAGGATCTTAAGTCCTGCTCGTTTGACCACTCCGACACTCCCGCTTAAACATCAAAAATATAATTCTGCTTATAAAACTTTCCCGAGAAAAATAATTAATTTAATTAAAAAATCATTCAAACAATTCAGAAATAGAAAGTCCTTTTTGCGCTCTGTAAATTGCTTCTGCAAAAAGCGGACTCATATCAATAACTTCTAAGCCGGAAAACTTTTGATGATGAGTATTGCTGGTCATAACAAAATCAAAATATTTACAAACTTTTTCCGGACCTTCTGTAAAAAGACCATGTGTTCCGTAACAAAATAATTTTTTAGCGCCTTTTTTCTTAAGGAGTTTTGCTGCCCCGCACAAAGTATTTCCGGAATCTATTATATCGTCTGGAATAAAAACATTTTTATTTTTAACATTTCCAATAAGTTTCATCTCTTGAATCTCTCCTTGTTTAGATCTTGTCTTGTCTATTAATGCAATGGAATATTCTTGTTTTTTATTATCCTCTTTTTGGGCTTTTTCAAGTTTTTTTAAAAAAGCTTTAGCTCTTGGAGCAGAACCTGCGTCCGGAGAAACAACAACCATTTTTTCTAATTCCCCTGAATGTTTTTCTCTTAAATGTCTGACAACTTCCGGAAAACTATAAAGATTGTCCACCGGGATATTTTGAGGATAAAATCCTTGAAGCTGCGCTGCATGCAAGTCCATTGTGATTATTTTTTTTAAATCTGAAGAAATTGAATTCGCAAGCGCTCTCGCTGAAATTGGCACATGGGGTTTATCTTTTCTATCTTGCCGGCTATAATACATATCCGGTAAAACCAAAGTTACACTTTCAGCAGAAGCCCCTAATAATAAATCTTTTAGCAACAGAAGTTCAACCCACCATGTTTGAGGATCTTTTGTTGAATCTTGTATAAAATAAATTTCTTTTTTTCTTATACTCATTGGGATATGCATATAAATTTCCCTATTTCTAAAATGACTTATTTCAACCTCCATTAAAGGAATTTTAATTTTATATTTTTCCTCTATATATTTTTGAATTTTATTAGAAAAGTCCCAAGCATTAGAATTTCTATCTGCTAACAAAATCATTTTATCCATAATAAAAATTATAAAGAGTTATTTAAATTAATTATTATACTAAAATGTATGAAATTAACAAAAAATGAAACCATTATTTTAATTTTCTTGATTATTTTTCTTATCGCAGTAAATTATTCCTGGTTGGATGGCTTAGTTATAGATTCTTTTTCTGATTCTGACACGACAATTGTTAAAAGAATTGTTGATGGAGACACTATTGAAACTGAGCTTGGAAAGATAAGACTCCTTGGAATTAACACTCCTGAAAAAAAAGAAAAATATTATCAAGAGGCAAAAGATTCTCTCAATGAAAAAATTTTAAATAAAACAGTCAGGCTTGAATATGGAAAAGATAAAAAAGACAGATATAACAGAACACTTGCTTATGTTTTTCTTAATAATAAAAATATAAATTTAAAGCAAGTGGAACAGGGATTTGCAAATTATTATTTTCCTTCTGGAAAAGATATTTATTATGATGATTTCAAGTCAGCTTGGGAAAATTGCATAAAAGAAAATAAAGCTCTTTGCGAGAAATCAATTAATGTTTGCGCAGAGTGCATTGAATTAAAAGAGCTTAATTATGATTCTCAAGAAGCTATTTTTTATAATTCTTGCAATTATAATTGCAATCTAAATAACTGGAAAATTAAAGATGAAGGCAGAAAAATTTTTATTTTTCCTAATTTTAATTTAAATTCAAAAAAAGAAGTTGTTGTAAAGGTTAGGGAGGAAGAAGATAATTCTAAAATTTTATTTTGGAAAAATGAAGAGTATGTTTGGACAAAAACTGGCGACACTTTGTTCTTAAGAGACAGCGAGGGAAAATTAGTTCTTTGGGAAACACACTAAACTAATGCAGACTTAAAAAAACCTAAAAACAAAAATTATTTAAATTGCTATTTCTTATCTTTTATGTAGACTAGGTTGGCAGGTTAGCCCTCTGCTGCTTGCAAATGGGCTTTATGGCAGACTGCGAGGAGAAGCGTGACTGGAATGTTGAAGAAGTC
>JWKY01000002.1 GCA_000806015.1 archaeon GW2011_AR19 | reverse complement strand
AAAAAGAAATTTCAAAATATGTTTCAAGAGAATTAGTTTTATGCTTGGGAGATTTTGCTTTGCTTCCTGAATATCAAATAACTAAAGGACAAATAATTATTGAAACAAAAATTGAATCGGAAAGGGTTTTAGTTAATATAAATTATCCTTTGACAATAATTAAAGACGATTCAAAATCTAAACTTGAAGATTTCAGTTCAGAAGTTCCTGTCAGACTTGGAATTGTTTATGATGCTGTGGGGGAATTTATTGAAAAAAATTTAGAAACTCCGGGAGGATTTTGTGTTAGTTGTTTATTGGAAATTACTGCGGAAAAAGATTTATATGTAAATGTTTTTGATAGTGATGATAGAACAAAAATTTTTATAATAACCGACTATAATTCAATAATAAATAAAAAAGAGTTTGTTTATGTATTTGCAAATGAATATTAAAAATAAAAGTTCTATTTTTGGAATTGTGACAATTTTTTTAGTTGCAAATTTTTTATTTATTCAATTCTTGCAAGTATCTGCGCAAGAAGAAAATTTTATTGATTATAAAACACAATACAATTTTGAAAATGTTGAAGAACTTCAAGGGCAGAATGTTCAACCTCAGCAAGACTTAGAAACGGGGATTTTAACTTTAAAAGGAACAACCGAAAACAGCATTGTCAGATTTAATGAAGCCGAGTATGATTTATCCAATGGGGGAGAGTTAAAAATTGATTTATCTGGGCAGATTAGTGAAGGCAAATGGAAAGTTTCTGAAAAATACACTTATGGAACTTTTTCTTTAGCTGATAATCAACAAATTTCTGATATTCCATCTGGTTCAGAAATTTCTTTTTCAAGAGAAACCGGAGAGTTTTCTTTATTTTTATCCGAAGGTGCTGGAAATTATGCTGGAGTAGCATTACAAGTTAATAATATAGATTTTGACAAAAAATTTGATTTTATATTCGATAAAACAAACAAATTTCTAAAAGATGTAGAATTTAAGATTAAAGAAAATAGTCCAGCATCAATGAAGTACATAAATGGAGAGTTTGAGTTGCCTGCAGGAAGTATATTTTCTATAAAAAACGGAATTGTTAATTTTCCAGAAGGAACTAAAATAAAAAAATATCCGGAGTTTGAACAATTAAAAGAGATTCCTTGGATTACAACAAAAAAAGGACTTCCATTAACTCTTAACGCCCAAATGTTAATTCATGGAAAAAATATTGAACTTCCAGACGGAGATGTATTGAGAGATGGAACTTTGGCTTTTGATAATGGAAAAATTTTTGTTCCTCCAACTGAAACAACAAAATTTAGCAATGGAATTTCAATAACTGGAGCTCCAAGACATAATGTTTATGTTTATTCTGACACTGGATTTGCAAAAACTTCTGGAAATGAAAATTATGTTTTAATGACTGACGAAACTTTTGAGTATAAAATCGGAAAAGAAACACAAACATTTAGGGTTGATTTTGATTTGGAAAATCCTTGGATTGCGATGCAAGAAAATGATCGTTTTATTGTTACAGGCGGAGAAATTGGAAAAGGAGGTTTTTTAGAAATTAAAAAAGAAACTCCTGATTTTAAAGCCAGAATTGAGACAGAAGGATTTTTAAGAGTAATTAATGATGGAATGTCGCATTATATTTCTGGTGAAGAAGGAGGCTCAAAAGGTTATAAGATTCTTGTTGGAAATGTAGAGGATATTTATGGTAAAGAGGGTGTTAAAGTTGATATGATTAGCAAATTAACAGAAGAAGGAATTCCTGCTGCAAAAGGAGAACCTTATAAAATAAGAATGATTTGCGACGGAGACGCTGGAGCGTGTGATTACTGGAGCAATGCAGATGAAAAAGGAAAAGAATTTATGGATAAAGTCGTGGCAGTAAGTGACGCGAAAGTTGAAGAAATTAGAAAAACAATTGATAAACCTGAAATTGGAAGCAGGATTACTCATTCATGGAAACCAAATACAAAAGAAGTAAGTGATGCTTTTGATTATAAAAAGGAAATGGAAAACTTCCAGAGAGAAAAAGAAGTTGATCGGAAAAATGAGTATATAAATCAATTGGGTAAAGATAAAGGTGCAGAAGTCTTTGCGAAAGTTAATTACATTTATTATATTAATGAGGAGGATTTTAATCTTGCTCAAGAAGAAGCATTAAATTATGAACGGGAATTACGTAATAAAGGTTTTCTTAATTCTGAAGAGAGCTTACCTTCTTTAGATGTAACAAAAATAAAAGGATATGGTGATTTTGTTGAAGCACAGAAAAAATTAGAATCTCTAGCCGATTATTGGCTTTCAGAAAAATGGATTACTCGAGAACAGCATGATAAATTGGTTTTTACAGGAACTTGGGGACCTGAAGAAAAAGCAGAAGGGAAAACAAAGTATTGGGGCCATAGGTCTGCAAATAAAAAAATAGTAGTGCCTTGGAAAGAAATTTATTACTTCAGCATTAGATAAATTTATTCTATTTTTTTATTTTTATTTCTGTTCACTCTATCCATAAAGAGAATGGCGCCAAAATCAGTTCCTTGATATTCATAAAACTGAAAATCATCATAATCTTTTTCATATTTTTCCCTTTCTCCTATTTTTTCATATGCTAAAGCTCTTTTAAAATAGAAAGAGGATGATTGAGAGAGGTATATTTCTTTCAAATCATCTGGTAAGTCCGGATATCTCTCTTTTCCAATTTTTTTAAGTATGTTAATCCCTTTAGTACACTCTTTAATAACTTCGCCATATTCTTCAAATTCTTTATAAAGGAGGCGCGCTTTATTATTTAAAGATTCAAGATAAGGATAAATTTCTAAAGATGTTTTATAGTTGTAAATTGCTTTTTTTGCAGCTTCTTTGTCAACTGGGCCTCCTCCTGCTGCATAAGTTTTGTGCATGTAAATTGCTGCTTTCAAATTATAAGCTTCAAAGAAATTTGGATTTAATTGAATTGCTTTATCTAAATCTATAAACCCTTTTCTCGTATCATTTTCAATCACCCAAGAATCAAAATATTTTTTTGACCTATAGAGATATGCTAAAGATAAAAGTTCATCTTCATCTAAATTTTTCAAATAATCTGTTCCCTTAAGATCTTCTCTAAATATTATAAATTTTTTAACTAATGAGTCATCGGGTATTGAATCATTATAAACTTTTCCAGTTGTTGTTTCAATGTTGATATCTTCTTTGTTAATTAAATTGCCGGGATTCACAGGATCGTGCATTCCATCTGAATCATATCTTACAAACATATGGCTCGGGGTTTCCATAACTCCTCTCACAACTACTCCATAAAAAGGCAGGTTGTTTGTTTGACCTATTGCCAAATAAATTAAGGAGGTTCTATAACATAAATCTATTTTTTCCCGTTCTTTTATATTTGGAAATTTTTTTAATATGTTTGAATAAATATTTTCAGAGATTTTTTCAATGTCTTTTTTTGTATAATTGTCTTTTTGTTTAATATAACATTTGGATTCATCAATTAAAGAGTCCAAAGTTTGTAAACTTGGAAAGGCTTTAAAATTTTCTTCTGTCCATTTCTGACCATTAGTTGATTTTTTTATATCCAGCTTTAAGCCATCTTCAACCTGAAGCATTTTATGCACGATTGTATTGTTGCACTTTAAACTATCCTCTTCCTGTGCTTTAACAGAATTAAAATACGAAGCTCCGATTAAACTTAATCCCGCAAAACCCAATTTCAATTTGTTCAATAAACCTTTTCCCATTGCATAAAATACAAGCGCATCCTTATAAATATTACTTTTGTGTAATTTTTAAGGGACTACTTACTCTTGGTGAATTTTATATATTGTTTTTTATTGAAATTTAGATGTTGAATAAAAATGCCCAGCTCACAATCTTCATAATAATTGCAATCTTAATCATCGCTGTAATTGTTTTATTTTTTGCATTTAGGAGCGGGATTCAGAGAGAAAAGCCAACAAGCCCTGAAATTGCTCCAATAAAAAATTTTGTTGAAGAGTGCATTTATAATGTTGGAGAAGACGCTTTATTTTTTATAGGCCTTCATGGAGGATATTATGTTCCCCCAAGATTTTCAATTTCTCTCGGGATTCCATATTATATTAAAAATAATAAAACTTTAATGCCAAGCAAAGAAAATATTGAATTAGAAATTTCAAAATATGTTGATGAGGCATTGCTGCTATGCGCGGGAAATCTTTCAGAATTTAATAATTTCCAGATAGCTCAAGGAAAACCTAAAACAAGCGCTAAAATTTTTGATGAAAGAGTTATTTTAAATGTGAATTATCCGTTAACAATAATTAGAGAGGAAGAGAAAAGCAGAATTGCAAAATTTGAAAATGAAATTCCCGTTAGATTAGGCAAAATTTATAATGCAAGCAGTTTTATTGTCAGCGAACATCTTAAAAGAGAAATTTGTATGAGTTGTTTATTGGAACTGCAGGAAAAAGAAAATCTTTCCATAATGAGCCAGGATAGTCCGGAAGAAAGCAGCACAATTATTTATAATATATTTGACGAGAATTATTTATTTGAAGGAGAAATTCCTGAAATTGAAAAATATTTATTCAGGTTTGCTGTGGAATATTGAGGATTAAAAATGGGTTTCTTTTTGAAAAAAGAAACTACGATGGTAGAAAAACCTTAATAGCAATGTAAAAGAAAACTAAAAATGAAAAATAAATTTTTTGGAATTGCAATTTTGTTTTTATTATTAATTAATCTGAGTTTTATTTTGGCGCAGGAAAATCAGGAAATTGTTCTCGGAGAAAATACAATAAATTTTGATTCAGAAAAAGTAGATTATAAAGTTGTTTCATTAGATGGGGAGGAGATTATTCAGCTGGATTTTACTCAAGGAGGTTTTGCTGAAATTAAAGGAGTTAGATTTGAAAATATTCTGCCTGCAAGTGAATCCTTAAATCCGAGTTATATGAAACTTGATACATTTGGAAATATTCTTGAAGCAGATTTAACTGCAAATGAAAAAGGAAGTATTTTTTTGATTAATGGATTGACTTTTAAAGCTCCTCCAAATTCAAGAGTTTATTATGATGAAGCGAGTTTTTTTCATTTAAAGGATGTGAGTATTACAAATATTGAAAAAGATAAATTAAGTTCGCTTGATAATTTTCTTATTTTTGGAGAAAGAATTAATTTTTTTAATGAATTGCTGGTAGATTCAGGAAGGGTTTATATTAAAGATGGAGGGTATATTATCTCTGATGGAAATTTTGTTTATAAAAATGTAGAAATTAATCAGGGGGTTAATAGTCTTCTAATTGAAAAAAACCATTTAAGAGATTTATCAAATTATAAAGATAATTTTATTCAAGAGACAGAAAGCGGACTAAAAATTCAATCAACGTCTGGCGCACTGGGTATTAATTTAAGATTTTTAGAAAACAATGAATTCTTTGATGTGAAAGATATTGAGGATAAAGAAGGACTTTTAGATATGGAAATTTCTTACGGAGATAAATTAGAAATAATCAAAAAAGATTATTTCTTAAAAGGACTGCCCCCGCTAATCAAACATGGTTATTCTGAAAAAGGTCAAACCATTATTAAAGATGGAAGGCATATTTTTAGATTTGAAAATGGAGAGTTTAGCACTGAACTTGGAAATCTAAATACAAGAAATAAACTTTCATCAACATTGGGTATTGAATCAGATATAATAAAAGAGAAAATTATTAATCTTGATAATAATAATGGATATTCTATTTCTGAATTAGGAAAAGGAAATATTTTTAGTTTTAATAAAGCTCTATTAAGTCCTCCAAATTATCATTTTGAAAGTGAAGTTGGAAAAAAAATTTATTCTTTTGCTGAAGAGCAAATAGGAAATTCTGCCTTTGTTCATGAAGGAAGGGGCCAGTGTTATGGAGAGGAACAAATTAAACTTCCAGGGTTTGACTGTATTGGTCTTGCTATTAGTTCTCTGAAAAAAGTTTATCCCGACAGCTCTTTAAAAGATTTTCCTCCTAATTTGAAACTTGTAGATTCTTTAAAAGAAAAAGGATGGAATGATTTTATTATAGAGCCAACTTCAGTTCAGAATAATGTGAAAACAACAGAAGCTGTAAAGAATATTCCTGCAGGTTCAGTTGTTTTTTTAATGCATGATTATCAATCTTATAGCCCAGAGGAGATTGGAGGCGTGATTGAAGGAATTGATTATCAAAATTATTTAAATTCAAGACAAGAGAAAACTTTTCTTGTTTTAGGCCATACTTTAATTAAAGGAACAGGCAAGAAAAATTTTATAAATGCATATCCAAATGTTAGGGATAGTGAGCTTCCTTTAAGGGCAAGAAAAATAAATGAAAATTTAAAAAAACAAGGAAAACCTCCAATTTTTATTGGGACGGTTAGAGAAGGAGAATTAATTCCGCAAGAGGATTATTTGCTGGTGATTTCTCCGCCGAGAACATAAACAATTATTTTTTAAATCATTCTACTAATATATTCTCGTTACAAAAATTGCTTCAGTTGTCTCCTGAAGATAATCTTTAAAATTTGATTCAGTTACCTTGTTTGCCGGATTTGCATGCAAAAATAAATTATTTTTTTTATCAGAATAAATTCCAGTATGCCATGGCCAGTATTTTATTCCATTAATTTCAGATAAAGGCTTGTCTTCAATTTTGATTGCGCTTAATAAATAAATTATATCCCCTTCTTCGAGGCGTGTAAAATCCACATTCTTTTCTAAAATCCCATCTAATCCTTTAACAGGTTTTCCAAGCTGTTCTTTTTTTACTATTTCGCTTGGATTAACACTAATCTCTGTCCATTTTTTGTTATAAGTTTTAGAATATGCTAAAAATATTAAACCAAGACAATCAATGCCGGGATTATCTTTAGTAAGTCTGCCGCCCCATTGATATTCTTCCCCAAGATATTTTCTTGCATTTTCTACAAATTCTTTTCTTTTTAAGATAATTTTTTCTTCCTGTTTTTTTATTGAATCATTAATTGAATAATTTATCGTTTTATTTTCTAAATTTTCTTTTTCTGAAAAGCTTGGATTTTGAAAGTGCAAAGAAAGACTTGTCAATAAAGCTAATCCAGAGATTCCCAAAGTAAATCCTTTTATTGATCCAACCATTCTTTTTACAGAAAAAAGCTATTTATAAGATTTTTGTATTTCATCGTCTATAAATTATTACTGATTTGGGGTGAATTTCAGATTCTCGTAAGTTCACCAGCGCTCAAATAAAAAAATTAAGCAGGTATAAGATGGCTTTGTTGAAAATCTTTTTTTTGCAATCTTTTTAAGAAGCCCCGCCCACCAGCGCTTCTACTCCCGTCTTGCCTTTGTTATCAATAAAAGAATAAAACAAATAATAAAAAGTTTATCAAAGTCAAAACGCTCGCCCCCGCCTTCCAGCCCAGATATCTTTTATAATTATTATTTGTTTTAAGTGATTAATTTCACTTCCCAAACCTCTCTCACGCGACAATTTTCTTAATTTCTGCGAGTGGGATGAGCCGAGAGTTTTGGGAAGCGACAAACATTTTAAATTAATAACGACTTCACAAAGCTTGAGCAGGTATTTTATTTAGAATTATCTCTCAAATTATTAATAAGATCATCCAGATTAATCTCACTAATTTGGTTAATGCTAAATTCGGGTTCATTAAAAAATTTATTCATTCTTACATTTCCTGAAAAAAACATTTCTTTTCCGAGCAAATCTTCCCTTTGAGAGATCAATCTTTCGGTATTGTTTAATTCTGTTAATCCTATTTTTGATAAATTCTCATTAAATAAAACTGTCCTGATTGTTCCTGTGCCGTCGTCTAAAACGATATTCATCAAATATCTTTTTTCAGGGGGAATTTTTCCATGAGTTGCGCAAATGAAATTTTCTCCTTCTATGGTCACTTTTTTATTGCATTCCGGACAAACATTAAAAGGTCTTGGTTCAAAAGTCTGGACGATGAATGCCCTTGTTTTGCAGTTTTCTGCAATAATAAAATCAGAAATTTTTTTTTCTTTAACAACTTTTTCTGTTACAATTTTAAGGTCATCAAAATGCTCTTTGCTTATTTTTAGTTCAGAAAAATTTCCCAAATGAAGTTCATTGTCTTTCATATTTGCATTATTCACTTCTATTATGCTCCCTTCTTTAATAATTCCATCTTCAATAAAAGAGATGTGGTTAGTGTCCCATAAAACTATCTTAATATTAGAAGTATCGTCTGCTAAAACAAAATTAGCAACTTTTGAATCTACCCCTTTCTTATTTTTAAAAGTCCTTACGGGAGATAAATTAATTATTTTTCCAACAGCATTCACTTTTCTCATATTTGGAAGCAGTTCATTAATTTTTAATCTTTCATTTTCAAAATTGACCCCTAATTCAACAGCAACGATTTGCGCAGCCCCCTCATAACTGATTAAGTCAGAAAGTTTTGCTCTTTTAGCGTCTACTCTTTTTTTGATTTCTTCTTTATCCAAATTAGAAGCTCTGGCGATTTTTTCAAGAATTTTTTCATAATTCACATTTTGCATAAACATAAAAATAAAAAAGGTTTTATAAGTATTATGTTGTTAAAAAAAGATAATTCAAAATTTTTTTAAAAGAATAAATTTAAAATGTTAATAAAAACTCATTTAGTGATTACATTATTTTTCGTTTTACTCTTGCTTGGTTTTGTCTCCCATAAAATTATTTTTATTGTGGTTTCTTTGTTTGCAACCTATCTTCCTGATATTGATACCAAAAATTCTAAATTAGGAAAAAAAATAATTTTTAGACCCCTGCAAATTTTTGTAAAACACCGAGGGTTTTTTCATAGTTTTACTTTTTTATTTTTAGCAACTTTTGTTCTTGTAATGATTTTTCCAATTATTGCACCTGGCTTTTTTGTGGGTTATGCTTCACATTTATTTGCAGATAGTTTGACTATCTCGGGGATAACCCCATTTTTTCCCTGGAAGAAAAAACTTTTTTGGAAAATACGAACTGGAAGTTTTACAGAAGGCATTTTATTTTTTGTTATTTTGATTATCAATCTTTTATTGATTGTTAAATATATACTTAATAGTTAAACAATCTTTATAAATCGGAAGTGTGTTTTTTCTAGATACAAAACAGGAAATTTTGCATAATAATAAAAAACAGAAGTTTTTCATAATAATAAAAATTCAGGAGAATTTTCATAATGACAAAAAAAGATACTGGGGAAAAAATTGAAGAGGCTGTTTCTGATGAAGAAGAGGATTCAAAAAAAAATAAATCTAAAGAAAAAAAAGAGCCTGAATTAACTGACTTGCCCGGCATTGGACCTGCTGTTGCGGCGAAACTTGAAAATGCCGGAATTCTTGATTTAATGTCTCTTGCTGTTTCAAGTCCGGCGGTAATTGCAGATTCTGCAGGAGTAAGCCCGGCTGTTGCGCGAAAAGCTATTCAAGCGGCGAGGACAATGCTGGATTTGGGTTTTCAGGACGGAGTGCAATATGCAAAAAAAAGAGATGATGTTTTTAAGATAACAACTGGAAGCGAGAATTTTAATAATCTTCTTGGCGGCAAAGGAGTTGAAAGCAGAGCGATTACCGAGGCTTTTGGGGCTTTTGGTTCAAGTAAAACTCAGTTGGGTTCAACGCTGGCGGTGAATGTTCAGTTTCCTCCTGAAAAAGGGGGAGTGAATGGAAAATGCGTTTTTATAGATACGGAGGGGACTTTTAGACCGGCGAGAATAAAGCAAATTGCGGAAGCTCTTGGGGCAAATCCTGAAAAAGTTTTAAAAAATATTTTTGTTGCCCGAGCATTTAACAGCGACCACCAAATCTTGCTTTTAGAAAAAGTTTCAGAAATGATTAAATCCGGAGAGCCGATTAAACTTATAATTATAGATTCTTTAACTGCGCATTTCAGAGCAGAATATGCCGGTCGAGGACAGTTAGCAGACAGACAGCAAAAACTTAACAGGTATTTGCACGATTTAATGAAAATAGCGGAGACATATAATTTAGCTGTTTATGTAACTAATCAGGTTATGGCAAATCCTGCGCAGATGTTTGGAGACCCGACGACGCCTATCGGTGGGAATATTTTAGGGCACGCTTGTTTTAGCGGGGACACAAAAGTTGCGCTTGCTGATGGAAGAAGTTTATCTTTTATAGAATTAATTAAAGAACATGGCGAGGGAAAGAATAATTTTACTTTTACTCTAGATGGAGGAATTGTGAAAATAGCTGAAATAAAAAATCCACGAAAAACTGGTTATGGAGAAATTATGAAAATAATTTTAGATAATGGGGAAGAAATAAAATGCACTCTCAACCATAAATTTATGTTAAGAAATGGAGAATATAAAGAAGCAAAGGATTTAGTCTCTGAAGATTCTTTAATGCCTTTATATGAAAAAAAAATTAATATTATCCCCAAGTTAAATCATAAAGTTATTAAAATAGAATTTTTAAATGAATTTGCAGATGTTTATGATATTACAATAGATAAAACACATAATTTTGCTCTGGCTTCAGGTATTTTTGTCCATAACTCAACATATCGCCTATATCTCCGACGGGGAAAGCAAGGCTCAAGAGTTGCAAAATTAATTGATTCTCCTAATCTTCCCGATAATGAGTGCGTTTATTATGTAACTGCTGCAGGGATTGTTGACGAGATTTGATTTTTAGAGATTAGCTAATTTTTTTTAATCAATATTTTCTTATTTAAAATATAATGGAAATATTTATAAATCAATATCTACATTAATGTTACATATGATACAAAAATGTAGCAGTATAAAAGTTGCAGGGATTTTTTTTGAAGAGCCAACTGAAATACATTTTATCAGAGAGATAAGCAAAAAAATAAACCTTGCTCCAACTTCTGTTAAAAAACATTTAAGCGAATTTGAAAAGGAATCTTTTATTATTAAACAAAAATCAAAACCTTTTGATGGTTATGTTTCAAATCGGGAAAATCCGGATTTCATTTTTTATAAACGGCTGTATAATCTCGCAGGTTTGAGAGAATTAAAAGATTATCTTGAAAGAAAATTTTCTCCTAAGCTCGTTGTTGTTTTTGGCTCTTATTCAACTGGAGAGGATATTGAAAGCAGCGACATAGATTTATTAATTGCAACAAAAGGCAAAAAAAATTTTGATTTTAAAAAATTTGAAAAATCATTAAAGAGAGAAATTAATCCTATAATTGTTGATGATTTAAATAAATTGGAGCAGCCATTAAAAAATCAAATTTATAACGGGGTTGCGCTTTTAGGAGGTTTTTAATGCCAGAGAAAATATTTAAAATCACAAAAAATTTAGTCAGAGCTAAAAGCGTTTTTGAACTCGCTAAAGATAGATTTAGTCTAATAAAAATTTATCCAAGAGAAAAAGTTTATAAAATTGTTGAGGAGTATTATGAAGTCATTAAAGAAATGATGATTTCTTTTTCATATTCTGAAGGATATAAAACTCTCGGGCACATAGAGCTTATTAATTATTTTTTTAATAATTGTAAAATCTTTAATGAAAATCAGAAAAAAATTATAGATGCCTTGAGGAGATTAAGACAAGGAAGTTTGTATTATGGAGAAAAAGCAACATACGATTTTTTAATTAATAACGAGTCAGAAATAAAAAATATAATAAAAATTTTGGAGAAATTTGTTGGAAGCAAGATTTAATTATGGAGCTATCTTTTGTTATACCTAATTAAGCGAGCATTTTTAACGATGCCAAATTTTTTTTAAAAACATTTTTTTCCGTCTGAAAAATGCAAATTAATTTTGCAAAAACTAAAATTTTTTACAAACTCGTCATTAAATCTAAAATTCTTTTGTTTGAGTGATAACAGAAATATTTATAAATACATTTTCTTTTAGTAAATCATTCAAAAGTTAGTGTATTAAAAAAAAGATGGTGAAAAAAAATAGTTTTTTTGAAGGTTTGAATTTATTTAATAATAAATCAGCAAAAAAAAGTTACAACGGAATTTTAATTATTGCTGGAATTTTAGGAGTTTTGTTTTTGATGGGATTGGTTGTTGCAGATCGACAGGCAATACTTGGAGTTGGAATCCCTGGAGCTGGACAAAATGTTACATCGATTAATGAAGATATCATGGTTTTTTTTAATATTACTATTAATACCACTCAAGCTGCTTATTTTGGAAATGTTACGCAAGTAAATATTACTATTCCAAGTTCTTTTACATTTACAACTGATTCAAACGGAACAGACCCTGATTCCCGAAATGGTACATTTAATTTAAATTCAAGCACTGTTTTAACTTGGAAAAATTTTACTGATGGGTTTATAGGAAATGGTAGTAATGCTACTTTAAGGTTTAATCTAACTGCAACAAATCCTGGAAATTATTCTATTATTATTAATATTACTACTTTTACAGCAGGAATTAATCAGAGCATCATAAATGTTACAGTAAATGATACAACTGCTCCAAATGTAATATTTTTTAATTCACAAACACCAGTAAGTTTTGCAAATCTTTCAATAAGAGACATTGTAGTTAATGTATCCGCTAATGATAGTTTTAGCCCAATCGGTCAATTTAGTATTAATTTAACATACCCTAATGGAACTCAAGCTAACTTTACTATAGTTTCTGGAAATGGTTCAGTGGGCATAGGAAATGATGTTAATGGTTCAGCATATTTTAACTTTACTGGAGCTCATTTAACAGATGGACAGTATAAAATTAATATAAGTAATGTTCGAGATTATCCTGGACGACATGGGTGGGGACCAAATAATACAAATGCAACAGGAATTCAGAGAAATGTAACAATAGACCTTACAGCGCCGACAGTTACAGTAGTAAAATCATCAAGTTCTACTGCGCATAAAATAGTTTTAGATGTTACATTAACTGACGCAACCAGCGGAATTGTAGGAAAACAATGCAGCGCATCAGGAGGAGGAGTTGATGGAGTAACTATTTCAGGAACAGGTGGAAGCCAAACAGCAACTCAGACAGGTTTAGGTTGTAATACTGCGTATATTTATACAGTAACTTGCCTTGACTATTCTGGAAATTCTGGATCAAAACAAGTTACAGTTAATACAGATACTTGTTCTAGTGGAGGCAGCAGTGACGGTGGAACTGGAGGAAGTGGAAGCGATGTAGTTGGTTCTGCAAGTTCGTCTTTCTGGATATTAACATATAATGAAGCAACTACTGACTTAAATGGAGATAATGATGGAGTCAGCGTTAATTTAGATGAAAGATACAGAGTTAAAGTAAAAGTAGACACTGAATTATATTATGTTGGCGTTACAGAAACTACAGATACAACTGCTAACATAAATGTTACAACAACTGCACAAGATAAGGAAGCAACTTTGAATGTGGGAGATGTAAAGAAGTTTGATGTTAATGCAGACAATCTATACGATATATCTGTTACTTTAAATGGAATTGATTCAGCGACAGGAAAAGCCGATTTAAGTGTGGTTTATGTTCAAGAAGCAGTTTCTCCTGAAGATCAGGTAGGAGTTGAAGAGCAAGTTGGAGAGGGAACAACGCCTGAAAAAGCAAAATCAAAGGCATGGATATGGGTAATTGTGGTTTTAGTTGTATTGGCTATAGTCTGGGCAATTTTTTCCGGTAAGAAGCAATCTCGACGTAAGAATTACGGGTTTTAGGTTTTCTTGAGTTTTTTTAAAAGGGTAAGCAAAATTTAAAAATTAGATGCTTTATTTTTTCTAATCAGAAAATGAAAAATAAAATAATTCAATCCTGCATAAATGAAAGGGGGAATAAAGTAAAATGGAAAATAAACAGATTAAAGAAATTCAAGATTGTAAGGAAGAAGAATTTAAAATTGATTTAAAGATTCTTTCATGAGGCGAGAAGAATCAAAGTTGTTCTTATCGAAATTGTTAAGATAAATTACTCCTCGCCAACGCTCGTCGGATTTTTTAGATTATCGTTGATAACAGCTTTTTTTATTTATTAATTTCATTACTTAAACTTTTCCAACACGATAATCTTCTTAATTTCTGCGAACATAGTGAGCCGAGCGATGTTCACGATATATCTTCCTGAAAGCAAATTTGAAAAATTTGAGTGAGCTCGCGAGTAGGTTTTTAAAATAATAAATTCATTTTCCCTCGGAAAAATGCCCTCACGAGGATTTGAACCTCGGTTACAGATTATTTGCGAGCTCACTCGTTATTGATAGTTCACGAATGACTCCGTGAACATCGCTCACCGCAAACCTGTGTTCTATCCTGGCTGAACTATGAGGGCGAAATATTAGAACATAATTATTAGTTAAGTATGTTTTAAAAACTTGTTTTTCTTTTTCGAATTATGGAAGATCCAGAATATATTAAATTAGTTAAGGAGACTGAAATATGCAAGAAATGCAAGAATATTGTTGTTGGAAAAGGGAATCTAAATGCAGATATTCTTTTTGTGGGAGAGGCTCCGGGAAAGAATGAAGACGAACAGGGATTGCCTTTTGTTGGTCGGGCAGGTGAAAATCTTAATAATCTTTTGTCTGAAGTTGGTTTAAGTCTGGACAATATTTACATCGCGAATATCTTAAAATGCAGACCTCCGGAAAACAGGGATCCTTTTCCCGAGGAGATAAAAGCCCATACTCCCTGGCTTTTACAACAAATAAGAGAAATCAAACCAAAAGTTATTTGCTCTTTGGGAAACTATGCTACTAAATTTTTTCTATCGGAAGGAGATGTAGATTTGATGAAGAAGCAGCCAGGAATAACATCTATTCATGGAAAAGTTAAATTCGTCAAAATAAATGGATTTGAAATTAAATTAATCCCTTTGTTTCACCCTGCTGCTATCATCTATAATCAGAAATTAAAGAGCGCGTGGGAAGGAGACATGGAAATTGTGAAAAAAGAGATTATAGCAAATCAAGAATAGAGGAATATTTTGAAGAGGAGACTCTGTTGAAAATCCCCAAGGGATGACTCCCCAAGGGATGACACTGCTGTGCCTTCTGGTGAGCCTTCTCAATTTTTTATTTGTTTTGAATTCAAATTCCCTACTCCCGACCCTGCTTGTTTATTTTTATAATTTTATTTTTTAAGTTTCTCTCGCGAAGTTATCTGCCCCACCCCCCAGCATTCCGTTCCCCCGCCACCGACCCAGCATCGGGATAAGAGAGGTTGTCCTTCGTGAAGTCGTTTACCCTTTTTTAATATTTGAATTGCCAAAAAAAGTTACGAACTCAAAACTTTTTCAACAGAGTCTGAAGAGGATATAAATTTATAAATCCTGATTATTTCTAAATTCCGGGAGGGAAAAACAAATGTGCGGATTTAATGACAGAGGAAGCGGCGGTGGATTCAGATCAGGCGGAAGAGACAGGCCTCAAGGGAATTTTGGGCCAAGAGAAATGCACCCTGCAAAATGCTCAAAATGCGGAAAAAATTGCGAAGTTCCATTTAAGCCAACAGAAGGAAAACCAGTTTTTTGCAGAGAGTGTCATGCTCAAAGAAAACCAAGATTTTAGTTTTTAAATTCTGTTTAATAATTTAAGCAGAAAAATATAATTATTTTTATTTTTTGAAACCTTTTATTTTTGTTTCTAGAACATCTCTTATTTTTATAAATTTGTAATGGGCGTCTGAAGTTTTAGAATTACACTTGACGCAATTTTCTTTTAAAGTATAAACTTTGCATGTTTTGCAGATTTTTAGTTTCATAAATCTTTAAGAAATTTGGAGTTTTTAATTTTTTCTGAAATAACTCGCAACAAGTTTGCCCGCCCAACTCCTGACCCACCTCGCGCTCACGATTTGTAATTTTCATTTTATTAATTTTTAAGTTTGTCAAATCGTAAACGCTCGCACTCGTTATCTTAGTTTTTTCTTACATTGTAGCTTCTTTTTTTCTAAAAAAGAAACCCATCGCGGAATCGCCCCACCCACCAGCACTCCGCTCCCCCGCCTTCCAACCCATCTTCGGGATAAGGGAATTTCTTTCGCGCAAACGCTTTACTCCAAATTATCCACCGCAGCTAATTTTCATTATATTTACTGAGTTTTAAAATATAAAGAAGTTAATAATCTCATTTGTGCTTTTTTCTAAGAAAAATATAATCATCCAGCGATACTATTAAGATACTCTTTTAATTTTCCAGGAAGTTTTTCATTAATTAATTTTTCAATTTCTTTTGCTTTAACCCATCTTATTTTTTCTACTTTTGCTCCGCGGATTTCTTTTCCGTTTTTTATTTCACACAAAAAATAAATTGCTAATTCATCTTTTTTTCTAAGCCCGGCGAAAATTGAGCCTAAATTAGAAATATCATATCCTGTTTTTTCTTTTGTTACTCTTTTTAATCCTGAATTTAATTCTTCTTCGTATTTTAATTCTCCGTCAACAAAACTATAATTTTTATCCCCTTTATTCTTGCCGATTAAAATTTTTCTTTCTTTAGGATTAAAAATTATCCCTACAATCCTTACATAAAATTTTCCATTTCCCATATTTACATAAAGACGCGCAGTTATTTAAGTGTTGCGGTGAGGTTTATTTCTCTTCTGTTTTAGTTTACGAAAATTTATGAAAAATTTCCTATTTTTCTTTTATTGAAAATTCCATCCCTTTTTCTTTTGCTTCTTTTTCAAAATTTTCTAAAATTATTTTTAATCTTTTGTCTTCTTTTTTTGGGTCTTCTGTTTGTGTTTTTATTGAAAATTTTCCGGCAGCAAGATAATTTATTTCAACATCTTTTATATTGCTTAACAAGTTCTTGATTAATTCTAATCCATTTGGACAGGCGCTTGTTAAGTTAAATTCTTTTTTTATTATAGCTTTTTTTGTTTTTTGTTTTTTTATTATCTGCAGGATTCTTTCTGAATCATTTTTTCCAACAAGTTTTTCTAAAGGTTCAGGATTTTCTTTAATTTGCTCAAAAAATTCATATAGATTCTCTTTTTCTTTTATTCTGTTAATTATTTGTTTAGAATTGCCGCCTAAAATGCTTTTTAAAATACTTTCATAACTCTTTTCTTGGGCATATTCTTCTATTATTTGTTTTTTTTCTTTTGGCGTTACTCTTCTCAACGAAAGATCTACTCTCTCAGGCGAAATTCTTAAAATTTTACAGACAATTCTCTTTTTTGGAGTTACATAGTCTCTTAAATTCCTTATTCTTCCCGGAGCAATTTCACTTAGAATAATGCTTCCTTCTTTTTGTTCATTATCTATTTTTACAAAAACGATAGTCCCAACTATTCTATCTACAGTGCATAAAACAATATTTCCTATTTCTAATCCCATTATGAAAAACTCCTGTTTTTTATCATTATGCAAAACCTCCTGTTTTGTATCCGCAGCTTGCGAGGACATTAAAAAATTTCCTATTCTTTATTCCCATTACAATTCAAGAAAGATATTAGTTTTAAAGGTTTGTGATTAAAATATTAAAACTTTTTTAACTAACTTTAATCACTTCAATTTCTAAATTTTTTTTCAAGCATTCTAAAAATTCCTGCTCTTTCTCTTTTTCAATTACACATCCTGCAGCAAATTCATGACCTCCAACTTCTCCGCCGGTTAATGAAACAATATTATTAAGAATTTCCAGAACATCTCTTCCCAGATTTCCAACATTTCTTGCAGAGATTTTTATTTTACCGCCATAATAAGCCATTACAACTATAATTGTTTCTTCTTTGTAAATTGATGAATTTGAAAGAATGTTTGTGATAGTTCCAATCATCGCGCCTTTTATTTTTTCTTGCGCATTTATTATCACAAATCCCTCGCCTTCAATTTTTTCCATTTCTTGAGCAATCTTTAATCCTGCCATTAATTCTTGCTTCTGTTTTGAATGTATTGATTGGGCTCTTTTTTTTGCTTCCGGAACTTCCATGCATAATTGAATAGCAACCCCGCTTTCTCCGAGTCTTGAACAAGCGTTTATTTTTGCGCTTAACTCTCTTGCATCTTCAAACTCATTATATAACTTGATTAGAAAAATGTCTCCGATTATTTCACTAATTTTAGCTCGTGGTTTTCTTAACATTATTGCTTTTGTTAGTTTTTTCATTTCTTCATCATTTAATTCAAGCAAACTTTTATATTTTCCATTTTTTGGAGTTAACCCTGCTTCCCTTAAAAGTTCTAATATCTCTTTTATATTTCCACTAATTCCCGGGAGGTAAAAATTTGATGAAAATTCTAAAGCCCTATTTAAAGGTCTTGCAGCGGGATATATTGACAGACCCTTTTTTATTTTTATTTCTGAATCTTCCAAGATTTCATTGTTTATTTTTCCAATGTCTTTTTCTAAATGGTCCCCCACCATTCCGAGGATTGCAAGTTTTGCAAATTTTTTATTTTTCGGATTTATTTCTTTAGAGAATAAATAAACTAATCCCGAACTGCTTATTTTTTGTTTTTCATATAGGTGGGGATTTATTATATTTATATTTTCTGGAATTTTTTGCGCAATTTCATGGTGGTCTATTATAAAAACATCTTTTAAATCAGCTTCTTTTATATCGTCTAAATTCCCTGAAGCTAAATCTAAAAATAAAGTTATTTTGTTTTTTGCAAGATTCTTTATGAAATTTTCTTCTAAATTTTTTACAATCTTTAAAGTAAAAGTCTTATCCAATTCTTTTAGGGTTTGGATCATCATAGCGGCAGAAACTATTCCGTCAGTTTCAAAATGACTTATTATTTGTATTTCTTTTTCTTTTGTTTTTTCAAGAAAAAGTAAAGCAACTCTTTTTATTTCTAATTCTAAATTTTTTTTCATCTTCCTCTTTGTTTTTTTAATAAAAAATTTAATTATTATGTTTCTATTTTATGATATTTTTTTATTTTTCCTAAATCTGAAAGAAATCTGCTTTTTTCTCTTAACGCTCTTTTATCTTGTTTATTTTTTTTTAAATGCTCTTCTACTCTTTTAAATTTTTCTTGCATATTTTTTAAATCAGGAAGAATATAGAGGTTCTCTTCTTTTAGAATTTTAGAAATTTTTTTATCATATTCTTTTGGGTGAATTTTTTGTTTTCTTAATTCTCCCCCGATTTTTTCAGCAGTCAATCCTTTTTTAGCTAAGTCAAGAATCATTTTTTCAAATTCTTTTTGTGTTATTTTTTTTAGCCCTGCTGTTTCATCTTTGATTTTGATTTCAGTTATTTCTGAAAGTTTTTTGTCTGACATGCATCTAAATAAAACGAAGTTATTTTTAAAGGTTATTGTTTTTTTAAGAGTAGTTATACTTTGTTTTACTTTTCATATTCTATAGATACAAAACATATCCTAAGGAAGGGCATAAAGGAAATTTTGCATAAAAGAAAATTAAAAATTTTCATTCATTTTAATAGGAAATTAAAATGAAAGCAAAAACATACCCTAAGGAAGGGCATAAAGGAATTTTTTTCATTCATTTATTTGGCTCTTCAGAGGCGAATAAGTTAAAGGCTTTGTTCTTTGTCTCGTTAAATAGGAAATTTATGGATGAACCATACAGGAATATCAAATGAAACAAGTTTTTTAAATCGACAATTCCTTAATAAAGCATGGGGAAAAGTATTGGAGTGATTAGTTTAAAAGGGGGTGTTGGGAAGACTTCTGTTGTTGCCTCTCTTGGTTCTGCAATCGCGGGCTTTGATAAAAAAGTTCTTTTAGTAGATGGCAATCTTTCCGCGCCAAATCTGGGGATTCATTTTAAAATTATTGATCCCGAGATGAGTTTGCATCACGTATTGAACAGGGAAATTAATGCTAAAGATGCGATCCATAGTTTAGAAAAGATGGACATTCTTCCTGCATCAATATTTACAGACCGACAAGTTAATCCTTTGAAATTAAAAGACAGGATGGATTATTTAAAAAAGAAATATGATTATATTTTCTACGATTCTTCTCCGTCGCTGAATGATGAAACTTTAGGAGTAATGCTGGCTTCCGACGTTTTATTTGTTGTTTCAACGCCAGACCATCCAACTTTAAGCACGACTTTGAAAGCGATTAAATCAGCTAAAGAAAGAGGGGTTCCAATCAAAGGAATAATAATTAATAAAGTTCATAATAAAAAATTTGAAATTCCTTTAGAGCATATTGAAGAAACTCTTGAGATTCCGGTAGTGGCAGTTATTCCGTATGATATTAATATTTTAGATGCTCTTTCAAAATTTGTTTCAAGTGTTGAGCATAGTCCAAGGTCCAAAGCCAGCGAGGAATATAAAAAATTAGCCGCCGCTTTGGTTGGAGAAGAATATAAACCGCAAAGATTAAGAGGTTTTTTTAGATGGGTAAGTCCTCCGAAACAAGATATTAACAGGCTTGTTTTGTATAAGGGTGTTTTTAGTGATTGAATATATAAATCCTTAAAAATAAATTGCGTTTTCCTTTTTCACAACTTTTATAAATTAATTTAAATTTTTATTTGCATAGCTCCGATGTGACTTCACTACTCCCGACCTCACTCGGCAATTGATAAAAAATTTATCTTCCGTGAACTTGCTCGCTCAGGATAAGTTTTAAAATATTCAAAAGTTAGCTTCCGTGTAAAGCCCCATAGTACAGCGGTCAAGTATACGAGCCTTTGAAGCTTGTGACCCAGGTTCGAATCCTGGTGGGGCTATTTTATTGAAAAATTATTTCTTAAGTTTCTCTTGTGAACTTGTACTATTTCCAAACTTATTCAGATTTTTCTAATTTGTTTTCAGAATTATTTCTTTCTTCCCTTTTCTCAACCCACTCTAAATTAGTTTTGCATTGAGGATTCCAGCAAAAAATCCAGGGTCTTTTTCCTTTTGCCAGCCTCATTACCATTGGATAACCGCATTCCTCGCATATTTTTGCAGGCGTTGTTTTTTTAATAACTCCGTTTGGCGGAAGCGAATAAGTATTTCTGCATTCAGGATACGCATTGCATGCAACAAAAAATCTTCTGTTTTTCTTTGAATAATTTATTATTAAATCTCCGTTTTTGCATTTTGGACATTTTATTAAAGTGTTTTCTCTTTTTTGTTGTTCCCTAAATTTGATGCTCGCATCAATTAATTCCTCACCGATTTTCTTTTCATTTTTTTTAAAATCTTTTGTAATGCTCGTAATTATTTCTTTTGATTTGTTTATTACATTCTGCTCTTTTTCCAAAAGTTTTTTATTTAAACCTGTTTTTTTATTTTCTTCAGCAGGATAAATTTTTCCTATTTCTTCCATATCTTCTTCAAAATCGTGCGTAAGTTTTTCGTCAATGATAATCGGAGAATATTTTTCTAAACTCTCAATTAAAGAAATTCCAAAAGGCGTTGCTTTGATGCTTTGGCCTTCAATGTAATTCCTATCATAAAGTGTTTCTAAGATTGAACTTCTCGTGGATTTTGTCCCAAGATTTCTTTTTTCTAATTCAGAAATAATTGAAGCAGGAGAATATCTTCTTGGCGGCTGAGTTTCTTTTTGTTCTGTTCTTGAATCTAAGATTTCAGCATTTCCGTTAACATTAGGGATTTTATCTTCTTTTAATTTTGACGGATAAATTTCAAGCCAGGTTTTTTTTCTTATTGCCTGCCCTTTCACAGAAAATTTTAATCTGTTAATTTCTGCTGTCACAGTTTTGCTGTCAATAATTGCGTCGTCGCAAAACAAGCTTAAAAATCTTTTAACAATTAGTTCATATATTTTCTTTTCTTCCCCCGAAAGAATCTGCTTATTTCCTGTAGGATAAATTGAGGGGTGGGCAGGATCTGATTTTTCTCCTTCAACAGGAGTTTTTCTTGTAATTAATTTTTTAACTTTAAATTCTTCTGCTAATTGATTTAAAATTTTACCATAACCAATTGAAGCAGGAAGTTTTTGAGAGGAAGTTCTCGGATAAGAAATTAAACCTGCAAGATAAAGTGACTGGGCAATTTGCAAAGTTCTTGACGGTGTTATCCCATAAAATTTATAAGCTTCTGTCTGAAGATTTGTTAAATTAAATGGAAAAGGGGGGGGTAATTTCTGCTCTGTTTTTTTTGTTTCTGTTTTTGCTTTTTTTCCTTTTAAATTATTAAATTTTTCCAGTTCTTTTTTAGCTCCATCTGAGCCAAAAATATCTTTATTGTGCTTTAATTCCAGCCCATTTATCCCATCGTCAATAGTTATAAAAACCTGCCAGTAAGTTTCTGGTTTAAATGCCTGAATTTCTTTTTCTTTTTGAACAATCATATTCAAAGCAGGACCCTGAACTCTCCCTATGGACATTATTCTGAATTTTCCTGTAGTTTTTATTGCATCCATTAATGCTCTTGACAAATTAATTCCATAAAACCAATCCAGATAATGACGGGTTTCTCCCGCAATTGCCTGTCCCCAATTAATGTGCGCGGATTTATTCTCATAAGAGTTTTCTAATTCATCTTTAGTCAAAGTGGAAAATTTCATTCTTGATGCATCTTTCTGATTGCACAAATATTTCATAATATTCATACCGATAACTTCTCCTTCAGTATCGTAATCTGTTGCGATTGTCAACGAACCAGCCCCCTTTATCAGTTTTAAAAGAGCGTCATAATATCTTTTTGTAAAATCTTTTTTTCTTGCAATATAATTTGGAGTCCAAGAAATATCAAAAGATGGAATCTGTTTTGCGCTGGAATTTTGCTTCAAGGTAAATAAATGACCAACGGCGCAGCCGACGATAATTTCTTTTCCATTTCTGTTTACTTCATAATATGGGACTTTGTTCAGGTCTTTTTGGATTGTTTTTCCGAGGGCATTTGAAATTTTAAGGGCTGCCTGAGGTTTTTCCGTTATAATTAATTCATAGCCTGTCTGATTTAAGGTTATTTTTGGTATAATATATTTTGCAGGTGTTTTTTTTAAACTGTTTTTGTTTGATTTATTTTTTCTTTTAGGTTCAATTTTTTCAATTGCCTTTTTTGTCGGAGCTGAATATTCTTTTTCAACAGAAAAAACATTCTGGATGCTTTCCTTTATTGGTTTTTCTGTTACATTTTTTAGAATATATTTTTTATCAGCAATCTGCTCTTTAACAGATTTTTCTGTCGCATGCTTGACATCTTCCTTGCTGACTATAAAATGACCTTCAGCAGCGTTTTCCTCGCGTGTTTTTTTTTGTTTTGGGTTCATTTTAAATTAACTTTTCTGATTTAAGAATTTCTTCTATTTTATTTTTAATTTTTTTATAAAACTCAAAAATCTCTTTTGCTTCTTCTTCAGAGATTATCTGCCCATAATATTTTGAACCATTTCTTTTATATCTGAATCTATCCAGTGTTTCAAGGGTTTCTTCAGCAAAATCGAATTTTTTAAGATAAGAAAAAGAAGCTTGATGCGAATAAGATTTAAACCCTTCTATTGCAAGAACAGCATCTGCAAAGTCCCTTAAAGAATCATAGATATTTTCAAATGCAATTTTTGGGAATTTTGAAATATCCAAAGAAGATACATCTTTTATTCTCCCAAGCATATCTTTTATAAGAGAACTTGCTAAAGCTTTATCCTGCGATGTTTTTTTTACTTCATTTGTCTCTAAAAAATATTTAAAAGGCTTCATTTTTCAATTTTTTTATCAAGGTATCCATAAAGAATAATTCCATTTATTAAGCTGATGTATAATTCGTTGTTTATTTTTTTGTATTGCAAAAGCAAAAGATGAATTTTTCTAGAAAGTTTTTTTTCAAAAATTTCTAAATTCGCTATCTTTTCGTTATCGGTTATAACTGCAAGGTCAATATCGCTTTTTTTAATGTCTTCTCCCCGGCTGTAACTTCCAAATAAAATTATGGCTTTAGGATTATAATATTTGATTAAATAATCTACAATTCCTGAATCACACATCTGCATTAAGTTAAAAATTCTTTTTTTACGCAAGAAAGCCGGGTTATCCAAATCCGCAAAAATTTCAACTATGTGTCTTCTAGTTTTTCGTTTTACGATCTTTTCTTTTTCCAAATGCTTAATCGCATTTATAACGCTATTTGGATTTACTTTAGCTTCCCTTGCAAGTTCTCGGACATAGTATTTTTTTGACGGGTCTTCAAAAATCTTTGAAATTATCTTTTCTTTTGCATTCATTTTTTTATATAATTGTATAATTAAATATACAATTGTATATTTTTAAATGTTTTTGTTTTAGATTTAAATGTCTTGGAAGTTATATTTTTAATTTTAACAAAGAATTTATTTTAATGCCGATGTTATCTGTAATTTGGAGTTCGTCTTTGGAAAAATTATTAAACAACCTAACTTAATGATTTATTATGAGAAAATTATTATTTGTAATTTCTTTGATCTTGATTGGTTTGATTTTTATAATTGTTTTTATTATTATTGAAAAGCCAGCAATCTACAACAAAACCAATATTACAGAACTAGTTGGTCCGATTAAAATTCATGATCAAAATATCTCCGGCGAAATAAGGGAGAGCCAGATATGGAGCGGAAATATCCATGTTACGGGAGATACATGGACTGTTCCCGAAGCAACAATCACAGTATTGCCCGGCACAAATATCTACCTTGCTGCAGGCAGGGATGACCAGAATCGTGGGATGGCAGGCTCTGCAGCTGAACGCGAAGACCCTATTGACACTGAGGAATATGACAAAACGCACATTAATATCAATGCCAGAATCATAGCCAAAGGACTTCCAAACCAGAAAATTTTGTTCACTTCTGATGCTCCTGAAAAAACATTTGCAGATTGGGCATGTATCTCTTTGAATGAGGGCAGCATCCTAGATAATACCGTCGTAGAGTACGGGGGGAATTGCGGCTTGGACTCAACAGTATGCGGAGAGTGCAGTAACGTGACAATCTCCAACAGCATAATACGACACGTCCTATGGGGGTGCGTTACTCTGGGCGGTTCTTCCGCCACCGTCATAAACAATGAGATTTATGACTGCGGGCACGAGGGCGTTGACACGCAGTCTGGTGGAGGAATGCCGGTTATTAGGAATAATGTAATTAAGTATTCTGCTAATGGCTTAATGCTGAATGAAAATTCTTTTCCCTTGGTTGAAAATAATACAATTATTGACAATGCTATAGGCATCAATGCATGGGGCAGCGGCGGAAAAATAATAAACAATTATATAAGCTCCCCCAACGGCCCGCCGAACGACTGGGTTTATAAGAATTATGTTTACAGAAGGGATGCTCCAAGGTCGCACACAAACAGCTGCCCGGACTCGGATGACATAAACCTTGGCTGCCCCGAAACTGAAGCAAGAGTTGGAATAATTACCCTTCCTACAACAACAGCTGAAATTATTAACAATACAATTGAAAATGTGGAAGAGGAAATAAGGATGGAGGGTTGACCACTTCTGATTAGTTGTTGCCCACCCGAAACCTCTTTGCCCGTCAGCCTTCGGCTGAATATTGCGCTCCCACTATTTATTTAAAAGAATATTTCCCGCTTCATCTAAAGTTTTCCCAAAACTAATAATTCCTTCTTTATGTCCGCCCATTACAATTATTTTTTCATCATTAACCTTAGATTCAAGAAATAATCTTTTAATTTCTTTTGCGATTGCAGGAGTTCCATATGAAATTTTTTTATTTGTGGTTGGCAGTTTGTCAATAAGATTTTTCCACATATCAATATTATGAATATGAATAATTGCGTTTGTATCGGATGAACATTCATAAATCATTGCGTGGGACAAAGATTCAGAAGATGCCTTAATTGGCCCTTTACAAGTTAAATTATTTTTATCAAAATTGTATTTATTTACCAAAACATAATGATTTTCATTTAGCGCAGGATACTTGCCAGTGGCAGAACCAGTGATTATAAAAGAATTTTTTTCAAATCTTATGCTGATATTGCCAAAACCTATTTCATTATCATAAGCGCCAATCAATCCAATTGAATATAATTTATCTCTCCATTTGTTGATTTCAAATAATTTATTCGCGGTTAAAATAGGTTTATCTTTTATCCATTTACAATTAAATTTAATATAGCCCTCATCCATTTTATCTATGCTCTGGATATAAATTTAAAATACTTTTTTCACTTGCCTCGCATATTCCTCTTTCAGTTATCAGCCCAGCGATTAATTTTCTTGGCGTAACATCAAAAGCAAAGTTTGCAGCAGGTGAATCTTTAGGAGTTAACAAAACTTTTTTAATCTGACCATTGATTAATCCCTGCGCATATTTCACTTCTTCATCTCCTCTTTGCTCAATTTGGATTTCTTTAATTCCATTTTTTATTTTCCAGTCAAAAGAAGACGAGGGTAAAGCAACATAAAAAGGAATATTATTATCTTTTGCAGCTAATGCTTTCAAATATGTTCCGATTTTGTTGGCGACATCTCCGGTATAAGTTGTCCTATCTGTTCCGACAATGCATATATCAACGAGGCCATGCTGCATTAAATGTCCTCCTGTATTATCAGAAATAACTGTGTGAGGAACACCATGCTGTAATAATTCCCATGCAGTTAAACTAGCTCCTTGATTTCTAGGCCTGGTTTCATCAACCCATACATGGACTTTAATGCCTTTATCATGCGCAGAATAAATTGGAGCTGTTGCAGTTCCATAATCAACACATGCTAACCACCCCGCATTGCAGTGAGTTAATATGTTCACGAGCCCCCCATTTTTCTTTTTAGAAATTTTTTCTATAATTTTTGTTCCATGCTCTCCTATTTTTTTGCAAAAATCAGCGTCTTCATCAGCAATATTTTTTGCAGTTTCTAAAGCAATTTTAACTTTGTCTTCAGTATTTTCAATTGCTTTTAATTGTCTGTCAACTGCCCATGCTAAATTAACTGCCGTCGGTCTTGTTGCCTTTAATTTTTTACTGGTTTCATTTAAATTATTATTATTTAATACAGCGATATACATTCCGAATCCTGCAGATGCTCCAATTAAAGGCGCTCCTCTGACATGCATATCTTTTATCGCTCTGACAAAATCATCAACAGATTTTAAATCTTCAATAATAAATTTATGCGGCAAACTTCTTTGATCAATAATTTGGATTATTCTTTCATCACTTTCCTTAACCCATATAGTGCGATAATGTTTTTTATTTACATTCATAATATCGCCTAATAAAATAAATAATATATAAATATTTATATTATAAACAGCGACATTTCTAACCAATCCTGCTTCCATTTTCAATATCTTTTTCAGGAGAAATCAAAACAACTTTTTCATGTCCCCCTGTTGATGCTGCTAAAAGCATTCCCTGACTTTCAATTCCTTTGAGAATTCTTGGCTTTAAATTTGAAAAATAAATTATTTTTTTGCTTTTTAATTCATCTTTAGAATAATAAGATTTAATTCCTGCGCAGATTGTTCTTTCACCTATTTCAGGTCCAACATCAAGGGTTAATTTATACAATTTATCTGCTCCTTTAATTTCTTCAACTTTTTTTATTTCTGCAACTCGCAAATTAAGTTTTTCCCAGTCTGAAAATTCAACTATTCCTTCTGTCATTTTATATTTTCCTAAATAAAACTTCTCCCTTAATTATTTTATTTTTATCGTTCAAAGGCTTTTTAATTTCATTAAAATCAATTTTAAATCCAAACTGTTTTGCAATTTTTTCTGAAGTCTCTGGAATAAAAGGCCACAATAAAATTGCAATTGTTTTTATTGAATCGGCAACTTCATATAAAACTTTTTTATCTTTTGTTTCCCAGGGTTTTTTATTCTGGACATATTCATTGCAAACATCAATAAAAGAAAAAATTTCATTCAAAACTTTATCTAATTCATAATTTTTAAAAAGTTTTTCAATTTGCTTAATATTTAATTTTTTAATTAATTTATTTTCGCATTTTTTCATCCCGTATTTTTCAATTAAACTGGAAATTCTTGAAATAAGGTTTCCGAGTTTGTTTGCAAGTTCATTATTATGCCTGTCAATTAAAGCTTGTTCTGAAAAATCTCCGTCTTCACCTTCAGCAAATGGAAACTGTCTGCATGAAAAATATCTAACGCTGTCTGCCCCGTATTTTTCAGCTAAAACTTTTGGAGAAACAACATTTTCTAAAGATTTTGAAATTTTCTGACCGTTAAATGTTAAAAATCCATGAACAAAAACAGTTTTAGGAAGTTTTAATCCGGCTGATTTTAAAAATGCAGGCCAATAAACACAATGAAACCAAGAATTATCTTTTCCCAACAAATGAATATCTGCGGGCCAAAATTCTTTTTTCTTTCCAGCGCCGGAATAATAATTAAATAATGCATCAAACCAAACATAAACGACATGCTCTTTATCCCCCGGAAAAGGGACCCCCCATTTAAAACTTGTTCTGGAAATAGATAAATCTTTTAATCCTTCCTTGACACGATTAATTATTTCATTTCTTCTTTCAACTGGTAAAATAAATTCAGGGTGTTTTTTATATAAATCCAATAGGAATTTTTGGTATTTACTCAATTTAAAAAAATAACTTTTTTCTTTAATTAATTCTAATTTTTTTTCTGGATGAAATTGACACTTTCCATTAACTAAATCTTTTTCAGTATAATATTTTTCACAGCCAACACAATAGAGACCTTTATACTCGCCCAAATAAATGTCCCCCGATTTTTTACATTTATTAATTGCTTCCTGAACTAATTTTTTATGGTCTTCGTCTGTTGTTCTGATAAATCTTGAAGGATGAATATTCAAAGATGTCCAGGCTTCTTTGAATTTTTTAGACATTTCGTCAACAAAGATTTTTGGAGATTTCCCGGAGAGTTTAGCAGAATCTAAAACCTTTTTTCCATGCTCATCTGTTCCAATCAAAAACCAAGATTTGTTTCCATTAAGGTTATGCCCTCTAAAAAGAACATCCGCAATTATTTTCTGATAAGCATGTCCTATATGCGGCTCTGCATTTACATAATCTATTGCAGTTGTAACATAAAATTTCTTTTTGATTGTCATGAATAATTAAAAAAAATCAAATATAAAAACTTAACTTTTCCATTTATAATCCGCAACATTTCCGTCTCTGCTTTTTTTGGAATAAAAAGTTTTATCATGACCTAAAAATTTAACCAGAGACCACAAGGCAATCTCTTTTTCTGCTCTGTTTGGTTTTCTTAATTTATTTTTATTTTTTAAATTTTCATCGTAAATTAGAAGATTATTTTCTAATTTTAAATAATAATTAACTGTTTGTTGTGTTGGAATAGCAAACTGGCACATTTGCAAAGGAACAATATTTTTCTTTTTACTTAATTCCTGTTCTATTAGCTGAAGATTCCCAGCAATGTCATGGGCACAGATATTAACAATGCCTGAACTTTCTTTATCACTAAAATATTTATATCGTATATTAAATCTTTTTGAGGGGCAGGAATGGTCTGAACCAAAATTAAGAGAAATTGCGTATTTTTCTTGAGAATCTTTAATAGTAACAGAAGTCAGTTTAAATTTATTTTTTCTTTCTTTTTTTGTTCTTGACGGAACTTCAACTATAACTTCTGCGCCTTCTTTATCAACTCTCTCTGGTTTATCATAGGGCTTAACAAAAATCTTAGCATTTGTTTGATGAGAATAAGCGAAAAGTCTTGCGCCTTCCAAACATTCAATCAAAGAAATTTTTCTTTTTCTTTTGTCTTTTCCCAACGGCATAAAGGTATATCCGCAAAATTCATAATTTTTAATCTGATTAAAAGCTTCTTCTCTTAGTTGAACAGGAGTTTTTCTAATTTCAAGCGCCTGCTCTAAAGAATAATATCTCCTTGGCTTAACTTCTGGTCCGTGCTTCATAAATTTTCTGGAGTTTTCATAATTTTTGGGAATAAATGAAGGAATTATTGTGTACTCATTTTGTTTTAAATTTGATATTTCATAAAGAGAATTTATATTTACTTTATTTTTTGTTTTAATTTCTCCAATTGTATTTTCTCTGAAAAATGTTTTTTTTGTCATTAAATAAAATAAAAGTCTAAATTTATAAGCATTATTGTGAAAAAATGTATTAAACTATTTTTACCGAAGAACTTTTAAATATGCTTCTCTTAAAAAAGAGATGTTCAATAAAAGATATTGCAGGAATTGCAGGGAGAAGGTAAGCAGTAAATATAGGTTTTGTCCAAGTTGCGGAAGAGAAATAGAAAATTATAAAGAGGAAGACTGGGGAATGCTGGGAAGAGAGGATGTTCTCGGCGAGGAATCTTTTGCAAACCCATTTTTTACAGGTTTTGGCGGGAGGATGTTAAATAACATGCTTGGAAATGCTTTCAAAATGCTGGAAAAAGAAATGAAGAATGTTGAAAAGACTCCTGGGTCAAATGTTAGATTGATGATTAATGGGAAAGAAATTCAAATTGGTCAGCAAAAAAAACCAAGAGAGACGATTAGAAAAATTCCAAAAAGAGAATTTGGAAAAGAGCAATTAAAAAAAATTTTAGAATTGCCTAAAAAAGAGCCGAAAACAATCCTGAAAAGAATGGGGGATAAAATTATTTATGAAATAGAAATGCCGGAAGTAAAATCATTAAATGATGTTTTGATAAACAATCTGGAAAATGGCATTGAGATAAAAGCTATAGGAGAATCTACAATATATTCTAAAACAATTCCAATAAATATGCCTATTACAAATCAAACTTTGTCAGAAGGGAAATTATTTCTTGAGTTGAGGGGAAATTAATTTTTGGGTTGGGAAAAATTAATGTTTAAAAAACTTGCTCGCTTTTAAAATCTCTACTCGAACTTGCACTCGTAATTTGTTTTAACGAATCTTTTAATTATTTAGTCTCGTTCAAATTCTCGCCTTCAACTTATCTATTTGTTCTTTTAAATTTCTTGCAGGTCCTATTTCCAAGAAAAATCCTATGAAAAAAGTTTCATCGCTTTCCAAAATTGTTTTCAAATCTCCGTCGCCTAAATAATTTATTATTTTTTCAATATCATCTTCAGACAATAAAGTTTTTGACAGCATTCTCCACCCTTTAATTGAGCCTGTTGAAAAATTAGGGCTTTCATATCCCAATGCCCTCGCAATTGTTTCTTCAGATAAAAGTTCATGATAATTAAGTTCATCCAAGAATTCTACTGATCTTTTCACGCCAACTTTTGAATAATCTTTAATTACAAGGTCTGTTTCTTTTTCAACCCCCATCCAGATTTCTTTAAGACTTATTTTAATTAAAGTGGATTCTCCACCGAGTTCAATAGAATATTTTTCAAGTTCTTTAACAACCTTTTGAATTAATTTTCCTTTTTGCGCGACATTAATGGCAAGTTTTAAATCAAAATAATTTTTTATTTCAGAGCGATTAAGTTTTTCAACAAAATCATCAAAAAGTTTTCTTTGCTTTTCTAAAAGCTGAATGTGTTCATTTGCTTTTCTAAGAAGGTCCCCGGTGTTTATCAATGGGTATCTTATATTTTTATAATACAAGGTAATTTGTTCTTTTTTTTCAGAGATGGCTATTACTAAAGTTTTTGCCTGTTTTGCTGTTCTTTCCGCGGCTTTGTGTCTTGTTCCAGTTTCAATAGTTTTGAATTTACTGTCGGGCATTAAAAGCACGTTTGCATAATTAATTTTTTTTAAATCTTTGCTTAAAACAATTGCCCCGTCCATTTTAGTCAGCTCAACCACTCTTTGCGGCGTGAATCTTGCGCCAATTCTGAATCCTCCATCAATAATTTCAGCAGTATTTTCATTTTCTACAACAATTAATGCTCCTCTTTTTGACTGCAAAGCGCCTTCTAAAGCACTTCTAAAATGGGTTCCGGGAGAAACAAATTTTAAAACATTAAAAAATTCCTGTTCAGAAACAACCTCTTTTGAAAAATCTTTTGAAGAAATCTTTTCAACGATATTTTTTTGCACCTCTCCCATAAAAATTAGAGATTATTCAATATTAAATATTTATCGTAAGATTAAAAATGAAATTAAAGTTCAAATCTAAATAAAAATAAATGAGACTGCACTATTCCCAACCCCGCTCGCAATTAATTTGTTTTAAGTTTCTCTCGCAAAGTTGCTCGGATTTGGCGAAACAACAAGTAGTCTCACTCATTTTCTAAATAGGAAATTTATAAAATGAAACTGCAAGCAGTTCAAATCTAGAAAATCTAAAATGAGGCTGCACTACTCCCGACCCCGATTTCTATTTTCTACAAATGCCTTCGTGATTGAATGAAATCAAAGTCGCTCGGATTTGAATGTGGACAAGTCCACAGTTAGATTTTCAATCTAAATAAAAATAAATGAGGCTGCACAGATTTGAACTGTGGACCCCGGCCTTTCTGAATCGTACTTATTTTGAATGAGCTAATTTCATTCGCACTTATCAGAGCCGTGCTCTACCAAGCTGAGCTACAGCCTCATTAGAAAAACCAAATTTATAGAACTTATAAAAGTTGTGAATTCTTTCCAAAACACTTTTAAACTAATTTTTCATCGAATCCTTATGAATCAAGTAATCGAAGGAAAATTAAATATCAAGAAACCACAGGCGTCTTATCATGGAATGTATCACTACATCAAACAAGCTTGGAAAAAACCAGACATAAAAACTCTTAGAGAACGAATGATTAAATGGCGAGAGTCAGACGCGTTCACAAAAGTTGACAAACCTTTAAGATTAGACAAAGCAAGAACTCTTGGTTACAAAGATAAAAAAGGATTTGTAATAATTCGGGCAAGAGTCAAAAGAGGAGGTCACAGGCGTCCAAGACCCAACAAAGGAAGAAGGTCAAAAAGAATGCATACAAGAAAGAATTTAGTAATGAACTACAAATGGATTGCCGAACAAAGAGTAGAAAAAAAATACAAAAATCTTGTTGTTTTAAATTCTTATCAAATTGGAAAAGATGGAATGCATTATTTTTACGAAGTAATCTGTGTTGACCCTTTGATTCCTGAAATTCAAAGTGACAAAACAATAAATTGGATTTGCCGTTCCGAAAATAAAAAAAGAGCAATGAGAGGATTGACAAGCGCCGGAAAAAAATCAAGAGGGTTAAGATATAAATCTCCGACTTCTAAATTGCATTCAAGTGAGAGAGAAATAGACTCTGCGAGAGAATATCAGTAAAAAATATAAAAAGTTCTAGCAATTTTGCGAGCATAATTTAGAATTATTATTCACCCTAAAATTTATTAATCTCCTTTCTCTTTAAATAAAAATGTCAAAAGTGGCAGTGTGTCAAAGCTGTGGAATGCCCCTAAACAAAGAAGAGAACTGGGGAACAAATGAAAATAATTCTAAAACTAACGAATATTGCAAATTCTGTTTTCAGGATGGAAAATTTAGCGACTCAAATTTAACAATGGAAAAAGTAATAGACAAAAGCGTGGAACTTTCAAAAAAATTATGGATGCCCGAAGACAAAGCAAGAGAAATAGCGAATAATACGATTCCAAAATTAAAAAGATGGAGCCTCTTAAAAAAGTAAAGTTCATTGCAGTTCATCATTCGCAGAGAAAAATTGATTCTGTGAAAAGAATTAAAAATCTTCACATAAAAATAAGAGGTTGGGAAGATATTGGATATCATTATTTGATTGACAAAAAAGGCAAAATTTACTTTGGGCGTTCAGAAAAATTCATTGGAGCGCATGTTTTTGGTTATAACAAAAATTCAATTGGAATTTGTTTAATCGGTAATTTTGATGAAGAAAAACCAACTAAAAAACAAATCCAAACTTTAATTAAATTTTTAAAAGAAAAAGTTAGAAAATTTAAAATTCCAATAAAAAATATTTTAGGACACAGAGAATTTTTAAATGTAACAAAAACCTGCCCAGGAAAATTTATTGATATGGAGAAGATTCGCAGAATGCTTATGTGAAAAAACACATCTCTTTCTACAACAATCTTTAAATAATCTTTTTGTTTATGAAGTATACTTTTAGAGAGTGGCCGATGGTAAAAAAAATTAAAAGAGACGATAAAAAAAATAAATTTCCCCTGTTTGGATTAATTTTTATAATTGTTGCCGCGGGATTTTTTTTATTTTTTTTAAATATTTTTGATTTTAATATGACTGGTTTTGCTATTTCTTCAACGGTATCAAACGTTGTTTTAAGTTCAATTTCAGGAAATAATTTGGAAATAGATAACTTAACTGTCACTTTTGATTCGGCTGTGTCTGATCAAAGTGGAGTTAAAAATATAACAAATTGGTTTATTAATGGAAGCCCTATAGCTGTCCTCAACACGCCGTTTGAAGGAGGATCTAATTCTACATATACAAAAGACTATTCCGGGTTTAATAATGTGGGAATTGTATATAATGGAACTGCTTGGAATTCAACAAGAGGTCACGATAATTTTGGAGCTTATACTTTTGATGGAAGCAATGACTTTATTGCTGTTAATGATGTTACTAGCCTTGACTTTACAAATCAATTTACAATCACGGGCTGGTTCTATTACAATGGAGACATTGGGTCAAAGAGGCTAATTTCAAAAGAAAACGCTGCTGGCTGGTCATATAGAATGGGTAATTTGGATAATGGGATATATGGTTTTAATGATGCTTTGTTAATACAGCTTAGCGCAGATGGAAGCGCAAATTCATTATCTGTTCAAATTAACAACGCCTTGAGCGGCATGCAGAATAAATGGATTTTCCACGCTGTTACTTACAATGGTTCAACCTTAAAATTATATATTAATGATGCTGTAGCCGGCACATCTACAGGTTCAATCAACTTATATAACAGCGACGCAAAACTTGGCATTGGAGCAGATGGAATTGGGAGATGGCCATTTAATGGATCTATAGATGACGTAATTCTCTTTGATCGCGCACTTTCACAAGAACAAATTAAAGTCCTCTATCAAAACAGAACCGATTTAATCGTTTCTCAAGAAACTGCTCTTGGCGATCAATGGCGCGTTGATGTAACACCAAACGACAGAACAGAAGATGGAACAACTATTTCAAGTAATACTTTAACAATAATAGAAGCAGACACAACAGCTCCAATAATAAATATAGGTTCTCCAATAAATAAAACTTATACAACGACTTCAATTAATCTAAATGTTTCTGCTAATGAAACAATTAATACTTGGCGATATACTTTTGATTCTGGAACAACAAACACAACGTTCACGCCAAATATTTCTATCACTGGCGCAGAAGGGGCAAATACATTAATTGTATATGCAAATGATTCTTCAAACAACGTCGACAGTTTAGGGGTGAATTTTAGCGTTGATACAATTGCTCCGAAAGTTACAATAAATTCTCCTGAAAATAAAACTTACACAATTTCTACAATAGAATTTAATATTACTACAAATGAAAATGCTGATAGGGCAGGGTTTACAATTGATGGCGGAACAACAAATTATACCATGACAAACAATACAAATAGAAATTTTAATTACACACTTACAAATGTTGCCAATAATAATTATGCCGCTAAATTTTATGCAAATGACAGCGTCAATAATCTCAATAATACAGAGTCTATTAACTTTACAGTTTCTGTCTCTCTTGACAACGGCGGCGGAGGAGGAGGGGGTGGTGGCAGCTCTTTAAAAATTTCAAAAAAACCTAATTTGTCTGCAACAGATGTTTCTACAGATAATGAATTTTCAAATATTAAAAATTTTTCAAGTAATTTAGTGGATGAACAAGTTGAACTTTCTTTGATTGATATTAACAGGGTCAAGGGTTTTGTTGATGCCGAATATGTTGTGAAGAATTTAGCAGACAAAAATCAAGAAGTTAAATTATATTTTACTATTCTGGATTTTAATGAAACTATAAAATCAGAAATTGAAGAATCTCATACTCTTCCAGCTAATTCAGAAAATATTTTTGGAACAAGAATTCCTGTTGATAAAAATCTAAATGAAGAACTTATTTTAATTATTGATTTTAAAAAGTATCTTTCTTTTGTCAGTGAGGATGCCCCTATTCGCAGAAGCATTAGCGGATTTTCAATTTTGAATTCAGAGAAAAATAAAAATAATTTATTTGTAATTGCATTGTTTTTATTATTTTTTATTTTTGCTTTCTTTGTATGGCGGAGAATGATTAGAAATAGGAAAAAGAAAAAAAATTAATTTTCTTATTTTAATATGACTGTTCTCGTGGCTTTGTTGAAAATCTTTTTATTTTTGCAATCTTTTTAAGAAGCCCCGCCCAACTCCCGACCCCGCTCGTTTTGAGTTTGTGATGTTTGTCTCGCGAAGTCGCTCGCCAGCGCTTCTACTCCCATCTTGCCTTTGTTATCAATAAAAGAATAAAACAAATAATAAAAAGTTTATCAAAGTCAAAACGCTCGCCCCTCCACCAACTCAACTTACGCTTCAAATACCTTCGACATTTGTAAAAATTAATCTTACAAAACTTGAATATTTTAAACTTTTTCAACAGAGCCCGTTATCGCAAAACATTTATAAAATATTGTAGTTTATAACTTTCATGTATATTGCAAAACAAAAAGTCAAGGGAAAAGATTATTATTATCTTCGGAAAAGTGTAAGGGAAGGAAAAAAAGTAATGAGTAAGAATGTCGCTTATTTGGGGAAAGATAAAAAAGAGGCTGAATTAAAATCAAAGGAAATAATTAAGGAAATGAAAAATGAAGAACAAAAATCGGATTTAGAAAAAGGAGTTAAGATATCAAATGAAAAAAGAAAAGCAAATTCAGGAAGAATTTGTATTAATTCGTCTTCAGGAAAAAGCCAAATTAAAGAAATTAGCAGTTTAGAAAAAAAAGAGATTTCTATAGATGAGATGGCGGTTTTCTGCAAAAGAAAAGGATTTGTTTATCCTTCCGGAGAAATTTATGGGGGGTTGGCAGGTTTTTTTGATTATGGACATTTAGGAGTTTTGCTAAAAAGAAATTTTGAAAATCTCTGGAGAAATTTTTTCTTAGGACTTGATGAGAATTTTGCAGAGATAGAATCTTCAGAAATTATGCCTGAAAAAGTTTTTATTGCAAGCGGGCATTTAAAAAATTTCAATGATTTTGCAGCTAAGTGCAAGAAAGGTCATATTGAAAGAGCTGACCATTTACTTGAAAAAAATTTAAAACAAAGATTTGAGGGGCTGACTTCTGAACAGCTGTTTGAAAAAATAAAAGAAAATAAAATTCTCTGTTCTATCTGCGGTTCTTCAATTGAAACAGTTGAAGTTACTAATATGATGTTCCCTTTGCAATTAGGCTTTGGAAACAGCGCAAAGGCTTTTTTAAGGCCTGAAACTGCCCAAAGCCCGTATGTAAATTTTAAAATTCAGTCAGAAGTTATGAGAAAAAAACTTCCTCTTGGGCTTGCTTTAATCGGCAAAGCTTACAGAAATGAATTATCTCCGAGAAATTTTTTATTAAGACAGCGAGCATTTACTCAGGCAGAACTTCAGATTTTTTTTAATCCTTCAAAAATAAACGAACATGAAAAATTTGAAGAGGTTAAAGATTATTTTTTAAATGTTGTTCTTAACGACGAAAGAAGCAAGGGAATTCAAAAAATAAAATGCAAGGATTTATTAGAAAAAATTCCAAAGTTTTATGTTTATCATCTGGCAAAAGTCCAGCAATTTTATTTTAATGTGTTAGAACTTTCAGAAAATAAATTTAGATTTTATCAATTGAATGAACATGAAAAAGCATTTTATAATAAATATCATTTTGATATGGAAGCGGATTTAGATGCTGTTGGCTGGACTGAAATTGGGGGAGTGCATTATAGAACCGACCATGATTTAAAAGGCCATCAGGAAGTTTCCAATGAAAATCTGTCCTTTTTTGATGAAGAGAGTAAAGAGAAATTTATCCCCCATGTTTTAGAATTGAGTTTTGGTGTTGACAGGAATTTTTACTCCATATTAAATTTTGCTTATTTTTATGATAAGAAAAGGGAAAATTTAGTTTTAAAATTGCATCCAAAATTAGCTCCAGTAAAAATTGCTGTTTTTCCTTTAGTTAAGAGGCCGGACTTTGAAAAAATTGCCCAAGATATTTTTCATGATTTGAAAAAAATGTATCATGTAGTTTATGATAAATCCGGGAGTATAGGAAGACGTTATGCGCGTAATGACGAGGTAGGAACTCTTTTCTGCATTACTATTGATGAGGATTCATTAAAAAAGAAAGAAGTTACAGTAAGAATAAGAGACAGTGCGGAGCAGGTTAGAATAAAAATAAAAGATTTAAAAGAATCTTTAAGAAAAGCAATTGATGAAGGAGAGGACATTTTAAAATTTGGAAAGATTGTTAATACAAGGAAAAAATAAATTATTCATTTTAAGAAAATCCTTAATGGCTGCACCAAGAATTGAACTTGGGACCTCCTGCTCATGAGACAGGCGTTCTGCCGCTGAACTATGCAGCCAATTATTAAAAATATTAAAAGAAATCTATTTAAAAGTTTACGCACTAACAGCTAACTCGGCTTTCTTCTTAGCTTCAGCTTTTTTTAATGTAACTAAATATCCTGCAATCTGGTTTCTGATTTTTTTGCTTGGCATTGTATTTCCAAGTATCAATTTATTTTTTTTAAAATCATCTTCAAATTCAATGCCTTCTTTAAGCAAAATTTTTGAAGTTCTTTTGATTAGCTTCGTTTTTATTTTTCCCATGTTGATAAATCTTTTTGAATGTTTTTAAATCATTCTATCTTCTTAATTCCATCCAACTTTTTTACAGCTTCAATAAATTCATTCATTTTTTTGGCAGGTTCTCCTAAACTAAGAATTATATATTCAAGAGCTAATTCTGAAGATTTTTTATAAGCTTTGATTATATCGCTTTCATCTATTTTCTTTTTGTTATAAGCAACTAACAATTTTTCTCTGCCGTTTATTTTTATTTTTAAGATTAAATTATCTTTGCTGGCGTCTTCAACATCTAAGATTTCAATCGAGTTTTTTGATAAAAATTCTTTTACTTTATTAAAGAATTTATCTCCTTTTTTTTCGGAAGTTTTTTCTTTTATCTTTTCTAGTGTCTTCTTTTTTGTTTTTACTGGAGAAGATTGAGCCATCTCAATTTTGGGAGACTTTTGTTCGTTTTTAATTATAAGTTCTTTTTTTTCGGTTTTTATTTCCGGTATTTCTCTAATTTTATTTATAAGTTCCTGGTCAGAAATCATAAAATATCTCCAGTAAATTTGGTCGTCTTTTTTAAAGGGAATTGCAAAATCTTTTATTTCCTGAAGCGCAACCCTTATTGCCGGATGTTGTTCAGAATCTCTTAATATTCTTTTTTGTTTTAATAATTCAAAAGCTTCTTTTTCTTTGCCATTTAAATGTTGTGAAAAATTTTCTAAAAGAGGCTCGCTCCCCGGAATAAAATACAAATGAGAATTTCCGACATTTAAGTTGCTTATTTTTAATCTTTTTTCAGAGATTAATTCAGATAAAAATGCAGAAGCAAAAAGGATGCTTGTGTTAATCTCTTTTCCAATATGCACCGGAAGGCTTGGGCCCCGAATCCTTATAAATGAAATTATTTTCTCTTTTACTTGCAGATGGTCTTGTTGAGACATAATAAATTTAAAATTCAAAAGATTTTAAAGATTGCGATGATGTCAAGATGCTATTTTTTAAGGAAATAGCTCTTGAAAATCTCAATTTTTTAAAATGGAGTAGTTCGCCCCACCCACCAGCGCTCCGCTCCCCCCTTCCACCTCCCCGATGGAAATTAACCAAGGAAACCGCATACTTTAGTGTGCAGAGGATGTCATAAGATTTGGAAGAAAAATTTTGAATATTTTTAGGACAATGCTCTGTCTGAAATTGTTTTAAGTTGAATTTTTAGGTTTTTTATAAATTTGCATTTTTCCTTTGGAAAAATGGATTTGTTTGCTTCACGTCAGCGTCCCGCATGATGTTTCGCTAAGAAATAATTCATCACTGCAAATATTCTCAAATTAATTTATACTTAATATTTATAATTCTGTTAATGGTGATTTTAAGTTAATCTTTGTGAAATAATAATTTTTAATTAATCAATCTCATTGAACTTTGTTGTGAGGATAATTTTCTTAATTTCTGCGAAGCAGGTATTTTAGTTTATTTAAATTTCCAAAAAAATTAATAAAAAATCAGGGTCTAATCCAATTTATTTCATAATAACTTACGTCTGATTCTTCGTCGACAATTGCAAGGAGCAGTCTTTTTTTTGTTGAATGGGCAACACGATTTTTTGCAGAAAATTCCTGCCAGGAAGTTTTATTTGTTTCGCGGTCTGTAAAAACAATCCATTTGGCATGGCTTTTTCCAGGGCGTCTGCCTTTTTCATAAACTCTGAAATCTGCCCCGAATTTTAAAGCTGTTTTAACAACGTATCCTTTTTCCCTTAAATCTTTAAAAACAGGATATTTTATTGAAAATTTCTTTTCAATTATCTGAAGTTTTTTTAATAATTCTATTTTTGGAATTTTCTTATTTTTATAATAAACATCTATTTTTTCTTTTTCAGCTAAAAACATTGCTTCTGAGAGAGTGTATTGAATTTTTTCTCCTGCAGGCTCGCCAAAAGAACTTTTTTTATACAGGGAAAATGCTTCATTTTCATTTGTAGAAATAGTTTCTCCTATTAACTGTGCTTTTATTTTATTCATGTTTTAAATAAAATAGGGGAATATTTAAAAGTTTGGAAAGCTTTGATTTAGTATGAAATATAATAAAAAGAAAAAAGAAATTATTTTAGACAAAGAATTGAATAATCTTGATAAATTTGCTCTTGATTTTTTTAACATTGCAATTAAGTACACAGATTGTGTTATAATTTCGGGATATGTGTCTATTTTGCTTGGAAGGTCAAGGGCAACAGAAGATGTGGATATTTTTATTAAAAAAATTTCCAAAGAAAATTTTTATCTTTTATATAATGATTTAATCTCAAATGGGTTTTGGTGCATCAATTCAGACAATCCTGACGCTCTTTTTGATTATTTAAAAGAAAATTTAGCAATAAGATTTGCCCGTGGAAAGATTCCTTTGCCAAATATGGAAATGAAATTTCCAAAAGACAAATTAGATGAAGATGCTTTTGAAGATTCAATTCGTGTTAAACTTCCGAATGGGGAAATTAAGATTTCTTCCATTGAAAGGCACATTGCTTTTAAAAAATATTTTTTAGGTTCAGAAAAAGATGATGAAGATGCTTTGCATATTGAGGAATTGTTTAAAGAAGATATTGATTATGAAAAGATTAAAAAACTTCATGAACTTCTTAAATTAAGAAAAAAATGAAAGCTAAAGAGAAATATAAACAAAAGGCAGAAAAAAGCCAAATGAAAACAAAGGAACAAAAGGTTTTTATGAAACCTGGAAAAAATAATAAAGAAGACAGAGAGAATTTTATCAAGTATTGGGTAAATTATATTAAAACACATTCAGACAAGGAGTGGAGTTCTCAGCAAAAAGTTTTGATTGACAGCCAGATTAGTAAATAGTTTATAACAATTTTTTAGAAATCATATTTTTCTTAAGTAATTCTCCTTTTTTTGTCAAATGATATAATCTTCCAGTTTTTTCTTTTGGATTCAAACATTTTGCTAATTCTCTTTTTTTAAGAAATCTAAGTTCCCTTGTTATATGCGTTAATCTTATATTCAATTCCTTTGCTATTTTAGAGGGCATTATTGGTTTATCTAGCATAAGAAAGACTTTTTTCCTGTATCCACTTCTTAAAATAAAACCTGCCAATTCTAAACTCATAGAAACAATTATCAAACCAATTTAAAATAAAGAGATGACCAAGTTATAACCAAATCTTTTTAAACTCCAAAAACATGTAAAATTTATCCCACTTTCACAATTTATATAGATGAAAGGAGGTAAAATTATGAAAAAAAATTTAATTTTTGGAATGTTTTTGTTAGGAATTGTTTTAATGAGTTCTTTTGCTTTTGCGGGAATTACTGGATATGCTCTCCAATTACAAAGAGGCGAAACAGTAACCGACGATAATTTAGGAACAACTACTGTTACAGCTATTTCTCGTACTGGTGTAGTAGAAGTTGAAGTTACAAGTCCTGAAACAGGAGCAAGAGAAACACTTTTTGGAACAGCTGGAGATATATTAACAACTTCTTCAGGAGCTCAATTTAGAGTTCGAAGTGCAGAATCTGGAGGTCTTTTTAGAAGAGCAACCACAAAAATTGATGTTCTTCCTTCAGTTGCTAGAATTGCAAGTGGTGCTGGAAATGTAGCTCAAAATGTATTATGTAATATTTGCACAAAGAAATATCAACTTTTAGAGGGTGAAACAAATGTAGTAGATGGAAACAGTTTTAGTATTAATTATATAGATGCGGATAGTTCAGTATTATCGGTCAATGGAGGAT
>JWKY01000001.1 GCA_000806015.1 archaeon GW2011_AR19 | reverse complement strand
TAAGATTTCCGCGAAGAGTAAAAAACAAAACAACAACAGCAACGATAAGAATTGAAATTATTATGAAGATTGTGAGCTGGGCATTTTTGTTTTTCATATTTAAAATAACAATTCAACATATATAAAATTAATTAAAATATAAACTTTATTGGAAGTTTTAGATTTAGCAACTTCGGAAATTCAGATAAAATGGTCTTCGTCTGAAAAACGAATTTTAGCTGGTAAATGACTTCGCGAGAGAAATTCCTTATCCCGAAGCTGGGTTGGTGGAGGGGGAACGAAGTGCTGGGGGGCGGGGCAAATGATGACTTCGCGGGAGAAACTTAAAAAAGAATTAACTATTCCAAGCAGAGTCTAGCCATCAACAATTTTATAAACTATTTTTAACATATTAAAATATGACAGGACTAAACGGAATAAAAATAAAATTAATGCCGGATTCTCCAAATGCAAATTTAAAAGCAATTGAAAAAAGAGCAAAAGAAATTGTAGAATCATTTGGAGGATTTAATAAAGAATATTCAATTGAGCCTGTCGCTTTTGGATTAAAGGCGCTTATAGTTTTTTTTCAATTTCCGGAAGATGACGATGCTGAAAAAGTCGAGGACGCTCTTAAAAATATAAAAAAGGTGCAGTCTGTTCAGTTAATTGATATGAGAAAGATTGCTTGATCACTTCTTCAGTTTTTCAGCTTTTAATTTATTTAAAATAACTCTGCCATCTTCAGAATTATTTAGCCTCGTATAAAATTCTCTTGCCTTGATTATCTGGGCGTTTAAAAAAGCATTTAGATACTTTCTAAATTCAGAGGGGTTATTCTTGCAAAATTCCGCCCATCTTTCAACTTGCTGGATATGCGATTTATCTCTCATTTGATAAATTTCCTATTTAGCGAATGAATACAAATTTTTCCTGAATTTGCTTTCATTTTATTTTTAATCTATATTTTCTTATCATTTTTTTAATATCCTTAATAAAAGATTCACTTATTTTATCTTCATAAATAATTCTCAAATGTTTTGCATCTTCTAAATCTTTATCTGATTTTAATAATTCTTCCTTAAAAGCGATATTCATTTCAATGCTGGAAAACCAGACATCTAATCCGCTTAAAGGCAATTTTTGTCTTGTTGATAATTGCAGCAAATCCAATTCATCTTTAACAAATTTAATTTCCATTTCAGGCAAAAATTCTCCCTTGCGAATATATCTTACACTATCCTTCCTTGCTAAATAATCATAAATATCCTCTGCTTTTGAAGATTGCATGCATTCAAAATTATTTTTTTCCAACTCAAAATGCAAAGATTTAAATTTATCTAAAGAAATTTTCTCAATAATCATATCAATATCTTCTGTTCCTCTTGTTCTGCCGTGAGATATGCTCACAAATCCGGAAACAATAATGTATTTAACATATTTTTCAACTATTTTAGTAAAGTCAATTACAAATTTATCTAAAATATTTTTATCACTTATCGCTCTTTCCATTTAAAACCAAAATACTCAAACTTTATATTATTTTCTATTGATAAAACTAAAGATTTATTAATTTATTTTTCTTATTAAAAAAATATTCTTTGATATCTCCCTCTAAAAATAAATACTATTTAGTCAGGCATACTGAATGCATAAGCAATGTTAAAAAAATTTCAAGTTATAATTGGGAAAAAGAAGACATATTAACAAAAACGGGAATTAAACAAGCAGAAAAATTAAGTAATAAACTAAAAAATTACAAAATAGATTTGATATTTTGCTCTCCATTTACAAGAACTAAGCAAACTCCTGTAATTATTAACAAAGAATTAAAAATTGATTCTAAAAAAATTTTCTTTGACAAAAAATTAGTAGATAATAATTTTGGGATTAGTGATGGAAAACATTATGATGAATATCACAAATTTTTTTCATCGGAAGAATCATATTTTGAAACTCCTGTGCCATACAGAGAAAACTATGCCGATGTAAAGAAGAGGGTTTCTATTTTCCTAAAAGAAGTTGAATCAAAATACAAAAATAAAAAAATTTTAATTGTTTCTCATGGTTTTCCCTTGCGTATGCTTGAACTTGTTGCGATGGACTTAAATATAAAAGAATGTATAGGGCATTTAAGAGATAGCCACTTTGTTCAAAGAGAAGAAATTAGACCATTAAAATTTAAAAAATAAAAATTCCATTTTTAAAACAATTACAAAAATCATAGACAGAACCTCTTCTTTTTTACTCTTCTTCAAAACAAATATATCTCTCTCCCCCAAGTTCAAAATCATCTAAAACTTTAAAATTTTCTTTAATAAAATCCAAAATCCAATGCCTCTCAACTTTAAACTTTTTTTGTTTTATCATGCTTCTTGTCGCAAAACTAATAACCACTTTGTCAGCTAATGGCGCAATCTCCTTAAGAAGTTTCTTTGAATAATCCCTTTCCAGCATTTCCAGAGAATCCAAAACTTTAAATAAAAAAATAATTCTTAGTATTTTTACTTTTTCTACCATTGTAGGTTCTTTTGGTAAAAGAACCCCAGTTTCTAAAATTATTTTTTTTATTTTTTTTAAATTAAACAAGCTTTCATGATAAGCAACTCCAGAAATTTTATTTTCTTTAAAATAATTATTCATTAAATTAACTAACTGCCCAACAGATTCAATTGCAATATAATCGCCCTTTTTTTCAAAATATTTATAACTAAACCCATTAACGCCTGCGCCTAAATCAATTATATTTATTTTTTTATTTTCAAACTCTTTTAAAATTCTTTCATAAACTTCTTTATAATAAGGCAGTCTTTCCCTTGTAGATAAATGCTTTCTTAAAATCCATTCTTCAGATTTATTTTTAGGCGACAATAATTTCTGGCTTGTAAAAGATCCAAAAACTTTATGCAACAACTCTCTTGTCAACCTTATTTTTTCTTCATCACTTGTCTGTCTTTTTTCAAAATGTGAAAATGCAATTTCAACATCTTTTTCAGGCAACTGAGAAAATTCTTTTTTTTCAATTATTTTTTTTATTAGTTCGGATTTGTTCATTTTTTATTTTATTTCCTGCTCACATATTTATTTCCCTTTATATAAAATCTCAACTTCTTTTTTAAATCATTTTTCACACCAACCCTAAAATCCCTAAAAATTTCTAATTTTTCTTTTTTATTGCTTTCTTCAATCCAAATTTTTTTATTTTTAATTATCTCTTGTCCATTAAACGCCTTGTTAATTTTCAAACACTCTGTAATTAATCCAGGCCCAGAACACCTTGCTCTAAAATTCAACGGCTCCAATGCTCTAATCAAAATAGCGCTTGCTTCTCCTTTTTTTCCAGTGATAAAATTCAGCATTTTATATTTATGAACATTTTTAATTAAAATTTTTCCAGGAAAATCCCACATTAAAATATTGCTTTTTCTTTTTCCGTATCTTGCCCAGCTTGCAGGATCATCTTCACCAAAATAAGCTTCTGTTTCTACAATTCTTGCTTTTAAAATTCTTTTTCCCATTTCTCTGCATAAAACTTTTCCTAAAAGAAATTTTGCAACAAAATCAGCAGGTTTTGAAAAAAATTTTTTTGATAATCCCATAAAAAATATACAAAAACTATCTTAATAAAATTAGATGTTATGATAAAATTAAAAAAATTAAAATCCCGCCTCAAAAAAAGGCAGGTTTAAAAAAATTTTGAAAGGACGATGCCTTCTGATCCTCTATTGCTGATTTTAAGCAAGGCAGGCTTTTCTAGCAACCTGAAATGCAGTTTTAATGCCTTTTATAGCTGCTTTGAAATCGCTGCGAGCTTGATCACGCGCTGATTTTTTATCTCCTAAATCTTGAATTAGGTTAGCTTGGCTAAGGGCGACAGCATAAGTTGCTTTTGCAACTTTAAAATCAGTATTTTTCTGTTTAGTAGCATCTTTCATGCAAACATTAATCGTTTTAGGATTTGGGTTTGAATTTTGAGCCAAAACTCCTACACTCATAAAAGATAACAGGAAGATACTCATCACTAAAAGTGTAAATATTTTTTTCATTTTATTTATACCTCCTTTCAATTATATTTTTTTCCTGAAATATAATTGTGTTGAAATTTTTCCTAAATTTCATTTCCATTTTCAATTATTTTTGTTTTCATAATAATTTTAGACATAAAAACTATTTAATTAATATATGAAACTTCCTTGTTAACAAGGTGAAACTACATCAATAAAATTATTTATTAAATAAAAACAAAAAAAGAAAACCCGCCCTTTTTTCTCGGGCGGACTTAAAAAAATTTAACTAGATTCTTTAGTTAGATAACTAATTCAAAACAATAACATCTCCAGAGCCACTTTCTGAACTATCGCTTCCAGATCCTGAATTGTCAGAATCATCGCTATCAGAATCGCTTCCTGAACTATCGGAGTCATCAGAATCGCTTCCTGAATCATCATCGGAATCTCCCATTTCATCTAAAGTTTTTCCAAGAGCTTTCATTCTTGCTATTGATGCTAAATCTTTTGATTCATCCGCAAGTTCTTCTGCTTCCTCAAAATTTCCTGCATTAAAAGCTGCTTCTGCATCAACAAGCGTTTTCTCTGCATCGCTCAAAAATTGCTCTGCTGCGCTGGTTTCTTCACCATCCGCTTTAGCTTCAGCTATTTTTAATTTAGCTTTTGCGATTTCTTCTTTTGCGTCTGCAATTTCTTCAGCTGCATCTTCTTGTTCATCTATTCCAAGTTCAACCTTAAGCTCATCTTCAACATCATCGCCATCTTGGCCTGTTTCTATTTCAATTTTGATTTTTGTTTTGCCTTTTTCATTTTCAATCTCAATTTCAACTTCTCCAGTCTGACCAACTAAATTAGCCAAAATAGAATCAATTAGAGCCTGCTGTTCAGGAGTAATCTGACCTTCAACTTCTATTTTTATTTTTAAGGAATTCTCTATTTCATCTATTTCATCGTCAAGGTTTTCAATATTCTGTTCTAATTCAAGTTGTTTTTTTAATACTTCTTCAGAAGTTTCAGCCTGAATTTCTTGAATTTCTTCTTTTAACTCAGCCATAATCTCTTGATACTCTTCAGTTGCATCTTGCGCATTATCCATATCTCCTTCATTAGCTTCTTTTTCTAATTCTGCTAATTTTTCACATGCGTTTTCAAGTTCTTTTGCAACTTTTTTATCAGTATCAGAAGTTAAAGCAAGATTAAGATCTTCTAAAACTCCATCAGCAAAATAAAAAGGGCTGCTTGGCATTACTCCTGCTTCTACTTCCGCGCATAATCCCTCCTGAGGACTTGTTTTGGCTAAGACAACCGGCATTGAAAAAACTAAAGTAAACGCTGCAAACATTATTGCAAACATACTTAATATTTTTTTCATTTTATTTATACCTCCTTTCATCTGTATAAGTTTGCAAATATAGATGAATGAAAAATCTCTGATTTTCATCTACACTTGTATCAACTAAAGCCAAAGGCTTTGTTTTTATTTTCATAATAATCTTAGACATAAAAACTATTTAATAAATCCCTGAAACAAGAATGGAACAAGATGGAACGAGAATGAAACAAGTTTTAAGATTATTTAATTTTCAACTTTATTTTATTAGTATTTCCAAAAGGAATTTTCTGTATAATGTTTCTCGCCTCAAGATTTCTAATCACCCTGCTTAATTTAGCCTTAGAAAAATCTGTTTTTAATTGAAGCTGTTTTTGCCATAATTCTTTTTTATCCGCATTTTTTAATTCATCCACGATTATTTTTTCGCTTTCTATAAGATGCCCCTCCAAGATCTCTGTTTTTGATTTTCCCTTTTTTCTTTTTATTGCTGTTCCTTGTTTTTTCTTTTTTATTTTCTTAATATACAAAACATAAAATAAAATTCCAACAATTAAAGCAATTATTAAAATCAAATTTAAATTAAAGGGTTTAGTTATTTGTTCTGAGATTACCGAAATTTCAAACTTTTCATCTAATTGCTTTTCTTCCCACCTCAAAATAATCCTCTGCCCATCAGAATAAATATTATCTGCTTGAGGATTTATGAAAAAAGTTTCATCTTTCCCGGACTCTTCAGGAATTATATATCCTAAAGGTAATTTCAAAACGAAAATAAAACGTTCAGTCGCAACAACTGGTTCGTAACCAGAACGAAACATTAATCTCTCTTGATTTAATTTAATTAAAGGATAATCTGAATCAAATTCTATTTTAAAAAAATGTTTTCCTGAAACGGGACTTTCAAAATCGCACAAAATTTCCGTTTCCCCGATTTTTTCTTTAGCATCACAGCTTTCCAACTTTTTATTATCCATATAAATTTGTAAATTTGATGTATGGGGAACTAAAGAGAAACTAATTGAATTTTCAGATTTATCGGCATTTATAAAAATCTCAATACTCTCGTGAATTTCATCTTTTGAAATTATTTCTGCTGTTTCCTGATAAGAGTCATAAACCGCTGAAGAAACAAAATTAATTAAAAATGTTAAAATTAAAATTAGTAATAAGTATTTAGTTATTCCCTTATAATTTTCTCTATCCATTATCTTTTTAAGGTTATGGGATTTAAAAGAATTATGCCAGTAAATGCCTCTCCGGAATATGGACATGCGGAAAAAGAATATCACCTGGCTAAGACTACGGAAGAAAAAATTGAAAGGTTAAAGAAAATGCTTTCTGTAGCTCCAAAACATAAAAGCAGCGAAAATTTAATAAAACAATTAAGAACCAGATTAAAAAAATTTCAGGGAGAAATAGAAAGAACAAAAAAACTTTCAAAAAGCCGAGGAGGAAAAACAGGAATAAAAAAATTAGAAATGCAGGCAGTAATTGTCGGCTTTTCAAAATCCGGAAAATCTTCATTATTAAATATCCTGACAAATGCGAATGCAAAAATTTCTGAAACAAAATTTACAACAACTCACTCAATAATAGGAATGATGCCTTATGGCTCAACACAAGTTCAACTAATTGAAATCCCGGCCATGGATTCTGATTTTTATGATAAAGGAACAGTTTACACTGCTGACAGCATTTTAATTTTAATCCAAAATATTGAAGAATTAAAAAAAATAGAATCTATCTTGCAGACAAATGGAAAAAAAATAATTGTTCTGACAAAATCTGATTTATTATCAGAACCAGAAAAAAGAAAACTAGAAGCAACTTTAAAATCAAAATATAAAAAATATGAATTTGTTTTTATTTCATGCATCACCAGTGAAGGGATTGAGGAATTAAAAGAAAAAATTTTCAAAAGTTTTAATAAAATAAGAGTTTATACAAAAGAGCCTAAAAAAGAAAAATCAAATAACCCGATTATTCTTGAACCGGAAGCGAATGTAAAAGAAGTTGCTGAAAAAATTTTAAAAGGATTTTCAGAAAAAGTCAAAGAAACAAAAATCTGGGGCCCTTCATCAAAATTTCCGGGGCAAAAAGTAGGACTTCAGCATAAATTAAAAGATTTGGATATTGTTGAGTTTAAGACGAGATAGTTTGACAGCGGGAAATTTTATTTTATTCTAACGACTTTCAAGCTATCGAGCAGAGATAGTTTGAATGCGAGCGATTTCGCGAGACAAACTTAAAAAATAAACAAATAAAAAATTACGAGCTGGGTCGGGAGTAGGGAAATTTTATTCTAACGACTTTCAAGCTATGGAGCCGAGAGTTTTGGGAAGCGATAAATATTTTGAATTAATAAATTTTAAATCAATAACGACTTCACAAAGCTCGAGTAGAGAGTTTTGGGAAGCGGTAAATATTTTGAATTAATAACGACTTCACAAAGCTCGAGCAAAAATAAAATCCAATATTAACGAATTAAAACGTATCCTTCGTTAGCGCAATAAAAATTATTTCTGCCCTTAATTATACTCTGAGAATGAAATGGATTTTCAGGATCTAAATAAAGAGTGCCTTTCATGGAATTAATGCCCTCTTTTTCAATAACAGCAATATTTGCTTTTTTATTTATTGCTTCTTGATAAACGGCAAAGTATAATCTCTCTTTAAAAGTAGCTGAATTTCCATTAATTCTTAATCCCGCCATATTTGAGAAGATAATCTTGGATCGCGAAGTCGAGCCATTTAAAGAAAATTTTCCAACTTTCTTGCCTGATGCAACTAAGTTTTCCAAATTAAGATCTTCCTTGTTTGCTATCAATACTTGTTTTTTTGTCATTTTTATTCTTTAAAATTTTTTTAAAATTTTTCCGCAGTTTACGAGGACTTAAATTTTTTTAAATTTTTCCACAGTTTACGAGGACTCAAAAATCTTTCAAATCAGCATAATTCTTAAATTTAAATTCCCTTAATGCAAAATTTCCTGTTTTGTATCTATGAAAATTTTTAATTTTCATAAATTTTTAGGGCAAAAAATTATTAGAATGTATGGTTTAGTAAAGTATAATTTCCTGGATAAAAGAAAACATTGTTGCTTCCCCTCATTAAATTACTATCACAAATTGGATTATTCGGGCTCGAGTAAAAAGTGCCATCAATTGAACCGGGATTTCTCCTTTCAATCACTGCAATATTTGCATTTTGTGATTTAGAGCAATCATATAATTTTCCGTATGCTTTATTATTTGATCCATTAACAGAAAAACTAAATTTCTTTTTAGGAACTAAATATTCTAAACCCAAATTAAAATCTCCACTATCTCCAATCAACAAATCATGTTTATCTCTTGTATTTTTTTTCATTTTTTAACCTCCTCGTTTATTTTAAATTTTGAAGTTAAGGAATAAGAAAGATATGCCTTTTAAAGCTTTGGGTATAAAAAAATTTGTTGAAAAAGTTTTGAGTTCGTAACTTATTTGGAAATTCATCGTAAAAATAAATGGCGAGCGATTTTGTGAGACAAACTTAAAAATAAATGAATAAATTACGAGCGGGGTCGGGAGTAGGGTGATTGCATTTAGGTAAGCTTTAACGGGCGGGCGATTTCACAGAAGGTAACTTATCTTTTATTAATCACTGAGTGCGAGCGTTTACGATTTGACAAACTTTTAATATTTAATATCAATACAAATCGTGGGTGCGAGTTGGATTGGGAGTTATTTGAACTCAAAACTAAAATAAAAATTGGGATTTTCAACAGAACTGGTATAAAAGAATTTTTAAAATAATCATTTTTTATTTAAAATTTTTCCTAATTGGTGCAATTATTTTTTCCAGATATTCTCCAACGGCATTTTTTAAATCCATAGGATGCAATTTTCCGTCGGAATAAATTTTTTCAAGCTCTTCATAATTTTTAATTTTTAAATCTCCGCCAAACTTTTTATCTCTTTTTATTTCAATTGCATTAAATTTAGGAAAAATAATTAATTTAGCAATCTGCAAAATCGGATTTTCCTTAATTTCTTTTTCAGGGCAGTAAGCTCCTTTTAAGGTGCTTTTAATTTCTTCATAGCTGTCTGTTACACTTATTCCGCTTCCTAAAACTGATTTTGACATTTTTTCTCCGGGTCCTTTTAAGGAAGTTATTAATGGGGTATGTAAAACAATAAAATCATAATCAAGAAACTTTTTCAAATCTTTTCCGACCATGTGCACCTTTCTCTGCTCCATTCCTCCAAGAGCAACATCTGCTTTCAAATATTTTATATCTGCAACCTGCATTAAAGGATACCATAATTGAGATATCGTCGCATTTTCTATATCTCTTGCTATTTCCTGCATGCTCCTTAACCCTCTCTTAATTGTAGAATGTTGCGATAATTTCATAACTTCAAACTGATATTCTTTTGAAAACTGAAAATCACTTCCTAAAATTATTTCCGCGTTTATCCCAATTGCTTTAATTGTTTTTTTCCACAACTCAATCTCTTTTTTTATAGTTTCTTCGTCGCCTTTTCTATTAAGCATTGCATGAATGTCGGCCAAAAGAATTTTAACTTTAAATCCTGCTTTTTCTAAATCCATTAATTTTATTATTGTAACAAAATGCCCAAGATGAATTGGTCCGCTCGGCTCATATCCGCAATAAACCACTGGATTTTTCTTTTTCTTTAATAATTCTATTAAATCCTCTTCTGTAATAATTTCCCCTGTATTTCTTTTTATTAATTCTAATTTTTTATTTAACCCCATTATAAAAAAAATGAATTTTGATTATTAAACTTTACTATCTAAATATTTATTAATAATTCCCTCATTTTAAAATTATGCAAGGCAAAAAAGACTCCAGTTTTCTTAATTATTTATGGATATTTTTGATAATCCTGGCAATTATTCTTTTAATTTCATTAATCAATAAAAAAGAAATTTCAGGAAATGCTGTTCAGGAATCAGGAAAATTAAAAATATTGGAAGATTGCGGAAATGAAACTATACTCTATAATTTTGGAGAACTATGCTGGCAAAAATATCAAATGCCGGAATCAGCAGACAACTGGACAGATGCTTATGATTATTGTAAAAATTTGGTTCTTGCAAACCACACAAACTGGAGATTACCGACGCTGAAAGAATCATGGGATATAAGAAAAGAAATAGAGACAGGAAATTTTCTCTTAAATGAAACACACTTTTGGACAGCTACCTCACATGAATTTAAAACATCTCACAAATATATTGACTTCAGAATAAATTACAAAGATTACGCGCCGGATTTTAGGTCTGGTTATGGAGTTAAATGCGTGAGGGAAAATATTGAGATTTTTGATTGAATTAACTACTTTCTTTCAATTTCTTTTCAGCCCACAAACTATAAATTAATACAATAACAATTAAAATTGGAATTAAATAATAATGGCTTTTGAATAAACTAAAATTAAAAAAATAAACTAAAATAAGCCATAAATCAAAAAGACCATAAACAAGAACTAACGCGGTTAAAACTAATTCTTCTGATTTAATTGAAACCTTATCAACTTTTCTTGCAAGCCAAGCACTGCCTTTAATTCCAAAATAAAAAATTATTAAAATAAGAGGGGTTAAAAAAAGAGGATTATTTATTTTAAGAAAATTTGATATTGGCTCCCATACTGGACTTTGAAGCCCTGCTCCCCCTGTAAAAATTAAATCAAGAGATGCGTCAAGAATAACTAAAATTGCTAAAATAATCCATCCTGCTTTTTTTGATAATACTGCTTTTGATTTTTTATTTTTCATTTACTAAACACTCTATTAAAAATTTATTCATATTTTTTCAAAAAAAAAAATCATCCAAAAAACCAATATCTTAAAAACCCACTATTAGAAATAACTCCGCCTGTAATGCTTCCTCCTTCACTTCCTCCATCACTGCTTGAAGTTCCTGAATCAGTAGTCGTTGTTGCTGGTTCTGTTGTTGTAGTTGTTGGTTGCTGATAATCTTGAGGAGGTTGTTGATATGTTCCTGGTTGCGGATATTGTTGCTGATAATCTTGCGGTTGTTGAAATTGCTGAGGAGGTTGAAATTGTCCGCCTTGAAAATCCCCTTGCTGATAAGGTTGTTGATAATCTTGTCTAAATCTTTCTTCATATCTTTGCTCAAATTCTTGGGGACGATTTACATCAAATTGCGGCCTATCTATTTTGTTAAAATTTTCCTGAAAATCATTTCTATATCCCTGAACATACTGAGTAGCTCCTTCATAACATTCTAATCTTTTCATAGGGTCCGAAATACTTTTACAATCTCCTCCTGAATTTCTCATGTTTGGTCCGGTTCCAGGTGCCCACTGACTTCCAGGAACGCAAACTGTTCCAGGCGCGCATCCTCCTTGTCCCTCTCCACTAAATTGACTTTCCATGAATTTTCTGCAAGCCATAGGATCAGTTTTAGAACTTCCATCCATTCCAGCGTCAATGCATTCTTGCGGAGCATTTACTTTAAACATATATTTTCCGCACTCTCCGGAATTTGTAATTCCTGCCTCAACACATTCTGGAGGAGCATTTTGTTCAAACATAATTTTTTCGCAAATTTCTCTTCCCTGTCTTTCATTTTGAACATTCGCAGCAAGAAGCGCTGGTCTGCATTCTTCGGGAGCATGCGTGTTTATCATAATTTTTGCGCAATCTTTTGGTGATTTAGCTCCCGCATCTTCACATTCAGGAGGAAGAAACATCCCATATTTACTTTCACTCATTCCGCCTTCAAGTTCATCCATAATATCCTGCAAATAATCTGGAAGTTCAGGCATTTCTAAATCATCTAATTGTTCACAAGCATCTTCATTATTTTCAATCTCACATGCAGTTGCTAACGGCGCTGCAATAGAGCATGCTTCAGCAAAATCAGGATATGAAATTTCTTCGCATTTACAATTCTGTCCTGCAGTTTCAAAACACTGCGACATTATCTCTCCAAATTTTAAAGCCTCTGCTCTTTGCTCTTCTGTTAAATCTTTATCAAGTTTTTTTCTCCAGTCAGGAGCATCTCCTTCTATTCTGCAAACTTTTTCATATTGTGATGGATCTAATTTTGATAATTGCGAGCATAATTCAGATATTTTAGAAGCAATTTCTGCAGCAGTTTCAATATCTTTTTCTCCTAAAACTATCTCTCTGACAAATTCATCTTTTTCTCCAGCAGGCATATTTTGCGCAATCTCTCTAATTGCAACTCCCCTAATTGCTTGAGAACTTCTTAATGCTTCTGCTCTTTCTTCAGGAGAAACTTCTCTCTCAAAATCATCTGCATATCTTTGATATCTTTCAAAAGATTTTCTTGCAGCTTCTATATCTCCTTTTTGCATCATCTCTTGCATTTCAGCAATTTTTCTCTCTCTATTAACTGAATCATCTCTAAAAGGCGCAAGGATTTTATCTTCTATAAAATATGCTCCACTATCAGGAGTTATTCCAGCTTTAACACTTAATTCTTCAGTAAATCCTTCTGCCTCTTTAACTAAAACATTAACTTCCTCGTCTTCAGTTAAATCAACTTCACCCCCCTCTGGACTAACATATCCTACAGAAGACGCCAAAGTATTTTCAGGAACTTCTACAGGTAAATTATTTTCAACAACATTTGTATTAGTTGTATCTTGAGCAAAAACACTTGCAAGAAGAACAAAACTTATTAAAAAGATTAAACTAAAAATTATCAAACCCCTTTTTTGCATATTTAATTTAATAAAAAGAGGTTTATAAATTTAATTGAACTGCAAAATTATAAAATAAATTTAATTGCAAAAAAATTAAAATATAAAAACCCCAAAAAAACTAAAAAGCGAAAATTCTTTTAAAATAAAATGCTCCTTCAAATTCTTTTGGCGATTTTTACAGGAACTTTTTTTGGCGTCTTCACAGGATTAATTCCGGGAATTCATGTAAATCTCATCGGAGTTTTTTTAATTTCACTCTCTTCAACACTTCTTTTTAATATAAATCCATTATATCTTGTAATATTTATCGTCGCAATAGCAATTACGCATATATTTATTGATTTTATTCCAAGCATTTTTTTGGGATGTCCTGACACTGATACAGAACTTTCAGTTTTGCCCGGACACGAACTTTTGAAAAAAGGAGAGGGTTATGAAGCTATAATGCTGACGGCTTACGGAAGCTTAGCTGCCGTTTTTATTCTTATTTTAATTTTTTATCCCTCTCTCTGGTTTTTTCCAAAAATTTATACGCTGACAAAAAATATAATTCCATATATTTTAATTGCAGTTTCCGGGATTCTTATTTTAATGGAAAAAAATAAATTTTCTGCATTTTTTGTTTTTTTATTAACAGGAATTTTAGGATTTGGCGTTTTAAATCTTCAGGAATTAAAAGAACCGCTTTTGCCATTGCTGACTGGATTATTTGGAAGTTCAATGCTGTTAATGAGTATAAAAAACAGACCGCAAATTCCGGAGCAAAAAACAGAATTTCAATTTGAAAAAAAGAAAATTTTTAAACCAGTTCTTGGAGCCCTGATTTCAAGTCCCTTATGTGGTTTTCTTCCGGCTCTTGGAAGCGGACAGGCAGCAATACTCGGACATACGATTACAAATTCAAATAAAAACAACAATAAAAGTTTTCTTATTCTCCTCGGAGCAACAAATATTCTCGTCATGGGATTTTCATTTATTACTCTTTATTTAATTTCAAAAACAAGAACAGGCGCAGCATATGCAGTTGAACAGCTTCTTGGAAGTTTGTCCTTGAAAACATTAATTTTAATTTTAATCTCAATTTTAATTTCAGGAATTCTTGCGTTTTTCACAACAAAATATTTAGCAAAAATATTTTCATCAAAAATAAATCAGATAAATTATTCTCTGTTTTCAAAAATTGCTTTAATAATTTTAATGGTAATTGTTTTTTTGGTTTCTGGATTTTTGGGATTATTAATTTTAATTCTTTCAACTTTCACGGGAATTTACTGCCTTTCTCTTGATGTAAAAAGAACAAATATGATGGGGTGTTTGCTGATTCCGACGATTTTGTTTTATTTGTGGGGAATCTAAATCTTCTTTAAAAAAACCCAAAATATAATTCCCTACAGGTAATAATATCTCAGCGCAAAAACATTTATTAAATGATTTATCTTAATAAAAACATGAAAATCAAAAATATCCTAACTGCAATTTTTGTGATGGTAATTGCAGTCATTGTCTTAATGCTTCTTTTTCCTCAAGAAAAAACAGGCAATGTAACAAATGAAAATTTAAAAGTAAAAGATTGCGGACAGGGAACTATCTTTTATGGGGAAGAAAATTTATGCTGGCAAAAAAGCGCAAAACCCGAGCCTGCAAAAAACTGGCAGGATGCAAATGATTATTGTAATAATTTAGAATTAGGAAAAAAAGATGATTGGAGGCTTCCAAAAGTAAATGAGTTAAAAAGTTTAGTTATAACAGTTCCTCCAGAACAGGTTACAATTGACACCGCATTTTTTACAGATACTCAAACCGATTATTATTGGACAGCAACTGAATATCCCAAAACAAAAGGAACTCACTGGTTTGTTTATTTCAAAACAGGTTATGAGGGAATTTCCCAAGATTTCAAAAAAGATTATGAAGTGAGATGTGTTAGAGATGATTCTTTGGCTTAAATAAAAAGATTTCTTAGAAATAAATTAAATTATTTTGTTGATGAATTTTAGAAATTGAATTAATCAATATTAATTAAGCTGTTTGTGATAATATTCTAAAAAATCCGAGCATTTGCACAAGAGAAAATAAAATTATCAAAAGCAATAAGATTAAAATAATAATTAAAAACCAATAAATAAATTTATCAAAAGGTAATTTTACTTCATTAATCTTTTCTCTATTTTTCTTAATTACTCTCGCACAATTTCTTCTTATCCAATTAATAATTATAATCGTTGTAATTAATATCATTAAAATAAATATGCCCAATTTGATTTGAGGAAAGATATTTACAAGATTAAAAATACTAAAATCGTAAATTAATAACAAAGGCAAAAAAATAAAAAATTCAAAAATCCACTCTGCACTGATATAGTTTAACTTGTATTTTAATTCTATTTCACAGGACAATTTTTTTTGACTAAATCCTTCAATTAACAACGCTAAATAAACTAAACTTACAAACCCAAAAAATAATTGCATAATTTTTACAAATTCTGCTATATCCTTAGCTGTCCAAAAATGATAAAGATTCACAAACAAAGCAATAACTGCAACTGAGAAAATTGTCCAAATTGGAACATTATAATCATCTCCCTTATTCGCTTTTAATTTTCCTTGTTCCTTCCTCATCATTTTTCATTTCAAATTCTCTAAATTTAATCAGATATTCATAAAAGAATTTAGATTTAAAAACTTTAATTCTTTTTCTATTTATTCTAATTATGCCACTTCGCTAAGTAATCCTACATAAAAAAATAATATAGTTAATAATGAAAGAACTGAGATAATTAATACAATAATTGGAAATGTTTTTCTTTTATAAATATATAAATGGGTTATTGAAATTATTATTGCAAATATTGATAAAAGAATGACAAATATTGAAAGAATAATAAATATTACATTATTAAGAAAGGATAATGCTAATAACAAGAGCATAACATAAAAACTAATTCTCAAAGAAAACCAAACAAATCCTTTATTTTCAGTTTTTGCGCTCCTTGCACCCTTTTTCATAAATAGATTAAGGGAAATGAGTTTTTAAATCTTTCAAAACCACCTTTCAATTTTTTCTTGTTTTTCTATTTCCCTTCCAAAAATAGATTCAATATATCTTTTGACTAATTCTAAATTTTGTTTTAAATAAGGAGATAAATTATATCTTGCGGCTAAATCTAATGCCGGCTCTAAATATTTTTTAATCCCGCCTTCATTTATTGTAAAAATTAATTTTCCTCTGCAAACGGGACATGCTCCTTCTAAAGGCGGTCTTCTGACAATTTCATTGCATTTAACACACCTAAACTCTTGTGTTGAAAATCCTCTTAAATTTCCCCGCATATCTCTGATAAAATGTCTTTCAATAATCATTCTTGCAACATCGGAAGTATCTGCGCTTCTTAATTTTTCAACTAATTCCATCTGACGACGGACTTTCTCCTGCATCGTCGGTAAAAGTTTATAAGAAGAACATAAAACTCCTTCATTTAAATTTTCAGTGTCGTGGGTAAATCCAATTCCTTTAAATGCGTCTCCGCCAATCTTCAAAACTTCTTTAATGGTCTTCACCTCGCTAACTTCCGAAGAACGCAATCTTTTTTCTGCTTTTCTATATAATTCAAGAGGATATAATTCATGTTTTCCTAAAACCTCAAAATCCAAAATCTGGTCATCAACTTCCCCTGCATCAATTTTTGCATTTAAAACAAGCGGCGCATCTTGAGTTCCCCCTCTATGGGCAGGTAAAAATTCTCTTGAAAAATTAAGCAAAACATCTCCTAAAAGCATAATCGAAGTTTCATCGCCATCACAGTCGCGGCGAATAGCTGCATGCATATATGGGCTTGCCAACAATCCCTGAGTATTTGAAAAACCAATAAACCTGCAAATAACTCCCGCGCAATTATGCGGGGCCATACAAACACCAAGCTGTCCAATTAATCCATCTTTTGATTTAAGTTTATAAAAACTTTTTAATCCATAAAATTTCTCTAATTCGCTGTCTACAAATTTTGTGACCTTAAGAAAAACATCATCTGCTTTTTCATCTAAAGAGTTTTTACAGCAGGGAAGTATAACATCGTGAGGCATTAATTCTAAAATCTGATTTAAATTTTCCAGAGGTTTCCCGTAAATGTCTTCGTCATATCCTAATTCCAAAAGTTTTTCAACACTAACAGAAATTTCTTTTGGTTTAAAACAAATTAAAGGAAGTTCAGTAGCATCCATCCTGATAGTTCCGTCTTTATTCACCTGCAGAGCATATTTCGCCCTCAAAATACCTTTAGCTAAATTTTCGGCGGCATGATTTTTAGAAGAAGTCCCGCGAATACCTTTGATTAATGGAGGAATTTCGTTTTTTTTCAAACCCAGTTTTGCTGCAGCTTTATTAAAATAATAATTAATATCTAAATTCTGAGCGCAATAAGAAAGTCCTTTTAAATTTTCTTTCAAATTATCAAAAGATTTTTCATTATTAGTATGATAAAAATACATTTTTTTTGTCTTTCTCCCGCAATCTTCGCAATACGGATAAATTATTTCTTTTTTGCAATCTTCACAAAAATAAATTGGAAAAATGCTTTTAACTTTTCCAACTTCACAGGCAGTTTGAATGCTCCTTAATCTTCCCCCCTCCTTACTAACCGGAAAAAGAACATTTGGGCTTCCTTTTAATTTTCTTAATTTTGCTTTTTCCGGACGGCCCATTCTTGAACCAATAAATTCCCCTGCCTTATCTTTAATGATGAAATCAGAAAGATTATTCACAATTTCTAAAACGCTGGAATAATTATTAAATTCATTAAATTTTGTTGCATTAAAATAATCTTTTAAAAAAATTTTTTCAGCGCTATCAATAATTTTATAATCCACTCCAAAATTTGTCAGCAAAGCTTTGCTATTTTCTTTGCTTAAAATAACATTTTCAATGCTGACTTCATGTTCTATTCCAATTAACTCCAAAGCCCTTTTTCCAATAGCGAATTTTATTTTTTCTGTTTTATTATAAGGCAGAATAATCTTCCCGTCAATCCAGGAGCAATGCAGCCAATTAATTAATCCGCTGAATTCTTCTCGGGAAATTTGTGTCCAAAAAAAAATATATTTTGGATGGAGGGGAATCTGATACTGCTTGCTTAATTCTAAAGCTTTTTCAAATTCAACATTCAAATAATCAATCTCAAAATTTTGATTCTTTTCCTTAATTTCTAAATTCCACCATTCTTCCACATATCCCGGTCTGATTAAATCAGCGTTTCTGTTGATAACGTCGCTAAAAGGAAATAAAATATCTCCAAGATAAATTATCTCTTCAGTATCTTTATAAAATTTTTCTGCTTCTTTTTTAGTTTCTAATTTTTTAACACTGCCATCAAATAATTTAATAATAGGACCATCAATAGAATCGCAGGGAGTAACTGTGCATCCTTTTGTAGGGCGTTCAAGTTTTAATTGCGTCCCTGTTGCAATAAAATTATCTGTAATGCCCATCGTGGCGGGATGCAAAGAAACTGCGCTAAAACCGGAAATTCTTGATCTTCCGTATCTAAATCTAAACCCTCCGGATTTTTTAGGATGTCCATAAACTGGTCTTCCGGCGACGATGTCTTTAATATATACGGGAATATCTCCTTTTTTATCTGCTTTAATACTGTGCTTTTCATGCAAGTCCACATATTCTTTTAACCAATTAAACCCGGTTGATTTAATTCCATTTTTTTTTGCATTCTCCAGCAATCTAAATCCTTTAGCTGCTTTTTGCGCCAGTCCCTCTGCTAAAATAAGACAAAACCCGCTCCGCAAATAATTCGTATCAACTCTTGGCAAGTTTTTGTAATTCGGAACTTCTATTTTTTCAGAAGGTTCTCCTGCAATCTGTATAGGAAGATTTCCTGCTAAAAAAAGAGCCTCTTCTTCTGTAGGCATATATTGCAAATTAGTTATACGGTCGTGAAAATGAGATAATTCCGCATAAGTTCTTTTTATTTCATCGTTAGTAGGATCGTATTTTGCAAAACCAAACAACTCCCTGATATAATCAATTAACATTAAGACGAGACAAGATGCGCTGGTTCCGGCAGACCTGATTGGACCGGAAAAACTTGCCTCAATATAATCTTTATCATCTCTTGTTTTTCTGACTTTTAAACCCGTAAATCCTTCAATGGGCGATGAAACAACTGCTAAAGTGGCGTATGTAAAACCCACCCTAATGCCGGCATCCATAGCTTCAATTAAATTATTAAAACTGCAAAATTTTTGATGCGCAACTTCTTCTGCAATCTTAAAAACAATTGTAGAATCTAATTTCCCATATTCTTTTTCTAATTCTAAAATTCTTTTTGAAATTTCTGAATTTTTCATTTGCGGGTAAATTGTAGAAATTAAACCAACAACTTTTTCAGCCATAGACATTGCCAGAGGAATCTCAACTTCATCAGCGGGGTCAAAACCCTTTGCTCTGGCTTCGCCGGCCATTTCATAAACTCCATCAACTTGTTTTTTTAAATTTTCAAAATATGTTTGGGTGTTCATTTTTATTTTCTTTTTTTAAAATCTTATTTAATTTCATAAAATCATAAATGACATAATCTGCTTTTTTTTCTAACTCTTTATTTTTTGGATTAAATGCAACTGATAGCCCCACAATATTAAAAGCAGGAACATCATTAAAATGATCTCCGATATAACAAACATTCTCTAATTTCACATTACACTCTCTTGAAATATCAGCAACTACTTTATCTTTTTCATAAAAATCAAAATTCATTTTCCCATTTCCGGTAAATTTTCCAAATTTTACCTCTAAATCGCTTGATAATTGAAAATCAAATTTCAAATCATTTTTTATTTTTTCTGCCACAAAACCAACGCCAGAAGAAACAATTCCCTTTACATATCCTCCATTTAAAGAGCTAAAAAAAGATTCAACTCCTTTTGAATAAGGAATTGGAAAAAAAGCATTATACACATTTTCAACTGAAATTCCTTTTATTAAATTTAATTGTTTATCAAACCATTCATCATAAAATCCTTTTTTTCTTAAATAAAATTCCCGAATATCAAACCATTCTCTTTTCTTTTGTTCTGATAAAACTTCAGGAAAAACATCCCAAGATGCGTGAAATGGTTCATTTGGATAATTTACCAAAGTCCCATCCATATCAAAAAGAATTAATTCTATTTTTTTATTATTTGCTTTTCTTTTATTCATTTTTAATTTTCTATTTGATAAATTTTATATTTTAAAAAATCTTTTTTGCTTTCATTTTAATTTCCTGTTGAAATGAATGAAAAAACTTCTCGTTTTTGCTTTTAATGATTTTATATCCTCAAAAATACCTATCTAAACACTAACTTCCTTTTTTTCCTTCATTTGATATTCCTGTATGGTTTATCCATAAATTTCCTATTTAGCGAATGAATGAGAAACTTCCTGTTTCTCTTCAAAATCCAAAATCTTAATAGAACGGGTTTTTAAATTCAACATAGGCACCTTACAATGATCTGGTTCATTTCCGAATTTTTCCTGATACCTTGTCATAGCTTCCCAGCATGAAACAGAAATTATCAAAACATTATTGTAATATGAAATTCCGCATTTATGCGTGTGTCCTGAAACAAAAATATCCGGGACATTTTTAATTGTCAGCGAATCTTCTTTATGAGGGTAATATTGTGTTGAACCGTGTGTAGGAGCAAGATGTCTGTGCTTTAATAAATATTTTACAATTTCTTCGGGGCAGTTCATTGCCTTTTTTTTAATTAATTCAGGAATATTTCCTGCATAATATGGATAAGAAAAACCATGATAAGTTAAAACGTCGAAACCAAAAAAATTTTCTTGCGCGCCAAGATTTAATGTGCATGGATTTTCAGTGATAATAAGATTTTTTAGTTGGAACAATGGCCAGGCATATTTTATATCAAAAACGGGCTGGGGCTCCATAATTCTAACTCCATCATGGTTTCCCGGAGAAATAATAATTTTAATATGCTTTGGAATTTTTTCCAATAATTTAGCTAAATCTAGAAATTGCTCTTCCAAATCCGTGATTTCTAAATCACTCTCCTGTCCGGGATAATTTCCTACGCCGGTAACAAGATCCCCGACAATAAATAAATATTTTATTTTTTTAATTTCATTTTTATCGAAATCATCAAGATCGCCGTTAAGATAATCAAGAAATTTCAAAAAGCTCTTTTTCAAAAAAAGCTTGCTTCCAAAATGCAAATCGCCGATAAAAAGAGCATATTCTTCAACCGGAGATTTTTTTCTTTCAGGAATTATTGCGTCAGGAAAAAAAATCCCGTTTGCAAAAAGGCACTCCTTATTTCCCGAACATCTAAATCCTAAAACAGAATCCAAACAAATTTCTTCCGCAACTTTATAAAGATCCTCTTTTGATTTATTAACTAAAATTTTTATCCTGCCGGTTAAATCTTCAACTTCTAAGAATATGTTTTTATTTTTTGTAACGCTCTTGCTGTATACTATTCCGATAATAGAAACCCCCTGCCTATTTCCTGAAATTTTATCTATTGAAATTAAATTATCTAATTCAAAACGACTTTGCAGGATTTCACTAATCTGAACAAATCTTTTTCTAAAATAGTTTACAAAATTTTTAACTTCGAGTTTTTCATAATTTTTAGGCGTATAAGAAAGAACATTAATATTATTCTCGAAATTGCTCTTGGTTTTTTTGAGATTTGGATTTTCATCAGATTCAGTTTTTAAAAATATTTCAGAATCGCTTTCTTTAGATATCTCAATACTTAAGCCCAATTTTATTCTTAGTCTTTCCAGTCCCATCTTTTTTTCTTCAGGCAAATCCAGGAAAAATTTATTAACCTGTTCTTTATTTTTTTCAAAAAGATTTCTGGTTAAAATATTCTGGCGGGTATAGGTCTTAACTTTTTCAATAATTAATTTAATTGATTCAATATCTGAAGTTTCATTGAATAATTCAAGAAGATCGTTATCTACTAAAAAACCTTTTTCTACACAAAATTTTAATATTTCTTTATTCATTTTTTATATTCCATAGTTTTAAAAAATGGATAATACAAATTTTTCCTGAATTTGCTTTATTCATTTTATTTCCTGTTAAATGAATAATGAAAAATTTCCTGTTTTGCTTTATTCATTTTTATTTCCTATAAAAATGGGTAATGAAAAAACTTCCTGTTTCGTTTGACGTCCTCGGAAAACGAATGAAAACTTCCTGTTTGCTTTTTACTTTTTAGGTAATAATTGAAATCTCTCAAATATACTCTAATCCCCCCTGAATTATCTCTTTTGCTTTTTCAATAATTGATTTAGAAATTGCAAGTTTTATCTCCCTCATTCTTCCTCCCCGGCCTTTTGAAATAACCCTTACATTAATAATGCCCAGCATATCAAATTCTTGAATGATGTCTGAAACCCGGCGCTGTGTAAGAACATCTGTTTTATTTTTAAGGCAAAAATCCTGATAATAATTATAAACATCTCCGGTAAAAAGCGGACCTTTTTTTTCTTTATTAAATTGTTCAGATAAATTGATAATAGAATATAAAACTAATTGAAATTGTTTAGGTTCTGTAGAAATAACGTCTAAAATTTTATCTCTTTCTATTTTTTTATTAGCTTCATCAATATATTTTAACTTAATTTTTTTTGAATTATCTCTTTCAGTTAATTCTCCGGCAATTCTTAACAAATCCAATGCTCTTCTTGCATCGCCGTGCTCTCTCGCAGCAAAAGCTGCGCACTTTTCAATTACCCCTTCTTCAATAATTCCTTCTTTAAAAGCCAATTTAGCTCGATTATTTAAAATATCTTTTAATTGCAGGGCATTATATGGCGGGAAAACTATTTCTTCTTCAGATAAAGAACTTTTAACTCGAGGATCAACCTGATCTAAAAAAGTCAAATCATTTGAAATTCCTACAATACAAATCTGGGATTTTGATAATTCTGAATTCATCCTGGTAAGATTATATAAAAAATCGCTTGAAATCTTTTTTACAGTTTGGTCAATTTCATCCAAAATTAAAACAATAAGTTGTCTTTCAGAATCAATAATCTCAATAAATTTTGAATAAACTGTTTGAGTCGGCAGACCGGTGTCAGGAACATTTCCTCCCATCTTTTTAATTAATTCAGCAAGAATTCTATATTCAGTATCTGAAATTTTTTTAAGTTTGCAATTTAGATATTCTATTCTTAATTTATATTTATTATTTTCCTTTGCTCTTTTAAAAAGTTGTTCCTGAACATATTGCACCGAGAGTGTTTTGCCGCTTCCGGTTTTTCCATAAAGAAATAAATTACTTGTTTTCTCCCCTCTTAAAATAGGCGCAAGAATAGAAGCTATTTGTTTGATTTGCTCTTTTCTATGCAAGATTTCTTCTGGTTTATGATTGCTCTGTAAAAGACTTTTGTCCTTAAAAATGGTATTTTTATCAAAACTATCAAATATCTGGTCAATCTCTGAATTTATCATATGCTCTCTAAATTTTTTATTATTATTAAGACAGACAGCTAAATTTCCTATGGAAATTTGGTATGGGTTAATAAATTCAACGAAAAAAACCTAAAGTTTATATAAATAATTATGACCACTAAAAAAGAAGAACACCTCCATTTCCTTTGGAAAGCCTTATAAAATTATTAATTTTTAAGATTTCTTTAATTTTCTATGAAAACATCTAAATCAATTATAAAATTATTAATTTCTTTAATTCTTCTATAAAAACATCTAAATCAATTATAAAATTATTAATTTTTAAGATGTTTTCTTGTTTTTCTGAATAGATCTAGTCACATCCTTGCTCGTAATTAATATTTTAGATTACTCTCGTGAAGTCGCTCTACTTCCGACCTCACTCGCATTCCTGCTCGGGAATTGATAAAATAATAAAAAAAATTTTTGCCTCCGTAGAAATGCTCTACTCACACCCAGCTCAGCAGTTTATAAAAAATCTTTTACCTTCGCAAAAACGCTTGCACTCGCTATTTTAGTTTTCTTTTATATTGTAGCTTTTCTTTTTCTAAAAGAAAAACCCATTTTCTTACATTGTAGCTTCTTTTTTAATTTCCAATTTTTTATAATAAATAAATAAAAATAAATAAAAATAAATAAATAAATAAATAAATAAATAAAAATAAATAAATAAATAAAATTTCCTTAGAAGAAACCTTTAATTTTTTATAATAAATCAATAAATAAAAAACCATAAAATCTATTTAATATATATAATATATAATATATAATTTTTTATAATAAATGAATAAATAAAAAACCATAAAATCTATTTAAAAACCTTTCTATACGAAACAAAGGGGTGGGGCTCTAATCCTCTTAAATATCTAAAAATCTTAACGAAATATATTTTCAAAAGGCTATTCAGACCAATAGAAAACTTTATAAAATATTCATTTCTCTATTTTATATGCAAATTGAAAAAAACCCTTATAGTCTCCTTATTCATAAAATGGTTGTAACAAAAGAAGGAAAGAGGATTGGTTTTGTTAAAGATATAACTTTTGAAACAAAATCCGGCGAATTAATTAGTTTGGTTATTAAAGATATAACTCCTTATACAAAAAATCTTAATTTGGAAAAGGTTGGTTTAAATGAATTATTAATTCCTTATAATGCGATTATTGCTATAGGGGATTTTGTAGTTGTTTCTGAAGAAGATTTTATTTAAAAGAATATTATCTATAAACATCTTTTCCTTAATTGTATAATTTCATTTAAAGACATAAATCTTTAAATATAAACTTTAATAAAATAAATTATGAAAGTCTTAGGAATAAATTTCACAAAACTAAATGCAGAAAAACTTTCTATAGATACTAAAGGCGTAAAAATCGGCACTCACATAGATCTTTCTGAAATCAGGGAAGTAAAATCTGATTTTTTTTCTAATAAAGAAAAAGTATTGGGAATTAAATTTAGCTACGAAATAGATTATGACCCTAATTTTGCCAAAATAAAATTAGCGGGAAATATCTTGATTTCCGTAAATGAACAAATGTCCAGCCAGATCTTAGAAGGTTGGAAAACAAAAAACCTGCCAGAAGAGTTTAGATTAAGCGTCTTTAATTTAATATTAAAAAAATCCAGTTTAAAAGCCCTTCAATTAGAAGAAGAACTTAACATCCCGTTGCATATTGCAATGCCTTTTTTAAAGGCGCAAGACAAATCTCAGGATTCTAAACAAACTCAAAATTTTTCTAAAACGGAGTGAAATAGTTTTTAGATAAATTTAGTATTCCTTACATACCCCAAAAGCATTAACCTGACTGCCATCATTCCAGTCGCAGCCACCGACATACAACCTGTCGTCAAAGTCCCAGCCCCCGTTCAAGGCAGACATTCGCACTTTTTCTTCATCAACAGAATTAAAATTCCAAACATGAGGTTTATTTTCATATTTTGAAGCAACTTCTGCAATTTTTTCTGCCCCTTCTTCGCCGTATCTTGCAACAATATAGGGATTTTTTGATAATTCTAAACTTGATTGTTTTTCAATTTTATAACCAAATGGTACAAATTTTACTAAAGGGTCATTTGACTGCAATCTTTTAATTAAAGAATTTTTATTCATAATTAATTTTCCATTTTCAATTTTAGGATTGTATTCAATAAGAACTCCATTGTTAATTTCTTCATTTGATTTTGGAAGATAAAGATTTCCAGTAAATTCCCAAAACCAATTATCTTTTAGAATTGAAATTATTTCTGATTCATATTTTTCGTCTTTGTTTTGAAAAGCATCATAAACTAATGAAGCTGTTTCTGGAGAATTTGGTCTTTTCAAACCAGCTTTATCAATTTGCTCTGCAACATTTCCATAAGTTCCCTTAAATGCAGGATGCTGAAAGCTAAGTTTTCCTTCTTCGTGAGGAATTTCAGTTAAATATGATTTTCCAACTATTGCTTTCATAATATTTATAGAAAAACATAGTTTATAAATGTTAGGATTTTGTTACTCTTTTAAAATTAATAATTAGTAAAGCTGTTTATAGTTTATAATAAATAAAACAGAACATAAAATAAACTAAAAACTTAAAAAAACAAAGTTCTTATGCTCTTTATGGAAATATCCGCCAAGAACAAAGAAAAAATTTCAGAACAGATATTAGCGCATCTTTACTCTATTAATCCCAGAGCAGTGTTTACGGTCCAAATTGCCCGGGAGCTCGCAAGAGATGAAGAATTTATAAAACAACTTTTAATTAATTTAAAGAAAAAAGGATTAGTGGTGGAAATTGGAAAAAATTCAAAAGGAATACTTTATTTAAAAAGAAAAAGGTGGCAGTTAAGTGACGAAGCATATAATATTTATCAAATGAATCAAACAAATTATAATTAAATTTATGATTTTTCTATTGAGCTAATTTTCTTAAACAAATTATAATTAAATTTATGATTCATTTCTTAAATTAACCTCATCAATCAAATTTTAATTAGCATAATAAACTACCCTAAAGTTTTTATATTAAAAAAATTTGAATTTTTAATGGACTATGTAAAAGAGGAACAAAAAACAAGAAGTTTTTTGACAAACTCACCCAAGCGTGGTCGAGTTAAAGAGGAAAAAAAAACATATTCTCAGAAATATCCCCAAGAGTACCCTAAGGAAGGGCATAACGACACAAAACAGGAAATTTTGCATAAAGGAAACTTTTTGACAAAATTTGAAGGAAACAAAATTAAAGAAGCCTTTAATAAAGTAAAACAAGATATGGATTCTTTGAAAAATGAATTAAATGATTTAAAAAATGAATTAAAAGAAAACAGGGAGGTAATGAATCAAATTTGCGAGAATATACAGGAAATGTTTAATCAAATAAATCAGACACATATGCAAATAAATCCAGTAGATCAAGAAAATTTTCCAACAGATACTGTTCTTTTTAAACCTTTAAACACACAAAATTTGAATATTTCCACAGGAAATGGAGGGGTTCCAGCAGACAGACAGACAGACCAACAGACAGACAGACAATCAAGAAATAACATAGAAGATAACTTCCCAGCAGACAGGCAGGTAGAAAATAGTATAGAAAACGCGGCTGAAATGATTAAATCTCTTGGTGATTTAAAAAAGGAAATTTATAAGAAATTTAAAAAACTCACAGAACAAGAATGGCTGGTTTTTTTAACAATTTACCAATTTGATGAGGAAATTGGTTATTCTGATTATAAGATCCTCGCTGAAAAATTAAAACTTACAGAGAGTTCTATACGGGATTACGTCGCAAGGCTGATAAATAAAGGGATTCCAATAGATAAAACAAAGTTAAATAATAAGAATATAAGGCTAAATATTGCTCAATCTATTAAACAAATTGCCTCCTTATCTACAATAATTACTCTAAGGGAGATTTAAAAGGAAATTTTTGAGATGTAGTGGACAATTAACTGCCGGGTTATTTCCCGTCGGAAGAACTGGATTAATATGTCGTGTATAACTAACTCTCACAACTGAATTACTTTAATTCTTTTGATTTCAGGATAAATGGAGATTTATCTAAATAAGTGGCTCACCGAATAACTATTTTTAACTCTCTCTTTTGCCTTCCCAAGTAGTAATTTCAATTTATAAAACCGTTTATTTATTCATTTAACCCATTTTTAGCCTTTAAATATATTTTTTCTTATTTTTTTAGGTTTTTCTAACTCTCACTTTTTGGGTTTTAAGGTGTTTTTTATTGAGATTTTTAGGTAATTTCATCAATTTTCCTCTTTTTTAACCCTCACTTTTGTCTTTTTTAGCAATTTTTCGCGCATTTTTTCAGGAATCCCAAAATAGCAGAGATATCATCATAACTTAACTTCATTTCTGAATTTAATAAAACCCAAATTATTGCTCTTTCAGTTATTGAAAAATCGTCTAAATTCAGTGTTTGAACAGCTGTTTGAACAGCTGTTTGAACAGCATAAACAGCTGTTTGTTTATTCAACAGCTGTTTGGGTGTTTTAAAATTTGATTTTGGTTTCAATTCAGTGATTATAGAAAGCACATTTTTTAGATTTTCAAGTTCATCATTAACCGACGACAAAAGCTCTTTTAATTCTTTAATTTCTCCATCTTGCCTATTTTCTTTAGAATGAAGATGTTTTATCCATTCTCCAACAGAAAAAATATCTTTTTTAACAGCGTCAAATCCTTTTTTTGTTTCTTCCTTGAGCTGCTCAACCTCTTTTTTTCTAAAAAACCAGCCAAACATATTAACATTTAATTAATTGCCTTTAAAAAGGTTTTGTTTTTCGTTGCTGGCTCTTTTGATTTTTAAAATAATCTGAGAGATTTCTTTATTAAATTCTTTTCTTAAAATCAATAAAAAATCAGTGTTTTTAGTGAAAAACACCAACAAACAGCTGTTTAAAACATCCACAAACAGCTAAACAGCTGTTTAAACAGAGCGCTGTTTTTTGTTTTTACCAACGATAAATACCTGTTTAAAAAAGTATTTATTTTTGGCGATTGGTGTTCGTATTAAATAAAGACCGAGTTAATTTAAAACTTATTAAAATTATTAATTTTTAATTAAAATAACTAAGCTAACCTAAGTGCAAAACTGCCGGAAAAATTAGATTATGTAAAAAAATTTACCGGGAAAATATATAAAAAGGCAAATCAATTCATTAATTAAAAATTTTCATAGATACAAAACAGGAAATTTTGCATAGCGATAAAAAACAGGAAGTTTTTCATAAAGATGGTTAGTTTTAGAAAAGAATTTAGGAGGCAAATTAGATTAGCTTTAGCCGCCGCCATAGGGTTTATTATTGCATTTGTCTGGAAAGATTTTGTAATTAAATTAACGGGGGATGCTTTATCAAGATTTTTAGAATTAAACCCGATAACTTCCACCCTTGCAATTGCGATAGTGGTTACATTTATTGGAGTTTTAATAATTTTAATAAGTTCAAGAATTTTAAAATAACTAAGCTAACCTAAGTGCAAAATTTTTTAAAACAAATTAAAAAAGTCTGCTAAAAAGAATATAAATGCTTAAAAAGAAAAGGAATTTTACTGAATAATGGTAAAAAGGTTAGTAAATTATTTTTTAGATGGCGGAGTTAAAAATAAAACATTTGTCGCGCGTAAAAACTCAGAAAATCTTCTTTATCGTGTGGATTTTATTTTAGACGATAAATTACACGTAACAGAATATAATAATGGGCAGTTTAGACAAACTAAATATAATTTAATAAAACACTTAAGGGATATTGAAGGAGATTTTAGTCAAAAGATATTTACAAAGAAAGAGACACACACATCTAGTGAAGAATATACATATACTCCTTTGGTCATTACCGGCAAACTATTCGGAGGGTAGAATTACACGTAACAAAGTATAATGGTCATTTTAGGCGAACTAAATATGACCTCTAAGATTAACTAAGCTAACCTAAGTGCAAAAACCCCTCATTATTTCTCAAATACTTTTTTTACACATAAATACTTCGTACAATATATCTTGTCACAACCATTAAATTACAGGTCAAATTTATAAATAAGTTCGTACAACCTTTTATGTGAAAAAAGATGAATTTATTGAGAAGATAAAGATTGAATTAAAAATTTCCAAGAACTCTAAATATACCATTAGGAATTATCTTAGGGCGAATATTGAACTTTTAGATTTTTGTAAAAAATCTCCTGAAGAAATCACCAATGAAGATATTAAAAAAATCCTGGCCGAAAAGATTTCAGAAAGAGAGTCAAGTTCAGTTATTTTGTTTCTTGCAGCAATAAGATACGCTTATTTATCTATTTTAAACAAAGACCCAACAGCCGGAATAAAAAGGCCTAAAAAAGAAAATAGAATCGCATTAGTTCTGACAAAAGGAGAAATTAAAAAGTTTATGGAATCCTTTCAAAACAAAAAGAGCAAATTAATGGTTAGTTTCATATACTCCTGCGGGTTTCGTGTTTCTGAGATAATAAACCTGAAAGTTCGTGATTTAGATTTTAATGAAAAAATAGGGTATGTAAGACAGGCAAAAGGAAAAAAGGACAGACTTTTTAATATCCCTTCTTTTTTGTTGGAAGAATTAAAAAAACAATACGAAAAGCAAAAGCAGAAAAACCAAGAGTATCTATTTTCAGGACCAAAAGGGAAATTAAGTGACCGAAACATTCAAAAAATAGTCAGAATTGCAGCAAAAAGGGCAGGGATAGAAAAGCCGGTTCATACGCATACCTTAAGACATTCCTTTGCAACACATTTATTAGAAGACGGCGTAGACATTAGAAAAATACAATTGCTTCTCGGTCATTCAGATCTCAGCACAACACAGATTTATTCCCATGTTTCAACAGAAGAATTAAAAAAAATCCCCTCACCAATAGATAAGTTATATAATTCATAAAATAAAGAAAAAAATAAATTAGCCACCCTATTAAAATGAACATCAAAGTTACAATTTTTTCAATTATTGCATTAGGATTTTTAGTTTTGACTTTTTTAGTTAATTGGATGTTTATAATTGGCGCAGTTATTTTAATGATTTTAAATCAGAGAGAGTTGATGAAGAAAAAATAATTACTTAAAAGATTTGCTTATCTCTGCCCCCCAGAAGCTTGGCAAAAGATTTGAAACAAACCCCGTAAAATTGGAAGAATAAATATAAGTTATGCCTTTATTTTCTTTAAACTTTTCAAAATCATCTTCTGTTTTTTCATATAATTTTTGGATTATTTTTCTTTCAAAATCTTTCTGTAAAAGCGAGCTCGGCTTCAACACTAAAAAATCAGCTTGTCTTAAAATATTAACATCTAAATTTGAAGAATTTTGAGAGATGAACAATATATTTAAATTTTTATGCCTTGAGATTAAAATCAGCCCGCTTAATAATTTATTTGCATTACTCATTGCATTTCTTGAGCTGAATAAAATTCCCCCTTCATCGATTAACACAAAAGAATCATTTTCTATTTCTTCAATCTCTTTTACAACCTTTATCCAGGAAGGCATTTCAGATTCTTTAAAACCCATCGCAAAACATTTTTTATTTTTTTTAGCTCTAAAATTCTCTAAAAATTTTATTCCAAAAGCGCTTTTTCCGGATCCTCTTGCGCCGAGAATTATTCCGATTTTACTGTCTGAATCATACGTATTTTTTTCCCAGCGGGAGTAATCTCCCTTATCTTCTCTTATTATTTTAAATTCTTTGTAAACCGGATTAATCTGTTCTCTCTTTTTTTTAATTTGATTATTTAATTTTTTTTCCTTTATTTTCTCAGAAGTTTTTTTAATTTTTTTATAAATCCATTTAATTGAAAGATAAAATCCCTTCAAAATAAAATAAGGAATTTTAATTAAGAACCATAAAAATTGCCTAATATATTTTAGAGAGTTGCCTTTTTTTTGTTTTTTTAATTTCCTTTTAGACATAAATAAAGGTAGTTATCATGCTATTTAAAATTAATTTCATTTGAACATTCCCTTAAATTTAGTTTGCATCAAAAAATTGAATAAATATTTAAAACAGCATTCATAATTTTTTATATGAAAAAACAATCAATTAAGGCAATTCTGATTGATGTCGGCGGAGTTCTTGCTTTAGGCGAAAGTTCTAATTGGAAAAAAGGAAAATTTATTCCGTCCGGAGTTCATTTGAACATGGCTAAAAAACTAAAAATTTCTATTGACCAGTATCTTGATTCAATTGACACTAATTATGTTTCTGCAATTACTGGAAAGATCTCTAAGCAAAAAGTTATTGAAACACTCTCAAGAAATTTTGGAATTGATTCAAAAAAATTAAAAAAATTCTATATAGATTCATATAAAAAAAATTTCAAACAAAATAAAGAGCTTTTCAATAAATTGTTTAAATTAAAAAAACAAGGATATAAGATCGCAGTTTTATCTGACCAATGGTTTTTATCTAAAGAAGCGCTAATGCCTGAAAAAATTTATAAAAATTTTGATGAAACCATAGTCTCATGCGATGTCGGAGTTAGAAAACCAAATCAAAAAATTTATCAATTGGCTGTTAAAAAATTAAAGGTTTCTCCTAAGGAAATTTTATTTATTGATAATCAGAAGTGGAATATTTTGCCGGCAAAAAAGTTAGGAATGAATACAATTTTATTTAAGAGCAATAAACAATTATTTTCCGACGAGAAATGGGGGAATTTGTGGAAATGATTTGTCCGCACTGCAAAAAAGAAATTAAACTTGAAAGAGGAGAACAGCAGAAACTTGGGATGATCAAAAAAGCTTCTCAGGGAAATCATATGTCTAGAACGCCATTTGGTTATAAATGGGAAAACAAAAAACTAATTCCCGCGCTAAATTTCAGAGAAGTTGAAGAGATTTTTGAAGAATTTTTACAGGAAGACATCGGTTTGGCAAAACTCGCAAAAAAAAGAAATTTTTCTGTAAATGGATTAAAAAAGATTCTTAAAAATTTTGCATATATCGGAAAAATAAAATTCAATGGCCAGATTCACAACGGAAATCACAAGCCGATTATTTCATCAATTTTATTTAATAAAGTTCAGGATAAATTGGAGAGATTGAGAAAGTAATTAAAATTATTTTATTAAAAAGAGTTTTCATTTCCTTTTTTCACTTACAGGTTCATATTTCTCTTTTAAGTCTTTATTTTCTAATTCGCATTTTTTATTATTAGAAACTAAATTTTCATTTGATTTTTGAAGTTCAGAATATTTATTTTTAGTTGTTTCAAATTCTTTTAATTTATTTTCATCTTGTTCTTTTTCAAATTCATATTGATTTGCTAAAATATTCCATAATCTATTTTTTGTTTTTTGGTCAAGTGAATCAAATTTTATAGAAGTCGGATTTGTATAAACAAGTGTTAGTGCTAAATTTTTAGCTCCTTCATCTAATTTTCTAAAATTTTTTTCAATTATCTCTTCTTTGACATATCCAGAAGTTTCTTGAGAATATGAGTTTATCGGAACTAAACCCAACCCTGCAATTCCTAAAGCATATAACAAATTTTTCATAATTCTTGCAAGTATAAAGAGTATTTAAATCTTTTGCTTGTTACCTTTTCAAAATTACTACATAAAAATTCTATCTATCTATCTATAACTTGTTTGCCTTTTTGCTCTTGCTTTTGAATCTCCTGGTTTGTTTGCTTCTTTTTGTCTTACATCTGCAACAAGTAAATTTCTGTCATATTTTGAATAAACTTCTTTTAATTCCTTGGATTTGGTAAATTGAATAATCGCACGCGCTAAAGCAAGTCTTGCAGCTTCAACTTGAGATTTTTCCCCGCCCCCTCTAATGGTTATCTCAGCATTAAACTTTATTTTATCTTCACCTAATAATCTCTCGGCAATTTTTAACGGCTCATCTATTTTTAATCTATCAAACATTTGTAAATTTTTATAATTTTTCTTATTCAGGCTAACTTTCCCGGAACCTTCTGTTAAAACAGCTCTTGCAATAGCAGTTTTTCTTTTTCCCGAGGTAACTATCTTGCTTGTAACCTTCAAGTTACCCTTTGTCTTTTGAATCATTTTGTAAGTTCCCCTATTTTATTTGTTTTTATTTTGTTTTCTTTTTCTAATTCAATAAATTTTTTCCCATCTAATTCTTTTGGGATTTTATCATAACATCTAATTTTTTTCCAAGCTTCACGCCCTCTGCCCCACCGATAATTAGGCAACATGCCTCGGATAGTCCTTTTTACAACTTTTTCAGTTTTGCGGGAATGTTTTGGGCCTTTTTGAAGGGTCCCAACCCTTAATCTTTTTTCTCGAAATTCTTCTTCAATTTTTTTTCTGTTTCCCGTGATGATTATCTCAGAACAATTTACGACTGCAACTTCTTCGCCTTTTAGAGATTCTTTAGCAGCATAACTCGCCAATCTTCCCAAAACTATCCCGGAGCCATCAATGATTTTCATCTTAAAATCCTGATTCCTTCTGCAGAAGGATTTAATTTAATTTCAGTTAAGATGCTTGAAAATTCACATCCGGATTTTGATAATTTTTCTTTTGCTTTTTCAGAAAAACTTAATGCAATAACTTTTATTTTTTTATTAATTTCTCCCTGTGATAAAACCTTTCCGGGAACAATAACTTTCTCTTTTTCTTTTGTCTGATTATTTATTTCATCAAGGTTTAAATTAATTCTTTTTCTTCTAGGCCCCGAAATAATTCCCGCAATCTCCAACCACTTGTCTTTTTTCTTTGCAGAGAAGAGTGTTTTAATTAATTCCGGATTATTCTTTTTTTGCATTTGTTTTTCAATTAGTGTTTTTGATTTTGCCATTTTTTTGATTTTTAGTTTTCTTTTATATTGTAGCTTTTCTTTTTCTAAAAGAAAAACCCATTTTTAATTAACAAGAAGAAATTATCTTCCCGCTAACGCTAAATACTCGCAGGTAAAATTTTGAGCAATTAATCATTTATAAAGATTTCTTATTTTATGCGCGAGCCGGGAATCGAACCCGGGTCGTCTCGTTGGAAGCGAGAAATCATACCATTAGACCACTCACGCAAAGTCTTAATTTGGATAATCTTAAACTTTTTTAAATGTTATGAAAAAGAAAATGCGGAATAAAGGGTTCGAACCTTTGCAGGCACTAAGCCACGAGAGCCTTAATCTCGCCCGTTTGACCACTCCGGCAATTCCGCATGATAAAATTAATTTGATGGAATATAAAAACTTTTATAATAGAATTATTATGTTTAAAAATTTTGAGAATTTTAACATTTTAATTTTTTTCAATCCACCCATATCCTTTTTTTTCTAACTGGTCAACTAATTTATGCCCTCCCTCAAGAACTATTTTTCCATCCACCATAACAGAAAGTTTATCCGGTTTGAGATATTTTAAAATCCTTTTATAATGAGTGATAATAACGATTATTTTTTCTTTATTCATTAAATTTTTTACTCCTGAAGCAATTACTTTTAAGGCATCAATGTCAAGCCCGGAATCTGTTTCATCTAAAATTGCAACTTTTGGATTTAAGATATTTAATTGCAAGATTTCAGATTTCTTTTTTTCTCCTCCTGAAAAACCTTGATTTAAATATCTTTCAGAAAAATTTTCAGGCATTTTTAAAAGTTTTAATTTTTCTTTCAATAATTTGTGAAAATCCGGGACAGAAATTTTTTTATTTTTCGAATTATTTAAAGCCATTCTTAAAAAATTTGAAATTGTAACCCCTTCAATTTCACTTGGATTTTGAAAACTTAAGAAAATTCCATTTTTTGCTTTTTGATCTGGATTTAAATTTGTGATATCTTTTCCATTTAAAAAAATTTTTCCCTTTGTTATCTTGTATTCTGGATTTCCCATTATTACATTCGCAAGAGTTGATTTTCCAGAACCATTTGGACCCATTAAAGCATAAATCTTTCCTTTTTCAAATTTTAAATTAATTCCTTTGATAATTTCTTTTCCCTCAATTTCAACATGGAGATTTTTAATTTCTAACATTTTCCAAAGCCCCTCTCACAGCTTCCAATGGCAGCAAAGCACATTTAATTCTTGTATATGAAATAGGAATTTTTAACATTTCTAAGATATGTTCTTTATTTAATTTTTTAATTTTATTTATTGAGAGATTTTTTATTTTATCTGTTAATAAAGAAGCAGAGGCTTGAGATATCACGCATCCCTGTCCGCAGAATTTGATATCTGCTATTTTATTATTTTTTGCAAGAATTTGAATTTTGATTTCATCCCCGCAAATAGGATTATTTTTTGAAAATTCATAAGTTGGATTTTTTAAATTTCCTTTATTATGCGGATTTTTATACAAATCAAGAATATGTTCTTTGTAAATTTCTAATGTCATCTAAATTTTGCCCCCATAATTTTAAAAAAGATAACTGCATTTTGAAAGGGGTTTTTATAAATCGTAGTTGTTGAATAAATTCCCTTCCCATAAATTTTCTCTTCTATTCTTTCAGGGTTTTCTGTGGGTACTCCCTCTGTTGCTCCGTATATAATTATCTTGCCTTTTTTACTGGAAAATTTTAGCCCTTCAACAAATAATTTTAGCCTTTTTTCTTTAATTAAATAATCGTTAAGTTCTTTTTTAGAAAAACCTTTCTGATACAGAAATTCTTTTGTCTTCGGTGTGACAAATAGTTCGATAAGTAAATCTTTTATTTTCAATTTTCCAATTTTCCCTATATTCATTCTCTAAAAACCTCCTTAACTTTTTTTAACCCCTCAATTAATTTATCTACATCTTCTTTAGTGTTATAAATAGAAAAACTTATTCTGCAAGTTCCCTGAGTTTTAAGTTTTTTCATTAAAGGCATGCAGCAGTGATGCCCTGCGCGAATGCATATTTTATTGTCGCTTAAAATTTGTGCAACATCATGCTGATGAATTCCGAAAAGATTAAATGATATAATTGAACTTTGTTTTTTAGGCAGATAAAGTTCAATCCCATCAATTGATTTTAATTTTTTTAAAGTATAATCTAAAAGTTCTTTTTCATACCTTTCAATCTTTTCTATTTTTATTTTTTCTATATACTTTATAGCCTCTGCAAGACTTATTGCTCCTGCAATATTTTGTGTTCCGGCTTCAAATTTTTCCGGAATATCAAGAAAAGTTGCATCTTCATAAATTACTGAATTTATCATTCCGCCCCCAAATTGAAAAGGGGGAAGTTTTTCTAAAAGTTCTTTTTTTCCATAAAGAACGCCAATTCCAAGAGGGCCAAACATTTTATGGCCAGAAAAAGCCAAAAAATCACAGCCAATTTTTTTAACATTTATTTTAAGATGCTGGACACTTTGAGCAGCATCAATTATTGTTATTGCTTTTTTTTCTTTTGCAAGAGATACTAAAAATTCAATGTTGTTTATTGTTCCAAAAACATTTGAAATATGGGCAACCCCAAGAATCGCCGTTTTGTCATTAATAATTTTTTTTGCCTTTTCATAATCTAATTCATAGTTTTTAGTAATTGGGATAAATTTTAATTTAAAATGATATTTTTTTGCAAATTCCTGCCAAGTGACAAGATTAGAATGATGCTCCATTTCTGTTAAAACTATTTCATTTTTTCCTTTTGGCAAAATTTCTTTTAAAACATTAGATAAAAGATTAATTGATTCAGTTGTATTTTTTGTAAAAATAATTTCATTTGTTTCGGCGTTAATAAATTTTGCAATAGTTTCCCTAGCCAAAATGTATTTTTTGGTTGCATTTTCACTTAAGGCATAAATTCCTCTATGGATGTTTGCATTTTCTTTTTCATAAAAATCTGAAATTGCTTTTATAACCTGTTTTGGTTTTTGGGATGTTGAGGCGCTGTCTAAATAAACTAATTTTGGATTATTCTTAAATATTGGAAAATCTTTTTTAAATGAGTTCATTTTCAACAAACAGAATTCTCTATTTCTAATTCAATTAACCTGTTTAATTCAACTGCATATTCTAATGGAAGAGCTTTTATTAAAGGTTCTATGAATCCGGCGACAATGAGTTTAATTGCTTCATCTTCGCTTAATCCCCTCGACATTAAATAAAATAATTGGCTCTCTTCGATATTTCCAACAGCTGCTTCATGCGCGACCTTAACATCATTTTCATGAACATCCATTGCTGGAAAAGTCAACGCTTTTGAAAAATTGTCGAGCATTAATCCGTCGCATCGGACATTAGATTTTGAATTTATTGCCCCTTTTTTTATTTGAACCAATCCCCTGTAAGAACTTATTCCTCCAGACATGCTGATGCCTTTGCTTAAAATTGAAGAGCTTGTATTTTCAGCTAAATGATAAACTTTGCACCCCGTGTCTTGATATTGGTCTTTTCCAGCATAAGCAATTCCGATATAATCTGTTTTTGCATTTTTTCCAATTAAGACACTGCACGGATAAAGCATCGTAATTTTTGAACCAAGATTTCCATTAATCCATTCCATAATCGCATTTTCGTGAACAATTGCGCGTTTTGTATTTAAATTATAAACATTTTTTGACCAATTTTCAATGCTGGTATATTTTGCTCTGGCATTTTTTAAAACATGAATTTCAACACACCCGGCATGCAAAGAATTTTCTGAATATACTGGGCTTGAACAACCTTCAATATAATGTATTTCAGCGTTTTCATCGACGATAATTAAAGTATGTTCAAATTGTCCTCCTTTTTTTGCGTTCATCCTAAAATACGCTTGCAACGGAATATTCACTTTTACATTTTTAGGAATATAAATAAATGTTCCGCCGCTCCAGACGGCAGCATGCAGAGCAGAAAATTTGTGCAAGTTTATTGGAACGCAGTTAGTCATAAAATATTTTTTTACAAGTTCCGGATATTTTTTAACAGCTTCATCCATATCTAAAAAAACAACGCCTTTTTTTTCCAAATCTTTTTTTAGATTATGATATACTATTTCACTTTCATATTGCGCCCCGACCCCGCCCAATGCATTTATTTCTGCCTGAGGAATCCCAAGTTTTTCATAAGTATTCCTAATTTCTTTCGGAACCTCTTTCCAAGATCTGGAATTTTTTTGAGCATTTGGTTTCAGGTAATAAATTATTTTTGAGAGGTCAAGTTCTGAAAGATTTGGCCCAAAATTTGGCAGGGGTTTTTCATTAAATATTCTCAAACCTAAAAGTCTTTTTTCAAGCATCCATTCCGGCTCATTTTTATCTTTAGAAATTTGCCTTACTAATTTTTCTGTTATGCCTGGTTCTGCTTTAAAAATAAGGTTTTCAGGATTATAATGGTCGTAGTTTTCCCTGTTTAACTCGACCACGCTTGGGCGAGTTTGTTGAAAAACTTTCTGTTTTTCATTCCTGTTTATTTCTATTTTTTTCTCTTGAATAATATTTAAGTCAGTCATCTTAACTATTGTTAAGATTTTAGGTATTTAAGATTTTTGCTATTAGAAATTATTAAATACTCTTTTTTATTTAAAATTAAATGGAACTTATGCCTCAAGAACTTGAAGTTTGGTATCTCATTCCTGCAATTAGGAGAGAGCTGACAAAAATCTTCATCTCAGATTTTAAATTAAGCCAAAAAAAAATTTCTGAAATTTTAGGTGTAACTGAAAGCGCTATTTCACAATATCAAAAATCCAAGCGGGCTCAAAATTTAAAATTCTCAAAAGAGGAAATTGAAAAGATTAGAAAATCTGCAAAAAAAATTATTTTAGATAAAAAGCATTCAAAAGAATATTTTTTTAAACTTTGCCTGAATTTGAGGGGAACTAAGAGTTTATGCGAGTTGCACAAAAAACAAGATAAAAATATTTCAAAAAATTGCGATTTATGCAATTGTCAGTGATAGATTGTTTTTAAAATTTCTTGTTTCAAAAAAATCCCTGAAGGGCGACAAATATTAAACGGAGTGCTAAAATTCGCCAAAATTTTCAAGGTGCGAATTTTTGACTATTAATTGGTTTAACTTTTTCAAGACTGCTAACTTAGTTGTTGAATATGCTGTGGAGGAGTTATAAAAACTCCGGGAGTTTTTTTGTCTCTATACATTTCTAAAACTATCAAAAGATACGCAAGGATTAAAGGACCCAAAATTATTCCAAGAATTCCAAAAAGAAATGTTCCTCCGACCATCCCAACCATGATTATTACTGGATGCAAGTTTATCCATCTGGAGAGGATTACCGGCTTAATGAAATTCTCAAGACTTGAAGACAAAATTCCAAATAAAATCACGCCAATTGCAGGATAAGTGCTTCCAGTTACAAAAAGATAAATGACCACCGGAATCCAAACGATTGATGTTCCAATAATCGGAAGAACTCCTGCAATAGCTGCCAGAATAGTTAAAATAAATGCATTAGGAATATTAAAAATATAAAAACTAATGCCTACAAGAAGTCCCATTATTATTCCTAAAAATATCTGTCCATAAAATATTGAAGTGGTAATTTCTCTTGAAGATTTAAATAATTTATTTTCAACATCTTTTGAGAAAGGCAGGAGGCTTCTGAGATATTCAACAAATTTTTCCTGGTCTTTCAATACAATAAAAAACACAAAAAATACAATAAAAAACTGCAATAGCAAAATTGGGAAATCGCTGATTAATTTTGAGAAGATATTCGTAAGTGAATTAGAAATCTTTACTACAAAAGAATAAACTGCAGAGCCTACTTCTTGGGAAAATTGTTCAGAAGCAAATACATTTGGAAAAATTTGTTTAAGGGGGGTTACAAAATCAATTTGTTGCGAAGATGCATAAAAATTAAGAGATTGTTTAATTAAAATCGGTGTTAAAAACCACATTGGAAGAAAGATTATCGCTGTGAGAATAAGACACATTAAAAGAGCCGAAATATATTCCGATTTTATAAGATTTTTAGTTCTTTTGTAAAGCGGGTAAAAAAGATACCCAAGAATAATCCCCATTATAACAGATAAAAGAATTGGCTTTAGCAAAAAGAAAGAAAGCACTAATAAAATTAAGATTATCCCGGTAGAAGTAAAATTTTTAAAATATTCTTTTTCCATTCTTTTTTCCCCGATTATTTAAAGAGCATACAAATTTATAAAGGTAATCTTTTTTGGATTTGTTAGGAAAAGATATTCAATTATTCTTACAAGTAAAATTTATAAACTAATTTATTCGACAGGTAATATGAATTTCATAAAAAAAATATTTGATAATCAAATAGATAATTCTATTCACCTGCAATTTCAAAAATTCAGTAAGGGGGAATTTAGAAACAGAGCTTTGGTTGAAGCAAAAAAATCTAAATCGGGATACAAAATAAAAACTTCTGCAGAATTTGCCAATGAACTCGTAAAAGCAATAGCTAAAAAATTAGGCGAGAGAAAAACACTGGTTACGGGTGCAATTATTTCTACATCTGATTTAAAAAATGAAATTAAATTTAAGGAAATCAAGCAATTTCATGGTGTTAAAAGATATTTAATTGAAAGTGAAATGTCCGGAAAAGAAATTCTTGAATTATTGGAAAAATTCCCAAAAACTTTTTTTGCCTTAAGCTTTTCAGTTGGCGAGGATGTTTTAAAAATAAAACCAAAATCTCCAAAATCAGGAAAACCCGGAAAAGAGAATGAAGAAATTAAAGTTGATTTTTGCTCTCTGAAAACTTCTGACTCTGAAATAGGAAAAAGTTTTGTGTTTGAAAAACCTGATTTTAACAATGCTCTGATTAAACATCTTTTTTTAATTGAAAAAATTGAAATTCCGGAAGAATTAAAAAATTCAAAAGATTTTGCAAAAATCCGCGAAGAATCAAAGAGAGTTGGAAAGATTATTAGAGAGGCAGAAATTGACGGCGAAAAAACCAAAGTTGAAAAGAATTTTAGCGCGTAATTAAATCAACCTTCTTATTTTAAACGGTTCCTGCTTACTTAACAAACCATTTTTTCACCGAATACTTTATAAATCAATTTTTTCTAAATATCTTATTCCAGGGTTAATAAAATGTTATCCGCAATAACTACACTTAGTATAACAAATGGCAGCACCAAAATCACCGAGAAAAGGAAGTTTGCAATTTTGGCCGAGAAAAAGGGCTAAAAAGTTTTTACCTAGTGTCAACTGGTCTGCAATCCCATCTGGTTCTGCAAAAAATTTGAAAGGTTTTATCGCTTACAAAGCCGGAATGGCTTCTGCTTTTGTTAAAGATAAAACTCCAAATTCAATGGTTAAAGACAAACAGATGATTCTTCCTGCCACAATTCTTGAATGCCCGCCTCTTAAGATTTTTTCAGTCAGGTTTTATAAAAACCACCAAGTTGCCAAAGAAATTCTTGCCGGACAATTTGATAAAGATTTGAAAAGAGTGATTAAACTTCCAAAAAAAACCCCTGAAAAAATCAATGATATTAAAACTGAAAATTATGACGATATTTCTATTATAGTGCACTCACAGCCAAAAAAAATCAATTTGAAAAAAAGACCGGATTTAGCAGAAATTGGTCTTGCCGGGAATTTTGATGAAAAGTTTTCATTTGTCAAAGAGAATCTAAATAAAGAAATTTCTATATTTGATGTTTTTAATGGATGGCAGATTGCTGATTTAAGGGGGCTGACAAAAGGAAAAGGATTTTCAGGACCGGTAAAAAGATTTGGAGTAAAATTAAGATTCCATAAAACTGAAAAAGGGCAGAGAAAAGTTGGTTCAATTGGTCCGTGGCATCCTCCAAGAGTTACTTTTAGAGTTCCTATGGCTGGGCAAATGGGAATGTTTACAAGAGTTCATTATAATCAAAAAATAATAAGCTTGGGAAAAACCCCAAAGGGCGGCGATGAAAAATTAAAAAACATAAAAAATTACGGAGATATTAAAACAGACTATATTGTCCTCGCTGGAAGTGTTCAGGGACCTGCAAAAAGACAGCTATTAATCACTGCTCCTCTTAGAGGAAGCAAAATGCAATTAAAAAAGAATTATGAATTTATTAAATTAAGATGAAAAACGAAATTTAAATTAAAATGAAAACCCAAGTTTTAGATATTAATGGACAGGCAAAAAAAACTATTGAATTGCCAAAAGTTTTTGAAAGCGAAATCAGGGAAGACATCGTTTCTAAAGTGTTGGAAGCAAAAAAAAGGCAGCAGCCCTATTCTCCGTCGCCAGTTGCAGGGAAACAGCACGCTGCTAAAGGGAAAATAGTTCATAAAAGACATTCCTGGAGAAGCGGTTATGGAAGGGGACAATCAAGAGTTCCAAGAAAAATGTTTTCACAAAAAGGAACACGATTTAATTGGGCGGCTGCCGAAGTTCCTCAAGCCAGAGGAGGAATGCGTACACATCCTCCAAAAATCCTGCATTTTTTAAAAAAATTAAAAATAAATAAAAAAGAATATAAAATCGCCCTTGAATCCGCATTAAGCGCGACTGCAAATAAAAAATTTATTGAAAAAAAATATGAAAGAATTGAAAATCTTAGCAAAGAAGTTCCATTCGTTGTTGAATCTGAAATACTTGAATTAAAGACAAAACAATTTTTAGAATCTTTAAAAAAAATACTTGGCGATAATTTATTTTTAATTGCTGTTAAGAAAAAAACTATTAGAAGCGGAAAAGGAAAATTGAGGGGTAGAAGATACAAAAGTAATGCAGGTTTATTAATAGTTATAGGAAAAAATGAAAAATTAAAAGCAAATAATTTTGATGTTGCGCAGGCAAAAACATTAAATACAACAGATCTTGCTGGAGGCGGATTAGGAAGATTAACGGCCTATACCGAACAAGCAGTCAAGGAATTGGAGGAAAGATTAAAATGAACTTAAAAATAATCTCAACTGAAAAAGCAGTCATGAAAATTGAAGCAGAAAATGTTTTAACATTTGAAACAGATAAAGAAAAAACCAAGGAAGAAATAAAAAAAGAAGTTGAAGAATCTTTGGGGGTTAAAGTTGATAAAATCAGAACATTCATTAGGGGAAATAAAAAAATAATTTATGCTAAATTAAATAAAAATAATCTTGCAATTGATGTTGCAACAAAAATTGGAGTAATCTAATGATAAAATGAAAAATAAAAAAATAAAAGCAATAATTTTTGATTGGGCAGGAACTTTATATGAAAAAAATAAAGGATTGTTTCCCTATTCAGAAAATGTTTTGCAGGAATTAAAGCCAAAATATAAATTAGCAGTAATTTCAAAAGCGGTTTCAAATTCTGTTGAAGAAAGGTTAAACCAAATTAACGGGATAAAACATTATTTTAATTTTATTATTGCAGAGATTGATAAAACTCCAGAACATTATACAAAATGCATGAGAAAATTAAAAGTTAAACCAGAAGAGACTTTAGTTGTTGATGATAGAACTTTAAGAGGAATTCAAATAGGAAATAAATTAGGATGCAAGACTGCCTGGATTGAAAAAGGAGAATATTCTAATGAACTTCCAACTGAAGAAACTGGAAATCCTTATTATACAATTAAATCAATAGAAGATTTGTTAACAATTTTATAAAATGGGTAAAAATATAATTCAACAGGCTCGTGGAAAGGGAAGTATGACTTATAGAGTTAGAAAAAAAGCATTTATATACAAATTGCAATTTCCAAAAAAATTAGAAGGTGAGGGAGAGGTTTTAAAACTATTAAATTCTCTGGCGCATACCGCGCCAATTGCAAAGATTAAGTATTCTGAAGGAATTTTTTATATACCTTCTTTTGATAAAATGGTTGAAGGCCAGAAAATAAAATTTGGCGGAGAAGAAATCGCTAACGGAAACATCATGAAACTTGGAAATTTGCCTTTAAAAACCACAATTTATTGTCTTGAATCCCGACCTGGAGATGGTGGAAAATTCATAAAAAGCGGCGGAAATTCTGCAGTAATAAATAAGATTGTGGGTGAAGATGTTTTTGTTCTTATGCCTTCTAAAAAAGAAAAAAAATTTCATAAAAATTGCAGAGCAGTAATAGGAATTATTGCAGGCCATGGAAGATTAGAGAAACCTATCTTAAAAGCAGGAAAAATGTATCACATTAAAAGATCTAAAAATAAATTATATCCTCGAACATCTGCTGTAAAAATGAATGTAATAGATCATCCTTTTGGATCGGGAAGAGGAAAAAGAATAAAAAGCAAGATTGCAAAAAGAAATGCCCCTCCTGGAGCAAAAGTTGGCTTAGTAAGACCAAGAAGGACAGGTAAACAAAAATGATAGAGACTATTCACAAGAAAAAAGAATTTACATATCGCGGGAAAACACTTGAAGAGCTTAAGCAATTAAATATGCGGGAATTTGCGAAATGTTTGACCTCTAAAGAGCGAAGATATGTTCTTAGAAATTTTCAGGATATTGAACGTTTTGTAAATTTGGTAAAAGAAAAATTAAAGAAAAATAAAAAAATAAAAACTCATAAAAGAAATTTAGTTATTGTGCCAGAACTTGTAGGAATAAACATTCAGGTGCATAATGGAAAAGAATTTGTTCCAGTAGAAATCACCGGCGAAATGCTTGGACACAAGCTGGGAGAATTTTCTCTTACCAGATCAAAAGTCGTGCACGCTAAAGCAGGAATAGGGGCAACTAAGGGAAGTAAATTGAAAAAAAAATAATCGAACCAAAAAAGGAACAGGCAATAACTGATTCAAAAAAACCGGAGATTCAAAAAAAAGAAGTTCAAAAAGTTAAAAAAGAAAAAGCAGTTTTAAATAGCAAGAATGTTCCAGTATCAACTAAATATTCAAGCGATATTTGCAAATTCATTAAGACTAAATCAATTGAAACGGCAATTAAAGATTTAGAGCAAGTTCTTTCCCATAAAAAAGCAATTCCCATGAGGGGAGGATACGGGCATAAAAAATCAGCTAAAGGTTTTGCGTCCGGATCAGGAAAATATCCCGAAAAAGCAACAGGATATTTTATAAAATTATTAAAAAGTTTATCTGCAAATGCCGCAGCAAATGGATTAGAAAAACCAATTATCACTGAAGCTTTTGCAAATAGAGGTTCTAAGCCCCGGGCCAGATTTGGAAAATGGCAAAGAAAAAGAACACATATCAAAATAGTTGCGCGTGAAATTAAAATAAAGGAGAAGAAAAAATAATGAAAGAAAACAAAAAGTTTTCATACATTTCAACAGAAAATAAAATGAAAAATAAATTTTTCAAGATACAAAATCTGGAGGATTTTGCATAATGGAAGAAAGAAAAACTGTAAAATTAAAAAAAGATGAATTTGCCATAAAAGAATACATTAAAAAATTCGTCGGTAAAGGCAAACTTAGCAAAGTAAAAACAGAGTATACTCCTGTTGGAGAAAAGATAATCATTTCAACGCACAAACCAGGATTATTAATTGGCAGAGGCGGAGAAAAAATCTTAGAATTAACTAATATTTTAAAAAAACAATTTAAATTAGAAAATCCTCATATCGAAATAGTTGAAATTACTCAGCCGGAATTTGATGCGCAAATAATGACAGATGAAATTGCTCAGAGTTTGGAAAGACTTGGACCAATAAAATTCAAGAGTATTACTTACAAAATTTTAGAAAGAATAATGAAGGCAGGAGCGCGTGGAACAGAAATAAGATTAAGTGGAAAACTTCCCGGCGCAAGAGCAAAAACTTGGCGTTTCGCTCAAGGTCAGTTAAAAAAAGTAGGAGACAGCGCAAAGGTTGTTGATAGAGCGCAGGCAAGAGCTGAAACAAGACCGGGAACTGTCGGAATAAAAGTAGCTATTCTGTCACCTCATGCTATTTTGAAAGACGAAATCACCATAAGTGAAGAGTTATTAAAAAAACTTAAAGAGAGGGTAAAACAATTTAAATAAAAAAATGAAATATGAAATTTAAAGAACTAAAAAAATTAACGGATATTGAAAGAGAAAAAAAAACTAAAGAATTAAAAATTGAATTAATAAAAGCAAATTATTCAAAAACAGGCGGGAAAGCAAGACAAATTAAAAAAATGATTTCAAGAATAAATACAATTATCTCTTCAAAAAAAGGGGAGATTAAAAAAAATAAAAATGAAAAATAAATTTTTCAAAATAAAAAACAGGAGTTTTTCATAATGATAAAAATTCAGGAGAATTTTCATAATGATAAAAATTCAGGAGAATTTTCATAATGGAAATATGTCCAAAATGCGGGTTACCGCAGCAAGCTTGTGTATGCGAACAAATGGTAAAAAGTTTGCAGAATATAACTATAGCAACAGATAAGAAGAGATATGGAAAAATTGTTACCCTTGTTTCCGGATTTGATAGCGGAGTTAATATTAAAAAGATTGCAAAAATTTTGAAAAACGGGCTGGCTTGCGGAGGCACCAGCAAAAATAATATAATTGAACTTCAGGGAGATCATCAAAAAAAAGTAAAAGAGATTTTAGTAAAACATGGATTTGAAAAAGAAACCATATAAAATTTAATATATATAAAATGACAAATAAAAAAAATAAATCAAAAACAATAAATCCCGAAAAAGAAGACGGGCAGAAAAAAATAGCTGAAGCTGTAATCTTAGAGAAAAAGATATCTCCTCGGGGCAGGATTTTTGAAGGGATAGTCAAAAAGAAATTCCATAAAAGAGTAGTGATAGAATTTGAAAGGACGATTTATGTTAGAAAATATGAAAGATATGCAAAATCAAGAACAAAAATTCACGCGAGACTGCCGGAGTTTATGGAAAAAGAAATTAATATAGGAGATTTAATTAAAATTCAAGAGTGCAGACCTTTAAGTAAGATAATTCACTTTATTGTAATTGAAAAAATTAAAAATTTTTTGGAAGTAAAAAAATAAAATGAAAGCAAACAGGAAATTTTCATTCATTCGCTTGAGGACAATCAAATGAAAGCAATATCAGCAAAAACAACAGCAGGATTAAACTTAGGAGCAAATTTGATTGCATCTGATAATAGCGGAGCAAAAATCGTTAGATTAGTCGCAGTCAAAAGAAGCAAAGCGAAAAAAAAGAGGCAAGTTTGCGGAAAAATTGCAGATTGGGTTAAAGTCAGCGTGCGTGTAGGTCTTCCCGATATGAAGGGAAAAGTTTTTGATGCTGTAATCATAAGACAAAAAAAACCATTCAGGAGATTAAATGGAGAGAGAATTGCATTTAGCGACAATGCAGTGGCAATTCTTAAAGATGACAAAGGCAATCCCAAGGGAACTCAAATTAAAGGACCAATTTCAAGGGAGGTGCAGGAGCGGTGGCCTCAGGTTGCTAAACTCGCTTCAATGGTATATTAAAATGGGTTTTTCTTTTAGAAAAAGAAAAGCTACAATGTAAAAGAAAACTAAAATAGCAATGGTAGAAAAAACTAAAAATAAAAAAAACAAAAAATAAAATGAAACAAAATTTTTCAACTAAATGGAAAGAAAGCAAACAGCCAAGAAAACAAAGAAAATACAGAGCGAATGCTCCATTGCATATAAGGAAAAAATTTGTGAATCTCAATTTATCAAAAGATTTAAGGAAAAAACAAAAAAAGAGAAGCCTTCAAGCAAAGAAAGGAGACAAGGTTAAAATAATGAGGGGGAAGTTTAAGGGAGAAGTTGGAAAGATTCTTGAAGTTAATCTAAAATCTTCAAAGATTATCGTAGGAAAAAAAAATAATCGAACCAAAAAAGGAACAGGCAATAACTGATTCAAAAAAACCGGAGATTCAAAAAAAAGAAGTTCAAAAAGTTAAAAAAGAAAAAACAGAACTTAAAGACGAACAAAAAACATCCCCTAAGGAAGGGCATAAAGGAAATTTTTTGACAAGTTCGTCTTCAGGAAAAAGCCAAACTAATGCAGGGGTAAAAGAATAAAAATGAAAAATAAATTTTTCAAAATAAAAAACAGGAGTTTTTCATAATGGTTCATTTGAAAAGACAAAATATGCCAAAAAATTGGCCGATAGTAAAAAAAGGAAATGTTTTCGTAGCAAACTCTCTTTCAAGAAAAGGAATTCCTTTGTTAATAATCTTAAGAGACTTATTAAAAATAGCTCAAACAAGGAAAGAAGTAAAAAAAGCAATCCAAAAAAAACATTTGTTGATAAATAATAAATTTTTCAAAGATGAAAAAATAGGCATGACTCTTTTTGATACTCTCTCAATTCTCCCTTCAAAGACATATTACAGATTAGAGTTTTCAGAAATTGGAAAATTTGAATTAAAACAAATTAAAGAAGAAGAAACAAATAAAAAAATTGTGAAAATTATAAACAAGAGAATTTTGCCCGGAAAGAAAATTCAATTAAATTTAAATGATGGCCGAAATTTTTTGATAGACCCAAAATTTAAGTGCATGGTAAATGATTCTCTTCTAATAAATTTTAAAGATAAAAAAATAGAAAAATGCCTCCCACTAAAAGAAAATGCAAATGCAATTGTCTTCGCAGGAAAACATTCCGGTAAAGTAGGACAGATAGAAAAAATAGTTTCCAAATGTGTTTCTGACCCTTCTCTTAAAACCATTAATTCTAAAAAAGAAAGAAAAATGGCTATAATTGACAGCAAAAAAGAAAAAATAAATGTCTTAATTAAACAAATAATGGTAATAGAATGAAAAACGATAACATAAAAGTCACAAGTAAAAAAACTAAATCTTCCGCAGAAAATCAAATGAGAAAGATTAGAATAGAAAAAATAGTTTTAAGTGTTGGAGGTCTTGCAGAAAATTTAGAGAAGGGCGTTAAACTTCTTATTCTTATTACTAAAAGAAAACCTGCTAAAATGAAATCAAGAAAAAGAATTCCTTCTTTAAATGTCCGACCAGGATTAGAAGTAGGCGCGGTGGTTACAATAAGGAAAAATAAAGAGGAACTATTAAACAAATTACTTGCTGCTGTTGACAATATTTTGAAGAAAAAGCAGATAAGTGAAAACAATTTTTCATTTGGAATAAAAGAATATCTTGAAATTCCAGGTATTGAATATCAAAGAGATATTGGGATTATGGGTCTTGATGTTACAGTTGTGTTTAAAAGAGCTGGAAAAAGAGTAAAATTAAAAAAAATAAAAAGAGGAAAAATCCCAAAAAGACAGATAATTACAAAAGAAGAAATAATTAAATTTATGGAAGACAATTTTCATACGGGGTTTGAATAAAAATATGGAAAATAAAAAATTTTTCAATGTCCCTGTAAACTACGGATACAAAACCGGAGGTTTTGCATAATGATACAAAACGGGAAATTTTGCATAATGATAAAAAACAGGAGTTTTTCATAATGACAGCGAGTGATTGGAGAAAAATTTTAAAGCAATTAGAGACTAAACCAGAAATTAAAAGGAAATTTTTAAAACATTGCAAACCAAAAGAAAGAAAGATAGGAATCGCAGTGCGAAAATGCGAGAGATGCGGAAGATACGGAGCGCATATAAGCTCATATGGATTAAACCTTTGCCGGCACTGTTTCAGAGAGATTGCTGTAGATATCGGCTTTAAAAAATATAGTTAAAATGAAAAACAAAATAAAAAATAAATTTGGAGAAATAAAAAATGTCGCATGATGTTGTTGCTGATGCATTGAATATGATTAAAAATGCAAAGAGAGCAGGAAAAGAAATCATAAAGATAAATAGGATTTCAAATCTTTTAATAGAAGTTCTAAAAATAATGAAACAAGAAAACGCAATCAAAAGATATAGGATAGATCCCGATGAAAAATCTATTCAAATAACGATTGGGGAATTATCCGAATGCAAATCAGTTAAACCGCGATTTACTGTTACAAAAGAAGATATTGAAAAATATAAACAAAGATATTTGCCTTCTAGAAACTTAGGAGTTTTAATTATCTCCACAAACAAAGGTTTAATGACGCATAAAGAAGCTGAAAATGAGAAAATAGGAGGATGCTTAATTGCATATTTTTATTAAAATGAATCAAGAAATTGAGATTCCCGAAGGAGTGGAAGCAGAAATGAAAGGAAATGAATTGGTTGTTAAAGGCCCCGAAGGAGAAAATTCCAGAGAATTTAATCTTGGAAAAATTAATTTAGAAAAAAAAGAGAAAAAATTAATTTTTAGCTGCGACAGGATGACAAAAAAAGAGAAAAAAATAATTAATACTTCTACTGCGCATATTAAGAATATGATTCTGGGGGTTAAGAAAAAATTTGAATATAAACTAAAAATATGTTCAAGCCACTTTCCCATGACCGTAAAATTTGAAGAAAATAAAGCAATAATCAAGAATTTTCTCGGTGAAAAAGTTGACAGAAAAGTTGAACTCCCAAAAAAGGTAGAAGTTAAATTGGATAAAGACATAATTACCGTAACTTCTGTAAACAAAGAGGTTGCCGGACAGACCGCTGCAAATTTAGAAAAAATAACAAAAGTAAGGAATAAAGACAGAAGAATTTTTCAAGATGGGATCTATATTATAAATAAATCGGGAAAATTAATTTAAAATGGTCAAATTTTTAAGAAGAACCTGGAGCAGATATTCTAAACTTGGAAAAAGAAGAAAGAAAAAACAAGTTTGGAGAAAGCCTACTGGAAGGGATAATAAAATGAGAGAAAAAAGAAAAGGCTATCCTGCAGTAGTTAGTATAGGTTACAGGTCAAACAAAAAATCAAGAGATAAATTAATGGATAAAAAACCTGTAAAAATTAATAATCTAAGAGAATTAGAAAAAATAAAAGAAAATGAAATCGCAATAATTGGGGGAGTTGGAAAAAAGAAAAAAATTGAAATAGCAAATAAAGCAAAAGAAATGAAAATTGAATTATATAATATGAATCCTGAAAAATTTTTGAAATTAAACACGAAACCAAAAAATGAGATTAAAAAAACATAAAAATGAAAAATAAATTTTCCAAAATAAAAAACAGGAGTTTTTCATAGTGATACAAAACAGGAAATTTTGCATAATGATAAAAAACAGGAGTTTTTCATAATGAACCTCAGAAATAAAAAAGAATTGATAGCAAGAACTTTTGGCATTGGAAAAAAGAGAATTGTATTTATAGAATCAAGAAAAGATGAAATTAAAGAAGCCATTACGAAACAAGATATTAGAGATTTAGTTGCCAGCGGAGCAATAATTCTCAAAAAAATTAAAGGAAGAAAAAAAATTGAAAGAAAAGGAAGAAGAAGCGCCGGAAATATAAGAAAAATGGCTAAAAAAAGAAAAGAAGAATATGTAATCATTACAAGAAAACTGAGAGGATATGCGGAAAGAACAGCCTCTCAAATAAGCAAAGAAGATTTTGAAAAAATAAGAAAAAAAATAAGAAATCGTGAATTTAAAAATAAGGCGGATCTTAAAAAATATATGAGGGGTTTAAATAAAAAATGAAAAATTTAAAACGCAGAAGAAAAGAATACAAAACAGATTATAAAAAAAGATTTGAATTATTAAAAGGCAGTTTACCGAGGATTATTTTTAGAAAAACAAACAGATATTTAATTGCCCAGTATGTTGTCAGCAAAGAGGCGCAGGATAAAATAATATTTGGAATTGATTCAAAAGAATTATTAAAATATGGTTGGTCGGAAAAAGAAAGCATTAAGTCAATTCCTGCATCTTATTTAACAGGCTATCTTTTTGGGAAGAAAATTTTATCAAAAAAATTAGGTCAGCCAATTGTTGATTTTGGGATGACGAGGGTGTTGCACAAAACAAAAGTCTACGCTTTTATTAAAGGATTAATTGATTCCGGAATTAAAATAGAATGTGAAAAAGAAAATTTTCCGGATGAATCAAGAATAAAAGGGGAACATCTAAAAAATAAAATATCTTTTGATGAAATTAAATCTAAAATGGATAAAAATTAAAATGGAACAACCTAAATGGTGTAAACAAAAAATAAAATGAAAAAAATAATTGGCCCCAAGGGGGCTTCTTCCGGAGAAGAAAAATCAGCAGATGAATATGCTGAGAAGCCCGAAGAAGTTTTAAACGAAGAGGAAATAAAAGAAATAGAAGAACTAAAAAAAGAAGCTGAAGTTCCGATTAAAGAAAAAACTTTTAAAAAACCTTGGGAAAAAGAACAATTTTCTATGGAATCCTGGGACCCAAAAACAAAATTAGGCAGAAAAGTTAAAGATGGAAAAATAAAAAACATAGATGAAATTTTAGATAAAGATGAAAAAATTCTTGAGTCGGAAATTGTAGATTCATTATTAACTCTTAAAACAGATTTAATTTCAATTGGACAAGCAAAAGGTAAATTTGGCGGCGGCAAAAGGCGCGCTTGGAGACAAACTCAAAGAAAAACCCAGGAGGGAAATGTTTTAAAATTTTCTGCAATGGCGGTTGTTGGAGATGAAAATGGCCATATCGGTATTGGAACCGGAAATTCAACTGAAACACTTCCTGCAAGAAATAAATCACTTCGCCAGGCTAAATTAAATATTTTCAAAATTAAAAGGGGATGTTCCGCATTTGACTGTGACTGCCAGGAGTTGCACACCGTTCCATTTAAAATTACTGGGAAATCCGGAAGTGTGGGAATAAAATTAGTCCCCGCTCCTCAAGGAACCGGTTTAGTGGTCGCAAATGAATTAAAAAAAGTTTTGAAACTTGCCGGGATTAAAGATATTTATAGCAGAACTTCAGGAAAAACTAAAACGGCTTTTAATTTAGTTAAAGCCTGTATTGATGCTCTAAAAAAAACAAATAAAATACAAATTAAAAATGAAACCAGAAATTAAAACTCAAATTGCAATAATTAGAATTGTAGGTCAAGTAGGGATTAATATAAAAATAAAAGAAACTTTAGACAGGCTTAGAATTAAGAAAAAATATAGTTGCGTCGTTCTTGAAAATCCAAATAATTCTCAATTAGGGATGGTGAAATTTGTAAGCGATTTTGTTGCTTTTGGAGAAATTAATCAGGAAACTTATGAAAAATTAAAAAAAGCAAGAGGAAAACCAAATAATCCAACATTTAGACTGCATCCGCCGCGAAAAGGAATTGAGTCAAAGAAACATTTTGGAATAGGAAAAGGCGTTTTAGGGAATAATAAAGAACATATTAATAAATTAATAGAGAGGATGATTTGAAATGATATACAAAATAATTCAAATCATTCAGTCGTCCGCCCAAGCGTGGTCGAACGAGAGGGTGCTGTAAATGTCAATAAAAACTAAAAAACGAAAAAAATCATCAAGATACCACGGAAGAAAAAGGGGAACTTGCGGAACCGGCGCCAGAAAAAAAATGAAAGGTTCTGGTCATAGGGGAGGAAAAGGAATGGCCGGAACAGGAAAAAGAGCAGACCAGAAAAAAACATTAATCTTAAAACTTTACGGGCATGACTATTTTGGAAAGCAGGGAATAACCAGTAAAAAAACAGAAAGAGATAAAAGAAAGAGGATAAATCTAGATTCAATCTATAAAAATTTAGAAAGTTTTGGAAAGAGAAAAGGCGATGCTTATGAAATTAATTTAAATTCTTACAAAATTTTGGCAGGGCAGTTGGAAATTAAAAAGAAATTAATTATTACAGCTCAAAGCTCTTCTGGCTCAGCAATAGAAAAAGTTGAAAAAGCTGGCGGGAAGATAATTTTGCCTGAGAAGAAAGTTGGAGAGAAAAAGGAAAAAGAAGAAAAATAATTTATCCTTTAATCTTAAAGCCTTGTTCAGATAAGATAAATAATCTTTCTTCAAAATTATCGACTACATTAAATAATTTTATTAAAGAATGAAAAACTACATCAATTAAAGGAGGATGTATCTGGATAAAAATAATTCCAAAATGTTCTTTTAGACTAAACAATCTTTTATTAATAAAATGTTTATCAAAAGTCAAAATTATCCTTGATTCTTTTTTAGCTATTTTGGAAATTTGTTTGTCAGTTGATTTTAAAGGGGCTTTTATTATGTCAAAGCCTTTTTCTTTTAATAATTATGTTAGTTTTACGGGAATATTCTCATCAGAAATAATTTTAATTAAGGGAAACACATTTTTCTTCTTCCATAACTTTTGATGCATAATTCAAAACAGATAAAATTGCTTTTTTTGTAAGCTGTGGAAAGTAATTTTTAAGAATTTCGTCAATACTGACTCCTGAACCAAGAAGTTCAAGAATCTGCCAAACCATGATTCGTGTCCCCTTAAATACGGGTTTTCCCCCACAAACATTACTATCAGCTACAATAAAATTATTAATCTTGATTTCCATAAAAATTATAATAAAAAAGATTATTTAATCTTTTTGGTTCAGCTGAAAAAATAAGAATTAAATTTTAAGATTATTCAAATACTTAACTAATTCTTCCATATCGTCCGGTTTTCCTTCTAATTCAGAATAATATTTGCTGTCCATTGACTCAAAGTATTTTCCAATTTTCTCAATAACCCCTTTATAATCTTTTAGTCCATGCATTTAAAAATAAAAATCTGTTTTATTTATTATGTATAAGATATCAATACCAAATAAAAAGGTGATGAATAAATTAGAAAGCTATATTCAACAAAGAGAAAACATCAGGAAAAAATTAGATTCTCTAAAAGAAAACCCCAGAAAAAATTGCGGGGCTCATCCTCTTAAGGGAAAACTTGAAGGAAAATGGGCTTGTTGGCTCGGTTCAAATATAAGAACAATGTACATAATTGATGATTTAAATGAAATAATTATAATAACTGCCGTAGGAACGCATAAAATATATTAATATTTAAATTCTTCAAGTTCAACACCCTCTTTTAAAAGTTTTTCACTCTCTTTATGCTGACCCATCATTTCTTTATCTTGCAGAATTTCAATTGTAGATTTCATACTCTCAAGCTGTCTCATAAATTCATTTAGTTCTTCTCTTGTTACAAATGTTTGTTTTTCCATAAAAAACATAATAAATAAGATTATTTAATCTTTTTGGTTGAGCTGAAAAATAAGAATGTTAAAGAAAAAATGAAGAAATTAAGAAGATTATTATGTAAGAAAATATTTTAATAACTAAGATTAATAAAAAGCCGTCTATGTAGAAGACAAATAAATCCGAGCGCTTTCACGGAGGGTAAATTATCAATTTTTATTTCTGAGTGAGGGCGCGAGTAGAGGAGCGAAAGCGACGAGCAATTTCAGAGACAAAATCTAAAAATAACTAAATTTAAAAGCTAATTTTTATTGAATATCTAATGAATTTAACTAAAATTTTCAGTTGGATTCCGGAAGTTAGAAAACCGGAAGAAAAAAAATTAGGCTTTAATATAAAATTAAAATGGACACTAATAATTCTTGCTGCATTTTTCATTTTAGCAAATATCCCTTTATTCGGGCTTTCTAATAATGCGCTTGAAAGATTTGAATTCCTCGCTGTTTTGCTTGCTACTGATTTTGGAAGTATAATCTCGTTGGGAATCGGACCGATTGTTATGGGTTCTATTATTCTGCAGTTGCTTGCTGGTTCTGGAATATTAAATATTGATACAACGACGCCTGAAGGAAGAAAATTTTTTCAGGGAATTCAAAAAATTTTAGTTTTCTTTTTTATATTATTTGAATCAATTGTTTATGTGGCAATGAAAGGATTAGAAGCTGCGCCGGGATTAATGGGGATTGTAATTTTTCAATTAATTTTAGGAGGCTTGGCTATTTTTTATATGAATGAAGTTTGCGAAAAATGGGGCTTTGGCTCAGGAGTCAGTTTATTTATCGGAGCAGGAGTTTCCTGGACTTTATTTACAAGCGCATTTCAATTCATAAATCAACAGGGGAAAAATTGTCTGCTTGATTTTGGCAATACTCCATGTTCCGGAAAAGTTTTTGTTTTAGTTCAATCTATTATTAATAAATATCCTGTAGAAATACTTTCTGCGCTTGCTGCAATTCTGGCAACAATTGCAATTTTCTTAATAGTTGTCTGGGCTCAGTCTCTAAAAGTTGAGATTCCATTATCATTCGGAAGAATAAGAGGATATGGAATTAAATGGCCTTTGGCTTTTTTCTATGCGTCGGTAATTCCAGTTATTTTAACAGCAGCGTTAGTCGCAAATATTCAGTTGTTTGGAGGATTAATAGAAAATTGGAGAGGAGGTCCGACATTTTTAGGAAGTTTTGCAGGAGGCCAGGCAGTTTCAGGTTTGGCTTTTTGGATAGGCTCAACTAATTTATTGGAGTTACTGATAAGAGGCGGGTTTTTATGGAAATATCTTCTCCAGTCATTAATTCATATTTTATTTTATATGGGATTAGCTACTTTATTCTCGGTATTTTGGGTTAAAACAGCAGGAATGGATTCAAAAAGTCAGGCTAAAAAAATTGCTTCATCAGGATTGCAGGTTTCAGGATTCAGACAAGATATAAGAATTTTAGAAAGTATTTTAGACAGATATATTATGCCTTTAACCGTGATGGGCGGGGCGGCAATTGGGTTGCTTGCTTCATTTACAAATCTGCTTGGGGCTTTAGTCGGCGGAACTTCTATTTTATTAGTAATCATGATTTTCCATCAGTTTTATCAGAGCATTGCGCAGCAGCATATGACGGATATGAATCCTGCAATGAGAAAATTCATGGGGGGCGATTAAATGGAAAATAATAAAACGACAATAGAAATTCCAACAAAATTTAATCCTGCAACTCAAAAGTATGAGCCTGATTTAGAAGCTTTGGATAAAAAAGTTGAAGAGCTAAAAAAAGAAAAAAATCATTCTAAAGAAGTTGAAACCAGAAAAAAAGAAATTGAAGCTCAGGAAGAAAAAATTAAAGAAATTGAAAAAAAACATCCTAATTTAAAAGATAAAAAAGGAGAAGGGGGTTTTACATTAATTATTATAATAATGCTGGCTTCCTTGTTAATTGCTTCTTTATGGGATAAAACGCCGGCAATAAAAAATTCTGTTCATTATATTTTAAATCCAAGCGCAGGATTTCTGCTTGATTGGAATTTAAATATAGGAATGCTGATTGTTGTTTTTGTGATTACTTTATTGACGACAATTGTCCAGAAATACGCGACAAATCAAGAAGCTCTGAAAGAATTAAAAAAAGAACAAAAAGAAATTCAAAAACAAATGAAGGAATTTAAAAACCATCCTGAAAAGGTAATGGAATTAACAAAAAAACAATGGAAACTAATGCCAAAACAAATGAAATTAAGCATGCGTGCCCTTGCCTATACAGGTATCCCATTTATTTTATTTTTCAGATGGTTTGGAGATTATTTTATTGCTGCAGAAGAAATAGCTGGAGAACCGATTAGATTATGGTTAGGCATGAGTTGGTTTTTATTTTATATTTTATTTGCAATAGTTTTTGGAGCAATACTTAGAAAATGGTGGGATATTGTTTAATATGGAAAAAAACGCAGAACAAGAATTAACATTTAAATTTCAGATGATGGAACAGCAGATAGTTGCAATTCAGCAGCAATTGCAGGCTGTTGAGCAGACACTTCTTGATATGACTTCTCTGAATTTAGGATTAGATGAAATAAAAAAAGATAAAGAAATTCTTGCTTCAGTTGGCGCAGGAATATTTGCAAAAGCAAAAATTATCTCAGAAGAACTGGTTGTTGGAATTGGGGATAAAAATTATCTTAAAAAATCAATTCCTCAAACAAAAAAATTAATTCAGGAACAGATACTGAAATTAGAAAAAGTTAGAGAAAGTTTAGAAGGGGAATTAGAAAAGATTAATGAAGAAATAACAAGGACGATGATTGAGTATCAGGGGAAAACTGGATGATTTGCATTTTTCCTTAGGAAAAATAAATTTATTTGCTCCGAAATCGCGCAAGCGCAGATTTCTTCGCTAAAAAGAAATTATCACTATCAACATTTTTAGAAGCTGGATTAATCAATTGAAATTATTAATAATCAAAGAGCTGTTTAGAAGATAATCTTTTCCAAATTCGAGTCGTCTTGCGACGAGCGACTTCACGGAGGAGAAAATTAATTAGGTAAATTATAGAAATAACCGAGTGAGATTGGGAGCCGAGCGACTTCGTGGTAGGGAGTAATTTTAATTTATTAATAACCCGTGCGAGGTCGGGAGCCGAGCAATCCAGACATTAAAAAAATTTATTGTTTCTTTTTATGATATAAATCCAACAAATATAAAGTATCTGCGTTTTTATCATAAGAATATGAAAGCCTAAAAGGTTTAGCATAAACTTCCATTGTCCCCTTTCTATCATACATCATATGTTTCCCAATTTTTGGATTTAGAATTATTCTATCTATTAATTTATTAATTTTAATCCTTACACTTTTATCTAATTTGCTTAAAATTTTCTCAAAATCCTCTGAAGGTTTAACATTAACCATTTATCAGTTTCTTTTTAAATTCCTTTAGTGTATAAGTTTTACATTTCCCTTCTTCTATCTGCTTCCATGCTTTTTCTGTTCTTCTAGCAAATTCTAAATCTTCTTGAAAATTTTCATCAGATTCGCTTGCTTTTTTAATAATTAATTTTCCTTCATTCTGGATGATAAATAATTTATCCCCCTCTTTAATTCCTTTTCTCATGTCAAGAGGAATTACAATCTGTCCTTTTGAACTCATTTTGATTATATTAATATTAGTCATGGTAAGTCTAATCTTACGAAGTATTTAAACTTTTCTATTTCATTTTCCCAACAAATTTATCATATCCCATAACTCCCAACTCGCTGACAATTCCTGAAATATATTTTTTCTCAACAAATTCAAATGCAGGATTTTTTATTTTAATATTTTTTGGAGCCTTGTCCCAAACTTCATTCAAATTTCTCTGTTCTATTGGAATTTTATTTTTTGTAAATTTCCAGGAATCAGCGACAATATAAACGGGAATTTTTTCATCTCTAGCAATTCTTGCTATGATTCCTGAACCTATTTTGTTTATTATTCCGTTTTTTAAAAGCGCGTCTGCGCCTAAAAAAATAATCTCAGCATCTTTTAATGCAACTCCCAAAGCTGAATCTATGAACATTGTTACTTTTATCCCTGCTTTTTTTAATTCTTTAGCAGTTTTTCTTCCCTGAAATAATGGACGGGTTTCAGTGTTATAAACTTCAAATTTTTCCCCTTTTTTCTTAGCATAAATCAAAGCTCCTGAAACATTTGTTGAATGGCAGTGAGTAAAAATAACTTTATTTTTTCCAATAATTTTTAAAACATTTTCATTAATTTTTTTCTGGGATTCATCAAAATGTTTTAGTATTTTTTCATAAGGCTCTTTATCCATTTTATTAAGAACATTAATTAACATTGGCTCTGTTGGTCTTAAAGAAAAGAGTTTCTTTTTTGATTTTTGATTTGGGAATAAAGAATAAGCATAAAGGGCTTTTTTTGCAATATTTCTTGCTCCCTGAATTTTAATTTCTTTTATATCTCTTAAAATTTTATTGAACGCCTTTTTTTTGTTCATATTATTTACATCCCACGAAACTTTAAATATTCTCTTTTTTTTAATAAAGCATGCTTGAAGATATAATTCATCCAAAAAGAACTCAGAAAGGTCCATGGAAAATGTTTTTTATCGGACTTATTTATGCGTCGCTGTCGCTGATTTTAGTTCACTGGTTTTTTTCGCAGGACCCTGATTTGTCAAAGGCTTCTGGAATGATGGTCGTCATTTTTTTAATAATGTTTTCTCTGCCTTATATGTATTTTATTATCAAAAAAGAAGAAAAAGAAGATGAAACTGTAGAGGGTTTTAAAGGAGTCTGGAATGCCCACAAGGACGCGCTTTATGCTTTTATGTGGTTGTTTTTGGGATTCGTTATTGCATTTTCTTTTTGGTATATTGTATTGCAGGACGCAAATCTGCTTAATTTCCAGCTGCAGACTTATTGCAGAATAAATAATCCAACAGATATAAATGCCTGTGTTGAACAATATATTATGGGGCCAGATAAAGTGTCTGGCGCAGTTTTAAAAGAAACAAGACTGCTTTCTATAATTGAAAATAATGTGTATGTAATGATTTTTACTTTAATTTTTTCATTAATTTTCGGGGCCGGAGCAATTTTTATTTTAATATGGAATGCTAGCGTAATTGCTGCAGCAATAGGAGTTTTCACAAAATATTCTATTCAGGAAATTCCCCTTGGAATTGCGAGATATATGATTCATGGATTGCCGGAAATAGGCGCTTATTTTGTGGCGGCGCTCGCAGGGGGAATTTTTGGAGTGGGAATTTTAAGACACGGAATAAAAGACGAAAGATTCTATAAAGTATTGCAGCACAGCATTATGTTATTATTTATAGCAATTATTCTTATCCTTATTGGGGGGATTATTGAAGTTTATTTTACTCCGATGTTGTTTAATTAGGATTTAAGCAAACCTATTTTCCTTCCAAAATTTTCTAAAATCACTTCAAAAAGATGTTTATATCTTGCAAGATAACCGTATTTCTTTGCATGCAAATGAATCCTTTTTTTTAGAGCATTTTTTAAGGATTTTTTGAACGAAGTCGGATTACTAAAATTTAAATTTTCTATTTCATAAAAAGAAGTAAATATTTCATCTAAAAAATGAGCGTCTGAATCGGAAATTATAGGAATTTTATTTTTAGTTGCAAATTTTTTAATTTTTATCCAATCTTCAGGAAAATAAGCATCTAACTCAATTGCATCAAAATCTTTTTTATATTTCATTAATTCTTTTTTATTAAAACTTACACCATTATATTTTCCTAAAATCTTCTCTACTAAAAAATAAGGCACTCCAAAATTATGGAGAGGATGATTTGCAATAATAATACACTTTTGTTTATGCACTTCTTTCAAAACTTCTTCTAATTTTCTTTTTCTAATTTTACCTTTAAATCCCACAATCAAAAGATGGCCTTTATCTGTTTCAATTTCATCAGTTTTGATAAAATAAACTTTTTTATTATCTTTTTCTATTGAAAAGAAAAAATCCTTATTTTTTCCGTCAAATCTATAAAGTTTTAGTTTCTCGGCAGTTTCAAGAAGTTTTTTGTACCTGTCATCATCGTTAAAATTAGATATTCCTAAAACTAAATTTCCTTTTTTTATAAATAAAATTTTCAAAAGCTTTTTTAAATATTTTTTCTTGTTTGGTTTTGTTAGGATAAAATGAATAAAATTTGTTGTATGGGAGTGTAAAGATAGTTTGTAAGTTTTCATAAATTGGTTAAGTATTCTTTATTTAAATTTCTACCTGATTTAAGAAAGTTTTTTATACTTAATAAGCATTAATAAATATAGTGAAAATGAATTGGTTTTTATTGGCTTTTGCAAGTTTATTTATGTTTGCAGGAATTACCTTGATTCAAAAACATCTTCTTAATCTTGGAATACATCCTATAATTTTTGGACTATATTTAATGGCGTTTACATTTGCACTATTTTTAATAACAGCAATAGTCACTAAGCAAAATATTATAGTTCCAAACATCTGGATTATCTTTCTTATTCTTGCAGGAGTGCTTGCTCTTTTTGGAAATCTTGCAGCGACATATTCCTTTAAATTTGCAGAAAATCCAGGGTATACTCAAGCAATAATTTCTGCGAGTGGAGTTGCAGTATTATTTGCATCAATATTTTTGTTTAAATCAGAATTAACGCCTTTAAAACTTGTTGGGGTTCTACTGACAACTATTGGAATAATTTTTCTGGGGTGGAAATAAAAAAATCAAATACTCAACTCCAATTCATCGGGCCGTTCTGTTTTAAAACCTTTGTAGCCAATTTTTTCAGATGCAATTATTCCGACTAATTCACTTATATGTTTCATAGAACTAAAAAATGAAGAGTTCATTTTTTTGCAATCATCCAAATTTGCGCCCCTTACAGAATCTCTTAAAGAATAAACAAAATTTTTTTTATTTGCAATATCAAGAGAGTTAATCTCTGTATAGCTTGAACCTATCTCAGAAATTGAATGTCCGTCAGAAGAAGATATTGCCCCTAAATGTGGGAAATCCTCTTTTATCTCATTATAAAATTTTTGAGCTTTTTCATTGGCATTTTTTGGGAAAGGTCCTATCGGCAAACCAAAAGTCGCTTCTCCATTATAAATTTCAATAGCATCAAAATATTTTAATAATTGCATATTTTTTTCCAGAGATTTTCCTATTCCTTCTATATAAAAAGGATGGTCAGCAATTATGGTTCCGTTATTATCTTTTGCTTTTTTTAAAGTATCTTCTAAAGATATTGAATTTTTTAAATGAACATCATATCCTAAACCTAAAACTAATAAATGCCCTTGCTTTGTTGTCACCTCTTGACCTCTAATAACCAAAACATCTTTTTCAGGAATATAAATCGCGTTTCTATTTTCTCCAACCCATTCTCTTTCATAACCTTTTAAATCAGCAAATTTTTCATATCTCCTGTCATGCATATTAATCAATCCAAAACAAGCTCCGCTGCCTAATTTTTTAGATGCAATATCAACTGAATTATTAAAGTCAGAATTTTCCAAAATACTGCTTGACCTCAGATGATTATGCAAATCTGCTTTTATTTTTTTCATTTTAGAACTTTTATTCTATCTGCGCATTTATTTCCAACTTTAGTAGAATCTGTAAAATAAATTTCTTCTTCAATCTCATGATAACCTGAAATAAAACCAATATTTTCAGAAAGATTTCCCTTAGGAAAGGTTATTTTATCTCCTTTATTTATTAATGAATCTAAAGATTCTTTCTTTTTAGTTAGAGCATCTGTTATAGAGATATACATTTCTTTATTTTTGTCAGTAAGGCATCTTAAAGTATAATTGGAACGATTGTCTACTTTTTCATAAAATTCATCTAAAACTTTCGCTGTAATAAAAGAGTTGCTTTTTTGTAGATTAGGATTTTCTTCTTTCACGTGTTTATCAAAACCAGATTTAAGAGCATACACAAAAAGACCCGCAATACCAAAAGTCACTAAAGCTGTAATTCCAAAACAACCGATAGAAGGCATCCCGCCACCATAAGCAGTAACATGAGGAGAGTCTTTCCATATTCCTTTCCATACTTTTTTTATTATTTCCATAATAACTAAAAAGAAATGAGCTATATAAATCTTTCGATTTTGTTATCATTTAATAATGAATATATAATAAAAATATTGATGATTGGGTAATTTTCGGACTAAAAATTATATTTTTCTTAGATGCTAAATTGCTCACTCCAAAGTCGCGAGGATTTATTTAGGATATTACTCCAAACAGCTTTTATTCATTAATTTATTTAAGGATTAATCCAGCCTTTCAAAAGTATTACCGCGATAAGCCTTTTCTTTTAGCGAAGAAATATGATGAAATCTATTTCGTAGCAAATAAATTCTGCGAACAGAGTGAGCAGGCATTGTACATAAATACCTTTAAAAATTCTCTCAGCATATAATAAAAATGGTGGAAATATTATTATTAGCAACAATATTAATTAGTTTTTTCTGCGCTCTTTTTATAATTCCCTTTTGGATAAGAAAAGCCAATCAAGAGAATTTAGTTGGAAAAGATATGCATAAACAAGATAAAAAAAAGATTGCAGAAGGCGGTGGAGTCAGCGTCATGTTTGGATTTTCAATCGGTGTATTATTATATATTGCAATAAATACTTTTTATTTTAAAAGAAGTGAATTTTTATCTTCTATATTTGCAATTTTAACAACTTTATTTATTGCCACTATGCTTGGTTCAATAGATGATTTATTGGGCTGGAAAAAGGGCTTAAGCAAATCAATGAGGATTGTGATGATGCTTTTTGCTGCTATCCCTCTGATGGTAATAAATGCCGGAGAATCCATTCTATTTGGAATAGATTTTGGATTAGTATATCCATTATTTTTAATTCCAATAGGAATTGTAGGAGCATCAACAACTTTTAATTTTTTAGCTGGATACAACGGATTAGAAGCAAGTCAGGGAATTTTAATTTTATCTGCACTGTCTATTGTAACTTTTTTAACTGGAAATTCCTGGTTAAGCATAATTGCATTATGTATGGTTGCGGCTTTAATCGCTTTTTACATATTTAACAAATATCCTGCAAAAATATTTCCCGGAGATACTTTAACTTATCCTGTTGGAGCGCTGATTGCAGTAATTGCCATCCTCGGAAACATTGAAAAAATCGCATTATTCTTTTTTATTCCATATATCCTTGAAACAATTTTAAAATTAAGAGGATGGCTTAGAAAAGAAAGTTTTGCAAAGCTAAATAAAGATAGAAGTTTGGAGATGCCTTATGAGAAAATATATGGATTGGAACATTTAGCAATAAAACTTTTGAAAAAAATAAAGCCGTCAAAAAAAGTTTATGAAACAGATGTCGTCTATTTAATTAATGGATTTCAGATAATGATTATCTTGCTCGGATTTTGGATTTTCATGGTATAACAAAGCTTTAAATATAAAATTATTCTAATCTAAAAATGGAAAGTTTAGCCGAAAATAAATCAAATAGCGAAGATGAATTAATTAAAATAAGAAAAGACAAAATAATAAATTTTCTTAAAAAGCCGGAAGTTTGGGTGATTGGTCTCTTAATAATTGCTTTAATTCTTGGAATATATATTAGAAGTTTGCCTATGTCAGATCATGGCGGAAATCCCGGACTTTGGGATGTTGCAACAAATACTTGGACGCTCGGACCTGATTTAGATCCCTGGCTATTTACAAGAATGGCAAAATTAATTGTAAATGAAGGGTCAATTCCAGAGATAGACACAATGAGAAATGTTCCTCTTGGATTTAAAACATCAGAAGAAACAGTTTTGCTCCCGTATATGGTTGCCTTGGCTTACAAACTCTCAAAGATTTTTTATCCGCAGGCGAATGTTGAATTTGGAGCAGCGCTATTTCCTGTAATCATTTTTGCGCTGACAATAATCGTTTTTTTCTTATTTGTAAGAGAACTTTTTGCAAGAGAGTCTAAATTAAGCAAAATTCGCGCAAACATAATTTCTTTAATTTCTACATTTTTAATGATTGTAATTCCAATTTTATTATCAAGGACAGTTGCAGGCATTCCAGAAAAAGAATCTGCAATGTTTTTCTTTTTATTTCTTGCGTTATTTTTATTTTTAAAAGCCTGGAAATCTGAAAAAATAAAACATGCTTTAATTTACGGAATTTTAGCAGGAGCTGCGACTGCAGGTATGGCATTAGTATCTGGATTATCTGCTTATTTATATTGGGCAACTTTTGCCGCGAGTTTTACTGCATTTATTTTAAACAAATTTAAAAAGAAAGAAATAATTGTTTATTCTTCATGGTGGATTTCTGCAAGATTGTTTTTATCTCTTCTTCCTGGAAAAGGCCATGTTAGTTTTATTTCATCTTCCTTGATAAACAGTGCCACATTTATTTTACTAATGCTATTATTTTTGCACCTTCTACTATGGAATACAAAAATTTCTGAAAATAAATTTTTAAAGAAAATAAATCTTCCAAAAAATATAATTTCAATTTTGGTTCTGGTTTTAGCGCTTTTAATAATCGCTCTTATTATAAATCCTTCAATGCTATCCGACAAAATAAAACAGATTAACAATACTCTTTTTAAACCTGTAACAGGAAGATGGAATCAGACAGTTGCAGAAAATAAACAGCCTTATTTTACTGAATGGGTTGGAAGTTTCGGACCATTCATTAAAGCGATTCCAATAATGTTCTGGTTATTTTTTATTGGCTCAATAGTTTTCTTTAAAAAAATGTTAAATGAAATTAAGAAAAAAGATTCATGGATACTAACTGGTTTATTTGTTTTATTTTTATCTGGATTAATGTTTTCAAGATATTCTCCCTCAAGCATGTTTAATGGAGAAAATTTCATAAGCAAAACTTTTTTTCTTTTATCAATTGCTCTTTTAGTCGGATTTTTTATTTATTATTATGTTAAATATCAAAAAGAAAAACACAAAGGTTTTGAAAAAATAGAATATAGCTCTCTGCTTTTGTTGTCTTTATTAGTTCTTGCATTATTCAGCGCCAGAAGTGCTGTAAGATTAGTTATGATTCTCGGACCAATTGTTCCAATATTCGTTGGATATTTAATTGACCAGTCAATTTTCTCATTTAAAAATTCAAAAGAAGAAAAAAGATTATTTTTAGGAATTATTGCAATAATTTTAATTGTCTTGACAATATTTATATTTATTTCATATTATAAAGAAATTAAATCCCAGGCATATAATGCTGTTCCATCTGCTTATAATCAACAATGGCAAAAAGCAATGAAATGGGTCAGAGATGAAACCCCTCAAAATAGTGTTTTTGCGCACTGGTGGGATTATGGTTACTGGCTTCAATCAATAGGAGAGAGAGCGACAGTTACAGACGGTGGAAACATGGTTGTCTGGTGGAATTACTTAACTGGAAGATTAGTCTTGACTGGCGATAATCAAAAAGATGCTTTAGAATTTTTATATAGCCATGATGCAAATTATTTATTAATAGATTCTTCAGATATTGGAAAATACGGGGCGTTTTCAAGCATTGGCAGCAGCGAGAATTATGATCGATTATCTTTTATTCCAACAATTCATTTCGACAAAAGCCAAAGCAGAGAAACAAGTTCTGGAATGATGAGAGTTTATAGCGGGGGAGTTGGATTAGATGAAGATATAATTTACAATTTAAATAATTCAGAAATTTTCCTGCCGTCTGGAGCAGCAGGAATCGGGGGGGTAATCCTCCAGAGTTCTCAAAATAATGAAAGCCTGAGTTTTATTCAGCCAACAGGAGTTTTTGTTTATAATGGCCAGCAATATAATCTTCCTTTAAGATATTTAGAATATAATAATAAATTTGTTGATTTTGGAAGCGGATTAGAAGGGACTATAAAGATAATTCAAAAAATAGAGGTTGTTAACGGACAGGTCAAGATGGATGATTTTGGAAGCATGATTTATATTTCTCCTCGGGTTATGAGGGGATATTTTGCCCAAAAATATTTATTAAATGATCCTTTTAACAAATTCTTAAACTTTAAATTAGTTCATTCAGAAGATAATTTAATAGTCAGCGAGCTAAAAAAACAAGGTGTAAATTTAAATGAATTTGTTTATTATCAGGGAATTCAGGGGCCTATAAAAATCTGGGAAATTAAATATACTGGAAACGAGGAAAAAAAACAAGAATACCTTGACAGAGATTCTTCAAAATATTTAAGTTGGGAATTGTAAAATGATTTTTGAAAAAATTAAGAAAAATGAACTTTTTAGAGGAAGTTTAATTCTTTTTGTTTTAATTAATATTGGAAATCTAATTAATTATCTTTATCAAATTATTATGGCGAGAATGCTTGGGCCTTCAGACTATGGAATTCTTGCTGTTTTAATAAGTTTTACATATATTTTTACAATTCCGACATTAGCGATACAAACTGCTGTATCAAAAAAAATTGCAATATTCAATGCAACAAAAGAATACAATAAAATGGGTGGCTTGTTTTTTAGTTTTTTAAAAAAATTATTTATTTTCTCGCTTATTGTTTTTATTCTTTTTGTAATCTTGTCTTTTTTTATTATAAAACCCCTTAATATTTCTTTTTGGCTTTTAGTTTTAACAGGAACTTTAATAATTGCCTCATTTGTTTACCCTCTTGCTGCGGGCTCTTTGCAGGGAATGAAAAAATTCTCAGCTCTTGGCTGGAACACTCTTTTAGTTTTTTTTATAAAAATTGTAGTTGCAATAATTCTTGTAATTTTTGGATTTAAAGTTTATGGAGCTATTTTAGGTTTTATTTTAGGAATGGTTTTTGGTTTTATTCTTGCTTTGCCGTATATAAAGGAAATAATAAACGCTAAAAGAGATAATGATGGGACAAAAATTTTAACTAAAGAAAATAGCTTGATTTTTGGTTCAATTTTAGTTTTTGTTTTTATTTACAGCATTGATGTAATTTTAGCAAGGGTGTTTTTTTCAAGTGAAATTGCAGGCCAGTATGCAGTGCTTTCAACAATAGGAAAAATGATTTTATTTTCTACAATGTCTATTGGAAATGCGATGTTTCCTATAAGCGCTGAAAGACATTATGCAAAAGCCAAAACAAGCGGAATCATTAAAAAAGCCTCGCTGTATGTTTTTATATTATGCGCCGCTGCTGTCGCTCTTTTTATTATTCTTCCAGAACTGACAATAAAATTATTATTTGGCAGCCAGTATTTAGAAATAGCAGAATTATTGCCATATCTTGGAATCGCGTTTAGCTTGATAGCTTTTCTAAATATTCTTATATTATATAGAATCTCAACAGACGAATTTAATTTACCCCATTTATTATTAATTATCCTCTTTTTAGTTATAGAGATAATTTTGCTATTTTTATTTAATGCAGACATTAAACAATTTACTCTTGCATTTATGTTCTCTACTATAATAACCTTTATAGGGGCTTTTATTTTTGTTAGAAAATGGAAAAAATCAGCATAATTATCCCCGCTTATAATGAAGAGAAACGAATTAAAGAAACTCTTGATTCAAATTTAAAATTTTTTAAAGCCATTAAAAAAAATAAAATTTTAGATTTTGAAATAATTGCAGTTGTAAATGGTTCAACTGATAAGACTCTTGAAATTGTAAAAGAGCTCGCTAAAAAAAACAAAGAATTAAAATATTTAAATTTAAAAAGAGGAGCTAAAGGTTATGCAGTTATTGAGGGTTTTAAAGAAGCGCTAAAAGGAAATAGCAATTTAATTGGATTTAAGGACGCTGATATGGCTACTTCGCCTGAAACTTTTTATGAGCTGGTTAAAAAAATTAATAATTACGACGGGATAATTGCAAGCAGATATGTTAAAGACTCAATCATTGCTCCAAAACCCACTTTTGAAAGAATTTTTGCTTCAAGAATTTTTAATTTTATGATAAGGATTATCTTAGGATTGCAATTTAAAGATACTCAATGCGGAGCCAAACTTTTTAAACGAAAAACCTTGGAAAAAACAATTCCAAAATTAACTTTTTCGCAACTCGCTTTTGATGTAGAGGTTCTTTATAATATGAAAAGACTTGGATTTAAAATTAAAGAAATCTCTACTTCTTGGAGTGACAAAGAATATTCTAAAGTAAATTTTGCTAAATCGGGACCAGTAATGTTATTAGCTATAGTGAGATTAAGAATTTTAAGTTCTCCTTTCAAAAGTTTAATAAAGTTTTATGATTGGAGTGTAAATGCCTCACTTAGAACAAGAAGGAGATTGAATAGATGAAAGAAATAAAGGTTTCATTTTTAATGGCAGTCCATAATGAAGAAAAAATAATATCCAAAAATTTGAAAAATCTTATTTCTCTGCCATATAAAAATTATGAAGTAATTATAGGGTTAGACGGCTGTACAGACAAGACTGAAGAGATAGTAAAATCTTTTGAAAAAAAATCTAAAAAAATAAGACATTATAATCTGAATATAAGAGAAGGCAAGCCGGCAGTTATAAACAAAATAATAAAAAAAGCAAAAGGTGAAATTATGATTATTAATGATGCAGATTGGATATTTAGAGTTAAAGATAAGGATTCATTAAAACAATTATTAGATATTTTCAATAATCCTAAAGTGGGGTGCATTGCGGATTCGTTCTCAGTGCAATATCCTGCAAGAAAAGAAGCAGGAATTCTTGAAATAGGGGTAATGATACAAAATCAAATTTGGATTGATTATATAAAAGAACATGGAAAAAAAATAAATGATTTATGGACAATTGCAGATAAAAATTTTTCACCGCTAATTGTGAATATCTTTAGAAAAAAGCTATACAAACAAAACCAAACATTGGGAGATGATTTTGAGAGATTTTATGACATAGTAAATTCTGGTTTAGAAATTGTTGCAACAACAAACCAAAAGTTGCCAAGAATGATTACTGCAGGTGAAACTTATAAATTTAAGGAATTAATAAAAATAAAAGAAAGAACAGCATTAGCCAGAAACCAATTAAAGGCTATAAAAAGACCAGTAAAAATTTTATCGCCGAAATTCTTTTTTTATATTATAAGAAAAATACCCAATATGAGTTTAAAAGAATTTCTTGGATTTTCATTATTAAATTTAGCATTTTTAATAGGCTCAATTAAAAGTAAATTTAAAAGAAATATTTCAACCAAAGAAGGCTGGAAAATGAGGCTAACGAGATAATGGAAAAAAGATGTCCCTTATGTGAAGGAAAAGCTAACATTTTGTATTCTTCTATGTATGATAAAGATTATTTTGTATCGGGAGAATTTTCATTAAATAAATGTTCTAATTGCGAATTTAAATTTATTGAGCCGTTATTGAACGAAAAACAAATAGCAAAATATTATCCTCCCTCAGAGTATTACTCTTACCATAAAAAATCTAAACTCTCAATCTTATATCACAAAATCTCAGCAGAGTATTATTCTAATAAGAATCTGTTATTTAATATTTTATTCTGGCCTTTTAGTTCTTTATTATATCACTACAGAATAGACCCTGGCAAAAAACTTCTTGAGATTGGATGTGGAGACGGAATGCAACTTGAATTTTATAAAAAATATGGTTTAAGAACTGCAGGATTAGAACCATATGGACTAAATCTTACACAAAGAGAAAAAAACTTAGGAATAGAAAGAAAAAATATCCTTAAATCAAATTTTCCTACAGAAAGCTTTGATTATATTATTATGAAAGAAGTTTTAGAACATATTCCCAATCAAGATGCAGTTTTAAAAAAAAGTTATTCTCTCTTAAAAAATGGAGGAAAACTAATTATTGTTGTTCCAAATGGGGATGGACTTTGGAATAAAATATTTGGAAAAAATTGGTATGGATATGATGTTCCCAGACATCTTTATACTTATAATCCTAAAAATATAAAAATTAGATTGGAAAAATATGGATTTAAAATAAACAAAATAAGAACTTATGACATTCCTTATATGTTAGACGGCTCTATTAAGTTTTATCTTGTTGACAAACAAAAAGATAAAAGAAAAAAACATAATTTAATCTTTTCTAGTTTATCTAAAATATTGTTTACGCCAATAAGTCTTTTAGTTACTTATATGAAAGGGGGTTCTATATTAGAAGTAGAAGCAGAAAAATAAAATGGAAAAATATCCTAAAATAAGCGTAGTTTTAGTGACATATAACGGCGAGAAAACTATTGAAGATTGTTTAAAACTATTTTTCGAGCAAACTTATCCCAAGGACAAACTTGAGATGATAGTTGCCGATGGAGGAAGCACAGATAAAACTTTAAGCATTATTAAAAATTATCAAAAAAAATACCCTAAAATAATAAAATTAATAGATAATCCTAAAAAATATAAAGTTGGACGCGGTGGAGGAGCAGATATCGCTTCTAAAAAAGCAACTGGAGAATTTATTTTAATGATTGACCAAGATAATCTTCTTATCCAGAAGTTTTGGTTAAAATCAATGGCTGAAATTCTTATGAAGAATAAAACCCTTTCTTGTGTTCAGTCACTTACACTTATTCCTGAAGGGGGCTCTACCATAGACAGATATCTCGGAGCAACAGGGATTGAAGATCCTTTTGCTATACCCTATTCCCTAAAATCAGAAGTCATACTTCATCCAAAAAAATTTGAATTTAATAAAAAAGAAAAATATTTTATTTATACAATAAGTAAAAATGATTTTTGTTATGGGGGAGATAATGGATTTTTAATAAGGAAAAAAGACTTTTTTGACAACAAAGGATATACACAAGATATAGATAATTTTTATAGAATGGCATTAAACAAACACAAATATAATGTTGCTATCCCATTGGATTTGAAGGTATTTCATAAAACTTCTTCAGAATTTTTTGAATTTGTTAAAAAAAGAGGATTTTATGTTAGGTATTATTTAAGAGAGAATATTCAGCATAGAAACTTTTATTGGATAAGTTTAGAAAAAAATAATTTCAAACAGAATCTTAAATTTGTTAAAAATGTTTTTTATAATCTTATAATTTTTCCAAGACTTTTTGATGGAATAAAAATGGCTATTAAACAAAAAGAATTTTCCTGGCTTGTTCATCCGATTTTAACATTTGCGATAACTCTAAATTATATATATTCATTTTTGGCAGTTAGAATATTAAATAAGAAAGATTAAATACAAAAATTGTTTGGATTAGATTATTTTTTAATGAAATTATAATCAAGGACATATGTCATTTTAAAATTATAAAATAGTTAAATTCTTAAACAAGAAAAACTGACAAAATCCATGAAAGGTTTAGTATTTGGAGCAGGATTTATAGGCAAAAGAATAGCTGATAAATTTAATTATTATTTATCGGAGATAGATGTTCTTGATAGATATGCTCTTGAGCAAACACTTGAACAAACAAAACCAGACATTGTTATTAACGCGGTTGGAAAAACCGGAAAACCAAATATTGACTGGTGTGAAACCCATAAGGAAGAAACATTTATGTCAAATGTAGTTGCTGCCGCAAATCTTGGGATTACATGCTCACAAAAAGGAATTTATTTTGTGCATTTTGGGACTGGAGGAATTTATACAGGAAAGAATAAAGAATTTAATGAAGAGGACGAACCTAACTTTTATTTGCAAACTCATGCAAGAACAAAAATAATTTCTGAAAAAATACTAAAAGAATTTCCATGTTTGCAATTAAGAATAAATATGCCTTTAGATTGCCGATCCCATGAAAAAAATTTAATAGATAAACTAAAGGGATATAATCAAATCGCTGATGTTAAAAATTCTATTACAGTTGTGCCGGATATACTTAATGCGCTTGAAAGTTTAATTGAAAAAAGAAAAATTGGAATATATAATGCAACAAATCCGGGTTTGATTTCACTTGTTGAAATAATGGAAATGTATAAAGAAATTGTAGACCCGACACATAAATTTGAAATTATCTCTAATAAAGAATTGGACAAATTATTATTAAATAAAAAGGCAGATGGAATTCTTGATACTTCAAAATTATCTAAAGAGGGAATTATAATGCCTGACATCCACAATGCGGTAAGAGCATGTCTAATAGATTATAAGAAAAATTTAGTTTGAGTTATTAAATTAGATTTGATAGGTCATTGAAAATTGGGAGTTTTTTATCTTTCTCAGATAAAATAGGATTAGATATCCCCCAATTTATATTCAGAAATGAATCATTCCAAATTATGCCCGACTCTGATTCTTTATTATAAAGTGCAGTTATTCTATAAGACACTATTGAATCCTCTAAAGCAAGAAATCCGTGGGCAAATCCTTCTGGAACAAAAAGAGATTTTTTTTCTTTAGAATCAAGAAGAAATGCTTTCCATTTTCCATAATTCTGAGAATCTTTTCTTATATCCACAACAACATCTTTTATGCTTCCCTGAACAACAGAAACAAGTTTTCCTTGTTCAAAAGGTTTTTTTTGAAAATGCAATCCTCTAAGGGTATTTTTATAAGAAAAAGATTCACTTTCCTGCAAAAAATCTTGAGTAATGCTCTTTTCTGCGAATATTTTTTTATTATATTTTTCAAAAAAATAACCCCTGCTATCTGAATATACATTTGGCGCTATTAAAAATAATCCTTTAAACTCTGTAGATTGTATTTCCATAAAATTACTTTATTGATATCTTTTTAAAGATTTAGATAAATCACGATAATGCTTAAAAACTAATTTTTATCAGAAAGAATATTGTTTAAAATAAAAAATGGTGCAAGGGAATAAAATGGGGTGCAGATTTTGCAATAGCCCTCTTGATAATATTTTTATAGAATTGGGAAACGCCCCTCCAACAAATTCATTTAGAACAGAAGAACAATTAAATGAACCAGAAATTGCGTATCCTCTAAGAGTTTTTGTATGCGATAAATGTTTTCTTGTGCAAGTAGACGAACACAGAGCGCATAATGAAATTTTTGGGGACGATTATGTTTATTTTTCTTCTGTTTCACAACCCTGGTTAGAACATTGCAAAAAATACGCAGATTTTATAATTCCTCATTTAAACTTAAATAATAAATCACAAGTTATTGAAATTGCTTCAAATGATGGTTATTTATTGCAATATTTTAAAGAAAAAGAAATTCCTGTTTTAGGTATAGAACCTTCGTCAAGCACTGCAAAAATCGCAATTAAAAATGGAATCCCAACAATTGAGAAATTTTTTGGAATTACACTTGCAGAAGAGCTTGTCAAATTAGGAACTAAGGCTGATTTGTTAATTGGAAATAATGTCCTTGCTCATGTTCCAAATGTAAATGATTTTGTTAAAGGGTTAGAAAAAATCTTAGGAAATAAAGGAGTTTTAACTATGGAATTTCCTCATTTAAAAAATATTGTAGAACAAAATCAGTTTGATACAATTTATCAGGAGCATTATTCTTACTTTTCATTTAGCGTGGTCAAAAAAATATTTAACTCTCACAAATTAAAATTATTTGATGTTGAAGAAATTCCAACTCATGGAGGTTCGCTTAGAATTTACGCTAAGCATGAAAATGATAATACTCATGGAATTTCAGAGAGAGTAAATTTACTTGAAAAAAAAGAAATTGATTCTGGAATGATGAACCTTGATTATTATAATGGATTCACGCCGCGAGTTGATAAAGTTAAATATGATTTGTTAAAATTTCTTATTGAACAAAAAGAAAACGGAAAAACAGTTGTCGGTTATGGGGCGGCTGCAAAAGGAAATACTCTATTAAATTATTGCGGTATAAGAAAAGACCTTATAAGTTATGTCGCAGATTTAACCCCGTTTAAACAGGGAAAATATCTTCCAGAAAGCCATATTCCTGTTGTTGGAGAAGAGAAATTAAGAGAGACAAAACCAGACAATATATTGATTTTGCCCTGGAATTTTAAAGATTCTATAAAAAAAAGATTAGAATATACAAAAGAATGGGGGGCAAGATTAATTGTTCCAATTCCAAAATTGGAAATTATATAATTTTTAATATTTCTCTAGAATAAACTTTTTTATTATTTTTAAGATAGAATTTATTAAAAATCTTGCTTTCTTATAATCTCGTAAACAAAAGCATCTTGTTTTAATGCAATTAATTTAAAAGTTATATTTCCATAAGTCTTTTCTTGTTTTATGTCTTGTTTATTGTTTGTAAAATCTATAGCAGTATCCATAAACGGAATGCTCCAAAAATTTGATGATTGCTGCTGCATCCAATTTGGATGACCCGGTTCTGAAAATGTAACAATAATATATTTTATTTTAGTATTTTCACTCAACTTTAATAAAAATTCTTCAAAACTAACATCCTGATTGCTTGTTTTATTCAAAATGCCTGCAGGGTTCATAACTTTTCTTCCTGAATAATATATTGGTTGTGGGATTGGAACGCTAACAATAATATCGTCGGGATTAGAGATTTGTTTCAAAAATAAACCTGCCTCTTTGATTCCTTCAAAACTTGGAATTTTATTTTTTATGATTCCCTCCGCGTTTTTGACCTGATAATATCCTCCAAGTGCAATTAACAAAATTATAAAAATTATCCCAATGATTTTACTATATTTTTTAATAGAATCTCCAATTAATAAAATTCCTTGAGAAACTGCAATAAACGCTCCAAGAGCCAACGGCAAATACCATCTTTCCTCTCCAAAAGTCCTAAGAATAAAAATAAAATTAGCTAATGTAAAAATAACGAGGATAACGGCAAATAAATCTCCTCTTACTTTTTTATTTTTCTCTTTTTTTATGTGTCCTAAATAAATAAGCAGATTAATAAAAATAAAAATTATTCCAATTAAAAATAAATAAAAATAAATATTTTTAAACAAACTTCCAAAAGAAAAAAATGAGCTAAATACTTTTAATGCTCCGAGACTAATGGGATTTTCTGGATGATAATAGGTTGATCCTACTTCAGTTATTCCTGAAAAAAATATAAATTTTTCAACTAAGAAAAATAAGAAAACTCCAAATACAATTCCAATCCAGTTATATTTATCTTTAATTAATTTTTTCCAATCTTTAGTTGTCAATAAAACATAAACTAAAATAAAAACTGCAAAAAGAAAATAAGCTCTTCTTATAGAATATGCTAAAACTGCAAAAAAGACTGCAAGAGGAATTGCCAAATTAGAATTTATTTTTCCAAAAATTTTCTTTTTATTTTCATAACCTCTCCAAAAAACATAAAGCGCAAGTAAACCAAAAAACATTCCGGGAATATCTACATGAAATCTCATTGAATTAAATAAAACAACCCATAAAGTAGTCATTAAAAATGAAGCTATCAGGCCTATCCTTTTATCATCATATATTTCATTGCAAATTGCATAAACTAACCAAACAGATAAAATAGAAGGTATTATCTGAATGAAAAATTTAACTGCCGGTTCTCCCAATCCCAGCAAAAATAATCCGGCGACGATAAATGGATAAAGTGAATTATGCTGGGCAGTTACAATCCAGTCCCCTCCTAAGTTTGCAATATTTTTTGCATAAGCAAGATAATCTGCTTCATCCCACCATAAAGGCTGATTGGCAGTTAAAATAAAATAATAAATTCTTATCACAATAGCAAGAAGCAATATTCCTAAAAATGTTAAATTATACGAATCTTTAAACCAATTTAAAAAATTTTGTCCAAAATTTTCTTTTTTATTAAAATGATCAGGGGTTAGCTCTTTATATAAAATTTCCATAAGAACTATAATTAAAAATGCTTTTTATTGTTTATTGTAGGTTATTTATTTCGCGCTTTCAACTCTCTTCCAAGCATCTTGATAATGTTTTTTCTTAAATTTTGTGTCATAAAAAACTTTCATCCACATATAAAATCTTGATAAAGCGAGCAAACTTGACCACCAAAATTGCTGGAAATTTTCAGGGTAGCTAAAAAGAGAAAAAAATCCTTTTGCTTCTGTTTTAAAAGTTTTTATCCTCGGAGTTGTTTTAATATCAACATATTTATATAAAGTTTCATGCGCCTTAGAAGTTCTAATCTTTTGGTTAATCCAATCTCTAAAATTATCAACATTTTTAACATAAACTCGTGAATTTTCAGAATAACCAATTTTATATCCTTTTTGCCAAAATAAATATGGAATAAGAGTATCTTCAGCCACATCTAAAGGAATTTTACGGATAAATTCTTTTCTAAAAGCAAATAGATATCCTGAACACTCTAAAAATTTATTTTGCTGAAATGCTTTCTTCCTTAATCTGTGAGCAGAGTCAAATAAAAAATTTGCCCAAAAACCATATTTGGTTTTTTTGTTCTCTATAGGAATAGGTCTCCCGGTTGCGCATCCAATTTCTGAATCTAAAAATAAATTTGCAAAGTTTTCAACAACATTATCCGAAATAAAAACATCCCCGTCCGTCAAAATCAAAATATCTGTTTTTAATTTTTCAAAAATTAAATTTAATGCGTAACTTTTTCCTTTTCCAGGATCTTTAAAAATTTTTAAATTTTTATGCTTTTTTATTGCATCTAAAGTTTCATTATCTGGAGCAGAAACAACAATTTCATATTTCCTTGATGTTTTTTGGGCCAAAGCGCCTTCAACCGCTTTTATAATTGTCTTTGGCTCTTTAAATGCAGTTATCAGCAAAGTTATTTTTTGTTTTAAAATTTTATCTATTGCTGTTTTAATTTCATTTAAATCTATTTTATCCATGCAATCTGTTTCTGTTTTATAAGAACAAACATCTTTTGATTTGGCTATTATTTTTTCTCCTAAATTATACAAATCTATTTCCGAAGAAGATGTCGGACCGATTAAACAAATTGTTTTTCTTTTTAATGCCAAAGCAACATGCAGCCCCAAACTATCAGTCGTTATAACTATATTGCAAACACTTACTAACGCTGGAAATTCAACGAGATTATTTCCGCAACCAGTATCTATTATTGGAGATTCTGCTAATTTAATAATCTCTTTGTTTCTTTTAATCTCATTTGGCCCCCCAAATAGCAAAATTTTTGTATTATACTTTTTATAAAGATTTTCAATTATCTCAATAGTTTTTTTTATTGAAAGTTCTTTAGGCCATCTGTCTGCAGCGCCCGTGTTGATTCCAATTATTAAATCACTTTTTGAAAGATGATGTTTGTTTGAAAATTCTTGCGCCATTTTTCTTTGAGCGTCTGTTAATCTTAAAAAAGGTTCATATTTTCTCCAATCCATTCCAATAATTTCTGACATAATCTGTCGATGAGTTTTTTTATTTTTATTTTTTAAAATATCTGCTTTTTCTTTTCCTAATCTGCTTATCATAGACATATCAAACCAATAAGAAGTCTCTTGAGTATATTCTATTTCTCCGTTTTTATTTAAAAAAACACCAATTATTTTTTTTGGTTTTAATAAAGAAGTAAATCTGGCATCCTCTTTGGATTCCTCTAAATTTATAACTAAATCAAATTTTATTTTTTTTAAATTATCTCTTTCTCCTGAAATAATCAGCTCATTTATATATGGATTATTAATAAAAAATTGCGAAGATTGTTGCGAAGTTAACCAAAATATTTTTGAATTTGTTTTTTTATATTTATCTTTTAAAGCCTGAGCTAAAAAACTTGTTCTTAAGACATCTCCTAAAGCACCCGTTTTAATTATTAGAATTTTCATTGTATAACTCCCACTATTTTTTTAATTACTTTGTTCCAGGAAAAATGTTCAACACTTTTTCTTGCCTGTTTTTTTATTTCTAAATTTTTTTGTGAAAGCGCTTCATCAATTTTTTTTGCTAAATCTTTTGGGTCATTAAATTCAAATAAAAATCCATTTTCTCCATTCTCGATTAAATCCCTTATTGCCAAGCTATTGCTTCCAATTACAATTTTTTCTCTTGCCATTACTTCTATTAAAGATTGGGGCATGCCTTCCATTTTACTTGGCAAGACAAATATTTGGCAAGAATCTATTTTAGCTATCTTTTCTTTTAGATTATAGATTGGTAAAGAAAATTTTATTTTATCATTTAGTCCAAGTTTTTTAATTAAATTTTTTAATTTTATAAAATAATTTTTTTCTGGGGGGCCCACAATCTCCAATAAAATCTTCTTGTTTTTAACGAAATCCATTGCTTTAATTAATACTTCCAAATTTTTAATCGGAGAAATACGGCCTAAAAATAATATCTTATTTTCTTCTTTAACTCGACCACGCTTGGGCGAGTTTGTCAAAAAATTTCCTGTTTTTTGTTCTTTTTTTGCTTGCTTTTTCAGACTAAAAAATTCAGGAGAAATGCCATTAGGAATATAAATAATTTTTTCTTTTTTTGCTCCTAATTTTAGCAAATAAGGCATCTCCCATTTGGTTATTGCCAAAATTTTATCAAACTTATTAATTGTTTTTCTTCCAATAAATAAATCATAAATTTTAACAATTAAGTTTTGCAAAAAAGTTCTTGTTAATTTTCTTTCAAAGGGAGCATGAGTTACAAGAAAAACTTTGCATTTTTTGTTTTCTCCTTTTAATTTTTCTGCAATTTTAAGACATTTTGTTGTATGCAAATGTCTATAATTGTGAGCAATTATGATGTCTGGCGAATAATTCAACGCTTCTTTTTCAAAATCCCAAGACATAAAACTTTCACCGCCTAATTTTTTAAAAGGAAATCTTAAAATTTCTATTTTTACTCCAGAGGAGACCCCTTTGGGGCCTAATTTTTCGTGTGAAGGAGCAATTTCATTTGAACCTTTAACAGCATTTGAAGAAAAAATTTTTATTTCAAAACCCCGTTTACTTAATCTTTTAGATTCTTCCAAAACTCTTGTCCAAACTCCGCAAATGCCTGCTGAATATGGGCATACTTCAAGTATTTTCATATAAGAAATATATTTAAAAGACTTATAAAGATTTAGAAACTAAAATAGAAATCAACACAAATAAATTAATAAACCCTAATTAATATATAAAATAATGAAAAAGAGTTTAGTAATTGTTTTAATTTCTTTAATATTAATTACTTTAATTATGTCAATAGGATTTGTGTCTGCAACATGGTTTGGAGATTTTTGGAAAAAATTAACTGGAAAAACTACTGAAAATGATACAACAAATCTGACCTGTTCTGATGATTGCTCGTCTAACGGGGCAAAACAATGTTCTGGCGACGGCTATAAAACTTGCGGGAATTATGATTCTGATTCTTGTTTAGAGTTTAGTTCTGTAATCTCCTGCTCATCAGGTGAAACTTGTGTTGCTGGCGCTTGTGTTTCAAACACCTTTACTTGCGCAGATAGCGACGGAGGAAAAGCATATTCAACTAAAGGAAATGTTGTTGCGAATTCGCCAACATCTTCTATAGATGTTACAGATTTGTGCAGCAGCTCAAATTCATTAGTAGAATATTTCTGCACTGCTGATAAACAACAAAGCGGAGAAACTTACACTTGTCCAAACGGATGCTCAAATGGGGCTTGTGTTTCTGCTGCAACAAATACAACTAATCAAACAGGAATTTCTTGTTCTGATAGCGACGGGGGAAAGGATTATTATATAAAAGGAAATACTATCTCTTCAAATTCTCCAAATCATGTAGATTACTGCAATGGTCAAAGTGTAGCAGAATATTTTTGCATTGTTAACGGCTTTGCTATTGTTAATGGAATATCTTCAGAATATTATTCTTGTCCAAATGGATGCTCTAATGGCGCCTGTGTTTCAACTACGACGACAAATCAAACAACATGCACAGACAGCGACGGGGGAAAAAACTATAATGTAAAAGGAGCTAGGACTTATGGTTCTTACACTTATTCAGACTATTGCAATGGCGATGGAACAGCTGTAGTAGAACTTTTTTGCGGACCAGATGCTGAAATTTATACTTGTCCAAATGGATGTTCTGATGGGGCTTGCGTTTCAACTACAACAAATCAAACTAGGAATAATACAACAACTAATCAAACAAATGCAACAACTTCATCCACCACAACTACAATTCCAACTATTTCTACAACAAGCACAACAACTGCTTCTGCAGGAACAGTATCAGGTGGAGGAGGAAGCAGTGGGAGCAGTTCTTCATTAGGAGTTTTTGAAGAAACAATCAGCATTAAAGAAGAAATTAAAGAGAATATAAAATTCATAGAAGAAGTTAAAAAAATTACAGATAAAAAAGGAAATGAAATTAAGATTAAAATTAATGCAGAAATTAATGAAGATGGTTCAAGCGTAGTTAGAGAAAAAAGGACTTTTATAAATAAAAATGGGGAAGAAGTTAAAATTGAAATTAAAACTGAAGTTAAAGCAGATGGAAGCGCAACGCTTGAGAGAAAGATTATAATTAATGAAAATGAAATTAAATCTGAGCTAAAAATATTAGAAAAATTTGAAGACGACGAAATAAAACTTAAAGCCCAATTATCTAATGGAAATGAACGGGAAATAAAAATTATGCCAGATGAAGCATCTGAAATAGCATTGGAAAAATTAAAAAGCAAAGGATTTAATATTGAATTAAAAGAAGTTGGAGAAGGAGACAATCTAAGAGCAGTTTATATTGCTAAAGAAGATAAAGACGGCAGATTAATAGGTTTGTTTAAAATTAAATTAAAATTAGAAGCGCAAATTGACAGCGAAACTGGTAAGATTATCAGTTCAGAAAAACCCTGGTGGAATTTTTTGGTAGTCAAGGTTAAACCAATTGAAATTTCCGGACTTCTTGGAAATCAAACTAATTATACTCTTCCTCCTAAAAATCAAACTAATTTGACCGGCGTAATTTTGAATATAACAAATTTTACTCTTCCAGGAAATCAAACTGGGAATTTGACTTTAAATCAGACAAATATTACTTTACCGGGAAATTATACTTATAACCAAACTCTTGGAAATCAAACAGGAAATAACACAACAACTAATCAAACTAATCAAGGAACTTGGTGCACAGATTCTGATGGAGGAAAAAATTATAATGTAAAGGGAAATAGTTATTATGGTCCAATTGGTTCATCTACTCCTATTTCTGCAGATAATTGGGACTTCTGCAGTAGCGTCACTGGCTCATTAGCAGAATATTCTTGTGTTTCTAATGTTGTATCTGGAGTGACCTATGCGACTACAGTTTCAGAATGGTATACCTGTCCAAAGGGATGTTCAAATGGGGCTTGTATTTAATTTTTATAAATAGAAATCTTTTTTCTATATTCTATTGAAACTAAATAAAATAAAGATGAAAAAATTATGCTCTTTTAAATTTTTCGTGGTTGGTTGAGTGAGAAAGGTTTTTTAATAGTAAAATAAATGCTTAGTCATGTTAAAAGAAAAAGATGTATGCATCCTTATCCCAACTTATAATCGCTCGGAAGATTTAGAAAAGCTTTTAAAAAGCATTATTCTGCAAAAGGAACATCCAGCAAAACTTATTATTCTTGATCAAAGCAAAAATGAAAAAACAAAAAATATGGCGCAAATATATCTTAAAAAAAACAAATTCATAGAATATAAACATTACAAAATACCAAGTAAAAACAATGCATTAAATGACGCTTTGATAAAAATTAAAAATAAATTCAAAATAATTATTTTAATAGATGATGATGCCGAATTAATCCAAGGATTTATTAAAGAGGTTCTAAAAGAATTTAATTCTAATCCAAAAATTATGGGTGTTGGCGCAGTAGATATTAATGATTACAATAAATTTGATTTCAAAAAATATAATTCTTTAAAATTTAAACTTCTTAATTTTATTTTAGGTTTTTTTCTTTTACCCCATAAAGATAATCATAAATTTAAAATTTTAGGACCATATGGAAATACTTCAACGCCTAAAATTGAAAAAGATATTAGGGATTGTCAGTGGATATCTGGTTTTATAATGTGTTATAGGGATAAAGTTTTTGATAATTACAAGATTCCAGAAAGAATTGGATATGATGTTTCAGAGGATATTGATTTAGGTTATCATGTCTATACTAAGTATGGAAACGGGAGTTTGGTGATTCCAAAAAGAGTGAGAGCATATCACCATTATTCAGATATTGAAAGATATCCTGATAAAAAAAGAATTTTTGTAAATCATGAAGATCATTTTAATTTTTATTACAGATATTTTTACAATCTTGGTGGAACTTTAAAACTAATCTGGGAATTATTTTGGATTAATTTTTTGAACATACTAAGAGTTATAATAAAACCAAAAAAAGAAAATTTTCTAAAAACCAAATATTTATGGCAGGCTCTTTATTATTGCATGAAATATAGAAAAAGAATTAAAAATGGTGAAAGCAGAATGTTTTTAAATGAAGATCTTAGCATGAAAAACAAATTTTAAAAAATTATTAGAATCATTTTTGTGAAGAAAGTTTTTTTAATATAATGTCCTGCAATTTTATATTTTCCAAAAGTTCTGTTTCGGATATTAATGGTTCGCTGCCCATAATGGCCCCCACAAATGTTTTGATAGAAACTTTCAAAGGATCTTCTATCTCCAGTTTCATACGCTTACTTACAATAAAATGCCGATTCTCTCTCGTTACTTCTCTTTTGTATTCTTTATCATTTATAGAAAAATTAATAATTCTGGGCCTTTCTTGTTTTGGTTTAATGTGATAAATAACTTTACAAATATTATTATTGTTTTCATAGTTAAATTTTATTTTTATATCTTCTTTAGATTTATAAAATTTAAAATCAGTCGCTTCCCCGCTATTAGCCAGTCTAATAAGTATGCTATTCATATGGGGAACTGCTTCAGAAATTATTGTTGTTTCTCCGAATCCTGGGGGCTCCATATACATTGTAAAGTTATTAATTTTTTTCTCTTTCAAATTAAGTTTATCTAAGATTGATGGCCACTGCGTATTTACTGTCAAAACTTTTTTCCTCTCTTTTGATGTTTTAATAAGGTTTTGCGCTATTTTGTAATTTTCATATTTTGAATCAAATACCAAGGGTTTTTCACATAATATGTGCAGACTATATTCTAAACATTGTTTTATTTGTTTAGAATGCAGCTCAGGGGGAGTGCAAATACTCACTGCATCTATCTTTTCGTTTTCCAGTAAACTAACTAAATTATGATATTGTCTAACTTCAACACGAAACATATTATAAAGTTCTTCAGCAGCTTTTTTTACACTTTTTGCTGAACTTCCTAAAATAGCAACAACATCACAACCAGCATTTTTGAATTCTCTAACGTGAAACTTTCCAATATTTCCTGCGCCGAGAATTGCTACTTTTAATTTTTTCATTTTTAAAATTTTCAAAAAAGAAACTAAACAATTTTTAATTCTGGAGAAATAATGACAAACTTTGCGCCTTTCTCTTTATAGATATTATTTTTTTTCATTATTTCATCTGCAAAATTCCATGCTAAAATAAGAATATAATCTGGATTTATTTGATCAAGAACTTCCTTTTTTTTAATTGGAATTCTTACTCCCGGGACAATTTTTCCTTGTTTTAGAATATTGTCTTCAACAATAAAATCGAGATGTTTATTATCTATATCATAATAATTTAGAAGAGTTGTTGCTTTTGCCGGCGCGCCATAACCAACAATTTTTTTCCCATCTTTTTTAGTTTTTATTATAAAATCTCTTATTTTTTCTCTTATTCCGTTTAATTTATTTCCAAATTCTTGATAAGTTTTTGAGCTGTCTAAACCAAAAAACATTTCTTTTCTAATAAATTCTTCTGCAGAGTTATCCTTTAAATGTTTTTTCGCTTTTTGGATAAATATCCTTATTGATCCTCCATGACTATCAATATGTTCAACTTTAAAAATTTCCATATCTTGTCTTTTGAAAAATTCATTTAAAGATAAAACGCTGAAATAAGAGAGATGCTCGTGGTAGATATTATCAAACGTTAAAGTTTGTATCATATCAAGAAGATATTGTACTTCTATAACAAAAATTCCATCATCTTTTAATAAATTTTTTACATTTTTTATAAATCCTTTTATATTCCCCACATGGGCAAAAACATTATTTGCAGTAACGACGTCTGCTTTTCCTTTCATTTTTACTATTTCTTCGACAATATCCTCATTAAAAAATCCGCTTAAAGTATCTACTCCATCACTTCTAGCAAGGTTACAAATATTCTCTGCTGATTCAATTCCTACAACTCTAACTCCATTTTCCTTAAATTTTTTCAATAATAAACCATCATTACTCCCTATATCCACTACCAATGAATTATTTGTTAAGTTAAATTCTTTTTTTATTTTATCCGCCAATTCTCCGAAATGTTTTTTAAAATAATCTGTTGTTGATGTAACATAAAGATAATTTTTGAACATTTTTTCTGGAGGAACGACATATGAAAGCTGGCATAAATTACATTTGCTGCAGTGCATTATTTCTAAAGGATATAATTCTTCATCTTTATTTAAATCGCCAATAGAAAGAAGATTATTTGCTAAAGGAGATTTTCCTAAAGAGACAACCTTTTCTAATTCAGGGTTTTCACAAATTCTGCATTTTAATTGAAAACCCGTAAGATTTTGCTGCTCTTTTAATGCTTCTTCTGTCCATTCTATAAATCTTTTTAATCCAGAAACAAGAGTAACTCGCGGAATAAATCCAATCATTGTTCTAATTTTTGTTAAATCAGGACATCTTCTATTTACATCAGCCTTAGAATAAGCTTCATTTGGGCCTTCAAGATTATGAATTTCTATGTTTTGATTTTTTACTAATCCTGCAACGAGCTGCGCGAGATGCCTCATTTCTATTTCTTGTTCATCTGACCCTACATTAAATGCTTCACCATTATGATCTGATAAAAGAACTTGGAAAAATGCTGTGATCGCATCTGAAATATATGTCCAGGTTCTTGTATTTCTTCCATCGCCATAAACAGGAATTTTTTCCCCTCTTAATGCGGAAACAACAAAGTTTATTGCGCCTCTTCCGTCATCAAATCTCATTCCAGGACCAAAAACATTAAAGGGGCGGACTATTTTTATTGGAAGATTGTACATGTCTGCATAAGTCATGCATAAAGTTTCACCAATTCTCTTTGGTTCATCATAAGCTGCTCTTGGACCCGTACATGAAACATTTCCAAAATATGTTTCCGGAGTAGGAATAGATTTAGAATCTGGATTTCCGTAAATTTCGCTTGTGCTAAAAAATAAAAAACTTTTAATTTTTTTTTCTTTTGCTAATTCTAAAAGATTCTTTGTTCCTATAAAACCTACATCAATTGTTTCTAATCTGTATTTATTATAGAATAAAGGGGCAGCGATGCTTGCTGCATGCAGTATATAATCTATATTTCCTTCTATTTTAAAAGGTTTAGAAATATCTTGTTCTATAATTATTGTATTTTCATTTTCTTCAAGACTGCCTTTAATTCCTGTAATAAAGTTGTCCAAAATTATTATTTTACACGGTCTTTCTAAAATATTTTTATTCAAAAAAATTAAAAACCAAACAAGATATTTTCCTAAAAATCCTGCGCCTCCGGTTATAAGTATAGTTTTGCCTTCAAACTTTTTACAAAGATTTCCTAAATCTCTAACAATGTTGTTTATGTCTTCCTTTATGGTGCTGTTATCAAATCCGATTTCCATTTTTTATAGAAAATTATTCGTTTGAATACAAGTGAAGATAATCATCTATTTCAGAAGGCTTCACTAATTCGTATTTAATAGTATGCTCTTCAAATTTATTATGGTCTCTATTTCCATTTACTAAATTGAGAAAAACAGAATCTTCTAAAAAGATCATGGTATGCGCAACATTTGGGGGCATTATTGATAAATCTCCTGCCTTAATAATTTGATGTCTAATCTGACTATTTGAAATGGTTAAATCTTTGTAAACACTTACATAGCTTCCAGAAATAACAAGACACATTTGTTCTTGTTCAGGATGATAGTGGTTTGCTCTTATGCTTCCTTTTTTTGAAGTTATTGTCGCTAAAAGATTAATTGTCTGAGGAAGAAGATAATTCTCTATTTTTCCACGAGCATCAATGTAAGGATTTACCGCATTTATTATTCTTTCTACTTTTTCCTTAGTTGCCTTATCTTTTTTCATAAACACCCAAATTTTAGTTAATTTAAAAGCATTATTGTTTTGAAGATTTATCATAAAACATATTAAAGGGGTTTATAATTAATCAAATCTACGACGATAGTCAAAGATTATTTGACAGAAGATTTTAAACTTCTCCTGAATAATATGCTTTCCATCAGCATAAACTATTTAAAATAAATTTAGGATAAACCTCAATGAATAAAAAAATAGGATGGAAAAAATGGGAAAAAATGGGAGACCCGCACCTAATTAATAGAGTCCAGTGGGGAGAAGAAGAAAGAAAAGCTTTAACTGAAGTGCTTCGGGATGATTGGTTTGGATATGGAAAACCAAATAAAAATCTTGAAAAAGAAATGTCAAAATTCTTAGAAATTCCGTATGTGCATTTAACAAATAGCGGTTCAGCGGCAATAGAAAATGCTTTATTAGCTTTGAAACATGATGGCCGCTGGAGAATTGGAGATAAAATAATTCATCCTGTAACTACATTTGCAACAAGCATTTCCTCAGCAATTAATTTAGGAATAGTCCCGATATTTATTGAAACCAAACCATCTACTTATGTCGCTGATTCAGAACAAGTGTCTGCAGCAATAGAAAGATATCCGGAAACAAGAGGAATGATTTTACCGCATTTATTAGGAAATGTTCCTGATTTAGAAAAAATTTTAAAAATTTTAGGAAAAACAAGATTTCTTTTAGAAGATTGCTGTGATACTTTAGGAAGTAAATATCAAAATAAATGTGTGGGCTCGTATGGGGATGCAGCAGCATACAGCTTTTATGCTTCTCATCATATTACTTCTGGAGGGGTTGGCGGAGCTGTGGCAACAAACAATAAAAAATTAAGCGATACTCTTAAAAGCCTAATTTTTTGGGGTAGAGATTTTCGTCCTGCAGATGATGAATTTTTAAAGAGATATACATATGAAACGTTAGGCACAGACAGCCAGATGACTGCTTTGCAGGCATCATTTGGATTAAAACAAATTTCTAAATTACCTAAATTTATTGAAGAAAGAAAAAAACAATTTAATGAAATGACAGAATTATTCACAGAATATGAAGTATTTCATCTTCCCCAAACTCATCCAAAAGCAGACCCAAGCTGGTTTTCATATCCTCTTACTATTAAAGAAAGTTCTTCTTTTGATAGATCAAGCTTTGCGCGATATCTCACTGCAAATAAAGTTGAAGTAAGACCATTAATGTGCGGGAATATTACAAAACAAAAACCATTTGAAAGAGCAGAATGGCTCTCTCTCAATAATGGAAATTTTCCAGTTGGCGACGATATAGAAAAAAGATCACTTTTCATTCCATGCTGGGGCATGCCTGAAAATCAAAAAAAAGATTATTATAATATATTAAAAAAATTTTTAGGAGAATATAAATCATAAAATGAATAAAAAAATTCTAATCACCGGCGGAATGGGATTTATTGGAAGCCATTTAGCTAAAAAATATTTAGAAAGTAAAAACGATATTTATATATTATCAAGATCTTACAATAAAAAAAATAATATTTTTAATATTGAAAATAAAATTAATTTAATAATAAAAGATGTAAGAAAAATAAATGAAGATGATGTAAAAAATAAAGATTATATTTTTCATTTAGCCGGCACTGTTGATAATTATGCTATTAAAGAAGACAAACCCTATAAAGATATAAAAATAAACTGCAATGGAACAATTGCTCTTTTAGAAGCATGCAAAAAATATAATCCTAAAGCAAAAATTATTTTTGGGAGCACATTTTTTGTTAATGGCAATGCAGATAAACTTCCTGTTAATGCAGATTCTCCCTGCAATCCTCTGGGTTTATATCCAGCTACAAAACTTGCTGCAGAACATTTTTGCCGCATTTATCATAATGTTTTTAATTTGGATGTAATAATTGCCAGATTTACTAATGTTTTTGGTCCATTTGAAGATGGAAATAATAAAAAAAAGGCAGGATTTAATTTTATGATAAATCAAGCTGTGAAAGGCAAAGAAATTCAACTTTATAATAATGGAGATTTTGTCAGAGATTATATTTATGTTGATGATGTTGCAGATGCCTGCATGACTCTTGCAGAAAAAGGAGAGACAAACAAAGTATACTATGTTGGAAGAGGAGAATTCACAAAATTCAGGGAATTAATAAATATTGTAAGAGAACAAATTCCAAATACAAAAGTTAAGGTAATCACCCCGCCGGATTTTCATAAAAATGTTGGAATTGTTGATTTTGTCTGTGATAATTCAGGTTTGAAAAAAATAGGTTGGACCCCAAAGACCTCTTTAGAAGATGGAATAAAAAGAACAATAGAATTTTATAAAAAATAAACGACTTTGCAACGATTTCTTAAAAAAGTTAATATAAAAATGAGTTAACAAAATAAAACATTTTTAAAGTTTCTTTTACTAAAAATTTTCATGGTTCCAAAAAAACTCTCTCAAAAAAAATTTAATTGCATTTATAACCAAGTTCCGAGATTATGCGTTGAAATAATTCTAAAAACAAAAGACGGCGTATTATTGACGAAGAGATTAATTCCCCCTTCAAAAGGAATGTGGCATTTTCCAGGGGGCAGTATTCTCTTTAATGAAACATTGAAACAAGCTGTAAAAAGAACTGCCAAAGAAGAAATCAACTTAAATGTAAAAATCGTTAAACTTTTAGGGGCGATAGAATTTCCACAAAAAAAAGAAGTATTTGGGCATCCTATTAGTTTGGCTTTTTTGGTAAAAAGAAAATCCGGAAAAATCAAGGGGAGCTGGCAGGCAGATGAAATAAAATTTTTCAAAAAACCGCCGAAAAATATACATTCTGCCCATAAAAAATTCATCGAGAAATATCTAATGAAATAGTTTCTACTTGGACATTCAAATTTTATTTATTATAATTTATTTTTTTCAATAAGCAGACCGAGCTAAAAATTATCAAAATCTATGATTTTGAAGAATTAATAAATACAAATAATCACTTCCAGAAAAGATTTATGCTGAAGATATCTCTAACGAGATTTTCGCGTAAGCTTTTTTTAAACGAAAAAGACTTAAATGGGAACAAAAAACAGGAGTTTTTTGACAAAACTTTTCCTTACAGAAAAGATTTAAACTATAAAAATATTAAAAATTAATGAATGTTTCAATCGTCATCCCAATATTTAATCCAGACAGGGATGTGTTGAAAAAACTTATTCAAGCAGTAAAAGAACAAAAATTCAAAGGAAAAATTGAAATATTAGAAATAGAAGAAAATATGGGTTTTGCAAAACAGATAAATCTTGGTATAAAAAAATCAAAATACGATATTGTTGTTGAACTGCCGCAGGATTGCGTTCCTGCAAATGAATCTTGGTTAAAAAATTTAGTTGAACCTTTCAAAAATAAAAATGTAATTGCTTCTGTTTCTAAGATTCGCCTTCCAGATTTTATCTGGAAAAATTTAAGTATATTTGCTAAAGCAGCTAATATAAAAGAAAAAGGAATTATTACCTCTTTGTTGGACGGAAAGGGCGGGGCGTATAGAAAAGATATTTTAAAATCAGTTAATTATTTTGATGAAAAAACTTTTAAAACAGGGGGAGAAGATTTGGATCTTTATATGAAAATAAAAGAAAAAGGAGCAATAGCTTATCCAAAAGCAGGAATATTGCACTATCATCCAACAACTTATATGAAAAGATTAAAAAAAACTCGTCAATATGCCAACGGAGGCGGAGCGATTTTTAGAATTTATGGCTTGAAAATGCGCGGATGGCATTCTTTTTTAATAAAGGCGATTCCAATATTTGGAATAGTTGCAACAATCTTTTCTTTTCCATTTAATAAAAAAGAAACAAAATTATTTCCAGTTTATATATTGAGTTCTTTTCCAGACCATTTTTACTATCTTTTTGGTTTTTGGAAAGGTTTTTTAATGGGCAAGCAGACGATATGAAAAAATTATCCTAATTTATTTTTTAGCTTCAACTACATAACCCATTGTCCATTTTTTTTCTTTATCTAAAAAATCTAAATAAAATAAAATAAATGGGAAGATTATTGAAGTGAATGGAAATGATAAAATTTTTAGGGGATAATATATTAAAGGATATTTTTTATATTGCTGGGCAATTTCATTAAACCTAATAGCGTCTGCTAAAAACCAAAAATAGCCTCCTTTTGGAATAATTTTATATTCTTTAAAACCCGCATTCTTTAATAGGCTCGCGAGCCCATATTTAGTAAAATAATAAAAATTATAAGGTTCCTGATGAATCATCCATGCTTGCGGGACAGTCAAAAATAATTTTCCATTTTTTTTTAATATTCTATAAAGTTCATTAACTACTTTTTGCGGATATTCTACATGTTCCAAAACTTCTGTGCAGAGTATAGCATCATAAGTATCTTTCTTTTTAGGAATATTATCTAATTGACAGGTAAAATCAAGAATTTTATATTTATCTATAAAATCTGTTGCTTCATAATCACAATGTGAAAATAATTTTTTATATGGACAGGGCCCTGCTCCTGCATCTAAAATTTTCGCGCCCTTTTCCATTTTTTTGGCGCTTTTCTCAATAAACTTTTCAATGCATCGTCTGTTTGGATTAAAAATTAATCTAAAATTTTTTGGAACCAAGTTAATAAAAAATTGCGCACTTTTGCTTCTGCCGGTAACAATATCTATCATGTTCTAATCTGGAAAAGAAGATTTATAATTTTTATCCTACTTAAGTTTTTAAACTATAAGGGAATTAATCAAAGATGGCCCAAAAAGAAATTTCAGTTACAATAATTATGCCTACATTTGAAATTGACAAAAGTGAAGAAGCTTTAAGGCATATTCTTAAACAAGATTATCCTAAAATGGAAATCGTCGTCGTTAATGATAACCCAAAATCAAAACCTTCAGCTTCAATGCTGAAATTTATGAAAGTTAATAAAATTAAATTAATAAATAATCCAGTAAACAAAGGAATTTCTGAAAGTCTCAATTTAGGCATCAAATCTTCAAAAACACAAGTAATCTCAATTCTTTGCAGAGATTATTTTCCTGAAAATAAAAGTTGGCTTAGCAACGTCATAAAAAAACTTTATTCAGATGATAAAATAGGGTGCGTCGTCTCTCCTATTGTCTGGCCTGTAAAAGCCTGGCAAAAATATCCTTTTCTTATAAGGCTGCTTACATTCAGGCATATTTCAAAACCGCAATATGGCGGAGGAAATTACAAAAAAGAAGTGTTTGATAAAGTTGGTTTTTTCAATCCCAAAAATTATGCATTTGCAGGAGAAGATTGCGATATGCATGTTAGAATAAAAAAACAAGGATATAAATTAGAACGCGTAGAAGATAAAATTATTCATGTGCATTACGATAAAAACAGCAAATTTTCAAGCGCGCTAAAAAAAGAACAGCGTTATGGCGAGGCGCATGGGGCTCTTAAAAGAGAATATGGTTTACTTAGAAGAATAGGTTTGTTTGATTTTGAAATACGCATTTTATTTTTGTTTGGATTTCTGATTAGTTTATTTATTAATCCAGTAATAAGTTTATTTTTTCTTTTGCCATTTTTTCTTGCTTCTATAATGCAAACAATTTATCCTTTTGTCAGAACAAACTGGCTTCCTGGTTTGCTTTTATATCCATTTGCAGGAATATTTATATCAATAGTTCAGACAATTGGAGCTATAAACGGATTTATTAAAGGGAAGCAGAATAGATAAGTGTATATTTAATCTTAATAAAATTAATAAATCTTTTGTTAATGAGATTTATACAAAAAATAAATTAAAAGGAAAAAATAAAAAATGTCAAACATATTATTTATTGAAAAAAAAATGGAAACCGAGAAATTAGGAATGATGTATTTATCAGCATATCTGAAAGAGAGAGGACACAATACTGAACTTGTGCAAACCGACGAAGAAGATATATTTGAAGCGATAGAAAGATTCAAGCCAAATGTCTTTGCATATTCAACATGCACTGGAGAACATAGACATGCTTTGAAGACCAATGAAAAAATAAAAAAAAGATACCCACACATCCTTTCTGTCTTCGGCGGGGCGCATCCTACATTCTTTCCAGAAATAGCTAATGAGAAAGATGTGGATTTTGTGGTGATAGGTCAAGGAGAGGAAGCAATGATAGAGATTATAGAAGGAAAAACAAAACAAAAAATAATCAAAAAACCATTAATAGAAAACTTAAATTCTCTTCCAATTCCTGATAGGGAGATTCTATACAAATATGATGCATTTAGGAATAATCCGATGAAAAACGTAATAACTCAAAGAGACTGTCCATATGATTGCACCTATTGCCATAATCATCTGAACAGAGAACTATTCAAAGATGAAAAGCATAAGATGTTTCAAAGAAAAACAGTTGATTATACTATTAAGGAAATAGAAAATATCAAAAAAAATTATCCCTTGGAAAGGATATTGTTTATTGATGATAATTTTCTTGGGAATAAAAAATGGCTTGATGAATTCTGTGAGAAATATAAAAAGAGCATAAACCTTCCATTCATTTGCTGTGTGAGGGCCAATCTTGTAAAAGAGGATTTAGTTGTAAAATTAAAAAATGCAGGATTAAGCAGAGTTCATTTTTCTATAGAAAGCGCAAGCCCATATGTACAAAAAGAAATACTTAATAGAGGACAAATAACAAACCAAGATATAGAAGAATCAATAATGTTTTTCAAAAAGTATAATATCATGATAAGGCTTCAACAAATGATAGGTTTGCCTATAGAAAATCCGTTGGAAGATGCATTGAATACTTTAAAATTTTCTTTAAAAAACAAACCTGATGAATCATGGGTTACTATCTATCAACCATATCCAAAAACAAAATTAGGAGAATATTGTTTAGAGCATGGTTTTGCAAAAGGAAACCTTGAAGATTATTGCGGAGATAATTATTTCAACGAAAGCAGATTAGACATTCCAGATAAAGATAAAATACAAAGATTACAACGATGGTGGCATTTCATCACAAAATATAATCTTCCAGTGGAATTTATCCAAGTATTATTAGAAATCCCTCTCGATAATGGAAGCATGGAAAAAATGGCGGAATTACGAATTAAAGATTATAAAACTCAATTTTTAAAAATAAATTATAAAAATTTAAGTGATTGAAGAAATAGTTAATATTGAGCAATCTTTTTAGCTATTTGATGTAACTTAATTTAGTCAGTTATCTATAATCTAAACCAATCTTTCCATTCAGCAATCCTCTTCAGTTGATGCATTGAATCGGCGTTTACATTTATTTCTTTCATATCCTGCGGTAATTAATCCATAGAGGCATAATCCCCATCCACATTCTCCAACACATATTCTTTTTCTATACTGTCAACACGCTCTCTTAATTCTCTTAATCTTTCTGTAGAATGGGGAGAAGGTATTTCAAAATCTGGAACTGGGTTCTCAAAATATTCTGCCCAATAATCTTTTTTGAATATTCCTTGTGTTACCAGATCTCGATAATATTCTGTATGGGGGGTTGGAGAAAGAATTTGGATATATGGATGTTTTATTCTTAGATTTCTAATTTTTCCAGGCAAAGCATCTAAGTATTCTTCTGTTTCTAAAGGAGTTCCTATAATGAAAAATCCTAAAACATCAATATTATTTTTATTCATAGTATTACAAAACTCATAAATTCTTTTTTCAGACGAATTTTTTTTGAAAAAATTTGTTAATATATTATCATCTAATGCTTCAATTCCAACATGAATTCTCTTAAAACCATGCTCAGACATTCTTTTTGCTAACCCGTCATCCATCCTTATCTCTCCTCTACCGCTCCATTCCACCTCAAAATTTCTTTTATCCATCTCATCCAATACTTCATTAAGCCATCCTGCACTAACGTCAAAGTTGTCATCCAGAATATGGACACTCCTTGCGCCAAGATTATATAAATGCTGCATTTCATCAACAGTAGATGGGGGGGTTTTTCTTTTCATTTTATGAAAGGGCATATAACAAAAATTACAATGTTGATAGCATCCAACACTGCTAACCATATGCAATCTATTTTTAGTTTTGAAAAAGACAAAATCTTTCGGAAAGTAGGTCCTATAATCATCCACAAAAGTTCTATCTGGGAATTTTATGTCTTCAAATTTTGTCTTGCTGCATCTTATAATTCCTTTTGGCATTGTCTCTACTGCGTCTCTAAATTCTACGTCAACAAGTTGTCCAACTAAAACTGCATCTGCTCCCTGACTTAAAATTAATTCGGGATGTTCATTTGCATGACCGCCAACCACAACTTTATATGGCGCGCTGGTTTTTTGAAGAATTTCTTTTAAAGCATAAGCCCTCATGCTCTGCGCAGTCATTCCTAAGACATCTGGTTTTTCTTGCTCAATACGATAAATAGTTTCTTCAAGTGTGAATCGATCGCTTCTTGCGTCTATGATTTTTACTTCATGTCCTGGTTTAAGATTTGTAGCTAAAGATAAAATTCCTAAAGGCATATGTTTTGCTGGATCTATTACCGTTTTATAATAATCTGGAGCCCTCCAATCTTTAGGGCATTTATCATTTGGCATTGTCGCAAACACAACTTTTTTAGATTTTGACATTTTATCTTTTACTTATCGTTTTGTTATACTTTTCAAACATTTTAATTTTTAATAAAAAAGTATATTTATATCTTTCGGTTTTTATGTTACTGGATTTAATCAGATTTGTCAGAAAAAATTATATCACTTTAATTTGATAGTATCTATCTATACAAATCTTTAAATATCATTTGCTTTTAAAAAGATTATGGCAGAAAGTTTAACAAAAGTTTCAGGAGAGGAATTCATAGTAAAACTCTTAAGTGGAGAAAGAAATTTTTCTAAAATATCTCTTGAAGAAAGATTTGATTTAAGTGGGCATAGTGCATTTCAAGAATTAAAAATGTATTTGAAAGCGCAAAACTTACAAGAAGAACCGGTCGATATTAGTAATTCCCAACTTCAATATGTAAAAGCAAGAGGATTATATTTACCTTTCACAATTGGTAGAAATGCTAACTTCAGAGGGGCTATTCTCGAGTATGCTATTTTCGAGAACGCCAATTTCGAGAATGCTAACTTTGGGAATGCCAACCTCAAGGGTACTAACTTCAAGAGCGCTTACCTTGTTAATGCTGACTTCTGGATTGCTAACTTCAGAGGCGCCAACCTCGATGGCGCTAACCTCCAGAGTGCTTACCTCAAGGGCACTTACTTCGGGAATGCCAATCTTCGAGATGTTAACTTAAAGGGCGTTAGAGATTTAGCAGAAATGTCTAATTTAGGAAAAGCGCATTTCTTAGAAACAAGAGTAACTTCAAAAGAAAGATTATAGAAGATGCTCTGAAAGGAATAAATTATTTTATAGAAGAAGGCGATTAGTAAAATCCGACACTAAACTAATCTCCCAACAAAAATTTATATCTCAAAAAAATTTCTAAAAAGATTCTATAGCAAGAGAAATATTTACTCATTGTTTTTTGTTATTAATAACATCGGCATTAACAGAAGTCAGATTTCCTCGTGAGTTTTAATTTTTCTTTCAGGTGGGGCTTCTTCCGACGACCATTTAATTTTGAGAGATTGCCCGCCCGCTTTTTGTTTCTTTTTTTTAAAAAGAAAATGGGGGGTTCCGTTATTTTTGCTTCTTTTTCTAAAAAGAAAGTTATACATATGCTTTAATGAACCACTTAACTACAAAGAGAACAAAAATTGTGTATATCATAATTGAAATTAAATTTAAAGGAAAATTGTATGTCATAAATTTACTAAAGAAAAAAGATAAAAAAGCCCCTGCTAAAGCTGCTATTATAATTAATGCACTTTGTTTTATTTCTTTTTCCCTTGCCATCTTATTTTAAACTGAAGAAACTATCTAAATCTCGCATTCTTCCTTTAAACTTTTTAGTACTTACCTCTTCGGGAGATAGACCACAAATTGTTTTAAGATAATTTCCATTTTCATCATAAACATTTACAAAGGTTTTTTGGATAGTTTTACCAAGACTGCCATCTGGATTCATAAATGTCTTCTCCATATAAATCAAATCCCTCATATCCCAATTATCCCCATTATCCCAGTAACCACAATAATAGTGGTTTGGATTTTGTCCATCTTCCCTTCCTTGATAACAATAAATTCTAGGGGTTACAGAAAAGCCAAATAAATCTGCGGAGTCATACTTTTTAACTTTCCACCCTTCAAAAGAATTATTACCTTCCTCTTGAGACATTACTTCAACCCAAAGTCTTTTATCAGGTAGTAAAGGAATGGGTAATTGGGGACAATTGTTCCCTAGATTTAGATTGAATGAAAGTAGATTTCTTAAGGAACTTAAGCTAGAACCTAAAGAATTAGTTTCACTAATTCCTATTGTTTGGATTTCGGAGAAAGACTGAGAAGATATAAACAATAAAGCGATAATGAAGATTAGAACAAGCCCGATTGTTTTTGGATTATTCATTTCTAATTTATAATAGACTTTATTTTTTATTACCCAAGTAAGAAGATGATAAATTAAACCAAAGAGTAGGAAATAGAAGAATCCTTCATAAGTTAATGTTAGTTTTCTTAAGATTAAATCAATTAACCAAAAATTAAATGAGTGAGTGAATAACCAAATAAAAAACCACTTACTTAGTTTGAATTTATCTTTGTACAAAAAAGAATATATTATCCAAGAAAACAAAGTAATTGTTGTTCCTGCCAAAAAGATTCCAATTAAACTATTATTAAGACTAAAATAATTTATAAGTAAAATAGATAAGAAAGCTCCAATTGAATAAATAAAAGCCCATGCAAAAAAATGATCATTTAATTTAAGTTTCATAGAATAAACAGAAAAATGAAACTTAAAAATCTATCTCTCGACGAAGCCAAACAAATTATCCGAAGGATTAGGAACTCCATCTAAACAAATAGAAAAATTTGGGAGAGCGAACCTCTTAACCTTTGTTATAAAAAGTTTCAATTAATTTTCAGTTATCTAATTTTTTTTAACCAGCATAAAATAAAATTTTGAAGGCCTATTTAAGTTGCATTTAATAACCTCTGCAACTCTTAATCCATTTTTTTTAATCATATCATAAAACACTTTTGGGCTAGAGCCCCGGCCATTTTCAACAAGAAGTATTGAACCATTTGGATTTAAATATTCACTAATGTCTGTATAAAAACTTCTATGAATTTCCCAATTTTTATCTACATTAATTACAATTGTTTGCGGCAAATTAGTTTGGCGTTCTGAAAAGTGGGGAGGATTACCGACGACCAAATCCCATTTTTGAGCGGGTATTTGTTTTAAACAATCAGAATGATATGCTGATGCTTTATTTTCTAAATTATTTTCTTTTATAGTTTTTTTACAACATTCAACAGACTCTTTTTCTATGTCTGCCAATGTTAATTTTTCACACATTTCATCTGCTAATAAAGAAAAACCAATAAAAGCCGTTCCAGCGCAAAACTCAAATGCACTATTTACTTTTCCTATTTTTTCTTGAATAATTTGTAAAAACTCTGGATAACACTCTCTACCGCCTCCGTCAAGACAGGGTTCATAATGCATTTTAATATTTTTATATTGATAAATCATTTTTTATTCATCTTCTCTATTATTAACTACTATCCTCACTAAAAAATTTATGCATTGAATCAATAACATATTTAGTTTGTTTATCATTCATTTCAGGATAAATGGGGAGAGATAAAATTTCTTTGCATATTTTTTCGTTATTTTTCAAATGAAAATTTTTTAAATTGAGGCCAGGATAAGAATATAGGGGCTGATTAATATGAATATATGACTCTATGTCTTGAGCTCTTAAAAATTTAATTAATTTTTCTTGTTTATCTGTTCTAATAACATAAGAAGTATAAGTATCAAAATATTTTTCATTAGAAGGGGCAGGAGGAAGAATTATTGGTAGTGAAGATAATTCTTCATTATATTTTTCTGCAATTTCTCTTCTTTTTTTTATATACTCGTCCAAATGTTGAAATTTAACATTTAATATTGCTGCCTGCAAGTTATCCAGTCTGCTATTATGCCCAAAAAATAAATAATCTCCTTTAATCTTTTGCCCGTGGTCTCTTAATGTTCTGATTTTATCTGCTAAAAAATCATTGTTTGTAGATATAAACCCTCCATCTCCTGCACAACTTAAAGTTTTCATTGGATGCAATGAAAAACAACCAAGATTTCCAAAACTTCCGACTTTCCTTCCTTTATATTCTGCGCCCAGTGCTTGAGCAGCATCTTCTATCACAAATAGCCCATATTTTTTTGCCACATCTATTATTTTCTCAATTTCACAAGATCGCCCATTTAAATGAACAGGCATTATTGCTTTTGTTTTTTTTGTTATTACTTTTTCAATTAAATTAGAATTTATATTATAATCATCTCCAATATCAACAAAAATTGGTTTTGCTCTTCTATAAACTATAGAAGCTGCTGTTGCAACAAAACTATGAGCAACAGTTATAACCTCGTCACCAGACTTAATTTCTAAAGCATCTGTAGAAAGATATAGAGCATCAGTTCCAGAATTAACACCAATAACATGATTTACTCCTAAATAATTTGCCAAGTTCTCTTCAAATTTTTTTACATCTGCCCTGAGAATAAAATCTCCATTATTCATCACTCTTTTAAATTCTGCAGTTAATTCTTTTTCTAAATTTTTAAATTGTTTTCCAAGATTAATATACGGCACTTTCCAAATCATTTTTAATAAAGAGACAACTCCATTTCTTTTTGATAAGATATATACGGCGGAAATAAAAGACAATCAGCAGCATTTGATTCAAAACTATAAATTATATCTTTTTCTAAAGAAGCTATGGGATTTTCATGTAAATTAAATGAAGTATTAATAAGGCATAGTTTTCCTGTTTTATTATACCAATGATTTAATAATTCATATAAAAATAAATTATCTTCTTTAAAAACTACCTGCGGACGGACAGTGCTGTCAACGTGCACTACTGCGGGCGAATTTTTTTTAAATTTAGGTGAAACATCATAGGTCATAACCATATGGCGGGCTGAAAATTGTGATTTGGAATAATTCACAAGACAATGTTTTGCAAGATTAGAAGCAATAACCGGCGCAAAGGGCATGAAGTCATTTCTATTTAAACGTTTATTTAAAAAATTGCTTAAAGATTCTGAATCAGGAGTTAGTAAAATACTTCGATTTCCCAATGCTCTTGGACCAAATTCGGTTCTTCCTTGCACTAAAGCTATGACCTGTTCTTCTTCTAAAAGCTTAACAATAGAATCGTATAACTTATCTGGTTTTTCAACTTTAAACCCTTTTTTGTTCAAAGTAGATAAAAGAACATCATTAGAAATTTTAGGACCAAGATAAAGAGATTTTATTGGACTGCTGGAAATTTTATGTTCATATAATAATTTATGATATACTGCTCCAGCGCATAAACCATCATCTCCCATGTTAGGATAAACAAAAACATCCTTAACTTCTGGAAGTTCTCTAATTTTTTGATTTAATCTTACATTTGAAAACACCCCTCCAGCAAGACAAATATTTTTTAAACCAGTTTTATGAACATTCTTTGAAACAATATTACAAACCACTTCCTCTAACTTTAATTGAGTGGCTGCTGCTAAATCCTCTCTAGAAAATTCAGAAGCTTCTTTTTTTAAGCGTTTGGAATAGTTTGTAAAAAAAGGCGTATAAAAATCTCCTGGAAAAGTGCATATCTTTCCATCTTTAATGTCCACCATTTTATCTATTAACTTTTTTGCTATTTTTGGGTTTCCATGCGCAGATAATCCAAGGATCTTTCCTTCATGCCGTTCTGGTTTGAAACCGCATAAATGAGTTATTCGTCCATAAAAATATCCCAAACTTTCCCAGCTAAAGGCGCTATAAATTTTATTAATTCCTTTTGAATTTGCGGCGCTAACTGTTAATGATTCAAAATCCCCTCTTCCATCAGAAGTTATTACAAGCGCCTTTTTAAAAGGAGAGGCCATATACGCGCAGGCTTGATGCGCTTGATGATGAGAGCAGGAATAAATAGGAACTTCTGAAAAAATTTTAGATGTTTCTTCATAAAAACTTTTTCTTTTTTTAGAGTCAACTTCAGCTTCGACGCTAAGCCGTTCACATATCGCTTTTAAGGATTTGGGATTATCAGAATATTCGTAAATTCTTTTTATCATGGATGCCATAAAATCTCCCTGCTCAATTCCATTTGAGAAGCCATAACAAATAGCGTCTATATCTTTATTTGACAATCCTGACTCTTTAAGACACCAATTTATAGAATTATGGGGATAAGACCGATCTAATTTGATTCCAGTAAATCTTTCTTCATTGACTGCTAATGTCAATTTTTCATTTTGAAATAATGCAGCCCCGCTGGGACCACCAGCACAAATTCCCAAAAGATTATTTTTTGAAGCCATTTTCTTTAAAAGTTTTTATAACGAGGATTTTATAGTTTTTCATTTTTATTGAGTTTAATTTTTGGGCAAAAATTGTTTAAAAAGATTATTGTGATTTAAAAACTATTTCTTTTATTGCTTGAATTTGATGTAATATTTCACAGTTTGCTAAAATGCGTCAATCATCTATAAATAATAAAATTTCTCATAAAATTTTTAATTATTTGCTGCAAAAATAATTTTCTCTAAATTTCTGAAAATTATTTTCTTAAGAAGATTAGACATTTTAAGTTTTTTTATTTCATCTGGATAAAAAAATCTTACGCCTTGGCCTTCAGTAAGTTTAATCTCATCCTCACGCGCATCTAATTTTCCAATATAAACTAAGACATCCATTTTATATTTCCTAAAATAAATTTTATCCAAATATTGAAAATCATTTATTAAATAATTTATTTCCTCTTTTACTTCCCGTTTAATTGCATCCGGTCCGCTTTCTCCTTCTTCAACACCTCCCCCAATAAAAGCCCAACATCCTGGAGCAAGTATTCCAGGCTTATCATCTCTAAGGTGAAGAAGAATTTGTTTTTTAGAATTAACTAAAATTGCATTGACTGATTTTTTATAATTTTCCATTTTATATGAATTAGCTTTCAACATAATTTAGTAAATCAACTGATAACAATCTTCTAATTCCTTCGCGCATAGAAGTTTTTGCTTCAAATTCCAGTAAGTTCCTTGCCTTTTCAGGATTTGGCTGAATGAAATATTCTTGATGCGCGTCTTTAGAAATAATTTTAGATGGTGATTGCGCTTCTTCAACTATTATCTTAGCTAAGTCTCCTAAATTAGTCGGAGTTCCAGTGCATATTGGAATTGCTTCAAAGGGTCTTCCATAATTCACATAATTTATGCCTCTAAAAATTCCTTCAATCACATCATCAATATAAATAAAATCAAACTGCCTTGCAGGGTTGTCTACTATGATTTCTTTGCCAGATTTGGCATTTTCTATCCAACGAGGTATTAATCTATCTTGGTTGTCTCTGGGTGATCCATAAACTGTACCAAATCTCAATGCAGAAATATTTAAATTATATTCTCGCGAATATGTTTCAGCGCAAAGTTCAGCGAGATGTTTTGAAACTCCGTAAATATTTTTAGGGGGTTCAGTTGTGCTTCCAATTAAGACCCATGGATTTTTTTTAGAGGTTCTTGCAAATTCAAGAATATTTATAGTTCCCATTAGATTAATATCCATGCAATGAGCAGGATTATCAAAAGCATCTTTAACTCTGCTTATTGCGCAAAGATGAACAATTCCGTCGACTTCTGGAATTTCCTTTAATGAATTTTTTTTAGTTATATCTCCAAGATAACATTCTATACCATTAGATGGAGGAGTTTTAGCATCAAATATTACTGGTTTGTAGTTTCGACCTAAAAGAAATTCAGATAAGTGCGAACCAATGAACCCGCTGCCCCCAGTAATTAAGATTTTCTCCATTTTATACAAAAATATTATTGGATAATGGGTTTTTAATCTTTTTTAATATCTACTATCTATTTTTAATTTTTCTTTCATTTGGCAAATTTCCTATTTTTGCTTTCAGCTGCTTTTTCATAAAAACTTTCCAATTCTTTGACGAGATTAGTTATGCTTAATTCTTTTTGAGCTATCTTTACATTTTTTTGAAGTTTTTCATAATTCAGCTTACTTAAAATATTTTTTAATTCTTTAATATCTTTGTAATCAATACCAATTCCAAGTTTATGTTTTTTAACAATCTCCGTCATAGCCTTGAGATCATTAGTCATTATTATTGGCAAGCCTGCTTCCAAATAATTATACATCTTATTACCAATAGAAGTTTTTAACCATAAAGGATTAATTAATTTGTTAAAAAAATCAAGGACTATGCCATATTGATAATTAGAAATTTCTTTATTCAGTTCTTTTGGATTAATTTTATCATGATAATGAAAATAAAAATTATTTTTTTGTTCATTTAAAAAATACTCGTCATTAAAAAGAGATTTTCCATAAGTATGCAAATGGATTTTTTGAGAGGTAATCTCTTTTATTATGTCTTTAAAGGAGTGGAGATAATAACTGCCTTCAAGCGGAGGTCCAGCAACAGCAAGGTGAATTTCTTTCATATTCTTTTTTTTAGGAACATGAGTCCAATCTTCCAAGCATCCTGGAAGCAAGGCTAAATCAGGAGCATTTACTGAATAATCTAAAAATTCCAGCTCTCCTTTTGGACCTTTATGTAATATTCCATCCATATTTTTAAAATAATATTTTTCAATTTTTTTTAGAAAATTTTCCCGCATACTAAACTTTTTCCTGTAAAATGCAAGAATATCATAAGCATAATAAATTTTTGGAACTTTTGCATCAATTAAAAAAAGAGAGAGCCTGGTTAATAAATCCAAATTATTAACTTGAACAATATATGGATGGAGAGATTTTATTTCTGCAAAGAACTTTGACCCCTCTTTACTAAATATTTTCTTAATAAAAAAGAACAAATTTTTAAGATTAATTTTCTGACTTATTTCTAAATTAATAATTTTATCATAAGCAATTCCAAAAAATTTTTTATCAACTTTATTAAAAGATATTAAAACTGTTTCATACTTTCCGGTATTCTTAAGACCTTTAGCTATCTTATATCCATTTATCGTTGGAAAATACTCTATAAAAACTATTTGCTTTTTCATTGCATCAACAACAAAAATTAAAGGATTTAAAAATATTCTCGTGATAATCTAAAATATATATTAAAACCTGCTTAAAATTAATTTGAAAATGAAATTAAGATAGTTTAATCAAAAATCCGCTAAAATTTTCTACCCCAGATTCAGAATATTATCTCCAATTATTAAATCAAGGAATATATAAAACAGATGTTTTGGCAGAATATATAAGAAATCCCGTTCCGGATTTTGAAATACCTTACCTTTATCCTAGTGAAAAATTAAAAAAATTAGGAGAATATATTAATAATCTTGAAAAAGAGTATATAAAAACATAATAATTCAAGAAAATATAACCTTTAAAAAGCTAATATCTTAAAATTCTAATGGACTGCTTAAAAGAGTATGATTCAAAATTTGAATATGCGAAAAAAACTGTTGATAACGCCAAAATAGAAAAACTGGTTTTATTGCTTCAAAAAGCTCGCGATAAACGCAAACCAATTTTAATTATGGGAAATGGAGGAAGCTCAACAACAGCTTCTCATTTTAGTTTAGACTTAAACAAAAGCACCGTCAAAAATTTAAACTCAATTAATGAAAAAAGATTCAGAGCAATGAGTTTAAATGATGTGGCTGCAATAACAGCTTATGGAAATGATCTTTCCTACGATGAAGTATTTTCGCAACAATCAATAAATTATTTATCTAAAGGGGGATTAGAAATAGTTATTAGCGCAAGCGGAAATTCTCCAAACATTTTAAAGGCAATAAAAACTGCAAAGACTCTCGGCGCATACACTTTTGGATTGCTCGGCTTTGATGGAGGTAAAGCCAAAGATATATTAGATGATTATATTTTAGTCAAAACTGCTAAAAAAGAATACAGAATTGTTGAAGACATTCATCTGCAGATTTGCCATAAAGTGATAGAATATCTTGAAAAAAAATAATTTAATATTAAAGATAATTATTCATCAACAAATATTTAAATGCGAAACAAAATCATAAAATTATGAAAAAATCAAAATTAGAAAATGCTATTGTAACGGGAGGCGCGGGATTCATAGGAAGCCATTTAGTGGATTATTTGCTAAAAGAAGATTACAAAGTTACAGTTATCGATAATTTTTCTTCCGGCAGAATAGATAATCTTGTTCAACACAAAAAAAATAAAAATTTAAGAATTGTAAATGCAGATGTTGCTGATTTTAAGAATATCAAAAAATATTTTAACAAAATAGATTATGTCTTTCATCTTGCTGCTCTTGCAGATATTGTTCCTTCAATAAAAAATCCATTGTCTTATCATCATTCAAATGTAGAAGGAACAATTTCGGTTTTAGAGGCATCGCGCATAAATAATGTAAAACGTTTTGTTTATGCTGCTTCTTCATCTTGTTATGGCATTCCAGATAAATATCCAACTCCAGAAACAGCGTCGACAAATCCGCAATATCCTTATGCGCTTACAAAATATTTAGCTGAACAATATGTAATGCATTGGAATAAAATTTATGGCTTGCCTTCTTTATCTTTAAGAATGTTTAATGTTTATGGTCCAAGATCCAGAACTTCAGGAGCATATGGCGCAGTATTTGGAGTTTTTTTAGCCCAGAAAATCTCAGAAAAACCTTTTACAATAGTCGGAGATGGAAATCAAACAAGAGATTTTGTATTTGTCAGCGATGTAGTAAAAGCTTATGTTCTGTCAGCAAAATCAGATTTGAAAGGAGAGATTTTTAATATTGGTTCTGGAGAAGATCAAAGTATAAATAAATTAGCAAATCTTTTAGGCGGAGAAAAAAAGATTTATATCCCTAAACGACCTGGAGAGCCAGATAAAACTTTAGCAGATATAACACAAATAAAGAAAAAAATAGGCTGGCAGCCAAAGATTAGTTTAGAAGAAGGAGTTAAAATAATGCTCAACAATATAAATTATTGGAAAACCGCTCCTGTTTGGAATGAAAAATCTATATCTAAAGCAACAAAAGATTGGTTTAAATATTTAGACAAAAAATGAAAATAGAACAAAAATTTTTGACGCATTCGTCAAACAGAAAATTTGCCAAATGAAAAACAACAAATTAGTAAATTTGGAAGAGTTACAAAATATAATTTCAAATTTAAAAACAGGAGGGAAAAAAATTGTGTATTGCCATGGCGTTTTTGATTTATTGCATATAGGCCATATTAGACATTTTGAACAAGCAAAAAAATACGGAGACATACTTATTGTTACTTTAACTCCTGATGAATATGTAAAAAAAGGACCACATAACCCGATATTTCATCAAAATATCAGAATGGAAGTGCTTGCTTCTCTTGATATCATTGATTATGTTGCTCTAAATAAATGGCCAACTGCAGTAAATACTATGAAGTTTCTCAAACCAGATTTCTATGTTAAAGGGATAGAATATAAAAATATTGAAAATGATTATTCTCGGGGCATAATTGAAGAAGAAAACGCGATAAAAGAAGTTGGGGGGCAGTTAAAATTTACTGATGATTTAGTTTTCAGCTCTTCAGCGCTTATCAATCGCTACATGAATATTTTTACAAAAGAATCTGAAAATTTTCTTATTGAACTTTCTAAAAAATACAGCCAAAAAGAAGTAATAGGCTATCTTGAGCAAATAAAAAATTTAAAAATATTAGTTATTGGCGAAGCAATCATAGATGAATATTGCTATGGCAAATCTATAGGAAAAGCGGGCAAAGAACCTATTCTTGCGCTAAAATATCTAAATACAGAAAAATTTGCCGGCGGCACTCTCGCAATAGCAAATCATTTAGCGGATTTCTGCGAGAATGTAGCTCTTTTTACATTGCTGGGAGAGAGAGATATTCAAGAAAATTTTATTGAAGATAATTTAAATAAAAAAATAAAAAGACTTTTTCATCATAAAAAAGATTCTCCAACCATTGTCAAAAGAAGATTTATTGAAGAAGTTCCAGATTTTAGAAAACTCTTAGAATTTTATGAATTTAATGATAACCACCTTGATTACGATCAGGCAAAAGAATTATATCTTCATTTAGATGAAATACTCCCGGATTATGATGTAATTATTGTTGCAGATTTTGGACATGGAATGTTAAATAATGAATTAATTGATTTAATTACAAAAAAATCAAAATTTCTTGCAGTTAATACTCAAGTAAACGCAGGAAATATGGGCTATAATGTTATTTCCAAATATTCCAAAGCAGATTATATTTGTCTTGATGAACGTGAATTGCGTCTGGAGTGCCTAAATAAAAAAGATGAAATCTCGGAACTTCTTCCAATTGCAGCAAAAAGAGTTTCTTGTGATAAAATTCTTGTTACTCGGGGTTCTCAGGGCTGCATAATTTTTTCTTCAAACAGCATAAAAAAAATACCTGCTTTTTCAAACCATGTTGTTGATACAATGGGCGCCGGAGATGCTTTTCTTTCTATAACTTCCCCTCTCGTAGCTTTAAACGTTCCTATGGAAATTGTAGGTTTTATTGGAAATGCTATTGGCGCTTTGAAAGTAAAAACAATAGGAAATAAAGAATCTATAGAAAAAATTGCGCTTTATAAATATATTAAATCTCTGATGAGCTGGTAAAATGACACAATTCAAAAATATTTTTATTACTGGTGGGGCTGGTTATGTTGGCAGCGCCTTAGTTCCAGCTCTATTGAAAAAAAATTATAATGTTTCTGTTTATGATTTATATTTGTATGGAGATATTTTTTCTAATTTAAAAAGCAATCCAAATTTAAATCAAATAAAAGGAGATATCAGGAACAAAAAAAAATTAATAGAATCTGCGAAAAATGCCGACGCAATTATACATTTAGCATGCATTTCAAATGATCCAAGCTATGAACTTAATCCTGCGCTTGGAAAATCTATAAACTATGATGCTTTTTTCAATATTTTAGAAGCTGCAAAAAAAAATAATGTTAAAAGAATTATTTATGCCAGCTCTTCCAGTGTTTATGGAGTTAAAAAAGAAAAAAATGTTACAGAAGAAACTTTTCCTGAACCTTTAACAGATTATTCAAAATACAAACTTGAATGTGAAAAAGTTTTATCAAACTCAAATCTCAATGGCTTAGAATATATTATAGCAAGACCTGCAACAGTATGCGGTTATGCTCCGCGCTTGAGAATAGATTTAACTGTGAATATACTAACTATGAATGCTCTGATAAATAAGAAAATAAAAATTTTTGGAGGAAAACAGCTTAGACCAAACATAAATATAAAAGATATGGCGCAGGCGTATGAAATTCTTTTGGAAGCGCCAGGAAAAAAAATTAACAGAGAAATCTTTAATATCGGATACCAAAACAGAACTGTGGAAGACATCGCTAAAATAGTAAAAAAGGTTATTAATGATGATTCAGTTGAATTTGAATATCTTCCTACAACAGATACAAGGTCTTATCATATTAATTCTGATAAAATGAAACGCATTTTGAATTTTGAACCAAAATATACATTAGAAAATGCTGTGCAAAGTCTTGTTGAGGTATATAATAATAGCTTGATAAAAGAAGGTTTGTCTAATCCATTATATCATAATATTAAACTTATGCAGCAAGTGAATTTAAAATAAAAATTTTCATACATTTAAATAAAAAAAATAATCAAATTCTATCCTCTAAAATTTTTTGCGCTTAGCTAAAAATAATTTTTTTTGCTTTTTTCCATAATACAGAAAGTTTTTCATAATCTTTTTGTTTATTTTCCCTCATTTTGTTTATTTCTTCCACAAGTTCATCAAGATTTTTTATTTTTTCATGATTTTTATCTGTAATAACTTGTTCATATTCTGAATGATTAAAATATTCTTCATATTTAAGAATTGGTCGATTAAAATATGCATTTTCAGCCAACCTTATCCATCTTAGTCCTTCTTTTTTTTCTATTCTTCTGATATAATTATCTATACTGCCAAATGCCAAAATGTAATCTCTGCTTATGCCAGTATTTTCTAAAATGTTTGGAATTTGTCTCATAAAAATTTGATAACCAATAAGTTTTTATAGTTTATTATTTCTGATTATACACTTTAATTATAAAATGGAAGAAATAATATCTCAATTGCTTGAAGGAAAAAACAAAATAAGCAATAATGGTTCTAATCATAGTACAAACTGGGAAAAAATAAAAAGCGATATTCAACGCATAAAACCTCTGCTAAATTTTGAGATAGATCCGAGAGAAAAATTTCATCTTGATACAACAAAAATAGCTTTTCATAAAGAAAGAGTAGATGCCTGGTTTAGAGGAGAAAAAATCGCGCCTATTACCATTGATATGGCGCTTACTCAGAAATGCCAGTATGCCTGCACTTATTGTTATGCTGGTTTGCAGTTCAATCCAGATTCACCAACGACCTGGGAGGTTTATTCTAATTTTCTTGATGATTGCGTTAAAATAGGACACAAACCTGGAGAAGGAGTAAAAGCAATAAGTCTTGTCAGCGACGGCGAAAGCACTTTAAATCCTTATTTTTATGATTTTGTTAAAAAAGGAAAACAAAATGGTTTTGACATGGCATCTGGAACTAATGGGCAGGCATTAAAGCGTGAAAAACTTGAAGAGTTGCTCTCTGAATTAACATATCTTCGCTTTAATATTTCTGCGGGAGAACCTGAAGCATATGCAAAAATTATGGGAACTAATGAAAAAAATTTCCATAAAGTAATAGATACAATGAAAGAATGCGTCAAAATAAAAAAAGAAAATAATTTTGATGTAACAATAGGAGCGCAAATGGTTTTGCTCCCAGAATGCGCAGACCAAATTATTCCTTTAGCTCTTCTTGGAAGAGATACTGAAATTGACTATACTATTATAAAACACTGCAGCGACGATGAAAACGGCAGACTTGGAGTTGATTATAACTGGTACAAAACTCCAGAAGCTTTAGGGCTTTTAAAAATAGCAGAAGCGCTTTCAACAAAAGATTATTCAGTGCAGGCAAAATGGTCAAAAATCAGAACAGGCAGAGATAGAAAATATTCAAAATGTTTTGGACCTCCAGTTTTATTGCAAACATCAGGCACCTGCCTTGTGGCGCCATGCGGAATGTTTTTTCACACAGATTATAAAAATTTCCATATTGGTAATTTTGCTCAACAAAGATTTAAAGACATTTGGGCAAGTGATAGATACTGGAAAGTTATGGGCTATTTAGGCTCAGACAAATTTGATCCTAGAAAAAGATGCGGAACATTGTGTTTACAGGATAAAGTAAATGAAGTTTTGTTTGATCTTGCAGAAAAAAATATCCCTCTTCCAGATGTTTCTGGAGAAAAGATTCCGATGCATGTTAATTTTATTTAAGAATAAAAATTTCTTATCTCTTTTACAACAAGTTCTAATTGCTCTTCTTTAAGTTCCGGATATATTGGCAAACTTAATATTTTTTCAGCTTGCTTTTCTGCTTTTGGAAAATCTCCTTTTTTATAACCAAGATATTGAGCAGCTCTCTGTAAATGAATTGGAATAGGATAATGAATTTTTGTTTCAATTCCTTTTTGCAGCAAAAACTTTTGTAATTTATCTCTTTTATTTACCTGAATTATAAATGTGTGATAGACTGCGTATTCATTTGATTTATCGAGAGGAACTTTTACAATATTAGAAAGTTTTTTTTGATAAAAAGATGCTATTTCACGCTTCTTTTTTGTCCATTTGTCTAAATATTTCATTTTCACATTTAGTATTGATGCCTGCAACTCATCCAGTCTTGAATTGAAAGCAAAAAAATCACATTCGTCCCTATTTTTGAGACCATGATTGCGCATTTTTTTTAGATTTTCATAAAGTTGTTTATCTTTAACAGTTATTACTCCACCATCTCCATAAGCATTCAAATTTTTAAGCGGATGCAAGCTAAAGCAACCTGCAATTCCAAAAGAGCCAACTTTTTTTCCATTATATTTTGCGCCAATAGCTTGAGCCGCATCTTCAATCAAATAAATTTTATTTTTATCTGCAATTTCTAAAATTTTATCTAAACTTGCAGGTCTTCCAGTAAGATGAACAGGCATTATTGCTTTTGTTTTTTTTGTTATTGCCTTTTCAATTAAGTTAGGATTTATATTATAGTCGTCGCCAGCGTCAACAAAAACTGGCTTCGCCCCTGTCGCCGCTATTGCGCCGGTAGTTGCAAGAAAAGAATTAGAAGCTGTTATGATTTCATCCCCATTTCCAATTCCGAGCGCTTTCATTGCCAAAAATAGAGCGCTTGTTCCATTCCCAACTCCGAGAGCATATTTAGTTTCGCAGTATTTTGCGAAATTTTTTTCAAATTTTTCTACTTCTGAACCAAGAATAAAATTTCCAGATTCAAAAACATTTTCAATAGTCCTAAACAATTCTGTTTTTATTTTTTTATATTGAAGGGGAAAATTTATGTATTTAACTAAAATTTCGTTCATTTGTAGAATTCCTTTATCTTTTTAACAACATATTCTAACTGCCCTTTTTTTAAATGCTGATGGGCTGGAAGCGTTATTATTGATTTTACCTGTTCTTCTGTTTTTGGAAAATCTCCTCTTTTGTAATTAAGGTATTTGCTTGCTTCCTGCAAATGCAGTGGAATAGGGTAATGAATTTTTGCTTCAATTTTATTTTTTAATAAAAAATTATAAAGTTCGTCTCTGTTTTTTGCTTTTACAACATAAGTATGATAAACTTGTTTTACATCTTTCGCTCTTTCTGGAATTGTTATTTGAGAAAATTTTGAAAGTTCTTTGTCATAAAATTTTGCATTTTCAATTCTTTTATTAGTTATCCAATCAATATCTTTTATTACATGAAGAGCAACAATTGCTTGCAGTGTATCAAGTCTGCAGTTATAAGAATATCTTGCGCATTCATTCCTATTTTTAAGACCATTATTTCTAAGCATATATAGTTCGTCTCTAACAATTTGAGAATTTGTTGTAATAATTCCGCCATCACCCCAGACATTAATTCCCTTTAACGGATGAAGACTAAAACATCCAGTAATTCCAAAAGAGCCGACTTTCTTTTTATTTATTGCAGAATTTATTGCCTGACAAGCATCTTCAATAACTAAAAGATTATGTTTATTAGCAATTTTTATAATTTCGGGCATCTTAGCTGGACAACCATAAAGATGAACAGGAAGAATTACTTTTGTTTTTTTTGTTATTGCCTTTTCAATTAAGTTAGGATTTATATTATAGTCGTCGCCAGCGTCAACAAAAACTGGCTTTGCTCCCGTAGTTGCAATTGCTTCAGCAGTAGAATAAAAAGTATTTGGAACAGTTATAACCTCGTCTCTTGCTCCAACATTTAAAGCAAGAAGGCTTAACCTAATTGCGTCTGTTCCTGTGCCTACTCCTATTGCATATTTAGTTTGACAAAGTTTAGCAAATTGTTTTTCAAACTCAAAAACTTCTTTTCCAAGAGTAAAATCACTGCTCTTCACTAATTTTTTTATATCTTTAAAAATTGGTTCTGGATTTTTGAATTGTTCTTCTAGATATGAAAATTTTACTTTCATTGTATCAAAGGCAAAAATTAGGAGATTTAAAAGGATTATTGTGATAATTTAAAATATATTTCGGAATATACTAAAATTTTGTAAAAATAATTTGAAAAAATTATTTTAATTTCTAACAAATACATCCGAAAATATAAAGATTATAAAATCTAAATCTTTAAAAACTTACACTTAAAAAGAGATAAGATGGAAAAAATAACAAAGGAAAAATTAATTGATTTTGAAAATAAAATAAAAATATTATGGGAAGCCGCAAAAATTCCCTACCCCGTACATTTTTCTGGTGGAAATGAAGAGCATTTAATTGAAATTTTTAAAAAAATTAATCCTGAAGATTATGTTTTTTCAACTCATCGTTCTCATTATCATTATTTGCTTAAGGGCGGCTCTCCTGAAAAACTTGAAAAAATGATTTTAAGAGGAGATAGCATGTATGTTTTTGACAAAGAAATTAATTTTTTAACTTCAGCTATTGTTGCTGGAGTTCCTTGCATTGCTGCAGGAGTTGCATATGCATTAAAACATCAATGCAGTAAAAGAAAAGTTTGGTGCTTTGGAGGTGATGGTGTAGAAGACGAAGGACATTTTTACGAAGCAGTGAGATATGTTGATGGATGGGATTTGCCTTGCACGTTTATAGTTGAAGACAATAATAGATCTGTTGAAACCCCAAAATCAGAAAGATATGGGAAATCAGAAATGAAATGGCCAAAATGCGTGTATAGATATTCATATAAATCAACTTCTTTGCATGTTGGAACAGAAAAATTTGTAAATTTTTCAGGAACTAAAATTAAAAATTCATTTTAAGATGAGAAATAAATAATTAACACAATGAAATACAAAGATGCAATAAAAAAATCTATGGAAGAACTTGCAAAATTGGACAAAGTAAGATTTTTAGGATATAACGTAAATCGTGGTTCAAGAGCTTATGGCACTTTAAAAGATGTTCCTAAAGAAAAATGCATTGAAACTCCTGTAGCAGAAAATTTAATGGTTGGTTTAGCAATTGGGATGTCTTTAGAAGGATATAAACCGGTAGTTTTCTTTGAAAGACATGATTTTATTCTTAATAGTTTAGACGCTATTGTTAATCATCTGGATAAGATTGAAAAAATGTCTTATGAACAATTTAAAACTCCTGTAATCATTAGAGCGAATGTTGGTGCGAAAAAACCATTAACTCCTGGAGCACAGCATACTCAAGATTTTACAGAAATTTTAAAAAAGATTGTTACTTTTCCAGTTTATGAATTATTAAATTCAAAACAAGTTATAGAATGTTATAGTAAAGTAAAAAATTTTGAAAATTCTGCTTTAATTATAGAAAGAAGAGAATTATATGACTGTGAATAATGTCAAAATTATTTTTTTCTAAAAACGATAAGTCCAAATAAAAAAAGATACCTGCTAATTAAGGTTGCAATAACTGCTCCGAAAACTGCAGCTAAATTTCCTCTTGGTAACAATGTAATAATGAAGACATAATTTAAGATTATGTTCAATAAAGCTGCTGAAATTAATAACTTTACCATTTTTCCAGTTTTTCCTATTGCAACATAATAATTTGAGTAAATTGCTGCTAGGGGTTCTGAAATTATTAATATAGCTAATAATCTTAAAAGATTAGTGGATAAAGAGTACTGGGTGCCATAAATAATTTTAATTATTAAAGGCGAGAAAATAAGGGTTATTAAAATTATAATAAAAGAAGCAAGCAAAACCATTTTAACAGACTTTCTGAGGCCTTTTTTTAATTTTTTCCCCCCCAATCTAGAAAAGATAGGAAATAAAGCTCCTGAAAAACTTAAAAAACCCATTACCGCGCCTATTAAAGAAAAAGCTGCAGCATAATAACCTATAAATTCTGCGCTGACAAAATGACCCAGCATAATTTTGTCAATACTCACAAAAAAAATTCCTGAAAGAGCAATTGCAGTCAAAGGCAATATAAATTTATTTACCTGTTTTTTTTGTTCTTTATTTAAGTTTTTTCCTGATAAAATAGGTCTTTTAATAAATAAAAAGATTAAAGCAATCAAATAACAAAAAGAAAGCCCTAAGAGGATGTTTAACAATAAGACATTCTCAGAAAATTTTAAAGAAAAAATTATAATTAATGGGATAATGATTAATCTTAATACTTGAAAAATAGATTCTCTCATTAAAGATTTTTTAAAGTTATTAAAGGATTGATAAATTGACTCAAAAAAACTTAAAAAACTTGTTATAAAAAGATATAATCCCCCGGCTAAAAGAGCATAAAAAATTGGCTTATCATAATATATACTTGCTATCCAGTAGGATGATAAAATTAAAATTAAAGAAGCAAAGAAAGTTAAAAGAAATTTTATTTTTAATAAATGGTTGTAATAACCCAGGGTATTGGGTTTATTTTTAGCAAGTTCCTTTGAAAAGAATCTAATTAAAGTCGAACTGATTCCCAAATCCGAAATAATTGCAAAAAGTCCTATTGTAGTAAGAGCAAGACTGTATAATCCGAAAAGTTCCGGCATTAATAATCTTGCAATTATTATTGTAAAAATTATGGCGCCTATTTTTTGAACAAGAGTTGTTGAAAAGCTGTATGCGCTATTTTTAATTGCTTGACCTGTATTTCCGGAAAAATCTCTTTTCCAAAATCTTCTATAAATTTCTTTTATATCTTTTTTTTCTTCTTTAATAAACTTTCTTCCTTTTTTTAGCATAAAAAGAATTAAGCTTTTAACTTTATAAAATCATACACCCAAGAAAAATTAAGATTTTTCATTAATTTTTTTAACAAAATCAAAAATTAAAGAAATCTTAGAAATTCTAAACCCATAATGAATCTGTTCAACTATATCCAAAAATAAATGAAAACTAAATCCAATAAAAATAAATAAAAAGATTTTATTTATAAAAAATCCTAAGAGAAAAAGAATCAGCAGAACTTCTATTCCATGAAATATTCTTATATTTCCTTGTTTTTTGGCTCTTTGTTCCATAGGTAATAATAAAACTTCTTTTCTTTTTTTTGAATAATATTTCATTGCATTTATTAAATTAAAATTTTTTTTAGTAAAAACATAATATAAATAGATATCTGCATCTATTAATACTGAAGAAACAAAAATTATCAAAAATCCCAACAGCCCAATAAAAGGAAAAATTAAAAATAAAATTAAAGAAAAGAAAAATCCTAGAATAATGTGATATTTTGGAAGCATTTTTACTCCTCAATATTTTTAACAATATCCGTAAAAGCTGGTCTTGTTATTAAAATCCCGATTGTGATGCCGATAATTGTTGTGATTGCGAAACCTTTTAACAAACCTGCGCCTGCCCATAAAAGAGGAAGCAAAGAAACCAATGCTGTAAAATAAGCGCTTAAAATAATTGTAAAAGCTCTCTTCAATTTTTCTTTTACACTTAAACTAACTCTTTGTTTTGACTCGTCTAAAATAATGATCTGCTGGTCAATCCCGGTTCCGACTACTGCTAAAATTCCTGCAATGCTCAGCAAATCCAAGTTCCAATCAATCATTGACGCAATCCCTAAAATAATAATAATTTCTGAAAAGCTCGTCAGTAATAACGCTATTGATTCTTTGAATTTTCTGTATCTGACAAAAATTACAATCGCAACTGCAAGCAACGCGCCTAATCCCGCCAGCAGAATAATTTTTATAAATTGTTTTCCTAAAATCGGAGATATCGTATCCAATTTAACAATTTCTAATTTATACGGCAGACTTCCTGTAATTAAAATAGTCTGCAATTTATTCATATTTTCTTTTGCTATAGAATATGCTTCCTCTTCTGTCTCTCCAATTCCGGATCCGGAAATAGAAATTTGCGTTGTAACACGGCCCTGAAGGTCTTTGCTGATTAATAATGTATCCACAAGTTTGTCGTCTACATAAAGGTCAAGAGGTTTTGAAAGATATTCCGGAGCAGATTCATTTATGCCTAATTTTTTTGTAACATCTGCATGTTTTTCTGCGGCAAGATTGCTTAAATAAATTGAAAATTGAAAATTGCAGATGCTTCCCCCATTAAAATCATTACAGGCAGTTATTGCTGCGCAGGTTGCATCATTTCTGCAGACAGATGCTACATCTCTCTCTCCGCCGATAAAAACAGTTTCATTTCCGATTTTTGCTTCAAATTTTCCCTGCTGTTCAATTAATTGCTTTAAATCTTTTGGTGTCGCGCCGGCAATTTCAATAAGCATAAAATTATTTCCAGCTAAATCTGAAACAGGGTTTACTTTTATATCAGAAATCCCATAAACATTAAAACGATTATTTGTAATTGCAACTAAATCATTAACTTCTTCTTTTGAAAGTTTTTTATCCTGAGCCTGAACCACTGCTCTTGCTCCCCCGGAAATATCCAACCCCGCTTTAAGTTTTGTTTTTGGAATATTTGAAAAAGTTATTTCCGGAGCTTGTTTGGAAAAGAAAATTATTTGAGAATCCTTTGTCTGGATAATTGTTTTAATTTCTTTCCCCCCAAGGGATGACTCTGGTGAGCCTTCTTCAGAAGGATATTTTTCCTGAATAATCTTTGAAAAATCATCAATACTTTCAACCGATTTTCCGTCTATTGCAGTTATTATCTGCCCCTGCCTTAATCCTTGCTCAAAGGCGCTTGAATTTTGCTCAACGCCCGTAATTAAAATTCCCTTTTCTAAAAAAGAAGGAGGCAATCCAAAAATTGAAATCAAAGATAATATCAAAACGATTATTAGTATCCAGATTTTGAAAGTTAATTTAGCCATGTTTGTTTTTCATATACCATTTAATTATTGAAACATTAGTCACCCAGGTGTTAAAGATGTCAAATACTAGACCAATTGCTAGAATAGTAAAAATCTGGGCAAGCAGATTTGAAAATGATTTTACAATAAAAAAAGCCACTAAAACAGAGAATAAAGCTGTGAGAGTCATTGTCATTCCTGTTTTAAAAGAATCAAAAATTTTTTTGTTTAGTGAATCGCCTTCGCGTTTTAAAACTCTTGATGTCAGCAAAATATCTGTATCAACAGAATATCCAATCAGCATTAAGAAAGCAACAATGCCTGCGGTTGAAACTTCAATGCCTAAAATATTAACTGCAACTAAAGTCATTAAAATATCTGCAAAAGCCGCAGCTATCACGGCGATAGACGGCACAAATGTTCTGAAAATTATAAAGATAACAATTCCCATAGCAACAAATGAGATTAAAATTGCAATTAATAATTGCTTGTAAAAACCCTCGCTTAAACTTGAGCCGGTAAATTCAAAACTGCTGTTCTCGTCGGTTAATTCATATTTTAGATAAGCCTCTAAAACACTTTTAGTCTGTTCAGCGTTGGAAGTTGTTTCAATAATCACCGCTTTTTGCTCTTGAGTAATTAAATCATAAATCTCCCGAATATTTACATCCTGTAATTTGTCCTGCAATCCCTGCTTTAATTCAAGAACATCTAATTTTTCATAAAGGGTAACTGAAGTTCCGCCTGTTAATGAAATATCTTTTTTAATAAAATCTCCATTTTGATTATAAAAATTTATCATATAAATAAAGGAGAAAATAATTAAAATTGCAGGAATTATTAATAAAATTTTATAATATTTATCATGCCAATTTTTTGTCTGTTGAATTTCTTCTGTCATTAAAATATAGAATTGAAATGGCTTTTAAAAGTATTTCTTTGATTAAATATCCTTTAAGAGTCTATCAATTAAATTAAAACTATTGCTCCTTTTTCAAGCGAGCCCAGCCTTACAAGGACGCACCCCAAGATAGGAATACGCATGAGACGAACTGCAATTGCAGCCGAGGTAAGCCCAATCAGAGCCCACAATGAACCTATTTTTTTAGATAATTTACAATTCCTTTTTCAAGATCTTTCTCTGTTAAAATATATCCTACAGGTTTATCAGTAATCTCACACATTTCATACATTTTTTTTCGTTCGCCCTTACTAAGAACATAATCATTATTAGCATCAGATAACTTTTTCAATAATCTTGTTTTTTCAGTATAATCAAAAGCATTATCTGATTTTACATTTTTTCCATAATTACTGGAACAAGAATTATGAGAAGGATTTTTTTGATAATGATTATGGCTATGATTTCTTTGCGTTTTGCTTAAAGTGACGCATCTTTCAATACCAAACGCAGGGATAAAACAAATTAAAGAAAAGATAGACAGCCCTTTAAAAAACGAATATGTATTCTGACTTAACATAATCTTTTTACAAATCAATAATTTATAAACCCCTCTATTGTTGTAATTTAATAATTACTACTAACTAGGATTTATTTCAACTTCTTAGAAACATCATTCAAATCTTTTCTCAACGCCTCAATTGATTTCTCAAAAATTGCTTCAGGAGAAATTTGGCCAAAACTTTCTAACTTAATTATCATTTCAGAATTTTCTTTTATTTCTGGTTTTTCGCCGGCTTTTTCAGCAATACCCCCGCAAACATCTGAGATTTCTTCTTCTTTATCATCAAAAATAATTATTTGATTTCCACTTTCTTTAATATTTGCGTTAGGACAAATTTCTTTAATTTTATCTTTAAATTTTTTATCCATTTTAATTTCACAACTTTTCCTAAAGAACATTAATCCCGGGGAAAATTTGGCATGTTCAGAACCGGTTCCGGATTTTAGCGTGGCTTTTATTTCTAATTCCTGATTTTTATCCAACAGCGTAATTGGAATTTTATCATAAACAACTTCTGCATCTCCTTTTAATTCGCCGGAATAAACAATTCCTTCTTTTTTTGATTCCAATTTCATTTTCCCGGTTTGTTTTTTTGCTTTTAAGGGGATTAGTCCAATTCTGTGCGCAAGAGTTTCGTCGTATAATGCAGAATCATTTTTTGAAATTTCAATTTCATCAACAGCTACGACGGGGATTTGATTAACATATCTTCTAATTGCATTTGCCAAGCTATCTTCAAGCTCAGCTGAAAAACTTAATTTGTCTGCCTTTTTCTTTATGATTTCCATATTAATGTTTATTGAAAGTGTTTTTTAAAGTTATTTGTTAACTAAGGTCTCCTTCCTCTTCTTCCTCCTTTTTTCTTTGGACCGCCTCTTGGAATTCTTGTATTATCAAGAATATTTATTATTCTGAATCCTTCTCTGGATAAACTTTTTACTATTGCATTTGCGCCTGGTCCAGGAGTAGGATTTCCGGTTTTTGCTCTATTTCTTATATATAAATTTTTAATTTTTTCTTCTTTCATCTTTTCAGAAATTCTTTTAGCAATAAACATCGCAATAGTTGGATTTGCTTTTAGTCTGCTGTGTTTAGTAACCATTCCTCCAGAAACTTTGGTAATCGTCCTGCCAGACATATCTGTAACATGGGCAATCGTGTTATTATATGATGAATAAATATGCACGATGGCTTCTATCTCTCTAGTTTTTTTTATTTCTTCTTCTGTTTTACTTTTAGTCTGATCTTTTTCTTCCGTATCTGGAGCTGCAAAACTTTCGGGCTGAATTTCTTTCGTTCGCGTTCCATCGTGAACGAGGTTTGAGCTTTTTGCTCTGAGCCTTTCAGTTTCGATTCCCTTTTCGGAAGATGAATCTGGTTTTCCAGCGTCTAGTAAAGACGGACTTTTTTCTTTTGTTTTTTTATTTTTCATGAATTTTCTTTATGCAAAATTTCCTGTTTTGTATCGTTATGCAAAATTTCCTGTTTTGTATCTTTATGCCCTTCCTTAGGGTATGTTTTTTCTTCAGCGGCTTCTGTTTGCATCTTTGGAGCTTCTGCAGAAGCGCTTTTTGATGAAGCGGTTTTTTCTTTGAGCGTTATTTTATCTTCTAATTTAATGGGAACAATATATGAGGGTTTGTTGATAACTTTTCCATCTATTAAAACTTTTTTATGAACTATTTTTTGTCTTGCTTCTTTTATCGTATTGGCCAATCTTCTTTTAAAAACAACAGTTTGTAATCTTCTTTCTAAATAGGATTTTATATTTATAGCAAAAGCATCTGTAAGCGAATCAGCTTTCAATCCAATTTTGTTTAATTGATCAAACAATCTCTTTTTTTGTTCGGGAGAACTTTTAATTAGATTTCTGGCTTTCTTTCTTATCAATTTAACTTTTGCTTCTGCTTTCCAAATTTCTTTTTTATTTTTCAATCCAAATTCTTCTTTTATTTCTTTTTCCTCGTCGATTCTTTTTTTATCAAAAGGCCTTTTTGGATTTGAATATAATTTATGTTTTCTTTTCATTTTTTAATGCTTCCAAAATTTTTTATTATTGCTCCTTCTTTGCTTTTCTTTTTAATTCCTGCCGCTTTTTTCCTGTTTTTTCTGAAATGAGCTCTTGTTCTCTGGCCTCTCACAGGAAGTCCAGATACATGTCTATATCCCTTATAGGATTTTATTTTTTTTAATCTTTTAATATCAAAATCTTTTTTTAACTCCAAATTAGAACCCGTTAAATGTTCGTCTTCGCCAGTTTCAAAATCTTTTTGCCTATTCTTTAGATATTTAGGGATGTCCGGATTTTTTAAAAAATCTCCAATTTTTTTTATTTCAGATTCTGTCAATGAACCTATTTTTTTCGTTTTATCCATTCCAATTTTTTTACAAATAGCATTTGATAAACTCCAGGAAATCCCCTTTATTTTTGTTAAACCAGGATAAATTTCCATTCCCCCCTCTATATCTTTTTGCATAATTCTCACAATTCTTTCCCTAATCCGGCTTTCTTCCGGTGAGTATGAATGAGAAAATTCCCCGCCTTCTCTTTTTTGTTTGTTTTGATTTTCTTTTTGAGAAGGTGAATTATTCTCATTTTTTATTTTTTGTTCTGTCATTTTAATTTTCTTTTATGAAAAGATTATGTCTTTCTGGTTGTGTTAATTCTTTAAACATCCTTTTTTCAATTGTTCTTTTGGGATCAGGCAAATTTGGAACTCTTTTTTTTAAATCTTCAAATGATTTAAAAGGACTTTCTTGTCTTTGTTTAATTATTTCTTGCATATGTTTTTTTCCTAATCCCGGGAGCAGCTCTATTTGATGGAATCTTTTATTAATTGCTTCTGACTTATTAAAAAAATCTACAAATTCTTGTTCTTTTTTTTCAACAACTTTCTTTATAAATTCTTCTAATTGTTGTTTTGCAGATTCAGTTAATTTTTCTTGCGATAATTTTCCAAGGATATAATATATTTTGTCTCTTTTTCCCTGACCAATATAAACATTTTCTCCCGGTTCTAATGTAATTCCTCTTCGGGGGACTAGTTCTAGAAGGGTAAAATTATTCTCTCCTATAGCTTGGGCTAAGGGCATCGTTTTTCTTTCTAATGGATAACCATTGGGTAAATATTCCAGCACTATTGCAGTTTCGTCTTTCATTTATTTTTTCTCCTGAAAAAATGAATGCATGAAAAAATTTCCTATTTTTGCTTTCATTTATTTTTTCTCCTGAAATTTTCGCATTTCTTTTTGAAGAAATGGAAAATTTATATTTATTTTCATTTTTATTATTCAAATTTGTTAACCACATCAATAATTTTTTTTGTCTCATTTTCGTCCAGACTAATATCTGTGAATATCTTATTTATCTCTTCTTGATTAGTTGGCAGAAGATCGATTATTTTTGAAATATGCTTTGCATTTATTTTAATTAAATTTAATTCTTCTAATTCTTTTCTAAAATCTTTTGCTTGTTTTAAATTTAATTTTGTAAATTTCCCAACAAAACTCTTTAAATTTTCCTGTTCTTTTCCCAAATATTCTTTTGATTCTGACGCGCTTAAGGGGGTGTATTGAATTGTCATTATTTTTTTACCTCTTGAAGCAGGTTTGAGTTCATCATAAGTCTTTTTAGATGCAAGGGATTAATTATAAATTTTTTCTCTTTTTCTAAGTCATTTATTCTGACGATAAACGATCTCCCGCGTTTTTCTTCAATAACTCCGCACCGTCCTTGAATTCTTTTAGGGAAGTTTGCAGATTTTGATTTTTCCCTAACGACTGAAACAACGTCCCCTTGATTAAATTCCTGAAAAGCCCAGCTAAATTTGATTTTTCCCTGTTCTCTAATTTTTTTTCTTTTAGTCATTTTAATACTCTATAAATATCAAAAAAGAACTAATTTAAAAACCTATCCCTTAGTTTTTAGAATTATAAATCTAATTTTTATTCTCAGGAATTTCATGATTTAAACACAAATCTCCTCTTTCATTTGCATTATCCATGCCTTGAAGAATTGTTTTAAACATTTTCTGACCCCAAACACCAAACCCACATTTGTCACAAACATCTATAGCTCTTTTATCTTGAATATCTTGCCTGCAATAAACGCATCTTTTTATCATCTTCTTTTTAATTAAATCTTAAATTTAAATTCTTTTTAAATATTTGCATTAAATGGAATAAGTCAAAAATTCGCAAATACGAATTTTAGCACTTCAAATAGAAGCTGTCGCCCTTCGGGGATTTTTTTGAAAAAATGTCCGCATCTTAAAAGATACCTTTTCAAAAACAATCTATCACAAGTTTTAAAAACTAATTTGAAAGATTAATTAGATGATAATTCCAGTGAGGTGCTTCGGGTGCGGAAAGCCAGTGGGTCATTTGTGGGAGCAATTCAAACAGAGAGTGGCATCTGGAGAAAATCAAAAAAAAGTTCTTGATGAACTTGGGTTGGAAAGAATGTGCTGCAGATCAGTTTTTTTAGGCCAGGTTGATACCCTTGAATTGGTTAGTAAGTTTAAGAAATCGTAAAAAAATTAATTATTTAATCTTCCACCTATTAATTCCACCGCAATTCGTACACTCAATACTTTTTATTTTATTATTTATTCTAATTTTTTCATTTCCCGAATAAGGCATTAAACATTTCTGGCAGAATAATTTTCTTTTTTCTTTCAAGAGAATTTTTTTATTCATTGCAAGAGATTTAATTTTTTTCACTTGCTTTGCTAAACTTTTAGTTTGGCCAGACCGAGCTTGCGAGAATCTGGAATTTTTGTTTTTAATATCTAAGAAAAAATCTTCAATCATTCTTTCGGCATCTTTTTTTGAAATATTTTTCATAAAAAATAAACAAGTGAGACGGCACTGCTGCTTCGCAGCTTGTCGGCCACTAACACAGGCAGCGTAATCGTCTTGACTTCTGAGTTCGGAATGAGATCAGGTATTACACGATTACTAAGACCGTCTTCAAAAAATTAGAGATTTTAAGACTTTTAAAACTTTCTAAAATCAAGTTTGTTCTAATCTTTGCAAAGCAATTTCTGCAGATTCAGCTATTTCTAATTCGGGAGAATTAATATATTTTTTAATAAATGGAATAAACTCTTTTTTCCCCAAAGTTGCTAAAGCTAAAATTGCTTCATGTCTGACAAAAATATTTTCATCTTCTTCAATAGCTTTCATTAAGTATTCAGATGCTAATTTTGGATTACAAGATTCTCCTAAAGAAAAAGCGATTTCATGCCTCACAATCGGAGAAGGTTCGCTAAATAATGCCTTTCCCATTATTCTAATAGATTCATCGTCGCCTGCATTTTCTAAATGAAATGCTGCTTGAATTCTTTCTTCTTTTGTCAAGTTTAAATCCAAAATTATTTTTTGCCAATTTTTTTCCATAATAAAAAATAAAATTCATGCTTTATATTTTTTATGATAAGTTTTAAAATGTTCTTAAACTTAATTTTTTTAAGTGGGTGTGCCGGAGCGGTCAAACGGGTCAGACTCAAAATCTGATAGCTTAGTGCTTACCTAGGTTCGAATCCTAGCACCCACATAAATTAATTTTTGCCCGAGTAGCTCAACTCGAGACCACGCTCGGATTGATAAAAAGAAATAAATAGGAAAAGAACATCCTCCGTGTAATCTCTCTACTCCCGACCTCGCTCACAAGAAGATAACAAAATTCGCGAAGTCGCTCGCTGGATATTCATCCTTCGCTAAAATTAAAACAGAAAAAAAGCCCGAGTAGCTCAGTCTGGATAGAGCATCAGGTTCCTAACCTGGTTGTCATAGGTTCAAATCCTATCTCGGGCGTTAAAATATTTTTAATGATTTTTTAATTAAGTCAAAAAATTTATATATCCTCTTTATTAACAATAGTTAAGATAAAATGTTTAAATTACCGAAGTTACTCTACTCTTTTGACGCATTAGAACCATATATAGACGCTAAAACAATGGAAATCCATTATACCAAGCATCATCAAACTTATGTAGATAAATTAAATGAAGCAATCAACGGAACAGAATTTGCAAATATGGAAATTAACGAATTGATGGAAAATATTAGCAAAGTTCCGGAAAAAATAAAACAGGCAGTAATCAATCATGGAGGAGGTTATGCTAATCATTCTTTATTTTGGGAGATTATGGGGTCAAAGGCTGGAGGAAAGCCAGAAAAACAATTAGCAAAAGAAATTAATTCAAAGTTTGGAAGCTTAGAAGAATTCAAAAAGCAATTTACCGACGTTGCTCTGAAAGTTTTTGGAAGCGGTTGGGCATGGTTAGTTATAAACAGCAATAAAAAATTAGAAATTATTTTTACAAAAAACCAGGATTCGCCTTTGATGGAAGGAAAAATTCCTATTTTAGGTTTGGATGTTTGGGAGCATGCATATTACTTGAAATATCAAAATCGAAGACCAGAATATATAAAAAATTGGTGGAATGTTGTAAATTGGGAAAAGGTTGAAGAATTTTTTAAAGAAGCTAAAAAATAATAAAATGAAAAAACAAATTCAACAAACACAAACCCAAAAAATAACCAAAAATATGCTCATTGCAGAAATTCTTGCAGAAAATCCAGAAAAAGCGCAATTGCTCTCAGAAATTATGATTGATTTTGGAATTCATTGTGTTGGATGCGGAGCGTCTGCTTTTGAAACATTAGAGCAGGGAGTTTTAGGGCACGGATATTCCGAAGCTGATTTAAACAAGCTTGTTAAACAAATAAATGAAGTCTTAGAAAAAAATTTAAAATCTGAACCAAAAAATATAAAAAACTTTTCATTAAAATTTACAAGAACAGCGATAGAAAAAATAAAACATCTTTTGAAGCAGGAAAAAGAAAAGGAACAAAAAACGGGAAGTTTTTTGACAAAATCGCCTAAGCGTGGTCGACTTAAAGAAAGCGGAATTTTAAGAATATCTGTTCTTTCGGGAGGCTGTTCTGGTTTTGTCTATAATCTTGAAATAATAAACAAGCCGATAAAATCAGATTTAAATTTTAAAAAATCGGGAATAGACATTTCTGTAGCTAAAAACGGAATTGAAATGTTAGACGGGATTGAAATTGATTTTGTGGATAATTTAAATGAATCTGGTTTTAAATTCAATAATCCAAATGCCCAAAAAGAATGCGGGTGCGGAAAAAGTTTTAAATAGATTATTCTAAATCCAAACTAATTTTCAAAGCAAGATCCACCTTCCTCATTATTTCTCTATCTAAAGAAGAAATTTTTTTAATAATTCTTGATTTATCAATTGTTCTTATTTGATTTAATAGAACGGTTGACTTTAATTTCAATCCATATTTGGAGGGTTCAATTTCAACATTTTGCGGGAATTCCCGGGTATAAATCTTAGAGGTTATTGACGCAACGATTATTGTTGGACTGAATTTGTTAAATCTATCATCCTGAATTATCAAAACTGGCCTAATTCCTCCTTGCTCATGACCTTTAATGGGTTCTAAATTTGCTAAAACGATATCTCCTCTTCTCAAAAATCCCATTTTTCATTTTTATCAAGACCATCCATTAAAGTTCCTTCCCATTCTTTAGCGATTTTTAAACTATCTTCAGCCATTTCCCTGCATCCTTCAATTATTAATCTCTCAATTCTTTTTTTGTCTGTTTCTTTTTCATCAATAAGCTTAACAATAACCTTTTCATAAGTGTCCCCTTTTTTTTCTTTTAAAAATTCCAGACGTTTTTTTACATCTTCATTCAGCTGTATTGTTGTGACCATTAAACTATAGAAAAACTATAGTTTATAAATTTTTCTTAAAAAAACTTTGTAATTATAAAATTAAGACAAACTAGAAAGGTTTATAAATTAGGCAATGCTAAAAAAGAGATGAAAACCATAAAAAATTATTTTGTGGCAGGACTAATTGGATTAGGAGGATTAGGAATTTTTGGAAATGTAAGTTATTGGCAGAAAAATTATAATAAAGATACGGCATATAAAATAAATCCACTTAAAAAATTTATAAACCAAGGCAACCAATTGGATAGTCTACAAGACCTTGCTACAGAGAACTATAATCATGCAAGAATTAATCTTAATAAATGCATATTAAGGGAGAAAAACGATTTACCCTGTTTTAATATTTTTTTGGAATATCTTCCTTTGTCTAAAAAAGCCCTTGAAGAATACATCTCTTTTTTTGAAAAAAGCAAAATTTATGAAGACAGCACATTTACCATGGAAATGGGAAGGGATTTAAGCATCTCTGAAGCAAAAGAATGGGTTAAAAATGAAGAATTAATGATAGATTATGCATCAAAATTTCTAGAAAGTCCCTCTAAAGAAAAAGAAAAGATATTGGCGGATCATTTTAGCTATACTACTAAGTGTACAAATTCTTATTTTCCACCAGAGGGAACTATTGATATCGGCGTATTTGAAGATAAATAAAATAACTCTTTCAAAACCTAAACCTTAAAAATCCCTTAACCGAATTCTTTTTATGTATAATTTAGAATTAGAAAAATTAATTAAAGAAATAGAAAAAACAAAAGCAAAACAAGTTTTACTTCAGCTGCCAGATGGCTTAAAAAATCGCTCAAATGAAATAGTTGAGCTTATAGAAACAAAAACTAATGCAAAAGCATTTATTTGGTTTGGAGATTGTTTCGGAGCGTGTGATCTTCCGCTTGGATTAAATTCTCTTGATATTGATTTGATAATTCAATTTGGACACAATAGATTTAACAAGGAGAATTGGTAAAATGCCCCGCTTATTTTTAATAGACGCTAAATGGGAAGGAAAAATTAATTTAACAAAAGAGTTAAAAGAATATTTTAAAAAAAAGAAAATTAAATCAGTTGCGCTTTTTGCTTCAGTTCAATTTACTGATTTGAAAGATTTTCTTAAAGAGCTGGAAAAAAATAAAATTAAAGTTAATATTACAAAAGCAAAAAGAACAAATGAAAACGCGCAGATTTTAGGGTGCGATTGTTATGAAGATTCTTTTCAAGACAAAATTATTGAAAATTCAGACGCTGTTTTATATGTCGGCGATGGGTTATTTCATCCAAAAGCGCTTTTGCTTTCACAAATAAAAGAAAAAAAAGAGAATTTTAAACCAGTGATAATTTTTGATCCAATTTCAAATCAGATTAAAGAAATAAATAAAAAAGATATAGAAAAACAAATTCAAAAAAAGAAAAGAAATTTAAAACTTTTTATAAATTCCCAAACAATAGGAATTTTAGTGACAATAAAACCCGGACAGCAATATTTTAATTCAGCTAAAAATTTAAAAGAAAAATTAAAAGAACGGGGGAAAAAAGCATACATCTTTATTGATAATAACATAAATTTGGCTCAATTAGAAAATTATCCTTTTATACAATGCTGGGTAAATACTGCATGTCCAAGAATTGGAACTGATGACATTGTGAATATAGAAAAACCTTTGATTAATATCAAAGAAGCTTTTAATCCGATTAAGGCTTTGGAAGAAATTGAAAAATGGAAAATAAATTAAAAAATAAAATTTCTTTAAAAGTAATTCAATCTCCAGAATTAGGACAACAATTAGAAACCCAATTAACTTCAAATCAGCAAAATTCTTTAAAAAAACAAGGCTATCGTTTAGTCGGCAATCATTCCGCTGTTAAAATTTGCGAGTGGACAAGAAACATGATACGGGGAAAAGGCGGATGTTATAAATTTATTTTTTATGGAATTCGTTCGCATCAATGTCTGCAAATGACTACTTCAATGTTCTGCGCTTCAAGATGCAAATTTTGCTGGCGAGGACAAAAAGCTCCTGTTGCTTCAGAATGGTATGGTCCAATAGATTCTCCAGAGCATATAATTAATCATTCAATTGACGAGCACATTAAATTATTACAGGGATTTAAAGGGATGGGATTTGAAAAACATAATAAAAAAGCAATTTCAGAAATGAAAAATGTCCGCCATGTTGCGCTTTCTTTAACCGGTGAGCCGATTACTTATCCATTAATAAATGAAATATTAAAAGCATTTCATAAAAGAAAAATCTCAACTTTTTTAGTTACAAATTCCCAGTATCCTGAACAAATTAAAAAAATTGACAAAGTTACGCAATTATATTTGAGCATTGATGCGCCAAACAAGAAACTTATGAAAAAAATTGACAGACCATTATTTTCTGATTTCTGGGAAAGGATGTTGGAATGTTTAGATTTGCTAAAAACAAGAGATTACAGAACATGCATTAGGTTGACGATGATAAAAAATGAAAATATGTGCGATGTCGGGGGATATGTTGAATTAATCAAAAAAGGAAACCCTGATTTTGTTGAATTAAAATCTTATGTTTGGGTTGGCGCAAGCCAGGGGCATTATAAAGTAGAAAACATGCCTCAAATGGAAGATATGAAAGAATTCATGAAAAATTTATTAGAAAAACTTCCGGAATATGAATATATGCGGGAACATATTCCGTCAAGAGCAATTTTGCTTATGAAAAAATCTTTGAAAAAAAAATGTTGGATTAATTTTCCTAAATTTACAGAGATGGTTGAGAAAGGAAAGAAATTCAAAGCAGAAGATTATTGCTCTGAGATAATTCAACCGAATGAATAATTTTGTTATTTGGAGGTTTACGGCTCTGTTGAAAATCTATTTTTTATATTTCGTTTTGAATTCCAAATTCCCACTCAAACTCGTCTTTCAGACGAGACCCGCCCTTTAATTTTTAATATCCGAGCCAAAGAAAGTTACGAATTCAAAACATTTTCAACAGAGCCGATGTTTACGAAAATTTTTAAATAAGATATTCTTCTTTTTTATAAAGAAAATTCAAATGAAATTAAAAATTAAATTTTTAAAATGGTCTGCAGGATTTCCCGTAGTAATGTTAAATAATAAAACTGCAGAAAGTTTGGGAGTTTATAGCAAAGATAGGGTTTTTCTAAAAACTATTTCCAAACCGGCAAGGGAGATTTCCGCTATTGTTGATGTAATTGAAGAAATAGTAGCTGAAAATGAAATTTTAGTTTCTTTAGAACTTAAAGAAAAATTAAATTTAAAGAAAGGGCAATTTATTGAAGTCATTTTATCTCCAATGGTAAATAGTTTAATTTTTATTAAGAAAAAATTGAACAATAAAAGATTATCTCAAAAAGAAATTGAATCAATAATTAATGACATCGCAAATAATTCTCTTTCAGAAGCAGAAATCGCGCTTTTTGTTTCAGCGATGTATGATAAAGGTATGAATTTTAAAGAAAATATTTTTTTAATTAAAGCCATCTTAAAAACAGGGAAAACTTTAAAATTAAAAGACAAATTTATAATTGATAAACATTCTATAGGGGGAATTCCCGGGAATAGAACCACCCCGATAGTTGTTTCTATCTGCGCTTCAGCAGGATTAATATTTCCAAAGACTTCTTCAAGGGCGATAACAACTTCTGCAGGCACATCAGACGTAGTAGAAACTTTGGCGCGTGTTGAATTTTCAATAAATAAAATAAAAGAAATAATAAAAAAAACTAATGCCTGTATGGTTTGGGGAGAAGGGTTGGGGATGGTTCCAGCAGATTCTAAAATAATTGTTGTGGAAAAGGCTTTGAGAATAGATCCCGAATCGCAGTTGTTAGCGTCTATAATATCTAAAAAACTTGCTGTAGGAAGCAAATATATTTTAATAGATATTCCCTACGGAGAAAACGCAAAAGTTAGTTTATCAGAAGCTGTCAGATTAAAAAAGAAGTTTAAACAAATAGGCAAATATTTCAAAAAAAAATTAGAGGTCGTTTTAACTAAAGGAGATCAGCCTATTGGAAATGGAATAGGCCCTGCTTTAGAGATGATTGATATTTTAAAAGTTCTTGATCCTGCTCAGCAAGGTCCAGAAGATCTAAAAAAGAAATCAGTATTTCTTGCCGGAAAACTTTTAGAAATGACTAAAAAAGCAAAAACTGGTCAGGGAATTAAAAAGGCTGAAGAAATTTTAAGCTCGGGAGAAGCATATAAAAAATTTAAACAAATTATTCAGGCTCAAGGCGGCGCAATAAAAAAATTAATTCCTGGAAAATTCAAGCGTAATTTATTCGCAAACAAAACAGGAAAAATCTTAAAAATAAATAATAAAGCAATTAATTTACTTGCAAGAATTGCTGGCTGTCCGACGGATAAATCTGCAGGAATTTATTTAGATGTGCATAAAGATAGTAAGATTAAAAAAAATGAAAAGCTCTTAACTATCTATTCTGAATCCGAATCAAGACTCAATGAAGCTGTTAAATTCTATTTTAAAAATGAAGTAGTGCTTATAAAATAGGATATAGCAAAGAATTTAAATGAGGGATTTTTATTTTTTCCATGACAAGCATTAGAAAAGGTTCTAAAGAACAATTAGTAGAATACTTTAAGAAAAATTTAAAAAAAGGATATACAACGGATAGTCTTAAATGGGCTTTAATTAATCAGGGATATTCCAGAGTTATTGTCGAAGAATCTTTAAATGAAGCTCAAAAAGAAATGGCTAAAGAAGCGCCTATTCTTAAAGAAAAACCGAGGATAAATTATCAGGTTCTTGATAAAGGCGGTAAACCTCTTGAGATCGCGTAATGCCTCTGTCGCATAATGGTAGTGCACCAGCCTTGAGAGCTGGGCCCGCAAGGGCTTCCAGGTTCGATTCCTGGCGGGGGCGTTTGGAATTAATTTGTGAAACAAATTTTGATTTTTCAAAAAATCCAGGATGAGAACCTTGGTTCGACCGAGAGTTTTGGGAAGCGGCAAACATTTTAAATTAATAACGACTTTACAAAGCTTGAGTAAAGCGACTTTGATTTAAATCAATCCCGAGCGACTTCGTGGTAGGGAGAAAATAAAATTAATTAATAACCCGTGCGAGGTCGTGAGTAGAAGGCATTTATAAAAAATAGAAATCGGGGTCGCGAGCCTCCTGGCGGGCGTTTTTTGCAATTAGCTATTTAATTTTTAGGGATTTTAAGGATTATTTTTTTAAGAAAGCTAAATTAATTTCTCCTGTAGCTTTGCCGTTCTCAAAGTCATAAGATGTTTTAAAGAAAATTAAATCTTTTCTTTTTTGTATTATTTTTTCTAATTTAATCTGACCTTGAAATTTTTTTGGATTAATTTGTTTCCAGAATTTTACGTTGTCCAGTCCAATAATAAAAGAACTATGAAGTTGGTATTCTTTTGTTTTTTTCAAACTTGATTTTTCAACCTCTTTAATTAATCCTTTTTCAAAAGCTTCTGCAAAAAAAGTGTAAGCTAATTGATTATAACAAAAGCCAAGTTCTATGAGTGTAAAATGCCCTGTATCTTTTCCTTCTATACCATAAGCGGTTTTAGGAATTTTAAAAATTCCTTCCGCGTAAGGATATTGAAATTTGGCTTTTACTAAATACCTAAATTCTGGTTTGTAGGATTCAAGCATAGTATCTAAAGTTATTTGTTGGATTTTTTCCATAAAGAATTATTTACTAAAAAATAGATAAACTTTATAGCGATGTGTATCGCTTATTCAAAATAAAACGGAATCAACTTTTCTTCGGCTTTTCTCAAATGAACCTGAAAGGTAGAAAAGCTCAGCTTAGAAATTTTAGCAAGTTCTTGCAAACTAATTTTTCTTGGAGAAGTATAATATCCTCTTTTAATTGCCAGCTCTATCGCTTGCTTTTGTTTTTCAGTCAGTTCAGGAGCAACTTTAATTGCAGAAATAGATTTTATTTTTTTATTCTGAATTGACAATAATTGACCATCAAATTTTCTTTCAAACAAATCAATAAGTTTTTCCAAATACTTTTTCTCAAAACTCCCTATATTAAGAATCTCATAACCTGTGTCTGTTATTAAGGCGGGAGCAATTTGAATTATATTCTTATTATAAATGTATTTTGCAAAAATTGGTTCTTTTATTGTTCCTACAAAAAAATTTCCGTTTAATTCAAATTCTTTAACCCGCGATTCTTTTTTTAAATCCTTAACGAACTTATCTATTTGTTCTTTTTCTCCAATAATATTCCCAGTTATATGAACAATTATCCAATTATTTTCATAAAAAAATGACAATGCAAAAACAAACAGATTAACACCATGTTTTACCGCTTTATTTCCTATAAGAGTTTTTTCTTCATTAAATTTTATCTTTGCTGTCCACATAATAATACGATATTTATCGTGTTTAAATATTTTTAGAGAATTCTAAAATATTTCAATATCTGTTTTTCTTCTCAAAAGCCTCAAGAACTCTGCTATCGGGACTTAACAAATAAATATGGTCGTCTTTAAATCTTAATCCTCTGTAAATTTTCTGCAATAAATCTCGTCGGGCTTTGTCTCTGTAGAATTTCCAGTATTGATGCGGTTTAGTTTTATTTAATATTTTCCAAAAAACATCTTTTACATTTGGATTTGGATATTTTGTAAAAATAATACTATTGCATTGTTCTCCGGGAAAATCTATGCCTCTTGATGCGCGGGTTGAAAATAAAATATCTGTCTTGCCCGTCTTGAATTGTTCAATTAATTTCCCGGAATTATCTTCCTCCTGAATTTCTTTTAATTTTTCTCTGCTGATTAAATTTTTAAGGTTTAAATTTTCTTTTTCAATTTCATCCGGCAAATCTGCAAAGCTGTTTACATGGACTAAAACAGGTTTTTTTGCAACTTCAATGCATTTGTCTAAAGCAAGAAAATAATCTTTATGATTATTTTTTCCGGTTGAAAAATTAGCATACTTGCAATCCATTTCCAATCCTGTTCTTTTTATAGTAATTTGACCTTGCTGCTGCGTTTCCGCTTCAATTATTTTAAATTGCTCAATTCCAAAAATATCTTTTAAAACTTCTTCAGAATGCAAAGTCCCGGACATAAGAACAATTATTTTGTTTTTGTCAGCCATTTCTTTAAATTTTTTAGCTAAATTAATTGTTACAATGTGCGCTGTTATTGCTTCATCTTTTTTTGTGAATGTAACATAACTCTCATCTAAAAAATCTTCAAACATTTTTGCGCTTTCATAAACATCAAACAAATAATTTTCGTCATCTATTTTATAAATAAAATCAGGATTTTTTAATAAGCTCATAAATAAATCATAGATTGCAGTTTGTTTTAAAGGGAGGATTTGTTCCGCATAATTTTCTGCGGGTTTGTTATTTTTTAATTTTTTTATTATCTCTCTTAATTCATTGAGAATTATTTCATCTCCTTCTTCTATTTCAAATATTTGATTTAATGAATTTTGCATTCTGTCAAGATTTATTGTTTTATTATTTGAGAATTTATCAAGAAATTCGTCGCATTCGTCAATTATTTCAACTTCAGTCATTGGCTTTCTGTTTAATGCTGATTCAATTTTGTATTTTTCTGAATTAAAAATAATCGCGTCCGAGTCAATATAAAAATTAAACTGCTCGTAAAACTTGCATCCCGGCTCTCTTTGATAAAAAACAAACTCTGTATCTTTTAGCCCTAAATATCTTCTTTTATTTGCCTTCACAAAACTTTTTCCACCAAGTTCGTATTTTATTGGAAGAACAGGGCTCCAATATGGACATGCGCCTGCAACAGATACTCTTTTAACATCTTTAAGTTGGGAAAAGTTTTTTACATTTATATCGCTGTTTTGCGCTAAATATTTTTTTATTTTATGAATATTCTTTTCTTTTATTTCAATTTTACAGGGCAGATATTTATTATCTGCAGATTCATCATCTCCAAAATTCTTCTCAAATTCATCTTTTTTTCCAAAAAATATATCGTGCAATTTTGCATTTACTTCTTTTTTTATTTTTGGAATTGCATCTTTGTTTTCTTCAAGAAATTTGCATTTGTGGTTTTGCCGTCCTGTTATTACGCTGATTTTTAATCTCTCGCCGTTATTTTTCAGCAGATATTTTTCGCTTTCATAATCTTTTTTATACTGCATCTGAAGATTTTTTATTGGAACAACAATTGAAGATTTCCCAAGCTCTTTTGCGAGATTTAACGCAATTGCCGACTTTCCTGTTCCGCAAACTCCATGAATAAAAATTATTTTTTCCCCATCTTTTATAGAATTCAAAACTTCTTTTACTATGTCTTCTTGCGTTTTCCCATTTGAAAATTTCAGAGGCGGAAGAAGTTTATTGTTTTCGTAGAGGTTCCATGCCATAGAATAAAAATAAATTTGATTATTATAAATGTTTATAACTACTCTTTAAAAAACCAAAACACTCCAAAGATTAGTCCAATGCTTAAAAATAAAATCCAGATTTTTGAACTTGTCTGGCTGAAAAGTATTGCTAAGAAAAATAATATTGACGTCGATTTAAGAAATTCTATTTTGTTCATTTTAATTGAGATTATTCAGAAGTCAAACTACTTCTGTGAAAAAGATTGCCAGCGTTAAATAAAAATTAAATTATCCAAACAACGCCGACAATCCTTCTGCTGCAGCTTCGTGTTTCTCTTCTTTTGGCTTTTCTTCTTTCTTCTCTGCTTTATGCGTTTTCGCCGGCAGCCGCAACAACTTTTTTCACATTCTCTTCACTGACTTCTTTTCCGAGCTTGTGCAAAAGCAATGCACCGTATACATATTCCATTTATTTTTCCTCTCCGTCAGATTTATTTTCGTTGGGAGCGAGCGATTTCACGGAGGACAAATTATTTTCTTCAATTACCGAGTGAGGTCGTGAGTAGAGCGATTTCACGGAGGACAAATTATTTTCTTCAATTACCGAGTGAGGTCGTGAGTTATTTGATGATGATAATTTTTCCAGAGCTTTTTCATGCATCCCGGCTCTGCTAATTAAGAATTTAATTGTATCTTTTGTTGAATATCCAATTTCTACAGCAAATGGCAGAGCTCTTGAATAAGCTGTTTTAAGCTGTTCTATTGCTCCTTCTTTATCTATTTTTATTTCTGAATAAAATATTTTTTCTTTAGTATCAAAAGAACATATTGGAATAAATCCTACTTTGAATGGTTTGATATCTAATTTATTTAATATCTCTGCTGCGCCCTGAGAAATTTTTTCGCCCTTTTTAACAATAATTTTCGGCTCTTTTATTGTGATTTTTCCTTTTTCAATTTGGATTTTAATTCCTAAAGCGCTTAATTCACTTACTGCTGGACCAGGTATTAATTCAGTAGGTCCCTCGGGGATTTCAAGGTCTTTGTCTGTAATCTGCCCTGTTTTTGCTTTTGCAGGGCTTTGATTTCTAACTAATTCGCCGGCAAGTTCAAAACTATCTAAGTCAGAGAATAAAATCGCAAAACTTTCATTTATTTTTCCTCTTAGTTTTTCAATTTCTTTATCCAATTGTTTTGAATTGTCTAACACCCTAAAAATCAAATTTTTCTTTGGAACTTTAACAATGGCCTTGCCTCTAAGTTTTTTAACAATCTCTTGAAGTTGTGACGCGGGAATATTTTTTATGGACGAGATTAATATTGTTCTTTTATTTTTAATTAAATTTTCAAGTTCTTCGACTGTTTTTATTTTAATCTCTGAAATTTTTTTAGGCAATTCTTCTGCAATTTGGATTTTTTGTTTATGCCCTTCCTTAGGGTATACTCGTTTCATTTTAAAATAATTTTTTTAGGTTTAGTCATTGTGAATTTAATCTCAATATTTTTTATATTTTCCTTTCCTTTAACTCGACAACGCTTTGGCGAGTTTGTCAAAAAATTTCCTATTTTTTGTTCCTGTTTCATTTTAAAATAATTTTCTTAGGTTTAGTCATTGTGAATTTAATCTCAATATTTTTTATATTTTCCTTTCCTTTTGACAGATTTTTTAAAAGAGAATTGTAAACAGCCAAAACATTTTCAATAATTTTTTCATCTTCCATGCTTTGTTTTCCAATAGGAACTTTAATGCTAGCATCTTTTGTTCTTATTTTTATGCTGGAATTTATTTTTTCTTTTAACTCGTTTATTGTTTTATCATCGGTATTTAAAATAATTCCTAATTGGGGGGATGGCATTTTTCCCAAAGGACCCAAAACTCTTCCAAAAGTAGTCGCAACCTTCGGCATGGTGCTTGGCTGGGCAATAAAAAAGTCATAATTTTTTGCAATTTTTTTTAATTCTTTTTTATCTGTGTATTTTTTGAATTGGTCCAGAGTAATTGTGTCAAAATTTTTATTTTTCACTTCCAAGAATCCTGCAATTTTTTTCTCTTTAATTTTATACGGAACAGAAACAAAAGTGTTGACTGGATTTTTCTTTACATCAAACTTTTGCAAATTTACAATTAAATCAACAGTCTGGTCAAATTTTCTTTCCTTTTCTGCTCTTAATTCTGTTAGAGCTTGTTTTAATTGTTCCTTTAGTTCCGCCATGATTAAAATTGTCTCCCAAATCATGCGTCAACACCATAGAATATATGTGTCAACGATATGGTTCAAACGACAAATTCTTTAAATTTTGGAGATTTATAAATCTTATTGTATTTTAGATTATAGTAATGCTTAAAAATAAAATAAATTTTGAGTTAAAATGGAACTAATAGCTTTACTTTCAAAAGGAGAAGGAACTTGGGCGCAGGTTTCAGGATTAATAAAATTTGGAGAGTGGGACAAAGTAATTATTTTAGGAGATGATTTTGCAAAACAATTCAAGCACGAAAAAAACTTTGAATTTATTAAAGTTGGTTTAAATAAAAACATTAGAGATTTAAGGGACGATTTTTCTAAAGCTCTTAAAGGAAAAATTGCAGGCACAGAAGTTGCTTTAAGCATTGCCTCTGGCGACGGAAAAGAGCACATGGCTTTAATTTCTGCTCTGCTTAATTTGCCCGCCGGAATAAGATTTGCTGCGCTGACAAAAGACGGGGTTATTGATTTATAAAATGGATGAAGATTTAGATAATTTGTCTTCTGAAGAAATATTTAAAAGATTAGACAATTTTGAAAAAAATGGTTTCAAATTTTTTCCTGCCTGGACAATGGATTTACCCTTTTCTCCAGATAGAATAAAATTGCCTTCTGGAAAAATAGTTGTTGCAAAATTAGGCGAAAAAAAAGCTAGCGATTTTTATGATTTAATTCGTTCTTTAGACGCAAATTTAAGGTATGAACGTTATCAATCTAGTTTTGAAGATAGCGCAGATATGAAAAGAGTTGCAAAAGAAAATTATTCTGTTAGATATTGTTTAATCTAAAAATTTTTTTATAAAAAACTAAACACCCAGAAGAACATTAAAACAAATAATAAGCTAAGCAGGAAATAAAAGTTTTAACAAGTTTATATAAAGAATTTTACAATTAAATTTAAATCTTTATAAGCTTAAATTGGTCGGGATAAATAAAGAATTAGGAATTTCACTTTATTTGATTATTCAAAATAATCTCTTCAGCAATAACTTCATCTGGTTTCGACGGAGTAATCTCAACCCCGCCCAGATAACTAAATTTCTTCCGGAGCCAACGGAAAAACCATTAATCGGGAACTATTTAAAAAATAAAAATATATATAAAAAATAAAAAAATTAAATTATTAAAGAAAATTATCTTTTCTTCTTTTTTCCTGCTTTTTTCTTCGCAGCTTTCTTTTTTGCCATATTTTTTTTAACCTCTTTTTAATTTATATTAATAATATGTATATTAAGTTTAAATATCTTTTGATAATTTAATTTTTTTGTCAGAAAAAGGAAGTAGCCCAAAAGAACATTAATACAAATAATAATCCCAGTAAAAAATAAGTTACAAATGCAAACCATCTCTTTGCTTTTTTTTCGCTTCCAGTAATTTGCCACATTGTCAGATAAAAAAATCTTCCGCCGTCGAAGATTCCCATTGGGAGCATATTGACTAACGCAACACTTAAACTAATTAAAACAAGCCACCAAATAAAATCATAAATAAATTTACTTGTTCTAAACGCAGGTTCATAAAACACGTGAGGTTTCTTAAATGAAGTTAAAAAATTCATAAATTTTCCAAAGACACTGCTTCTCTCAAGATTATTAAAATTTATTCCTAACCAAGCTTTTCCCGTTTCTGGATTTTCATCGAGGATAATTTGATATTCTCCTTCATTTGTTTTAATATTTACTTTGTCTCCGGAAGAATATTTTTCAAGAGTTTTGCTTAAATCTTCCAAACTTTGAATTTTTGAATCTTCAATTTCTAAAATAGCCCCCGTTAGTTCAGCATTAATTGCAGGGGCATCAAAATAAACAGCAATAAATTCCGAGTTATTTTTTTGAAGTTCTAAAAAATCCTTAGTTATCAAATAGTCTTCTTCGCTAGTTTGGATTTTTGTAAATCCTTTTTCATTTGTTAATTCTAAAATTTTTTCGTAATTTGCATTTTCTATTGGAGTATTGTTTACTATTGAAATTGCCCCAACCCCAACGGCAGTATAAGCATAATTATCAAAAACAACTCCTGACGGATTAAAAGCAAAAGAGAAAAATAAAATTAATATTCCGAAAAACAAGATGGCAGTTAAAATATTTGCAAAAGTTCCTGCAGCTAAAACAGCTTTCTGCTGGAATTTGCTTGCCTTTACCATACTTTTCTCGTCCTGCTCAACAAATGCCGCTAAAAATACCGGCAGGAAAAAAGGAAAAAACCCGAATCCGGTGGATTTTATATGAATATTATAACGTCTCATAAAAATTCCATGAGCAAATTCATGGCTTATTGCAATTATTGCGAGAATAATTATAAAGTATACAAAATAAAAAGGCGGCAATCCGAGGGCATTCGGAACTATTTTATCAATGTAAGGAATCAAAGGCATTATCGGAGGAATTTTTATTTCTCTAACAATCGAGGGATATACTATATACAAGTATACAATTTTTCCAAACAAATACAGCATTCCCGCCATCAATAAATAACCAACTCCGATAGAAATATGGCTAAGAAATTTTAAGACTTTTGGAAATTTTTTTGCAGTTTTATCAATGAGGGTTATTCCCCATTTAGCTTTATATAAAAATAATAATCCTTCTTTTTTCAAATTTTTTCTATTTCTGTATAAAAAAAGAGAAACAAATAATACAAACAAACTTAAGATAATTATATCGTATTTAATAAAACTCATTTTTTATTTCCTTTAATTTAATTAGTTAAAATGGTTTAAAAAGTGATTGATAGATTTTAATTTTCTTTTTTTTGAATGAAATGAAGAAAACATGAAAATCTTTAATTTTCTTTATGCAAAATTTCCTGTTTTGTATCTATGAAAATTTTTAATTTTCTTTTTTATTTCAATTTTATTTCTTTTTTATCGGTCTAAATGCCTTTCTGCCGCATTTTCTGCATTTAACTCTTCCTTTTAAAATTCTTTGAGAGTCTGATTTTATTCTTATTTTACATTCCTTGCATATAAAAATATTTTTAAAAAGCCTGTTTTGCGCTTCCGGTATTTTTGCCATTTTTTATTATATTTATTTCCTTTTTCAATTTATTATTTAATTATTAAAGCTTTCTTTTTACAATTTTCTCGCCTTCAACATTCCAATATTCACAGTTTCCGTTTTCTTCTAATTCTTCAAAAACCTCTTTATCAGGGCATGGAACTTCAATTGTTTCAAAACTCTCTAAATCCATAAGACTGACTTTCCCGTCTAATTTAGAAAGTATCTGGCCTTTTTTCTTTTCAACCAACGGAACTTCTATTCTATCATGCCCGGGCATTACAAAAACTTTCTTTTGTCCGCTGATTATTCCAATAGCTTCAAATCTGCATTTAGAATGTCCGTGCTTTCCGGTTTTAGAAACATCCATACTTCTTACAGTGCAGGGAACTCCGTCAATAATAATATTAGCGCCCGATTTTGCCTCAGTAGCGTTAATAATTTTTAATACCATAAAAATAATCAGAAGAAATAGATTTATAAAAGTTGTGAATTACTTTTTTATATGACATTGCAAAAAAAAGATTTTATTGAAATAGAATTTACCGGAATAATCAAAGACACCGGCGATATTTTTGATTCTAACATAAAAGAAGAATTAGATAAATTACATGTTTCTCAAGGGCACAAAAACGACCATTCCCATGAAACAAAACCTCTTATCTATTGTCTTGGTGAAGGAATGTTTCTTGGAGGCGTTGATGATTATCTTATTGGAAAAGAAATTGGAAAACATAAAATTGAACTTTCTTCTGAAAAAGCTTTTGGAAAACGGCTCCGCGAATTAGTTAAAATGATTCCTATAAAAGTTTTTTTTCAGCACAAAATAAATCCTGTTCAGGGCGCAGCGCTGAATTTTGACGGAAAAATGGGAAAAGTTCTTTCTGTTTCCGGCGGCAGAGTTTTGGTTGATTTTAATCATCCTCTTGCGGGAAAAGAAGTTATTTATGAAATAAATGTAAAAAAAATAATTCAGGATATTGAAGAGAAAATCAAAGCATTTAACAGCTTTATTTTCAAACAGGATTTTAAATTTGCTGTTGCTCAAGATAATAAAAAAGTGATTTATGAAATTCCGGAATCAGATAAACAACTTAAAATTTTTGTTGGAATTTTTAAAGAAAAATTCAAGGAAATTTTCGGCATGGAGTTGGAAATTAAAGAGGATAAAGATATTAAGCAACCTAAGAAAGATGAAAAAACTAATCAATCAACTTCTTAATAAATTGACCAAATTTGCCCGTTTTATGTCTTTCAGCTTCTTTTATCCCGTGTCTTAATCTATATCTCTCTTTTAAGTTTGCGATTATTCCATAAAAAAATTCATTTGCATTTTGTTTTATAGGTATCTTTTCAATTTTTATGTTTTTGTCAATTATTCCTTCTTCTTTTGCTTTTTTAATAATATACTCAAATCTATTCAAATGTTGAGGATATGAAACAATCCCAATTCTTTTGGCATTTTTTAATTTTTTCATAGAATAAATTACATTTTCTAAAGTATCATGCGATTTATTTTCAATTTTTATTTTAGACGACTTTATATTATGTCGTCTTAATTCTCTATAAATTGTATCTCTTTGAACTTTTGATGAATGTTTTTTATCTTCGCCACTAATCACAAAATATTTTATTTTGTTTCCTTTTTCATAATACTCTCCCGTTTTATGAGCTCTTTCAAAACCTTCATCTATGCTTGGTCCTGTGGGAATTATTACTGCATCCAAATTTTTTCTGTATAAAAACAGAATTAATGAAACAAATAACAAAGAGAAACCAAGAATATGGATTAAAGTACTTTCTTGAAAATAATTTCTTATAAGATTTCCAGTTAAATTAAAATTTATTTTGTAAAACAATATCGTTAAAGAAGTTATAAACAAGAATAATCCAAAAATTCTTTTATTCATAATTTAAAGGGATAATCCAAATATAAAAACTTAATGATTATTTTAAATGGATAAAATTCCATAATTAGTAACCCCTTCAAAGTAGAAAAGTTTATAAACTAAGGATCTTTATTTACAATATGACAAATGGATTCATTGCTACAAATCAAAAGAAGAAAATTGCTTTAATGCCAACAGAAGATTCATTTAGTATTGACTCTGAAAATGAAATTTTCGCTGTTGCCGACGGTATAACAAGAGACCCTTATGAATTTTTACCAGATATGAAAACATTAAAAGGAAAAATTAATTTTGCTTTCGGATATCCAAGACCAAGCCCCGCAAAAATTGCATCAAACATTTTTACGCAAACTTTTCCTTTGATTTTAAGAGATTATGAATTAGCAAACAGAAATGAAAAAGCAATAAGAACAGCTTTTGAAGAAGCAAATAAAAGAATTGAAGAATGGAATGCTCAAAATATGCCAGAACCAGATTATGTTTTAAGAGATTTTGCTGGTTGTGTTGCTTCTGGAGTATCATTAGATGATGGCGTGGTTTATCTTGGTTTTTTAACAGATTGCGGGGTTGCTATTTTTGATGAAAAAGGAAATTTAAAATTTAGAACAGAAAATCAAGGTCCAGATAAACACGACAAATATATTTGGCAGGATAAAAGACTTCAATCAATAGATTGGAGAAATCCAGAAGCAAGAAGAATTGTAAGAGGAGATTATAGAAATAATCCTTCAGAAGAACATTCATTTGGAGTTTTAACTGGCGAAGAAACAGCGATGAACTATGTCAGAACAGCGACACAAGAAATAAAACCAAATGAACATTTAATTATTTATTCAGATGGTTTAGAATCAATTCTTTTTTCAGGGGAATTTGCAGATAAATTAAGACAAAAAGATTTCAAAGGGATGGAAAAATTATGCAAAAATGGAGTTAAAACCGAAGGAACATTAATTCAGTATTATAAACCCTTAAAAAAGGGCGATTCTTTAAACGTCTATAAAAGTTGTGAGCCGTTTAATAGACTTAATGATAGATTGCCTGGTCCAGAGGAATTAGAAAACGACACAAATGCTTTTTATAACGCAATATGCTCTTAGAAAATTCACTTAAAAAAATAAAAAATTATTTTGTTAGTAGATACAAAGATAATCTTGCTTCAGTTGTCCTATTTGGTTCCGTTGTTACAGGAAAATATGTTGAAGGAAAATCAGATATTGATACAATTGTGCTTTTAAAGAAAAAGGAAAATCTAAATTTAGATGAAGAGAAAAAGCGAGTATTTGAAGAGAGAACTGAAAAAAATTTAAGCATTCAAAATTTAATGGATTTGAAATATGCAAAAGAAAATTTAGTTTCAGGAAAGAGCTGGTCTACTTATTGGGCTTTGGCTTCTGAAAAAGGGAGCAGAATTTTATATTCTACGCCGGAATTTAAATCTCTTAAAAAATATCTTTTAAAAAATCCTCCAAAAAGGGGAATAACCAAACTGCACACTGAAGAAAAAGATAAAGTTGACTTAGAAAAACTTCTTCCAAACTGGAAAGAATTCACAGCAACGAAATATTTAATGTTCCATATTAGGAGAAAATTGCAGGTTTTAAATTATTTCAAGAACAAAAGCTACGTATATGATTTTGATGAATGTTTTAAAAATCTTGAATTTTCTAAAGAAATGACTGAAGATTTAAAAAATTTAACCAATTATTATAATGATAAAAAACCATTATCAAAAGAAGAAATTTCTTATTATGTTAAACTTTCATATAATTTAACTGAAAAAATTGAAAAAGAAATTTAAAAATCGTATCATTCCATTATAGATATTTTTTTAAATGAAATTAACTTTTTTTAATCATGGAACAATCATATTCAGAAAGGGATAGCAGAGTAACATCTGCAGATCTTAAGGTTAGTTCAGAAGTCAAAGAAATTGACAAGGAGTTAGCTGAAATTTTGAAAAAACAAGTCGCTAAAATTAAAATTATTGGAGTCGGCGGAGGCGGAAATAATTCTTTGAACAGAATGAAAGAAATCGGAATTAAGGGAGGAGAGTTAATTGCGATTAATACTGATGCTCAGGATTTATTATATACGGATGCAGACCATAAAATTCTTATTGGCAAGGAATTGACTCAAGGGCTTGGCGCAGGAAGCAATCCCAGAATTGGAGAAGAAGCAGCTAAAGAATCAATGTCTGAAATAAAGAAAAAACTCTCTGGAAGCGACATGATTTTCATAACTTGCGGTTTAGGAGGCGGAACCGGAACAGGAGCTGCCCCGGAAATTGCTAAAATCGCGAAAAAAAATGGCGCTTTGGTAATTGGCGTCGTTACTCTGCCTTTTACAATAGAGGGACAAAAGAGAATTGAAAATGCCATGATTGGATTAGAAAAATTAGAATCTTTTGTTGATACTTTAATTATCATCCCCAATGACAAACTTCTTGAATTAGCCCCTAAATTGCCTTTGCAGACCGCTTTTAAAATTGCCGACGAGATTCTTACAAATGCAGTTAAAGGAATTACTGAACTTGTAACAACAAACGGACTTGTGAATTTAGATTTTGCAGATATCCGGGCAGTAATGACCAACGGCGGAGTTTCATTAATTGGAATGGGAGAGTCCGATACTGCAGACAGAGCAATAGAAGCAGTTGAAAAAGCAATGGACAATCCTCTTTTAGATGTTGATATATCTAATGCTACCGGGGCGCTTGTCAATGTTTTCGGAGGACCGGATATGAGTTTAGATGAATATAAATTAATAATTGAAACAGTTGGAAATAAATTAAATCCCGAGGCTAAATTAATCGGCGGAGCGCAGATTTCAGAAGACCTTGATAAATCCATCAGAGTTTTATTAATTGTTACAGGAGTCAAAAGCGCGCAAATTTCCGGGGGCAGAGATTCTACCGAATCTTTAAAACACAAAGAAATTGAAGAGGAACTTGGAATTGAATTTTTTGAATGATTTTTGTTTTTAGAATTACTCCTCGCTCCACTCGGATTTATTTATAATTTCTACTGAAACGGGCTTTGCGTGTTAATTCATTTATTTTCTAAGAATAACATGAACTTTTCCAACACGACAATTTTTTTAATCTCTGCGAACGAAGTGAGCAAGTATTTCAGAAACAAATAAATTTAATTTCCCACAATGTTTAAAACTCTCCTTTCTTTAATAAAATTATGGGGTTTATACTAATTTATGTAACTTATCCGAATATAAAAGAAGCGAATAAGGCTGTTCAACATTTGCTTAAAAAAAGACTAATCGCATGTGCAAATATTTTTCCGATTAAAGCAACTTCATGCTGGACTGGGAAAATTGTCGAGTGCAACGAAATTATTTCAATTTTTAAAACAAAAAAAGAAAATTGGGAAAAAGTTAAATCAGAAATAAAGAAGATTCATCCATACAAAATTCCTTGTATCATGAAGATAAATGTTGAGTCTAATAAAGAATATGCAGATTGGATAAAATCAGAAACTAAATAATTTAACAATATAATTTTAAACTCTTATTCTTTTAATCTATCATGGAAAAAAATGAAACCCATATAGCAATTTTCAAAGGAAAAGCAATAAGAAGAAAACTTGTTGATGATAAATGGTTTTTTTCTATTATTGATATTATAGAAGTTTTAACTGAAAGTACGGACCCGAATGATTACTGGTATAGATTAAAAAAGAGAGAATTAGAATCAAGCGAGATTGAGTTATCGACATTTTGTCGGCAACTGAAATTAAAATCAGGAGATGGAAAAGAATATTTGACAGATTGCGCAGACACAGAAGGAATTTTTAGAATAATTCAGTCAGTCCCGTCTAAAAAAGCAGAGCCGTTTAAAAGATGGCTTGCAAAAATTGGTTATGAAAGAGTTCAGGAAATTGAAAATCCTGAATTAGCTCAGGAAAGAATGAAACAATTATATGAACAAAAAGGATATTCAAAAGATTGGATTGAAAAAAGATTAAGGGGAATCGCAATAAGACAGGAATTAACAGATGAGTGGAAAAATAGGGGAATCAAAGAGGAAATTGAATTTGCAATTTTAACAAATGAAATAAGTCAGGCAACATTCGGGAAAAGTATTGAAGAATATAAAAAATTAAAAAAATTAAACAGGGAAAATTTAAGAGACCATATGGATGATTTGGAATTAATTTTTACTATGTTAGGCGAAGCTGCAACAACAAGAATTGCAAAAACTAAAGATGCAAAAGGCTTTGATGAAAATAAATTTGCAGCTAAACAAGGAGGAGAAGTTGCAGGAAACGCAAGAAAAGAACTTGAACTAAAATCCGGCGATGGCATTATTTCTGAAGAAAATTTTTTAGATGCTCCAGAAAAACTAAAGAAAAGAAAGAAAAAATTATTAAAGAAAGTTGAGGAGATTTATTAATTTGAATATTTTTTATTTTCCGAATATCTTAAAAACCCTGCCTTTCTAATTTAATCATGGAATCAATAAAATCTTTTTTCAGCAAATGCGTCCGTGTCTGGCATACTTTAAAAAAACCCACAAAAGAAGAATTTGAAAAAGTTGCAAAAGTCTCGGCAATCGGAATTTTAATTCTCGGGTTTATAGGATTTATAATTGCTTTAGTCATGAAGGCATTTACATAAAAAATTATAAAAATGATTGAAAAATTAGTTCTAGGAAGAATTTATGCAATTATGAATAGCAGTATTCTTACTTTAACAAAAGGAGTATATTTGGGAATGTCTTATTCTCGTTTACTTTTGCCCCATACTATTTTATTTAAAGAAGAAGATGATTTATATATTAAAAAATTTAAAAATTATGGTCTTGAAAATAAATCAAAATTATGGGTAAATGACTTTGTATCTGAAGAAATAAATATCAATAAGCTTAATTTATTTGAAAGAGAATATCTTCATAAACTTGCTGAAGATAAAAAATTAGAATAATAAACTAAAGGCTTATAAACCTCTAATTTTAAATACTAATATCTATTTCTTAGATAATTAAGATTTAGACGGAGCTAAATAAATGATTTTCATTATAAAAGTTACAACAAACAAAGAAGAAAGAGCCCTCGATATGATTTCAGATAGAGCAGAAAAAAAGAATATTAAAGTATATTCTATTTCAAGACCGCACGGCTTAAGAGGATATGTTCTTTTAGAAGCTGAAGACAGAGATTCAGCAGAGGAAGCAGTTTTTAATCTGCCTTATGTCAAGGGAATTATTGGAAAGACTATCAGTTACGAAGAAATAGGAAATATGATAAAACCTTCTATGGAAGATATTTCAATACGTGAAGGAGATTTTGTTGAGATAATTGCAGAACCATTTAAAAAAGAAAAAGCAAAAGTTATAAGAATAGATAAGCAAAAAGAAGTAGTAGTCGTAAGTTTGCTTGGCGCGGTTGTTCCGCTTCCAGTTACAGTTAAAATAGATAATGTTAAAGTTATAAGAAGAGAGGAAGGAGAAAAATAAAAATGCAAATTAAACTTTTAGTTGAAGGTGGAGCAATGCAGCCCGGTCCAGCTCTGGCTCAAAAAATTGGCCCCTTAGGATTAAACGTCGGACAGATAATCCAGCAGGTAAATGATGCAACAAAAAATTTTAAAGGATTAAAAGTTCCTGTAGAATTATCTGTAGACCCTTCAACAAAAAAAATTGAAGTTTTTGTATCTTCTCCGCCTGTTTCAGAATTATTAAAAAAAGAATTAGGGCTTGACAAAGGCTCTGGTCTTCAAAAAAAACAAAAAATTGCGAACGCATCTATTGAGCAGATTATTTCTATTGCAAAAACCAAACAAAACGATTTACTTTGCAAAGATTTGAAATCATCAGTTAAAACAATAATCGGAACTTGTGTCAGCTTAGGAGTTCTTGTTGAAAACAATTCGGCTTCAGAAGTTGGGCAATTAATTGATGAAGGCAAGTTCGCTGAAGAAATAAAAAAAGGCTTGACAGAAACTTCGCCCGAAAAAAGAAAAGATCTTGATGAATATTTCTTAAAAGTAAAGAAACAGCAGGAAGATTTAATTAAACAGGAACAAGCTGCTAAAGAAGCTGCTGAAGCAGCGGCTGGAAAAGTGGAAGGCGCTGAAGTTAAACCAGGAGAAATCAAGCCTGCTGAGAGCAAAGTAGAAGAAAAGAAAGAAGGAAAATCAAAAGAAGAAAAAAAAGAAGTAAAAAAAGAAAAGAAATAAATTCCCAAATTTCAAAAACATTTATAAAACAACTTTCATTAATACGAATATAAAAAGATGGTGGTTAAAGATAGTCTCGATAAAATAAATTTTCCTTTGACAAGCTATGTCTTTGGAATTGTAAGTATAGTCATGGCTTTTTTTAGTCCTTTAATTGGATTAACTCTTGGGATAATTGGTTTAGTTCAAAGCAGAAAACAAAAAACAACTCTTTCAAATTTATCAAAAAAACTCAACATTATAGGAATTATTGTTAGCGTAGTGCTTTTTGCAGCTAGTTTATTTTTATTATTAAAAGCAGGTCAAATATCCTCTCTTATCCCTTCTGTACAATAAAATGAAAAATAAAATCGGCGCAATGGAAATGAGTGTCGGAACAATTGTAACGATTGTTTTGCTTATGAGTGTTTTAGTATTGGGAATTTTTTTAGTGCAGAAAATTTTCAAGACGGGGACGAGCGCGATTGATCAAGTAGATACAAAAATACAGAGCGAGATAGACCAATTATTTTCAGAAGAAGATAAAAGCGTTGTTGTGTATCCTAAAGAAAGAACGATAACTATAAAGAAGGGGGACAGCGGAGGATTTGGATTTTCTATTATGAATAAAGAACAAACAGATGGTTCTTTTTCTTATATTGTTTCAGTTGGAGAAATTAGTTCTGGTTGTCAATTATCAGAAGAACAAGCAGAGAGTTTAATAGTTCTTGGTAAAACAGGCACAGGCATAAATCTTATTTCTGGAAGTAAATTAGAGGATGCAATTCTTGTTAAATTTAATATTCCTGAAACAGCTCCCCTTTGCCAGATAAGATATTCACTTGATGTTAAAAATAATGGACTTCAATACGCTTCTACTGTAGGTGTTGATTTGACGATAAAATAATTTTTAGCTAACCAGAATTTTATCAAGAGTAGTTTTTTAAATCTCTTCTTCTTACTTGAATCATGTCATTAAAAATATACAGCACTTTATCAAGAAAAAAAGAAATTTTCAAGTCAATAAAAAAAAGAGAAGTTAATTTATTTGTCTGCGGACCGACAGTTTATGATTATGCGCATTTAGGGCACGCGAAAACATATACTCAGTTTGATATAATAGTAAAATATCTAAGACATAAAGGATATAAAGTTTTTTATTTGCAGAATATTACAGATATAGACGATAAAATAATAAAAAGAGCTAATGAAGAAAAAACAGATTGGAAAGAAATTGTAAGTAAATATAGAAAAGAATATTTTGAAGATATGAAAGCTCTTGGAATTGATTCTGTAAGCCAGTATGCAAATGCAACAGATTTTATGCCGGAGATAATATCGCAGGTTAAAAGATTAATAGAAAAAAAGATTGCATATAAAATTTCTGACGGATATTATTTTGATTTAACCAAATTTAAGGAATACGGGAAATTAGCAAAAAGAAAAATTTTAGAAAAAGATGACGCCGTTTCAAGAATTGACGAGAATCCTGAAAAAAGAAATTCAGGAGATTTTTGTTTGTGGAAATTTAAAAAAGAAAACGAGCCTTCATGGAAAAGTGAATTGGGTGAGGGAAGATCTGGCTGGCATATTGAAGATACAGCAATTACAGAAAAATATTTTGGGTCCCAGTATGATGTTCATGGTGGAGGATTAGATTTAATTTTTCCGCATCACGAAGCAGAAATTGCGCAAATGGAATCTATTTCCGGAAAAGAGCCATTAGTTAGATACTGGATGCATACTGGTTTTTTAAAAACGAATAAAGCAAAAATGTCAAAATCTCTTGGAAATTTCTCAACAATAAAAGATATTTTGAAAAAATACTCTCCGGAAACAATAAGATATGTTTTTGCATCAGCGCATTACAGAAAACCTCTTGATTTTTCAGATAAAATTTTGGAAAATGCAAAATTAAGTTATGAAAGATTAAAAAATATTTGCGGAGAAATTGAAGATGATAAAATAATAAATGAGAAATATTTGGAAGAATTTGAAAAAGCAATGGATGATGATTTTAATTTCCCAAAAGCATTGCAGGTTTTGTGGAATCTTGTCAGAGATGAAAAAGCAGAAGGAAAATATCAAACAATCAAAAAAATAGATGAAGTTTTTGGGCTAAAACTTTTAGAAAAAGAAAAAATTAAGATTCCAAAAGAAATTCAGAAGATTATCGAAGAGCGCGAAAAAGCAAGAAAAAACAAAGACTGGAAAAAAGCAGACGAATTAAGAGAAGACTTAAAAAATGAAGGATATTTAATTGATGATACTGAAAGTGGAACAAAAATTCATTTAGCAAAATAAATAATAAACTTAAAAATAAAAAGAGACAAATATGGCAGTACAATTTAATTATGTTGCAAAAAGAGGATGGAAACCAAAAAATCCTGATGAGAATTATGTAATTACTTTGTTAAAAATAGAACTTGATGAAACAGCGGTTAAAGAAGCTAAATATCATCATCTGAAAAAAGGGCAGAAAAAAATAGACAAACTTTTTGAAGACGCTGCCGGGACTGTTGCTGCAGAATCTTCCACGGGAACTTGGACAAAAGTTTATTCTGGAAAAGATTCAGGAATAAAAATGGCAGAAAAGTTTAGGGCTTTGGCTTTTGATTTGGATTATGAAAAAAAAATGTTTAAAGTTGCGTATCCTATTGAACTTTTTGAATTAGATAATATTTCCGGCCTGCTTGCCGGAATTGTCGGGAATATTGCCGGAATGAAAATGGTTTCTGCAATGAGAGTTTATGATATAAGATTTCCTAAAAAAATGATTAATGCTTTTCCAGGCCCGAGATTTGGAGTTTCTGGAATTAGAAAATTATTAAAAAAACCAAAAGAGTGTTTAGTCTGCACCGTTCCAAAACCGAAAATCGGAAGAACAGCAAAAGAACAGGCAGAACTTGCGAAAATTTTATTTAATTCAGAAAATGGAACTTATGACGGAATTAAAGATGATGAAAATCTTACAAATTTATTTTTTAATAAATTTGATGAAAGATGCAGATTAGTTTTGAATGAATTAAAAAAAGCAGAACAAAAGACAGGAAATAAAAAATTTTATCTTTGCAATACAACTCATTCAAATATTGACGAAGTTCTGCGAAGAGCAAAACTGATTAAAGAAAATGGGGGAATTTTTATGATGCTTGATGTTGTTACAACTGGTTTTGCAGCTGTTGATACAATAAGGAGAAAAAATCTCGGGCTTGCAATTCACGCTCACAGAGCAATGCACGGATTTATAACAAGAGATAATTCTCCAGGAGTTCATGGCGACGGAAAATTATTTGGTTTTTCTATTTCAATGATTTTGCTGGCAAAATTATTTCGGTTGTTAGGAGTTGATTCTTTGCATGGCGGAAGTCCTTTGGCAAAAATGGAAGATTATGGAGAAGCAATTTATATAAAAGATGTTTTACAAACCAAAGAGCTCAAGCCGCACAATAAAATTCCGTCGTTGGGGCAAAACTGGCATCACATTAAACCTATTTGGATGACTGCGTCAGGCGGATTGCATCCAGGAGATTTTGAAGAAGTTTTAAATAAATTAGGAGACGATATTATTATACAATGCGGAGGGGGTTTGTTGGGTCATCCAGATGGAATAGAAGCAGGAGTAAAAGCGATTGAACAGGCAAGAGATATTTATTATAAAAAAATTCCTTTAAAAAAATTTGTCAAAGAAAATCCAAATTCAGAATTAGCTTCTGCAGTAAAACTTTGGGGATACGGACCGAGGGTTGTTTATTAATTTTAGGGAAAATATTAAAATGGGAAAAAAAGATAGTTCAAAACAAAAAGGGGTTCAATTTACCAAAGAACAATTAAAAAAAGAAATCCAGAAGATTGTTGATAAAAAAGCGAAAACAGAAAGGTTTTGGAAAAAGAACAATTTTTGGATGGTTGTTTTAACAACAGCTATTGTAGTATCCGGATTTCTCACCTTTTCTTCTATGAATAAACAAACTCAAGCAATAGAAGGTTCCTATTTACCTCAAGCGTATATTTCTGGATGGCATTGCCCTGATAAGTTAGAAGAAGATATCTCAATTCCTTTAAATATTGGAATCGCAAATTATGGAAAAATTCCCACTCAGTTTTCTTGGAAATGGTCTTATCAAAATGTTAATATAACTCAATTAAAAAATGGAAATAAAGATGAAATAGAAAAACAAGGAATGGTTTATATTTTAGTTCCTATAGAGTACAAAGACAATGAACAATTCAATTTTGATGTAGAAAATTTAAATGTTGAATTAACTAATTCCGCTCTTGATTCAGCCGAATTTAAATTGAATTATTTTTATTTAAAAAAAGAGAGAAAGAGGTTGAAAGATAATGTAATTTCACAATCATTTTTTTGTGAATATAAAAAAGAAAATGGAGTATTCAATCTTGTAAAATCAAATAATTTTGAAAAAATTCTTGCTTATAGTGTTGAATTAAAATAAAATACTTTTCATGAGGGTTAGTAAAAAAATCTCTTTGTTTTGTTTGAGATAATCATGGGAATATCCACTCATCTTTATTCTAGAAGATAGTAAAATATTAGTTAAGGATTAACAATTGTTTTTAAAGTAAATTGTTTTAAGATAGTTTCTGTGTTTAATTTTTCTATATTATATCCATAAATAAATCCTTGAGTCTCATAAGTTCCAATTGGGAGACCGCCTCCAATGACCGTAGTTATCTTAAATTCAGCTGTATCTCCCGGTTTAATGCAATGATCACATTTATTATTATCGTCAATTTTCTCTGCATAATACATTGGGGCGACATTTGAACTTGGGTTTGTATCTGTAATCAATATCCAAGTTGGAGCATAATTCTCACCGATATTTTTTATCATTAAGGTTTGGGTTGGAAAATCATCAAGTATTTCACTACTTTTACTTATAGTAATTATTATTGGATTAGGAAAAATTTCATATTTGAATTCTGGACTATCAAAAATCTTTGTTTTACAAACAGCATCTTTTAAAATAGTATCTTGTAAATCATAATCATACCCCGCTTTTGTTGAAACACAAAATTTTAATTCTGGTCTTTGAGATAAAGAAGATAAATAAAAATTATTAAAAATGATTATTTCATTTTCTCCAACATTTAATTTTCCGTCATATCTTTCAGGATTTTCAGAATAAAACAATAATTTATGGGTATTGTCATAAACCATTAAATATAAATCATTTCTATTTGTAGAAATAGTTATTTTAGCATTTGTTCTAATTCCTTCATTTTCATCATAGATATAAAAAGGAAGGCTTGTTCCATCTTTGTCTTCATAACGAAAATCGGAAATTTGAATATCCTCTGGTAAAACTTTTTTAGTAAATGTTGAAGAATTATTCATTAATACAATAAAAATAATAATAACGACAACAACAGCAATTCCAATCCAAATATAATTGTTTTTATTCATTTTTTACTTACTATGATATTATGAGTTACTCTATTTAAAACTTACTCTTTATCTATAGTATGTCTAAGCGTTCTTCATTTGAAATAAAAGAAAAGATATTGAAGCATTTAAAATCAAATCCCATGAGTTACGCGCAATTAGAAAGAAAAATTAATACTGGATTTGAAACAATAAAATCCAATTGTGAAGAATTAGAAAAATTTGGTTTTGTTGAAATTAAGAAAATAGAAAATCATGAGAGAAATGGCAGATTTTATTTTCAAATAAAAATAACAGAAAAAGGTTTGGAATTTTTTAAAAATAAATAACAAAAAACTAATACTATAATTTCTTGCTTCGCAAATATTTATTGGCTTCGCACCAGGATAAATCCATGACGCTTTGCTTAAGAAATTTTTTATTGCTGTAAAATTTAAATTTTTGAACAATTATAAGAATCTACATTATCTCCATTCAAATTACAATAATAAGTTTCGTTCATTGTTGCTATTGGTATGAAACTAAATGAAGATTGAACATCTAACGTAAATGTAAAATTTTTAGGATAAGGTTCGTTAAATTTGAAACTCATTATGTCAGTAGGACCTATCTCTTGCACTTTTGTAGGAGAACATATCGCAAACGTACAGGGTGTGATTCCACCAAAACCTTCATGTGTGCAAGTAATATTACCACCCACTTTAGCAGAAACACAACTTTCTGGAGTTATTATTTTCCAATCCGAAATTGCTCCTCCCCTGTTCCATACACTAACTGTTAATTTTGCGGTATCTGGATTATAAATTTGAAAATTAGATTGTCCGCCATCAAACTTTGTCTGTAAACTTAATCTTGGCCAAGTTAAAATTACTAAAACTATTGTTCCAAATATGATTAAGATTGCAGTAATTGAAATTTTTTTAGTTGTTTTAGTCATAATCTTAAAATAAATGTAAGAGTATTTAAATTTTATCAAAAAATTATCGTATTAAAAAGCTGTTATAACAATAATGAATAAATACGGCGGGAAAAACGATTAAAATAATTAAAATACCTGCTTTCGCAGAAATTAAGAAAAATGTCGTGTTGGAAAAGTTTGAGAAATAGTCAATAAAATAATTGAATTAAGCTGTCTTGGTAGAAATCATAAGTAAATCCGAGCCACGCAAGTGGTGAGTTATTGAGAAAAATTAAAAATACTGCTCCGCTAAAAGAAAGTTATCGCCGTAAAAATTTTAAGCTAAGTTTCATAAAAAGAATAAAGCGATACCTCAAGAACAACAATCAAAGCGAGAAAATCTGTTCAAAATCACTACATTTAAATAATATGTAGGATTATATTTTAATATGAGTTTATCAAAATTTTATAAGGATTTAAGCAACGATAAGAAGAAAGAAATAGAAGAATTTACAGAGATTATAAAGCAAATTAGGGTTGAAGAATTAAAATATATTGTTAAAGGAGAAATCAGTAGTAATTCTTAGAGGTCTTTAAATGAGTAACGACACAATCTTTCAAAAAATCTTGGATGAATGGAATCATAAGGACCATATTAAAATCAGACAGGATTTAATAAAAGAAATACAAAAGATTACAAAACGGAAATTAATTTGCTATGCTTCAGCAAATTTTCCGATTAATATTCCTGAAATCAATAATTTACGAATGATTAGATCTGAAGATGTTCAACCTTTTGAAGATTTATTGAGATCAGCAAATTCTAATAAAGCCGATTTGATGATTGTTAGTAATGGTGGAGAGCCTAATGCTGCGGAAAAATTATTAATGATGTGTAGGGAAAGGTTTACAGAAGAGTTTAATGTAATAATTCCTAATCAAGCAAAAAGTGCAGCAACAATGATTGCGTTGGGTAGCGATAAGATACTAATGGGTTATTTATCCGAATTGGGACCAATTGATCCTCAAATAATTGTTGGTCAATCTTCAATTCCCGCACAGGCATTTTTGGGAGGGCTTGAGAAGATAAGGGATAGAATCAAAGATAAGAAAAGTCCCGATCCTGTCAATATGTATATTCCGTTACTAGCTCAATTAAGACCAGAAGTAATTCAAATCTGTGAAAATGCAATATCTCATTCAAGAACTTTTGCCGAAAAATGGTTAAAAAAATACATGTTCAAGGGAAAAAATAAACAAGCAAGTAAAGTGGCAAAATCATTATCTGAAGGTAAGGTCTATAAATCACATGGAAAGGTTATTGACTTTAAAGAAGCTCACGATGTTTTAAAACTTAATGCAGAATTAATAAATAAAGAAAGTAAATTGTGGTCACTAATTTGGGAATTATATAATCGAGAAATGCATTTTCTACAACAAACAAATGGGGTTAAACTTTACGAAAGTGAGACAGCATCATTTATCATTAATGTAAATATCCAGCAGAAATAAAGATTTTCTCGCCCTTCTGAAAATATTCAAAAGAATTATTTCTTCCCCAAATCACTTTTATGAATTATTTTGATTCTTCTTGCTGCATCTTTTCTATTCATTCTTCTGCTAATGGCTAATAATAACCAAGCCAGAGCTAAAATTCCGAGAACAATTAAAGAAACTTTTCCGCCTTTTGATTTAGTTAAACCAGTTGCTGCGCCTGTTATAGCGCCAGTTATTCTTCCAAAAAATCCGGGAGTTGCTTCTTCCACAGGCGAAACCTCATTTGATTCACTTTCTTCAACTGCTGAGCCTGTTGGGGTTAAAACCGACGCTGTACAAGTTTGTGTTTCTGTTGCATTGAATTTAGATTCAATAACTCCTTTTTGCGAAGTTGTGATTATTTTTTCTGAACAAATTCTTGTTTGTTTGCTATCACTGCATGCAGACCATTCATTCCATTTTGAACATGTGTAATATTTTATAGAAGAGCTTCCGCTTCCTCCACCCCCGCCACCGCTTCCTCCGCCGCCATTTCCGTTGTCAATAGCAGAAGTTGTGAAATGGTATTGAGTTGAAACAGCGCAATTTCCAGCAGCGTCGCAGGAACTTACATTAAAATAATAAAATGTTGAAGCTAACAAACTTGACAAACTAATTGAGTGACTTGTTACAGAATCACCTAAACTTTGAATAGAAGTTGTGGCATTTGTTGTTCCATAATAAGTTGTTGAATTTGCATTTTCATTTGTTGTCCAAGTTATTGTTGCTGATGAAGATGTGGCAGAAGAAGCAATGTTTGTTAATACTGGGGCAATTGTATCTACAACATTAACAATTCTTGTAACTTGAACAGCATTATTTCCAGAACTATCCGCAACATCATAAGTTACAATATAAACACCGACAACATTAACATCAACAAGATTTATAGTAACAATATTTGTTGTAATATCTCCATCATAATTATCGTTTGCTGTAGCACCATCATCAAGATAAGGAGTAAATGCTTCAATAGTTTCTACAGGATTTCCGAGTAAGGTAATAACGGAGATAGTTGTATCTACAACATTAACAGTTCTTGTAACCTGTGTTGCAGAATTTCCATTTGAATCATCAACATCATAAGTTACAATATAAGTTCCAAGAGTATTTGTATCAACG